>SFKX01000018.1 GCA_004553625.1 Clostridiales bacterium | reverse complement strand
ATGCTCTGATAAAAGGATTGAAGAAACAGAGAAAAGACAAATAGCAAAAAAGGTCTTGCCGACTGGTGAAAGTCAGCAAGACCTTTTTCTTAGGATATGAAGGATTTACCCGCAAGCCACCCGCTATACGGGAGTGAACAAAGTAAATCCGGTTTTGGTATCTGCTATCAATTTGCTATCAAATGCCCCGTTTCCGTTCCAAAAGCCCAGTGTTTTCAAGGCTTTGCGGGTTTCGTTAGTTATTCCCATTCGATGGTTGCGGGGGGCTTGGGGCTCATGTCGTAGAGGACGCGGTTGACGTTGGGGACCTCGGCGAGGATGCGGTCTGTTATCTTCAGGAGCAGCGGCCAATCGGGAGTTGCTACCGTTGCCGTCATCGCGTCTACCGTGTTTACAGCACGAATCACCACCGGCCAGGCGTCTACGCGCTTGCCGTCGCGCACACCCGTGCTCGTTATCGGCGGGACTACCGTGAAGTACTGCCACACCTTGCCCGCAAGGCCTGCCTTGTCAAACTCCTCGCGCAGTATCGCGTCGCTCTCGCGCACCGCCTCCAGCCTGTCCCTCGTTATCGCGCCCACGCAGCGGACGCCCAGGCCAGGCCCCGGAAACGGCTGACGGTACACCATGCTGTCCGGCAGGCCCAGAGCCTTGCCGACTACGCGCACCTCGTCCTTGAACAGGAACTTCACCGGCTCCACCAGCTCGAACTGCAGGTCCTCCGGCAGGCCGCCCACGTTGTGGTGGCTCTTTACCGGGCCGGACTCAATAATATCGGGATATATCGTGCCCTGCGCCAGGAAGCCGATGCCCTTGAGCTTGCGCGCCTCCTCCTCGAACACCCGGATGAACTCCGCGCCTATCACCTTGCGCTTCGTCTCAGGGTCGGCCACGCCGGCCAGCTTGTCCAGGAAACGGTCCACCGCGTCCACATAGGTCAGGTTCGCGCCCAGCTGGTTTCTGAACACCTCGATGACCTGCTCCGATTCGCCCTTGCGCATCAGGCCGTGATTTACGTGCACGCACTCGAGCTGCTTGCCGACTGCCTTGATGAGCAGCGCCGCCACCACCGAAGAGTCCACGCCGCCCGACAGCGCGAGCAGTACCTTGCCCTCGCCTATCTGCGCGCGCAGCGCCTCTACCTGCTCCGCAATGAACTTTTCCGCCAGTTCAGGCGTCGTGATCCGCTCCATTTCCGGCCTTTTGTTCCCTTCCATACTTATAACAGCCTCCAATACAGGTAAAAATATATGCGGGGAGTGATTGCTTGGCTATAATTATTATCCGAACGCTCGTCGTATATTTCGCGCTCGTGGTGTCGATGCGCCTTATGGGCAAACGTCAGCTCAGCGAGCTGGAGCTGCCTGAGCTCGCCATTGCCGTTCTCATTGCAGATCTAGCCGCCCACCCGCTGCAGGACATAGGCATCCCGCTCATGAACGGGCTTCTGCCCATTGTCGTCCTCTGCTGCTGCGAGCTGCTCATCTCCGGCGCGGCGCTGCGTCATGCCGGACTTCGTACTCTGCTCTTCGGGCGCCCGAGTTTTCTCATTCGACGCGGCAAAATTGACCAGAAGGAAATGCGGCGCTGCCGCCTGAACCTAGAAGAGCTCTACGAAGAGCTTCGCGCCCAAAACGTCACCGATGCCGCCCAGGTGGAATACGCCGTGCTCGAGACCGACGGGACTCTCAGCGTCATCCTCTACCCGGAGTTCCGGCCGGCAACTGTCCGCGACCTGGGCCTGACGCCCAGGGACACGGGCTATCCCGTCATCGTAATAAACGACGGCAAGCTCATGCGCGAAAACCTCCGTCTAACTGGGCGCGACGAGGCCTGGCTGAGAAAGGAACTCAAAAAGCGCGGCGCCTCCGGACCCGGCGATGTCTATCTGCTCATGCTTGACAGCGCGGGCGGGATATACTACGCGCCAAAGGAGGTCTTTTGATGAAGCGCGAGCTTTTTGCCGGCGCTGTATTGCTCCTGCTCGCCATCGGCAGCTGGATTAACCTGAACTACCTGCGCGATTTCACCGGCGGACTGACCGAAACGCTCGAACTCTCCCGCGCATACTGCGAAGCGGGACGGTTTGAGCTGGCTGAGTCCGAGCTGGAAAAGGCCTCGGACGCCTGGCTCGCCGCCGACGGCTACACGCATATCTTCATCCGGCACTCGGAGATCGACAGCACTACCGACGCCTTCTTTGAGCTCATGAGCGACGTGCGGTCCGAGGATGCGCAGAGCGCCGCAGGCTCCTACGAAAAGCTGTTGGCGCATCTGAGCAGCTTATACACGATGGAGCGCGTCACCCTCGGCAGCATTTTTTGACTCACTCAGTATATCACGCTCGTCGCACCCTCTGCAATACAAATTCCGGCTGCTTTCGACGGTATTTCCTATGCAAAGCGGCGAAAATCTCCGTTTTACCCTTTCCTCTGGCCCGAGTAAATGGAGCCGTTCCCGTTGACGGCATAGGCCAAGGCGCAGGTCACGAGCATATACGGCGCCGCAGCCCAGCCGAACACCTCCGCGCCTATGAGAGCAGGGGCGATGAGCGTATTCGTTGCGGAGCCAAACACCGCCGCATAGCCCATGGCTGCACAGAGCGCCGCCGGCAGGCCAATAAGCCCAGACGCCGCCGCTCCCAGGCTCGCGCCTATCGAGAACAGAGGCGTCACCTCGCCGCCCTGGTAGCCCGCCGAGAGCGTCAGCGCCGTCAGGACGAGCTTGGCCGCCCAGTCCCAGGCGTAGACCGTACCGCCCGCAAGGGACGCGTTTATGAGATTAGTTCCGAGTCCGCTGTACCGTCCCCGCCAGAGTATGAGCAGCACGGCAGAGAGGGCAAGGCCCATCACGAATATGCGCAGAATGGGGTTTTTCAGCCTCGTCTGCGCCTCTTTTTTACACTTTTTCAGCAGGTATGTGAAGGCCGCGCCCGTAAGACCAAAGGCGAGGCCCAGGACCGCGAGCTTTATAAGCAGCTCCGCATTCCAGTCCGGCAGCTCCGTCACCGCGAAGGTGAATTTCTCCAGCCCCAAGAGGCCCGAGGTCGCGCTCGCGCACAGCGCCGCCGTCGCCGCCGGCAAAAGCGCCCGGTGCTCGAGCCGCCCAGCCGTCAGCACCTCCATGGCAAAGGCCGTGGCTGCGAACGGCGTCCTGAACAGGCCGGCAAAGCCCGCCGACATGCCGGTTATCAGCATTATTCTCGGCGCGTCCTCAAATCTCAGCAGCCGCCCGACCCTGTGTGAGATGGCCGCGCCCAGCTGCACCGCCACGCCCTCGCGGCCCGCGCTGCCTCCGAACAGATGCGTAAGCCAGGTCGCACACATGACGAAGGGTATCAGCCGCAGCGGTATCTCCTCCCTCTCGCCGTGGCCCGCCTCAAACACCATGCCCATCCCGCTCTCACAGCCCGCGCCGTAGTTCTTATACGCCCAGGCCATGGCCGCTCCGACGACGCCCAGGAAGGGTACAAGCCAGAACACATGCGCGTCCCTGACCTCGCCTATATACAGCAGCACCCGCCCGAACACCGCGTCCACGGCCCCGACGGCTATGCCAGTAGGTATGGCCGCAAGTATGAGTATGAGCGTCTTTTTCACATCCAACACCTCTCAAAACAAAAAAGCCGATGCTCCCGCGCACGGCAATGCCGCGCGCAGAAGTCATCAGCTCAAACAAAGCGGTTTCGGCCTCGCGGCCGAGGGGGACCTCATCCCCTTATTGTAGTTTCTTCAAGAATCTCCCGCCGGTGTTCATATACACCAGCATGAACACGCACACACCGAGCGTCAGCACCATGCCCGCGTACACGGGCCAGGTCGAATCCAGCAGCCCGCCGAGCAGGAAGCCGCCGCCGAAACAGCCGCCCAGAGCGTACATACACTTCGACAAAAACCTCAGCACGGCCTTCTCGTCGTACCTGTCCTTGTCATCCGTCGTGTTGACCCATTTCCAACCCTTGCCCCCGGCGAAATACAGCCCCGCTGCGACTCCCACAGCCAGCACGACGGCGCCGAAAATGAGTAGAAAGGCGTTCATCACGCGTCCTCCTTCACGAGCGCGTACATGCACATGTCGCGCACCCTGCCGTTTTTCACGGCGTTCTTCCGCATGATGCCCTCGAGGGCAAAGCCGTTTTTCTCAATCGCCCGTCTCGAGGCGGCGTTTTCAACGAAGGGCTCGGCGTATATGCGCACGAGGTCGGTCTGCTCAAACGCGAATCTGCACGCGAGCCGCAGCGCCTCAGAACCTATGCCCTTGCCCCAGCGGCGGCGGACGACATAGTAGCCAAGCTCCGCCGTGCGGCTGTGGATATTCCCCTGCCGGCTGAGCTGTATGCTGCCGACTGCGGCGCCGTCCTCGGTGATGGCGAAAGCGTAAGCGCCCTCCTCCTGCGATGCGATTATGTACTTGAGCGCGTCGGCCTCGGTATAGGGCTTCGGCAGGCCGTCCCTCAGATTGTCGGTCACGCCGGGGTCATTCAGCGCCTCCACTATGACGGGCGCGTCCCCCGGCCTCCACGGCCTTATGCCGACGGCCATCTCAGTTCTCCTTCTGCTTCAAGAGCTTCGTGAGCTCTTCCATGAAGGTGTTTATGTCCTTGAACGACCTATAGACCGAGGCAAAGCGGACATATGCGACCTCGTCCACGTCCTTGAGCCGCTTCATGACCATCTCGCCTATTTCCGTTGTGCTGATCTCGCGCTCCAGCGCGCTCTGCAGCTCCTGCTCTATGTCGTCGGCTATCTGCTCCAGCGCGGTGAGAGGCACGGGGCGTTTCTCACAGGCGCGGACCATGCCGTTTATCAGCTTAAGTTTATCAAAGGTCTGGCGGCTGCCGTCGCGCTTTATGACGACCAGGGGCAGGCGCTCTATTATTTCGTATGTTGTGAAGCGCTTCTGGCAGGCGAGACATTCGCGCCTTCTTCTTATCGTCGCGCCCTCCTCCGCCGGTCTAGAATCTATAACCTTGCTCTCCGTATAGCCGCAGAACGGGCATTTCATGGCAGATCCCCCCACATTTCAATTTACATAACACAGTATAGCACAGCGCCGCGCCGGAGGTAAACATCATTTTTCCTCATTCGGCAAATATTTTGCATTGCCCGCGCCCCTCCCCGCCCGCTACAATATTCACGGAGGTGAGCGCCTTGAAACTCATCCGGCGTGTGCTCTCGATGTGCCAGATCTCGTGGGAACTGCTTATACGCTCGCTGCAGCTCTCCTGTGTGCTTCTCTTCTGCTCCTTCGTCCTCTTCATGCACACCGGGCCGCTTACAATTTGGAATTTTGATACATATCAGCTCGCTCGCGAGCTTGCCACTCTGCCTCAGGCGATCCTGCTCGTGGCCATGCTCGCCGGAGCTATTATTGAAGAACGCTCGCTCTGAGGCTTTCCTCGTCATAGAGCGCGTTGAGGACATCCAGGAGCGCGTTCGCGCCCAGCTTTTCCGGCAGGTACAGCTTCTTCAAAAGCTCCCTGCGCCGCGCGGCGCTGTCCGGCCTGCCGCTCAGGCCCAGCTCATAGAGCGTCGCCTTTGTTATGCCGCCCGTCCTGTGCGTTGCGGTTTCGCCGCCCAGTGTCGCGCCCGCGCGGCGCAGCGCGGCTATGAGCACCTCCGCGCTCATGCCCTCCACGCCCAGCTTGCCCTCCTTCGAGGGCGAGGACTTGCGCCGCTCCTTCCCCGGCACGTCCGGGATATAGGCCATCTTCACCAGGGCCGGGTCTATCGCGCCCTTTATGTAGTTGCGGATGACGAAGCCCGCGCCGTCGCTGTCCGTCAGGACGACAAGGCCGCGCTTTTCAGCCAGACGCCGCAGGAGCGCCAGCTTCTCCCCGTCCTTGAAAAGGCCGAAGCCCGATGTCTCCACGATCACCGCGTCGAACACCTGGGACAGGGTGTTCTTGTCATAGCGCCCCTCGACGACTATGACCTCCTTCACGCTTATCATGTTCACGCCCCCGCCGCCAGCTTGATGAGCAGGTCGCAGAGCAGCTCCGTGTCGTCCGCGGAGCTGCTTTTCATCGCGTAGTCCGTCTCCGCGCAGAGCTCCACCGCCCTTTCCAGCGACTCCAGCGTGAAGCCGCGCGCCGCGCGCATGAGCTTGTCTATTATAAAGCCGTAGTTTATCTTGTAGAGCTCCTTCACAAAGTCCGGGCCGAGCTTTTCGTCTATCGCCAGGCGCGCGGCGTAGAGCCTGCGCATCTGCATCCCTATGCCCGCAACGGTGACGATGGGCTCCTCGCCCATGGCGATGAGGTCCGCCAGTATCCTCGCCGCGCCGTCGTAGTCGCGGGCGGCCAGGCAGTCCGTCATGTCGAAGATGCGCGCCTCCGGGCGGCGTAGGGCCATGCGCTCAACGTCCTGCGCCGTCACGGTGTCGCCGCGCACGCCCGCGCCGAGCTTTTCGATCTCCGGGATGAGCCCGCTCATGAGCTCGCCGCTCGAATATATGAGCGCGAGACAGGCGTCCGGCGTCACCGCCTTGCCCAGAGCGGCAAAGCGCTTGGATATCCACTTCACCAGCGGGGCCTGGCCCTGGGAGGTGAAGTTTATCACCTTGCCGTACTTCTTGAGCGACTTCACCGCCTTCTGGCGCTGGTCCGGCTCATAGCCCGAGTCCTGCACGAACACCAGCGTGCAGTATTCCGGGATGTCCGAGACGATGCGCTCCAGCGCCTCCGCCTCCTGGTCCCGGCAGCGGCCCAGGTCGTAGCCGCGCACCTCCGTCAGCGCGCGCTCGGAAAGGAAGGGCAGGGCGTTCACCGCCTCCTCCAGCTCTCTCATGTCCAGCGTCCGCCCGTCTAGGCGGTGATAGCTGAAGTCGTCGCCCCCGTCCGGCAGGCACAGGGCCTTGAGCTCGCCCAGAAAGGCCTCGCGCAGATAGTCCTCCTGCCCGTAGAGCAGGTAGAGCCGCTGCGGACCGCCCGTTTTGAGTTCGCGGCTCACCTCGCCGTAATTCAGCCGCTCCGACTGCTTCGGAGCCTTTTTTTCAGCTCTCTTTGCCATCGTATCCTGTCCTCACTGTGACCGTTCCGTCCTCGTCCGTCCTGTATATCTCCAGCCCGCAGATCTCGAGCCGGCGTATCGCCTCGTATGTCGGGTGGCCGTAATTGTTCCAGCCTACTGATATCACCGCCGTCTCCGCCCGCGCGGCCTCCAGAAGTTCAAAGCTCGTCGAATACTTCGAGCCGTGGTGGCCCACCACCAGCAGCTCCACGTCCGGCAGCTGTGCGCGCTCCACAAGGCTGCGCTCCACCGCCGTGTTCACGTCGCCCATTACGAGCGCGTCGAATTCGCCCACGCTCGCCAGCGCTATGACGCCGCGCTCATTCTCGTCCCCGGCCTCTATGGGTTCGAACAGGCGGAGCCTCAGCGCGCCGAATTCCACGTCCAGGTCGCCCCCGCGGACATATTCCACGCTCGTCCCGTGCCGGGCGGCGCTCTCGAGTATGCCCTCGAGCAGCCCGTCCTCATCGTCCGCGCCGTAGGGCAGATACAAGGTGCCGACGTCTATGCGCGAGAGCAGGCGCTGCACGCCGTTGGCGTGGTCCGCGTGCAGGTGCGTGAGCACCAGCGCATCTATGCCTCTGCGTCCCTCGCTCAGAAGGTATTCTGAGGCCGTGTCCCCGGCGTTGTCCCAGGCGCTCAGGCCGCCGCAGTCTATGAGCGCGGCGTGCTCGCCGTGGACGGCGGCCACGCACTGGCCCTGGCCCACGTCCAGGACCGTCACGGAGCTCTCCGACCGGCTCTGATTCCAGGCCGTTGCGATCACGAACACCAGCGTCATCACCGAACAGACCGTGGGCGCGAGCGCGCGGAAGCCGCGCTTCCTGTCCCGGAACAGCCAGGCGAGGCCGAACTCCGCATAGACCAGCACGAGCCACCAGGACACGAGCCTGTCCACGGTGTAGACCGCCGAATACGGCAGCGAGGCCAAAAACTCCGCCGCAAAGGCCACGTAGCGCGCGAACCAGGCGGTGGACCAACCTATCGCCGTGCCGAGCGGGGCAAAGACGAGCCCCGTCAGCACCGCCGCATAGCCGCCCGTGAAGGCGATGGACACTGCCCAGAGGGTCAATATGTTCGTGAGCGGCGAGACCAGGGACACATAGCCGAAGAGCAGCGCCACCACCGGCGTCGTGAAGGCCATGGAGCCCACCGAGCTCGACAGGCTCGCCATGACGAAGCTGAGCGCGGCATTGGGCCTGCGCTTTTTGTCGCCGCGGCGGAAGAGCGCGTCCAGCCGGGCGTAGACCCTGGGCGTCAAGAGTATTATGCCCGCCATGGCCGCAAATGAGAGCTGCAGCCCCGCCGCCGCTATGGAGAGCGGGTTGGCGATGAGCAGTATGAGCAGACCCGCGCAGAGCGAGGTGAGCCCGTCCGCCTCCCGCCTGAGCAGCGGCGCCAGCATGACGAGCAAAAGCATCACGCAGGCGCGGACGACGGAGGCCGTACAGCCCGCGACGAAGGTGAAGAGCACGATGACCGGCACACCCACCATGGACGCCCGCCGCTTGCCGAAGAGCGCCACGAGCACGGCGTAGAGAAACGACAGGTGCATGCCCGACACCGCCACGACATGGCGTATCCCTGCCACGGAAAGGGCGTTGTCGAGCTCGAAGTCGTCGTAGAGCCCGCTCGTGTCGCCTATGAGCAGGCCGAGCATGAAGGGCCGCACGTCCTCCGGGAACAGCTCTTCCACCGCGCCACGCACGAGGTTCGAGAGCTCCATCGGGAAGCTCAGGAAGCTGCGCCAGTCGCGCCTCACATTCTCCGCCTCGCCGCCCAGGTATGCGCGCAGGAGGATGCCGCGCGAGGAGTAGATATCCGTCTCCTCGCCGTAGCGCTCCAGCGCGGAGATGAATTCGAGCGGGAACTCCGCCAGGTCGCCCGGTCTCAGCTCCGGCATCAGGCCCTCGTAGTCGTATACCGCGGTCTTGACGCGCGGCAGGCCCTCCTGCTCTATGCGCAGTTCGACGGAGGCGTAGCCCTCGTCGCGCACGGGATAGTCCAGGACGCGGGCGGTCACGCTCAGCTCGCTGCCCGCAAGTCCGGCGGCAGGCTCCACGTATATGGCGGTGTAGGCCGAGTACCAGCACAGGCCCAGCGCCGCGAAGATGCAGATGATGAGTGACCTCAGCCTTGCAGTATTCCGCAGCAGCAGCGCCGCGGGAAGGCAGAGCAAAGCCAGCCCGCCCGCGCACCAGAGCAGCGCGCCGCCGGGCAGCAGATAGTGCGCGGCCGCCGCGGCCCCGGCAAAGGAGAGCGCGGCACAGGCCAGCTTTCGCATCACATCACCCGCTTTTACAGCTCCTTGAGCGCCTCGGTGACGTCCTCAAAGGCCATGGAGTGCGAGGCCTTCACCAGGACCCTGTCTCCGGGGCGTATCTGATTCGGCAGGTCGGCTATGAGCTCCGCTTTGCCCGCGTAGTGCCTGCCGCCCATGGCCGCGGCCTGCGGCCCGCTCGTGAGCAGCAGCGCGCCCGCTTCCAGCGCCGCCCTGCCGGTCTCGATGTGGAATTCCTCGCTCCGCTCGCCCAGCTCCAGCATATCTCCCAGGATGCAGACCAGCCTTCCGCCCAGGTCAGAGGCGGATTTTATCGCCATCTGCGTTGAGTCCGGGTTCGCGTTGTAGCAGTCGTCTATTATCGTTATCTTCCCCGTGTCTATGACGCTGGCACGGCGGCCCACCGGCTCGTACTCGGCTATGCCCGCGGCTATCTCCGCGTCCGGCACGCCCAGCTCGATGCCCACCGCCGCGGCGGCCAGCGCCGCGTATACCATGTGCCGCCCGTAGGCCGACACGCGCGTATTTATCCTGTGCTCCCCGCTCACCACGGTGAAGCTCGAGCCCTCCGCGCCCAGGCAGCGGTAGTTTTCCGCGCGCACGTCGCAGCCTTCGTCCAGGCCGAAGCAGAGCTTCCTCTGCCGGCACTCGAGCCCCGCGAGCAGGTCGTCGTCCCCGTTCACGATGACGAGCCCGTTCTCCGGCATGTGTTCCAGCAGCTCCGTCTTGGCCCGCAGGACGCCGCGGCGGTCGCCCAGCGCTTCCAGGTGCGAGCGGCCGATGAGCGTATACACCGCTATGTCCGGCCTAGCCATCGCGCCCAGCCTGTGCATCTCACCGAAATTGCTGATGCCCAGCTCCACCACCGCGGCCTCCGTCTCCGGGCCAATGCGGAAGAGCGTCAGCGGGACGCCCAGCTCGTTGTTGAAGTTCTTTTCCGTCTTGAGCGTGCGGAACTTCCGGCCCAGGACGCGGGCTATCATCTCCTTGGCCGTGGTCTTGCCGGAGCTGCCCGTTACGCCCACCACCGGGACCTTTACCGCGCCGCGGCAGGCGGAGGCCAGCTCCGCCATCGCCCGGGCCACGTCCGGCACAGTTATGACAGGACCCGCGACGCCCTCCGGCACCCTCTGCGCCAGGCAGCAGGGCGCGCCGGCTTCAAGCGCCGCACCGATGAAGTCGTGGCCGTCCACGCGCGCGCCGGGCAGGGCGCAGAACATCAGGCCCGGCGTTACCTCGCGGTTATCCCGGACCGCGCCCAGCACCTCGCGCTCGCCTCCGCCTCCGTGCAGCGTCCCGCCCGTGTATTCCGCGACCTTCGACACCGTCATGCCAATCATGCGTACTTCTCCATAGAGGAATCTATTATCCTCTGGCACAGCTCGGGATAGGATATGCCGAGCACGGCGGCCTCCTGCGGGACCAGGCTCGTCGGAGTCATGCCCGGCAGGGTGTTTATCTCCAGGAACCAAAACTTCCCCTCTGCGTCATAAATGAAGTCTGCGCGGGAATAGGCCGAGAGCCCCAGCGCATCATATACGGTGAGCGCTGCTTTCGCCAGGCGCTCCTCGGCTTCCGCGGGGATGGGCGCGGGGGTTATCTCCTCCGCCGCGCCGGGCTGGTATTTGTTCTTATAGTCGTAAAAGCCGGTGAGCGGCCTTATCTCTATGCTGGGCAGGGGTCTGCCGTCCAGGATGCCTATCTGTATCTCTCGGCCCTCTATGTAGCGCTCGACCACCACGGAGCCGCCCTCGGCCGCGGCCTTTGCCAAGGCGTTCAGCAGCTCCTCCCGTGTGCGGGCGATGTCCACGCCGATGCTGGAGCCGGAGTCCACCGGCTTCACCACGCAGGGCAGGGCGCACTCGGCGCAGACCTTTTCCGGCTCGAGCGAGCGGCTGTCGTAGAGCTTCCACTCCGGCGTCAGGACACCGAGCGGCGCCACGACGCGCTTCGTCAGGTCCTTATCCATTGCGATGGCGCTGCCCAGGTGGCCGCTGCCGGTATATTTAATCCCCAGCAGGTCAAAGGCGGCCTGGACCTTTCCGTCCTCGCCGCAGCGGCCGTGCAGGGCCATGAAAACTATGTCCGCCATGCCGCAGACCTCGAGGACCCTGTCCCCGAACATCGAATCCGACCGCAGCTTCCGCGAGGCGCGGACCACCTCCAGGTCCGGCGCGGCCTCGTCTATGCGCGTGCCGCCCAGGGCCGGGGGCGCGTCGAAGATGCCTTCCAGCCCGCCTGCGTAGTCCTCCAGGCCGAAAAACATATCCACCAGCACGACCTTGTGACCCAGGTCCATCAGCGCAGAGGCTATCTTCGTCCCGCTCGAGAGCGAGACGTTCCGCTCCGGCGAAAGCCCGCCGCAGAGCACCACTATATTCATAAACAAACACCTCTTTCCACAATACTGCGAGTATAGCATAATATGCCGCTCATTTCAAACCATTTACCGCGCTCCCACACCCCGCCGCAAACTTCGACTTCTATTGACAAGCAGCGGGGCAAATGGTAAATTGAAGCTGAAAACAAGGAGGGTTTTACAGTGTACGATAATAACAACCAAAGCGGACAGGTCCCCGGCCAGAACGAGGCTGTCGTCAGCCTGATAATGGGCGTCATCGCAGTCCTGCTCTGGTTTTTCGGCTATTCCAGCATCATCTCCGTCGTGCTCAGCATAGTCGGTCTGGTCTACGCATCAAAGTCCAAGCAGCTCGGCTACAACGGACCCATGCGCACCGCAGGCTTTGTCCTTTCGCTCATCGCGCTCATCGGCGGGGCGCTCATCTTCATCGCCTGCGTCGCCTGCATCGGCACCTTCGGCCTCGCCTCTTTCATGCATTTCTGAGCCCTTCCGGCGTCAACTCTCAGTGTAACGGGCCTTCCCCCGTTACACTGTTTTTTTAAGGAGCCGCCATGCTTCCATTCATCCGCATCTTCGGCCGCACCCTGCCCATGTACGGGCTTTTGGGCGTCCTCGGCTTTCTGCTGGGGCTTTTGTTC
Organism: Clostridiales bacterium; assembly: GCA_004553625.1. Classification (GTDB taxonomy): domain Bacteria; phylum Bacillota; class Clostridia; order Oscillospirales; family Oscillospiraceae; genus Scatomorpha; species Scatomorpha merdavium. Next base: position 43,572 of record SFKX01000018.1, on the reverse strand, counting down.
ATCCTGCTGCGCGCGCCGCGCTTCTCGCTCAAGCGCGACGACGCCGTGTATATCTATGTCTTTGCCGTCCTGGGCGCTCTCCTGGGCGCAAAACTGGTCTATATCCTCACCGTCCTGCCCGAGCTTCTTGCGCTCATCCGCTCCGGGGCGGGCGTGGAGGAGCTCTTCGGCTATCTGTCGGGCGGGCTCGTGTTTTTCGGCGGAGTCCTGGGCGCGCTTCCCGCGGCGTACCTGAGCGCGCGGGCCTACCGCGTCCGGTTTGCGGACTTTTTGCCGCTGCTCGTGCCATGCATACCGCTCATCGGCGCGCTGGGCAGAGTCGGCTGCTTCTGCGCGGGATGCTGCTGGGGCGTGGAGTCCTCGTCCTGCCTCGCCGTCGTGTTCCCGGAGGCCTCTCTGGGCGCGCCGTCGGGCGTGCCGCTCCTGCCCGTCCAGCTCTTCTAGGCCGCCGCCCAGCTCGCGCTGTTTTTCCTGCTGCTGTGGTTCACGGCCGCGCCCGCACGCGCGCCCTTCGCCGCGGAGTTCTATATCCTCTGCTATTCGCCCTTCCGCTTCGTCCTGGAGTTCTGGCGCGGGGACGCGGAAAGGGGCGCGTTTCTGGGGCTCTCCACCTCCCAATGGCTGGGCATAGCGGCCTTTTTGCTCGCATCTTTATGCTTTTTTATACGCAAAAGGCGCAAAATGCCCGATTGATATATGTAAGACGCTGTGCTATAATGATTTGACTGTGTTTGGGAAAAGGGGACGGTATTCGTATGAATTATGTCGTGGTGGACCTGGAGTGGAACCAGGCGATGAGCTCCAAGTCCTCCGTATTCAACAAGCTGCCCATCCATCTCCGCGGCGAGATCATACAGATCGGCGCCGTCAGGCTGAATGAGGACATGACTCCGGGAGAGGAGTTTCAGATAGACGTCAAGCCCGTCTACTTCAAAAGGATGCACTACAAGGTCAAAAAGCTCACCGGCTTCGATAAGGAGCGGCTCTCGCACGGCGTCTCCTTCCCGGAGGCGCTAGCCCAGTTCCGCGAATGGTGCGGCGACGGCGTGACCTTCCTCACCTGGGGCTACGACGACCAGGGGATAATGGAACAGAATATCATCATCCACGACCTGGATTGGGACTGGATATCCGGCTGGGTGAACCTCCAGCTCATATACAACCTCCAGACGGACGGGGACAAGAATCAGAAGTCCCTGGCCACGGCGATGGAGCACTTCGGCATTGAACAGACGCGCGTCGCGCACGACGCACTGGGCGACGCCTACAACACCGGCCTGGTCTGCTCTCGCCTGGACATGGAACTGGGCATGAAGCAATATGCGGACGCAGCCGAGCTGCTCGCGCGGCGCTCAGGCAAGGAGAAGAAACCGCGTCAGGACGGTCCGGAGCCCATCGACCACGCTGCATTCAGCGGCTACGTCTCCAAGGGAGACGCCTTTGCGGACGCCAAGCTCTCCGCGCCTGCCTGCCCGATCTGCGGCGCGGCGCTGGAGTTTTCCAAGTGGGTAAATCAGGGCGACCACAGGTATATGTGCCTGGCCGAGTGTCCGCAGGACGGCAAGCTGCTGCTGCGTATCAAGTTTAAGCACACCGAGGACGGCTATTCAGCCGGGCGCCTCGCCTACCGGGCGGACGAGGATATGCAGAGCTTCTACGCCGCAAAGTCTGCGCAGCCGCGCAGCCGCGGCAGAAACCGCCGCAGGCGCAAGAAAATATCTCAATAATTCAGGGAGCGTAAGGGACTATGAAGATCATTCTCGTCGGCGCGGGCAGAATGGGTCAGGAGATCGCTGCGCGCCTGGTCGAGGAAGGCCACGATATCACAGTCGTGGACAATAACGCCGGGCGCTTGGGCGAGGTGTCCAACTGCGTGGACGCCATGGTGCTCTTCGGCAATGGCGCGGACTACACCGTCCTGACCGAGGCCGGCGTGGGAGACGCGGACCTGCTCATAGCCGTCACGAGCGACGACTCCGTTAATATGCTCTGCTGCCTCACAGGCAAGAAGCTGGGCGTCAAGAACACCGTCGCACGCGTGCGCACGATGGAGTATTTCCGGCAGATGGTGTTCCTCAAGGACGAGCTTGGCCTTTCCCTGGTGCTGAACCCGGAACAGGCCGCCGCCGCCGAGATATCGCGCATCCTGCGCTTCCCATCCGCGGCAAAGGTCGAGTCCTTCGCAAAGGGGCGCGCCGAGATGGTCGGTTTCACGCTGCAGGAGGGCAACCCTCTCTGCGGCCTGCGCCTCTCGAAACTGCGTGACCGCTACGGCAGCGGTATCCTCGTTTGCGCGGTTGAACACTGCGGGAACGTCATCATCCCGAAGGGCGATTACGTCCTCCAGGCGGGCGACATTGTGAACGTCGTCGGCGCGCCAGCGGCTATGAGCGCCTTCTTCAAGGCTACCGGCACTTACAAGCGCAGCGTCAGAGACGTCATGATCCTCGGCGGCAGCCGGATCTCGCTTTATCTCGGTTCGCAGCTGCTGGACGCTGGTATGCGTGTCAAAATTATCGAGCGGAGCGAGAGCCACTGTGAGATCATCAAGGGCATCCTCCCCAAAGCCGAGGTGCTGCTTGGAGACGGTACGGACCCCAGGCTCCTCGAGGAGGAGGGCATCCGCACAACGGACGCCTTCGTCGCCCTCACCGGCAGCGACCAGGACAACATCATCACCTCCATGTTCGCGGCGCGCAGCGGCGTCGGCAAGGTCATCACCAAGGTCAACGACGACTGCTTCCGCAGGATGGTCGATTCTCACAAGCTGGACAGCTTCGTCACTCCCAAAAACATCGCGGCAGACGGTATCGTCAGCTACGTCCGCGCCATGCAGAACTCCATAGACGCCAGCGGCATCGAGTCCCTGCACGAGATTGCAGAGGGCAAGGCCGAGGTCCTGGAGTTCTTCATCAGAAACGATGCTGAAAGGCAGGGCATCCCCCTGAAAGACCTGCGAATACGCCGTGACACGCTGCTCGGCGCGATCATCCGGGGAAACGAATGCATAATCCCCGGCGGCGGAGACAGCATACGCAGACACGACAGCGTCATCGCGGTGACGACGAAGTTCGGTATGCAGCGGTTTGGCGACATATTTGAGGAGTAAGCCGTCAGATGAACTACAGGATGATATCGAAGATACTGGGAAGAGTCATGGGCGTCGAGGCGGCGCTCATGCTCGGCCCTGTGATAACGGCCGCGGTCTATGGCGAGAGCGCGGTCTCATTTTTGCTGACCATGGCGATCGCGGCGGTGCTGGCGGTTCTGCTGACCCTGCCGAAGCTCAAGCACGGCGATATCTATGCCAGGGAGGGCTTTGTAAGCGTTGCGCTGTCCTGGCTGCTCATGAGTCTCGTCGGCGCGCTGCCCTTTGTATTTTCCGGCGAGATCCCCAGCTATGTGGACGCCTTCTTCGAGATCGTCTCCGGCTTCACGACGACCGGCGCTTCCATACTTGTGAATGTCGAGGAGCTGAGCAACGCCTCGCTGCTCTGGCGCAGCCTCTCACACTGGATAGGCGGCATGGGCGTCCTTGTTTTCATCATGGCAGTGCTCCCGCTCTCCGAAGAGCGCAGTATGCACATCATGCGCGCCGAGGTCCCAGGTCCTCAGGTCGGCAAGCTCGTGCCGAGGATTAGGCACAGCTCCGCCATAACCTACCTCATCTATATCGCGCTTACGGTCATACTCATCATCCTGCTCTGCCTCGGCGGGATGCCTTTCTTCGACTCCATTAACCACGCCATGGCAACTGCCGGCACCGGAGGCTTCAGCGTCAAGGCGCTGTCGATCGGCTATTATGACAGCGCGTATATAGACTTTGTCACGGCAACCTTTATGCTGCTCTTCGGCGTGAACTTCAGCATATACTTCCTTCTGCTGATGAAAAAATTCCGCCCGGCGCTGATGGATTCCGAGCTGCACCTCTACCTCGGCTTCGCCGCTTTCGGGACCGTCACCATTGCCCTCAACATCATGGACAACTACGGCGGCTTCTGGCGCGCGCTGCGCTACTCCTACTTCCAGGTATCGTCCATCATGACGACGACTGGCTTCGCCACGGCGGACTTTAACCACTGGCCGGCCTATTCCAAAGCCATGCTCATCCTGCTCATGTTCACTGGCGCCTCCGCTGGCAGTACGGGCGGCGGACTCAAGGTCTCCCGTATCGTCATTCTCGCCAGAGCGGCCGCGGAGGAAGTCGGCAAAATGCTCAACCCCAGGCGCACCGTCTCCGTTCGTATGAGCGGCCACAGCGTGGACGCCACAACTATCCGCTGTACGCTGGTGTTCTTCGCTGTATACATCGCCATCACATTCATCTCCACCCTCATCATTTCGCTGGACGGCTTCGACCTGGAGACAAACTTCTCCGCTGTCTCCGCCTGCATCTCGAACATAGGCCCCGGCATCGGCCTCGTCGGGCCGATGGGCAACTATGAGATGTTCTCAGACTTCTCGAAGCTGCTGCTTTCCTTTGACATGCTCGTGGGCAGGCTTGAGATCTACCCCATGCTCATACTCTTCCTCCCCTCCACCTGGCGGAGGAACTGATAAAAAGCAAAGCCCCGGTCCATTGCACCGGGGCTTTTTCATCTGTGCAGGCGTTTTTTGAGCTCCGCCATCACCTCGCTGCGGCGGAGGAAGAGGGCCGGGAGCGCGGCAGCCAGGCTGAGCGCCATCAGCGTGATGGAGGCGGGCAGGTTGAGCGGCAGCAGCCCGCAGAGCGCCGCGGCTATGTCCAAAACCGCCAGCGCCAGCAGCCGCAGCAGCGGCATCAGGCTCCTGCGTCGGCCCAGGTAGTACACCGCCAAAAGCAGCACAAGCGTACAGGCGAGCAGCACGGGCAGAACTATGCCCGTATAGCTCCCGCCAAAAACCAGCTCTATCGTCAGCACCAGAGCGCACACGCTCAGGAAAAGCCGAGACAGCCGCTCCGCTGCGCCGTCCTCCACCAGCGGGCGCGCCAACAGATTCGTCCAGACCAGCCAGAGCGAGACCAGCACCACGGCGCTCCAGGCAGGACCGCCTATGCACACGTTCGCCAGCACGCACACCGCTCCGGCAAAGTCAAATATGCGCAGCGCCGCGCGGCGCAGCTTCAAAAGGTTCAGCACCCGGCGCCTCGGCACGGGATAGCTCATCTCGATCTCAGGCCCCATACAGCATGCTCCCACTCAATTTCACGGGTACGTCCGCCGCCTCGAATAGTTCCAGCAGCCGCGTCTCAAAGCTCTTGTCCTCCGTCAGCTTCGTCACGCTGAGCACGGCACAGCGGCCCAGCGTCACCATCGCGCAGGCCGCGCGGCTCTGCTCGCCTGTGCCGAGCACGAAATCCAGCTTCCGCACATGCGGCGCCACGTCCTCCGGCAGCCGCGCCGCGCCCAGGTTTGAAAGCGTGCTTGTGAACGCCCGCTCGCCCAGAAAGCCGTAGGCCAGGCGCGCCGCGGGGCGCTTCACCGCCAGAGGTACGCAGCTCAAAAGATGCACCATCTGCGTCGTCGAGGCCAGCATCCGCCGCATCGACTGCTCCGAGCCGCCCTCCGCCAGCTGGCGTGAGATGTCCGGCAGCAGCTGCTGCGCGTCCCCGGCCTTCGCGCGAGGCGTGCGCACGCTGAAATACATCGAAAAGTTCCGCAGCGTGTGCGAAGGACAATACTTCCGCATATTTACCGGCACCTGGATGCTGATGTCGCCGCGGCTCTCGTCCGAGGCCGCATAAGCCGCCTCCGTCATGAAGGCAAGGACCAGTGCCGTCACCGTAACGCCCCTGGAGCGCGCCGCCTGTCTGAGCCGCTCCGAATCCATCTCGAAATGAAGTATTCGCGCCGGCCTCTCCTTTGCCAGCCGGCCGCGGAGCCGCACCGCCGGCTTCTCCACAAAGCCGCCGCCCTCCGCAGGGCAGGAAGCGGCATAGCGCTCGAAGGCGTTCTCGCACTGCTCGCCGTAGGGCTCAGCCTCTGCCGGAGCCTCAGCGCCCCGCGCCTCGCCGCGCAGGCGCAGGTACTCCGTTACCAGCGCCGTCAGGAAGGCCATGCCGCCCGTGCCGTCCGTGAGGATGTGGAAAAACTCCGCGCTTATCCGCTCCCGGTAGTACACGACCCGGAAGGACTGCGCGTCGCCCGCTGCAACGTTCATGGGTGCGCAGGGAGGCTCCGTCTCCGGCGTTATGACAAAGCGCCGCTTTGCGCCGTCTATGTAGTGCCAGAATACGCCGCGGCGCACCGAAGTCGCAAAAAAGGGGAAGCGCGGAAGCGTGAAGTGCAGCGCCGCCTGGAGCAGCTCCGGCTCCACCGGCGCGTCCAAATAGGCCGAGAGCCGGAACACCGACATCCAGCCGTCCGTCATCGACATGGGGTAGATCTTCGCCGCGTCGTCGAGCGGATACCAGTAGTCCGCGCGCCTGAGATAAAAGTCGCCCAGGCGCTCAAAATCCAGCCGTTCAGCAGCCTTCTCCGGCGTTGCCCCGTCGGCTATGAGCTTTTCCGCGGCGCGGTGGAAGTCCGCCAGCATCGCGCGTTTTTGCCGCTTGGGCAGGTCTATCCTCGCCGCCAGGCCGAAATACAGCCTTTCCAGCGCGGCGGGCCGGTCGTTCATTGCCCTCGCCCCCTTGTAAAAGCGGCCCGCCCCGGCTGGGGCGGGCCGTATCGCATTATTTGCCTGCAAAGTATTCGCGCGTGCTGTCCGCATCGCGCCTTATCTGTTCCCTGAGCGCCTCCGTATCCGGGAACTTGCACTCAGGCCTGATGAAGTGGTGGAACTCCACACGGACCCGGCGATCGTAAAGGTCGCCCTCGTAGTCCAGGATGAAGCTCTCGACCGAGACCTGGTCTCCGCCGGACACCGTGGGCCGGACTCCGACGTTCGTCACAGCCATGCGCTCCTCGCCGTTATCCAGGAACACTTTCGCCGCGTAAACGCCGTGCTTCGGCACCAGGACGCCGGGGGCGAAACCCATGTTTATAGTAGGCGAGCCGAGCTTGTGTCCAAGCTGGAAGCCGTAGTGCACAGTGTCCACCAGCGAGTGCGGGTGGCCGAGCAGGCGGTTCGCCTCCTCCATGCGGCCATCCTCGAGCAGGGCGCGGATGCGCGTCGAGCTGACGACGTCCCCGTCCAGCTTCACGGCTGAGATGACGTCGCAGCCCATGCCGTGCTCGCGGCAGTACTCCGCCAGCCTGTCCGGCCTGCCCTCGCCCCTCCAGCCGAAGGAGAAGTCGTAGCCCACAACAAAGTGGCAGGCGCGCAGCTCCTCCGTTACGGAGTCCGCAAACTCGCGCCAGGGCATGTGCATGACCTTCTCGTTGAACTGGATGAAGATGACGCTCTCTATCCCGAACACGCGGCGGATTATCTCCGCGCGCTCCTCCGGCGAGTTGATGAGCGGGACGTCCACCTTCTTCACCAGCGTATCGGGGTGCGTGTCGAAGGTGAGGACGGCGGGTATCGCGTCCAGCTCCGCGGCACGGCGTTTTGTCATCTCCATCAGCGCGGCGTGGCCGCGGTGGACCCCGTCGAAGAAGCCCAGGGCTATTACTCTCTTTCTATCCGGCATAGCTCATACCTCAAAAAAGCTCTTTATCGTGTGCAAAACGCCGTCTTTTACGGCCCCAAACAACAAAAACTCTCGATTTCGCGAATACACGCGGCACTCGCCCTCAAAGTCCGCCTCGAGCTTCACGTCCAGGCCATTGCGCAGCGCCTTCTCCGTCCTTGCGTCCTTTATCAGCAGGCTCGGGCGGCCCGCGAACAGCGCGTCCACCGGCAGTAGGCAATCCGCCGCTCCGCGCTGCTCGATCTCCTCGAGCTTCAGCGCGTCCGCCACGTCAAAGCCGCCCGCGCGCGTGCGCCGCAAGCCGGACATGCAGGCCCCGCAGCCCAGCTCGCGCCCTATGTCGTCGCAGAGCGTGCGGATGTACGTCCCCTTGGAGCACTCCACCTCGAGCTCGAAGTCCCCGTCCTTGCGCTCGCCCGTGCAGTCCAGGCGGTATATCGTCACGTGCCTCGGCTTGCGCTCCACCTCGCCGCCCGCGCGGGCGATCTCGTAGAGCTTTTTGCCGTTCTGCTTTATCGCGGAGTACATCGGCGGGAGCTGTTCGATCTCCCCACGGAAAGCCCCGAGCGCGGCCTCCAGCGCCGCCCTTGTCGGTCGCTCGGGCGAGGTCGTGAGCACCGTGCCTGTCGTGTCAAGCGTGTCCGTCACGAGGCCGGGACGCAGGAGCGCATTATAGGCCTTGTCGTGGCCCTCCGCGAACTCCACGGCCCGCGTCGCGCGGCCCAGGAACACCACCAGGAGCCCCGTGGCCATAGGGTCCAGGGTTCCGGAGTGGCCTATGCGCCTCTGGCCGGTTATCCGCCGGAGCTTCGAGACCACGTCGTGGCTCGTCCAGCCCGCGGGCTTGTCCACGAGCAGGATGCCGCTCAGTCCTCCGGCCATTTTTCGTCCATCGCGCGGAGCATCAGCTCCAGCGCCTCCTCCGGTCCTGTGTGTATCGTGCAGCCCGCGGCCATCGCGTGGCCGCCGCCGCCATACACCGCGCAGATCTCCGAGACGTTCACGCCCGGCTTCGAGCGCAGCGAGATCTTGCTCTCGCCCGGCTTCGTCTCCCTTATCGTCATGCTGACCACGCAGCCCTCTGCCTTCCCGGCAAGTCCCGCCAGGTCCTCGCAGTCGTTTTCCACCGCGCCGCAGTCCGCCAGCATCTTGAGCGTGACCGTCACGACGGATATTTTTCCATTCCGGAAAAACCTCATGCCGCTGAGCATCATGCCCTCCAGCGCCATCCTTGCGCGGCTCTGGGTCCGGAAAAACCGTATGTTCAGCTCGGAATTGTCTGCGCCGAGGTCTATGAGCTCCGCAGCTGCCCTGAGCGTGGCCGAGTTCGTGTTCGAGTACTGGAAGCAGCCCGTGTCCGTGCTCACCGCTATGTAGAGCAGGGCGGCCTCCTCCTTCGTCACGTTCCCGCACAGGGCCTTGATGACCTCCAGCACCAGCTCGCCGCAGGAGGACTTCTCCGCCGCGAGGCAGGTGCGCTCTGCAAAGCCCGAGTTCGAGGGGTGGTGGTCCAGAGCAAGGCACACCGGCGCGGGCGTCCCCTCCGGGAACAGGCCCTCGCCGGCTACGTCCACCGTCACTGTGCATGACGGAACAAAGCCCTCCGGCGCAAAGTACGGCGCCAGGTAGGGCATATAATTATCCGTTATTTCCTGGTTTCTTATGCAGTACGCGCTCTTGCCGAGTCTCCGCAGCGCGGAGCAGAGCGCCGCCCCGGAGCCGAGCGTGTCCCCGTCCGGGCGGCGGTGGCTGACCAGAAGGTAGCCGTCATGCCCGCGCAGGAAGTCCGCGCATTCACTCGCCGTCAGCAGCATTGCTATCCTCCCTGCCGGTATCCAGCTCCTCTATGAGCCGGCTGATATGCGCGCCATATTCTATCGAATGGTCCAGCTCGAACACCAGCTCCGGCGTATATCTCAGGCTCAGCGCCGAGCCCAGCTCGCGCCGCAGCCAGGGGCCGCAGCTCTTGAGCCCGCGCTTGAATTCGCGCTCGTCCAGCTGGCCGAGCACGGAGAGCCAGACCTTGGCGTAGCGCAGGTCGCCCGTGGTCTCGACCCGCGTCACGCTTATCATGCCCTGCTGCACGCGCGGGTCCTTGACCTGGCGCAGCAGCTCCGACAGAACGCGCTGGATATCGTCGTTCGTCCTGCCTATCCTGTTAGATGTTCCTGCCAATGTTATCCCTCGATCTGTTTCATCACGTAGGCTTCTATGATGTCGCCTTCGCGCTCGTCGTTGAACTTCTCGATCTGGATGCCGCACTCGTAGCCGGAGGCGACCTCCTTGACGTCGTCCTTGAACCTGCGCAGCGAGGCCATCTCGCCCTCGAACACGACTATGCCGTCGCGCACGACGCGGACCTTGCAGCCGCGCTGGACTTTGCCGTCCTGCACGTAGCAGCCGCAGACCGTGCCGACCTTGGAGACCTTGTAGAGCTGACGTATCTCGACGTGGCCGATGACCTGCTCCTCGAACTTCGGGGCGAGCATGCCCTTCATGGCGGCCTCTATCTCGTTTATGCAGTCGTAGATGACGCGGTACATACGCATCTCGACGTTGGCGCGCGCGGCGTTGTCCCTGGCGGCGTTGTCCGGCCGCACGTTGAAGCCGACGATTATCGCGCCGGAGGTGGCGGCCAGCATGACGTCCGACTCGGATATCGCGCCGACGCCGGAGTGGATGACCTTCACGCGGACCTCTTCGTTCGAGAGCTTTTCCAGCGAGGTCTTTACGGCCTCCGCGCTGCCCTGGACGTCCGCCTTGACGATGATGTTGAAGTCCTTTATCTCGCCCTGCTGGATGCGCGCAAACAGGTCGTCGAGCGTGACCTTCTTTGCGACGCCGAGGGTGCGGTCCTTCTCCTGCTGCTTGCGCTCCTCGACCAGCTCCCTGGCCATGCGCTCGTCCGCAACGGCGTTGAAGGTGTCGCCCGCGCCGGGGACCTCGCTCATACCGGCGATCTCGACAGGCACGGACGGCCCGGCCTCGGTCACGCGCTGGCCCTTGTCGTTCACCATCGTCCTGACGCGGCCCACGGCGGTGCCGGCGATGATGATGTCGCCCTGGTGCAGAGTTCCGTTCTGGACGAGGACGGTCATGATGGGGCCGCGGCCGCGGTCCAGCCGCGCCTCGATGACGGCGCCCTTGGCCGCGCGGTTCGGGTTGGCCTTGAGCTCCTGGATCTCGGCCAGGACGACAAGGTTCTCCAGGAGGTTATCTATGCCCTCGCCGGTCTTGGCGGAGATCGGGCAGACTATCGTATCGCCGCCCCACTCCTCGCTGACGAGGTCGTACTCCGTGAGCTGCTGCTTCACGCGCTCCGGGTTCGCGCCCGGCATATCCATCTTGTTCACGGCCACGACGATGGGAATGTTCGCGGCCTTGGCGTGGTTTATCGACTCTATCGTCTGCGGCATGATGCCGTCGTTCGCGGCGACGACCAGTATCGCTATATCTGTCACGGAAGCGCCCCTCGCGCGCATGGACGTGAAGGCCTCGTGGCCCGGGGTGTCCAGGAAGGTGATGGGGCTGCCCTTGACGTTGACCGTGTACGCGCCGATGTGCTGCGTGATGCCGCCCGCCTCGCCCGCGGCGACGTTCGCCTTGCGGATATAGTCCAGGAGGCTGGTCTTGCCATGGTCGACGTGGCCCATGACGACGACGACCGGCGCGCGGGGGACCAGGTCCTCCGGCCTGTCTTCGCTGTCGTCTATGAGCTTTTCCTCAACGGTGACAACGACTTCCTTCTCGACCTTGCAGCCGAGCTCCATCGCCACCAGCGCGGCGGTGTCGTAATCTATTATGTCCGAAAGCGAGGCCATTACGCCGTTTTTTATGAGCGCCTTTACGACCTCCGTGCCGGACTTCTTCATCCTCGAGGCCAGCTCGCCCACGCCGATGGCGTCCGGGATCTGGACCTTGAGCTGAGCCTTTTTGGCTATCTCGAACTGCAGCTTCTGCATGCGCTCGCGCTCTTCGGCGCGGCGCTTGGCGCTGGCCGCGGCCTGCTGCTGGCGCTGCTTCTGGCGGTTCTGGAACTTCTCCTTGCCGCGCTTTTCGTTTTCGCCCGCGTGCGCGCCGGCGAGGCGGTCGAAGCGCTCGTCATATTTGCCGAGGTTCACGTTGCCGCCGCCGCGCGTGTCTATGACGCGCTTCTTGGGCTCCTGGCGCGGGACGTGGGGCTTCTGCTCCTTCGGCTTGGCCTGCTGCTGAGCGGGCTGCTGCGCCGCCTGGGCCGGTTGGCCCTGCGCCTGGGAGGGCTGCTGCGCCGCCGGCTGGGCCTGCTTGCCCTGCTGCTGTGCGGGGCGGTCCTTAGCTGCCTGCGCGGCCTCGGGCTTCGGTTCGGGTACCTTGAACAGCTCCTCCATCGTCGCGCACTGGTTCCGCTGAGTAAGGCTCTCGAAGATCAGCGAAAGCTCCGGGTCCTCCAGGACCTGCATGTGGTTCTTCGGCGCGGTCGCATACTTCGTCAGTATCTCAACGATGGTCTTGGAGGCCAGGCCGAAATCCTTGGCCACCTCGTGCACCCTGTACTTGTCAAAACTACTCATGGTGTTCCCTCCCCGGTTTGCATTTAGGGCCCATGGCCCTGCGTCTCTCGGCCTTCTGCGCGCGCCTGGACATCTCCGCGGCCATGGCCTCATACTCTCCCCCGTGCTGCTCCGAAAGCGCCTTCAGAAACGCCGACGCCAGACCGAAGTCCGTACACGCCGCCATACTGCAGCCGCCCTTCCCGAGCAGCTCAGAAAGCTCGGCCTTTGTATACGGCAGCGGCACCAGCAAGGCTCTCCGCCCAGACAGATAGCCTGCCGCCCTCTTTTTCGCGTTGTCCGAAGCGTCCGAGGCCAGGACCACTATGCGAGCATGCCCGGCCCTTACGGCCGCGCCCGTCGCCGTTTCGCCCAGCTCCAGCCGCCCTGCCCGGCGCATCAGGCCGAGATAGTTAAGAACTCTGTCCGTCGTCTTTTTCCTCCAAAAGGCTCGCAAGCCTCAGCATTACGTCCTCCGGTATCTTCACCTCGAGCGCCCTGTCCAGCGCGCGGCTCTTGACCGCCTTCTTGAAGCAGTCCGGGTCCGGGCAGACGTAGGCGCCGCGTCCCGGCAGTTTGCCGCGCGGGTCCAGCGCCACCTCTCCCTCCGGCGAGCGCACTACGCGCAGCAGCTCGCGCTTGGGTTTCATCTCGCGGCAGCCGAGGCATTGCCGCATCGGTATTTTCTTCGGCACCCGCTTTCACCCCCGTCAGAACGTGTGCGCCTCGCTCTCGGGCTTGATGTCTATCTTATATCCGGTCAGCTTGGCGGCCAGCCTTGCGTTCTGGCCTTCCTTGCCTATCGCCAGCGAGAGCTGGCCGTCCGGCACCGTCACCCGGCAGCTCTTGCCCTCGTCCAGCAGGACCACGCTCATTACCTCCGCCGGAGCCAGCGCCGCCGCGATGAACTCCTCCGGGACTTCGCTGTAACGCACGATGTCTATCTTTTCTCCGCCCAGCTCCTGGACGATGCTCGCCACACGCCCGCCCTTCGGGCCGACGCAGGCACCGATCGGGTCCACCGCTGCGTCCGCGCTCCAGACGGCCATCTTAGTTCTGCTGCCCGCCTCGCGCGCGATGGACTTTATCTCCACCGTACCGTCGAATATCTCGGGGACCTCGAGCTCGAACAGGCGCTTCACCAGGCCCGGGTGCGTCCTCGAGATCAGCACCTGCGGACCGCGAGTGGACTTGCGGACCTCCACGACATAGACCTTTATCCTGTCTCCCTCGTGCAGCTCCTCGCCCTTTATGCGCTCCGCCGGGGAGAGCATTGCCTCCGTGAACTCGGAGTTGGAGCTTATTTTGATGGATACGCTGCCGGTCCTCGGCTCTATGCGGGAGACCTCGCCCGTCAGTATCTCGTGCTGCTTGGAGTTGAACTCGTCATATATCATCCCGCGCTCCGCCTCGCGGATGCCCTGAATGATGACCTGCTTCGCCGCCTGTGCCGCGATGCGCCCGAACTTCTTCGTCTCCACCGGGATCTGGACCACGTCGCCCGGCTTCGCACGCTTGGACAGCTTGTGCGCGGACTCCAGGTCCAGCTCCGCCGTCGGGTCCCAGACCTCTTCGACGACAGTCTTGTTGATAACGAGCTCTATGCGCTTCTTGTCTTCGTCGAGCACTACCTCGACGTTTTCGCCGTATTCGGGATTGTCTTTCCTGAAAGCCGCGAGCATCGCCTGTTGGATCTTCTCGAACATATACTCGCGCGGTATGCCCTTTTCTTTTTCTATGTCCTCAATAGCGGCGAAAAATTCTGCGTTCATCTTAAAGCGCTCCTCCGTATCATATCGTCATGTGCAGGCGGACCTGGGCCACCTGCGGCTTTGAATAACTAACCTGCCTGCCGCCCAGCTCTATCGTGACCGCGCCGTCTGCGTAGCTAAGCAGCTTGCCCGTGTGGGCCTTGGCCCCGTCTATCGGCTGGTAGTGCCGGACCTCTACCTCCGCGCCCAGAAAGCGCTCAAAGTCCGAGGGGCGCTTGAGCTCCCGCTCCGCCCCGGCAGAGGATACCTCGAACACATAGCTCGTCGGGATCGGGTCCGCCTCGTCAAGCACCGGGTCCAGCGCCCTGGACACCGCCTCGCAGTCGTCTATCGAGACGCCGCCGGGTTTATCTATATACACCCTCAAATACCAGGCCCCGGCCTCGCGTACATATTCCACGTCCCAGACCTCGCAGCCCTGCGCCTCCGCTACCGGCTTTGCCAGCGCGAGCACCGTCTCCGTTACCCTGCTCATCTAACGCACCTTTTCCTTTTCCTTACAGCATATTTTATTCCAACAAAAAGAGTGGGCGGAACCCACTCAGCTACACTACTACTAATCTACCTTTATTATATTACCACACACAGCCATCCAATGCAAGAACTTTTTACAAAAGAAGCGGGCCATATGGCAGAACCACATGGCCCATTTGAGTAAGAGGATAATGAAATGAAAAAGAAGAAACCCTTGCTTGCAGGTACTATACTAACAGCAATTTGTTAAGTAAACCACCCTGCACATGTTACAGAAAAGTTAAGTTGACACTTTTTATTCTTCCGTGCTCTTAGGCGGCTTGGGCCTGCCGCCGGGCCTTCTTCTTCTGTTCTGGCCGGACCTGCGCTGCTGGGGCTCCTTGGCCTGGTCTTTTGCCGCCGCGGCGGCCTTCTGCTGCCTCGGCTCTTTCCTGGGCTTCGTCTCCTTCTCCTGGGTCTGGGACTTCGGCTGCTCGGGGCGCTTGCCCCGGCCCCTGCTCTGGCCCTGACGCTTGCGGACCGGCACCTCTGATGCGCTCTTACGCGGCTTTGTCTCCTGCTCCGGCTCCGCCTGTTCGACGGGGTAGAACTTCGGCCTCGTTTCGCCGTCATCCTGCTTCTGCTCCGCGGGCTCCGGAGCTGGCCGGTCCTTCAGCAGCTGGGGCAGAGGCTCGCCCGGCTTCGGTCTGCCGCCGGGTATCGCCGCGACGTCATCCGCCGAGTAGGTCTTGAACACGTCCTCGCCCTCGCCGTCCAGCTTGACCTTCACGGTCCTGCGCAGGAGGTTCACCTGCGTCACATTGCCGTAGCCCGCCGGAGTCTCCACAAAGGCCCCGTTCTTCGGCACGGTCTTGACCAGGTTCTCATACGCCTCTTCCTCGTAGCGCAGGCAGCACATCAGCCTGCCGCAGGTGCCGGATATCTTGCTCGGGTTCAGCGACATGGACTGTATCTTGGCCATCTTCGTCGATACGGGCTGGAACTCGTCCAAAAACTGGCTGCAGCAGAACGGCCTGCCGCAGATGCCTATGCCGCCCAGCATCTTCGCCTCGTCCCGGACGCCTATCTGACGCAGCTCTATCCGGTTGCGGAAAACGGAGGCCAGGTCCTTGACCAGCTCGCGGAAGTCCACGCGCCCGTCCGAGGTGAAAAAGAAGGTTATCTTGTTCCCCTCGAAGCTGCACTCCACGTCCACAAGCTTCATGTCCAGGCCGTGGTCCTCTATCTTGCGCTTGCAGATCTCGAGTGCCTCGCGCTCCCGGTTCTTGTTTATCTCGGCTACGCGCTTGTCGTTTTCCGTGGCGACGCGCACCACGGGACGAATTGGCGGGATCACCTTCTCGTCCGGCACGAAGTGGTTGCCCATGACGCACTGTGCGTACTCCAGGCCCTTCGAGGTCTCGACGATGACGTCATCGCCGGTCTCGACGGTGTTGCCGCCCGCGGCAAAGTAGTAGGTCTTGCCGCGGCTTTTGAATTTAACGCTGACGACTTCTGTCAATTTATATTCCTCATTTCTTATTTTGGACGCCGCTGACGGCTATGAGGCCCAGAACGTGCCTGACACCCGTGTTCAGCTTGAGCATAGCGGAGCATTTCTGGAAAAGCGCGTCCAGCCTGGCGCAGTACTCCGGCGAGAGCTCCGGTCCCGCCGTGCCTCTTAGTATATCCGCCAACCGGCCCCTTGCGGCGTTCATCATAGCGGCGGCGCGGCGCGTATCCATCCCTTCCGCCACCACCGACCAGCGCAGCAGCTCCACGCGGCTGCCGGAGGCCGCCGCCTCCAGGAGCGCCTGCGCGTCCTGCACAGCCTGCTCGTCCGCCTGTGCGTCTGCATTGAGCCTCAGCAGCGCGCAGCGCGAGCGGACCGTCGGCAGCAGCAGCGCCGGATTCGAGGCGCAGAGCACAAATGCCGCGCTCGCCGGAGGCTCCTCCAACAGCTTGAGCAGCGCGTTCTGCGCGGCGGGGTTCATGAGGTCCGCGTCGTGGATGACATAGACCTTCACCCCCGCCTCGTTCGGCATTACCTGTGCGTCCGCCGAGACGAAGCGCACCTGGTCCACCAGTATCTCCCGCCTCTTGCGGCCCTTGTCGTCCACGCCGGGGGCGATGTTGACAACGTCCGGGTGTATGCCTGAAAAAACCTTGCGGCAGTGCCTGCACTCTCCGCAGGGCCTGTCCCCTCCGGACTCGCACAGCATCGCCGCGGCCACGCGCAGCGCCGCTTCGCGACGCGTTTCCTCAGACATGGAGGCGACGATATATGCGTGCGAGACGCGCACGCCGCGTTCAAATACCAGCTTATCCATAAAGTATATTTTACAATTCCAAACCGCCCGCGTCAACAGGCATTGTCGGCGCGGGCGGGTACCTAGGCTTTGTTTTCCTCCTCGAGCCCGTGCAGGAGCGCACAAAGCTCGTCGATCTCCTTCTGCGTGAGAGCCTGCTTCTTGGTCAGGGCGCTGAGCATCAGGCTGACGCTGCCCTTATAGACCCTGCCGAGGAAGTTCTGCGTCTCGTGCACGGAGGCGTCGTCGCGCGAGAGCACGGGGCGGAACACTTTTATGCCGTCCTCCGCCGCGCCTGATACCGCCCCCTTGGCCTCCAGACGGGAGAGCAAGGTCAGCGCGGTGCTCCGGCTCCAGCCGCAGCGCTCGCGCAAAAGCTCTGCCGCCTCTCTGCCGGTCAGCGCCCCGCGCTCCCAGAGGCAGTCCATCACGCTCCACTCCGCGTCCGTCAGATTTATGCCCTGCATACGCATGACCCCCCTGTGTCTACACATGTAACCACAGCATACCACGCCCGTCCGCTCTTGTCAACAGTACTCGCGCCGGAACCAGTGCAGCTGCGCAAAAAAGCGGCCGCCGCATATGCGGTGGCCGCTGGTGCGAGAGATGGGACTTGAACCCACACGCCTATAAATGAGACACAGGCACCTCAAGCCTGCCTGTCTGCCAGTTCCAGCACTCTCGCATATCCGCTGGGGAAAGGCGCATTAGGTATTATAGCAGAAAAGCGCAGTTTGTCAACAAAAATTTTCACGAATATCTTTTGCGGCTCACAGGGTGCAGCTGCGCCGCCGTGAACGCCACGGCTACCACCAAAACGATGATCAGCGCCCCCGCGCCCCAGTGCATCAAAAGCAGGTAGCGCATCTTCAGATATGCGTGATAGCCCAAGAGCGATGCGAACTCACAAAGCAGCGGCATGAAGAAGTAGCCCGGCGCCGCAACGGCCAGGACAAGCGTCAATATATCCGCCGCGTAGAAGTACCGGTCGTGCATGTGCGGCAGGAAAAACGGTATCCCTACCGCCAGTATCAGCGCACCGCCCAGCAGCGCCCAGTTCGTGATGCTCCCGCGCCGCCACCAGAACCAGCCGAACACAGTCAGCATCAGCGCAAAGGCCGCTACCACTCCCAGCTTCGCCGCCAGCGCCTCGTCCGACACATCCTTCGCAAAGGCGTACACCGAGGGCGAATTGTAGTTAAGTCCGCTGCCCACGCTGCCCATCTGGTCGAAATAAAGCGTGATCGTGTCCAAGAGCGGCCTGCCCGCTATCACCGCCGGCAGCATCAGCAGCACATACACCGCCGGGAACACGAGAAAATGCCACAGCTTCACACGCTTCGCTATAAGCAGCAGCACGAATACAGGCATGATGAACACCGCCTGCAGCTTGAAGGCAAAGGATATCGCTATCGCCGCCATACCCAGGACCGGCCTGCCCTCCATCGCCCAGTAGACGCCCAGAAGCGCCATCGCCACATACACGCTGTCGCACTGGCCCCAGACCGCACTGTTCAAAAACACCGTCGGCCAGAACAGCACAAGAAAATACGCCGTCAGCAGTCTGCCGCGGTTTTTGGTGAACAGGCTCACCATCCGCATCGCCGCAAAGGCCAGCAGCACGTCAAAAAGCGTGGACAGGAGCTTTATAAGGTAGAGATCATACACATCTATGTATGAAAACAGCGCCAGGAAATAGAGATACGGCACGTTGTAGTTGCCTACCGAACCCGAAAGCGCCGCAAAACCCCCGTTGTCCCGGAAGTGCTGCACCCATTTCGAGAGAAAGTCCTGGTAGTCCAGCGTCTCATAGCTGAAACACAGCGCCCGCAGCACAAAGGCAGCGGCAACCAACCCAGCACAGACCAAAACTTGCGATGGTCTTTTAAGCAAGCCCTCAAAGTATAGCAGCAGCAGTGCAACGCCCGCCACGAGCAGCAGCAAAAGTACAGCGACAGCGTCCATTTGTACCTCCTGGCAAAGAAAAAAGCGGAGAACGATGTCCCCGCAAAAAATCGTGAATTCTTAACAAAATTGCACTTGACATTAAGTGCAGTATGATGATACAATGACTTGCTATGTCTCCGGGACGGATAATAACCCATTTTTACCTACGCTTTTATTCTAACAGATTTTCACCGGATTGCAACAGAGACGCCGAAACATTTGACAACCCACCCGGGTGTACGCCAGATTCCAATACAAGGAGTGTGCATTGATGCCAAAGGACGTTTACTACGGCAAGACGCTGAGGAAGAGCTTTGCCAGGAGCCAGGAGATCCAGGACATGCCGAATCTTCTGGAGATCCAGAAGAAGTCTTACAAGTGGTTCCTCGACGTCGGCCTGCGCGAGGTGTTCCGCGACGTGGACGCGGTCACGGACTACTCGGGCAACCTTGAGCTGAGCTTTGTGGATTACTCGATGGACGAAAAGCCCAAGTACTCCGAGGAGGAGTGCAAGGCCCGCGACGCCACATACGCCGCGCCGCTCAAGGTCAGCGTGCGTCTCCGCAACAGGGAGACGGAGGAGATCAAGGAACAGGAGATCTTCATGGGCGACTTCCCGCTCATGACCGACGGCGGCACCTTTGTAATAAACGGCGCCGAGCGCGTCATCGTTTCGCAGATCGTCCGCTCCCCCGGCGTGTACTACGATAAGAAAACCGACAAGGCCCAGATCTCGACCTACGGCACCACCGTCATCCCCTATCACGGCGCCTGGCTCGAGTATGAGACCGACGCGAACGACATCTTCTATGTCCGCATAGACAAAAACCGCAAGCTGCCCGTGACCCTCTTCCTCAAGGCCATGGGCCGCTACGACGCGAACAAGCCCTACACCTGGCTCAGCTGCCTGCCCGACCCCGTTGCCGGCTGCGTCACGAGCGACCAGCTCAAGGCCGTGTTCGGCAACGACGAGCGCATCGTCACCACGCTCGACAAGGACAGCTTCGTCACGCGAGAGGACGCCCTGCTCGAGATCTACCGCAAGCTCCGCCCCGGCGACCCCCCGACGGTCGAAAGCTCCGAGACCCTGCTTGACGGTCTCTTCTTCGACCGCAGGCGCTACGACCTTTTCTCCGTCGGCCGCTACAAGTTCAACAAGAAGCTCGGCCTTGCCGGCAGGCTCATAGGCCACCAGCTGGCCGCCCCCATTGCCGACCCCGTCACCGGCGAGATCATTGCTGAGCCGGGCGAGGTCTTTACCCGCGAGAGGGCCGAGTTCATCGACTCCTGCGGCGTGACCGAGGCCATCCTCCACGCCGACGGCAAGGACATCCGCGTGTTCACGAACGGCATGGTCGATATGCGTCACTTCGTCGATTTCGACCCCGCCGAGCTCGGCGTAAACGAGAAGGTCCGCCTCATCATCCTCCGCCAGCTCATGGAGCAGTACGAGGGCGAGGAGCTCAAGGAGGCCATAAAGGACAACCTCGATATCCTCATCCCGAAGCACATCATCGTGGACGACATGTTCGCCTCCGTGAACTACCTCTGCTGCCTGGCCCACGGCATCGGCACTCCCGACGATATCGACCACCTCGGCAACCGCCGCGTCCGCAGCGTGGGCGAGCTTTTGCAGAACCAGTTCCGCATCGGCTTTTCTCGCATGGAGCGCGTCATCCGCGAGCGCATGACCCTCCAGGACCTCGACATCGTCACCCCGCAGAGCCTCATAAATATCCGCCCCGTGACGGCGGCCATAAAGGAGTTCTTCGGCTCCTCCCCGCTCTCCCAGTTCATGGACCAGACGAACCCCCTGGCCGAGCTCACACACAAGAGGCGTATGTCCGCCCTCGGCCCCGGCGGTCTGAGCCGCGAAAGGGCGAACTTCGACGTCCGCGACGTCCACTACAGCCACTACGGCCGTCTCTGCCCCATAGAGACCCCCGAAGGCCCGAACATCGGCCTCATCAGCTACCTCGCCAGCTACGCCCGCGTCAACGAGTACGGCTTCCTCGTCACACCCTTCCGCAAGGTCCGCAAGCCGGACTGCTTCGTGACGGACGAGGTCGAGTACATGACCGCCGACGTCGAGGACCGCTACATCGTCGCGCAGGCCACCGAGCCGCTGGATGAGAACGGCTGCCTCAAGAACAGGCGTATCACCTGCCGTCACCGCGACGAGATCATAGACGTGGACCGCGAGCGCGTGGACTACGTCGATATCTCCCCGAGGATGATGGTCTCCATCGCAACGGCTATGATACCCTTCCTCGAGAACGACGACGCCAACCGCGCCCTCATGGGTGCAAACATGCAGCGCCAGGCAGTGCCTCTCATGACCACCGAGGCCCCCATCGTCGCCACCGGCATCGAGCACAAGTGCGCGGTGGACTCCGGCGTCACCGTCCTGGCCGAAGGTCCCGGCTATGTCGAGAGCGTCTCCGCCACGCACATCGTCATCCGCTATGACGAGCTCGGCGTCAAGACCTACAAGCTCATCAAGTTCTCCCGCTCGAACCAGGGTACCTGCATCAACCAGAGGCCCGTCGTCGGCGCGGGCGAGAGGGTCGAAAAGGGCGACGTCATCGCCGACGGCCCCTCCACCAGCCACGGCGAGATAAGCCTCGGCAAGAACGTGCTCGTCGGCTTCATGACCTGGGAGGGCTACAACTACGAGGACGCCATCCTCATAAACGAGCGCCTCGTCATGGACGACGTGTTCACCTCCATCCACGTGGAGGAGTACGAGTGCGACGCGCGCGACACCAAGCTCGGCCCCGAGGAGATCACCAGGGACATCCCGGGCGTTGGCGACGACGCGCTCAAGTTCCTGGACGAGCGCGGCATCATCTGCGTCGGCGCCGAGGTCAGGAGCGGCGATATACTGGTCGGCAAGGTCACGCCCAAGGGCGAGACCGACCTCACCGCCGAGGAGCGCCTGCTGCGCGCCATCTTCGGCGAGAAGGCCCGCGAAGTCCGCGACACCTCGCTCAAGGTCCCGCACGGCGAGAGCGGCATCATTGTGGACGTCAAGGTCTTCACCCGCGAGGCGGGCGACGAGATGAGCCCCGGCGTCAACCAGGTCGTCAGGGTCTATATAGCGCAGAAGCGCAAGATCTCCGTCGGCGACAAGATGGCCGGCCGCCACGGCAACAAGGGCGTCGTTTCGAGGATACTCCCGCGCGAGGATATGCCCTACCTGCCCGACGGTACCCCGCTGGACATTGTCCTGAACCCCCTGGGCGTGCCTTCTCGTATGAACATCGGTCAGGTCCTGGAGGTCCACCTGGGCTACGCCGCCCAAGCCCTGGGCTGGAAGGTCGCCACGCCCATCTTCAACGGCGCAAACGAGTCCACCATCCGCGAGACCCTGCGCCTGGCCGGCCTGCGCGAGGACGGCAAGAGCGTCCTTTACGACGGCCGTACCGGCGCGAAGTTCGATAACGACGTAACCGTCGGCTACGTCTACTTCCTCAAGCTGCACCACCTTGTCGACGACAAGATCCATGCCCGCTCCACCGGCCCCTACAGCCTCGTCACGCAGCAGCCTCTGGGCGGCAAGGCCCAGTTCGGCGGCCAGCGCTTCGGCGAGATGGAGGTCTGGGCGCTCGAAGCCTACGGCGCGGCTTACACGCTGCAGGAGATACTCACCGTCAAGTCGGACGACGTCACCGGCCGTGTCAAGACCTACGAGAGCATCGTCAAGGGCCACAACATCCCGCAGCCCGGCGTGCCGGAGAGCTTCAAGGTCCTCGTGAAGGAGCTGCAGTCCCTCTGCCTCGACGTCCGCATCCTCGACAAGGACGGCGAAGAGATAGAGCTCAAGGACGACGATGACGACGACTACATCCCCGGCATGAAGGACGAATACCGCGCCGACGACAGCGAGATCGAGGACGCCGGCTTCAGCATCGAGAACGTCCCCGAGGACGAACTCGACCTCGACGACGGCGACGACGAGGACGACGACAGCTTCCCGGGCTTCTCGGGAGACGAGCTTGATATGGAGGAGGAATAAGGCATGAGCTACACACCGTTTGACGCCATCAAGATAGGCATAGCCTCCCCCGATATGATACGCTCCTGGTCCTACGGCGAGGTCAAAAAGCCGGAGACCATCAACTACCGCACCCTCAAGCCTGAGCGCGACGGCCTGTTCTGCGAGCGCATCTTCGGGCCTACGAAGGACTGGGAATGCCACTGCGGCAAGTATAAAAAGATCCGCTACAAGGGCAAGATCTGCGACCGCTGCGGCGTCGAGGTCACAAAGGCCAAGGTCCGCCGCGAGCGCATGGGCCACATAGAGCTCGCCGCTCCCGTCAGCCACATCTGGTATTTCAAGGGCATACCCTCCCGCATGGGCCTGCTGCTCGACATCACGCCCAGGATACTCGAAAAGGTCCTCTACTTCGGGGCCTACATCGTGACCGACCCCGGCGATACCCCGCTCGACAAGTGCCAGATCCTCTCCGAGCGCGAGTACCGCGATATGCGCGAGAAATATGAGGACGACTTCGACGCCGGCATGGGCGCCGAGGCCATCAAAAAGCTGCTCCAGCAGATAGACTGCGAGGAGCTCTCCGTGAAGCTCCGCGAGGAGCTCGCCTCCGCAGGCGGCCAGAAGAAGGCCAAGCTGGTCAAGCGGCTTGAGGTCGTCGAGGCCTTCCGCCAGAGCGGCAACAAGCCCGAGTGGATGATAATAGACGTCCTGCCCGTCATCCCGCCCGAGATCCGCCCCATGGTCCAGCTCGACGGCGGCAGGTTCGCTACCAGCGACCTGAACGACCTCTACAGGCGCGTCATAAACCGCAACAACCGCCTCAAGAGGCTCATGCAGCTCAAGGCCCCGGACATCATCGTCCGCAACGAAAAGCGTATGCTCCAGGAGGCCGTGGACGCGCTCATCGACAACGGCCGCCGCGGCCGCGCCGTCACCGGCGCGAACTCCCGCGCGCTCAAGAGCCTTTCCGATATGCTCAAGGGCAAGCAGGGCCGCTTCCGCCAGAACCTTCTCGGCAAGCGCGTGGACTACTCCGGCCGTTCCGTTATAGTCGTCGGCCCGGACCTCAAGATCTACCAGTGCGGCGTGCCGAAGGAGATGGCCATCGAGCTCTTCCGCCCCTTCGTCATGAAGAAGCTCGTCGAGGACGGCGTCGCGAACAACATCAAGTCCGCCAAAAAGATGGTCGACAAGCAGCGCACCGAGGTCTGGGACGCGCTCGACGTCGTCATCAAGGAGCACCCTGTGCTGCTCAACCGCGCGCCCACGCTGCACAGGCTGGGCATCCAGGCCTTTGAACCCATCCTGGTCGAGGGCCGCGCGCTCCGTCTGCACCCGCTGGTCTGCACCGCGTATAACGCCGACTTCGACGGCGACCAGATGGCTATACACGTCCCGCTGTCCTCCGAGGCCCAGGCCGAGGCCCGTATCCTCATGCTCTCGGCCAACAACCTCCTGCGTCCGCAGGACGGCCACCCCGTCACCGTGCCGACTCAAGACATGATCCTCGGCTCCTACTACCTCACCTACGTCCGTCTCGGCAAGGCCGAGAAGGGCGCGGAGCAGGTCTATGTCACGGACGCCGGAGATACCTCCCTTCCCGCAGGCGAGATCGTCGACGCGGACGAGTTCGTCGCCGCCAACAAGGCAGCTAAGAAGGAGGGCAAAAAGGAGGCCGAGTACAGGCCCCTCAAGGCCTACGGCACCTCCGCCGAGGCCATCATGGCCTACAACTACGGCGACATCGGCATCCACGCGCCCATCCTCGTGCGCATGGAAAAGACCATTGACGGCGTCCCCGCCCACAGGCTCATCAGGACCACCGTCGGCCGCATCATCTTCAACGAGCCCATCCCCCAGGACCTGGGCTACGTCGACCGCAGCGACCCGGAGCACGCCTTCGACCACGAGATAGGCTTCCAGGTCGGCAAGAAGCAGCTGGGCGACATCATCGACCGCTGCATCCAGAAGTACGGCTTCACCATCTCCGCAGAGGTGCTGGACAACATCAAGGCGCTGGGCTTCAAGTACTCGACCCAGGGTGCAATCACGATCTCCATCGCGGACATGACCGTCCCCGACGCGAAAAAGACCCTCATCGAGGCCACCGAGAACAAGGTCCTCGACATCGAAAAGCAGTTCCGCCGCGGCTTCATCACCAACGACGAGCGCTACCGCCTGGTCGTTGACGAGTGGGAGCAGACGACGAAAGACGTCACCGGCGCGCTCCAGAACTGCCTGGACGAGTATAACCCGATCTATATGATGGCCAACTCCGGCGCCCGCGGCTCCATGAACCAGATCCGTCAGCTGGCCGGTATGCGCGGCCTCATGGCCAACACCGCCGGCAAGACCATCGAGATCCCCATCAAGGCGAACTTCCGCGAGGGCCTCTCCGTCCTGGAGTACTTCATCTCCAGCCGAGGCGCGCGCAAGGGCCTGGCAGATACCGCCCTGCGTACCGCGGACTCGGGCTACCTCACCCGCCGCCTGGTCGACGTCTCCCAGGACGTCATCATCCGCGAGGACGACTGCGGCACGCACGAGGGCGTCTGGGCTTCCGCCATCTATGAGAAGGGCCAGGAGGTCCAGTCCCTGGCGGTCAGCATCCACGGCCGCTTCCCCGCCGTCCCCATCGTCGACCCGCTCACCGGCGAGGTCGTGTTCGACACCGACCACATGCTCATGCCCGAGGACGCCGACGTCCTCAAGGCCCACGGCATTGAAAAGGTCCTCATCCGCAGCGTGTTGGCCTGCGAGGCCAAGAGCGGCGTCTGCGCCAAGTGCTACGGCATCAACCTGGCGGTCGGCCAGCCGGTCAACCCGGGCGAGGCCGTCGGCGTCATCGCGGCGCAGTCCATAGGCGAGCCCGGCACCCAGCTCACGATGCGTACCTTCCACACCGGCGGCGTCGCCGGCGACGACATCACCCAGGGTCTGCCCAGGGTCGAAGAGCTCTTCGAGGCACGCAAGCCCAAGAAGATGGCCGTCCTCAGCGAGATAAACGGCACCGTCTCCATCTCCGAGACCCGCAAGAACGCCGTGTTCGCCATCACGGTCACGAACGAGGCCGAGGGCGATACCAGGGTCTACACCGTTCCCTATTCCGCGGGCATCCTCGTTTCCAACGGCGACCACGTCGATAAGGGCCAGGAGCTCACCGCAGGCGCGCTCAACCCGCACGACGTGCTCAGCATTCGCGGTATCGACGACGACGAGTTCGGCCGCCAGGGCGTGCGCAACTACCTCGTCCAGGAGGTCCAGAAGGTCTACCGTCAGCAGGGCGTCGATATCAACGACAAGCACATCGAGGTCATCGTCCGCCAGATGATGCGCAAGGTCCGCATCGAGGACGCCGGCGATACCAAGCTGCTCTCCGGCGCGACTGTGGATATCTCCGAGCTCAAGACCGCCAACGAGGACATCGACCGCCGCAACGCCGCCGGTGAGACCGGCGAAAACGGCGAGCCCCTGCGTAAGGCAACCTATACGCAGCTGCTCATGGGCATCACGAAGGCCTCCCTGGCCACGGAGAGCTTCCTCTCCGCCGCCTCCTTCCAGGAGACGACCAAGGTCCTCACCGAAGCCGCCATCAAGGGCAAGGTGGACCACCTCGTCGGCCTCAAGGAGAACGTCATCATCGGCAAGCTCATCCCCGCCGGCTCCGGCCTGGCCGTCTACCGGAACTTCGAGTCCGAGACGGATGAGGAGATCGAGTCCGAGCCCGAGGAATATGTGGACCTCTCCGTCCTCGTGAACCGCTCCAACGCGCTGTGATACCATAGCATAAACCCCAAACACCCCCGGGCCTGGCTCGGGGGTGATTTTTTCGTGGGATTTCTCCCGCTCCGGCGTATATATAAACGAGGGAGGTGGACCGCTTGCTAAGCATGGAGGAACTGGTCGAAAAACACTCGGGCCTGCTCGAATACGTCGCCCGGGGCATATTGCAGGACCAGAGCCTCGTCGAGGACTGCATATCCCGTGTCTGGCTGCGCGCCGTGGAACGGCAGGACAGCTACGACCCGGAGCGCGGCGCGGTGTCCACCTGGCTCGCCGCCCTCTGCCGGAGCACGGCCCTGGACTGCCTGCGCGAGCAGCGCCGCTGCCAGAGCTCCGCCCCGGAGACGCTGTCGGAGGCCCTGGCCGACGACTCGCCCGAGCCCGAGGAGCTGCTGCTCAGGCGCGAGCGCGCGGAAAGGCTCCGGCAGGCGCTCGCCCAGTTGGGTGAGGCCGACCGGCGGCTCTTCTACCGAAAATACTACTATCTCCAGTCCACCGCCCAGCTGGCGGCGGAACTGGGGACAACCGAACGGGCCGTTGAGGGACGGCTCTACCGGATAAAAAAGCGCCTGCGCAGCCTGCTGGGAGGTGAGCTCTGATGGATGATCGCAAATATGAGCTCCTGCTGGCCGAGACCGCCGCGGAGCTGCCGCCCGTGGACTCGGAGCTGTCCGAACCCTGGAGCCACGCCATGCGCCTCATCCTCTGGGGCCTGGCGCTCGTGACCTTCCGGCTGGGGCTGCTCGGCCTCCAATACATCCTGCCCTGCGTCGGCTCCGTGCTCGTGTTCCTCGGCTTCCGCAGCCTGAGACGCAGCGCGCGCGGCTTTGCCATCGCCTATGCGGCCTCGGTGGTCCAGCTCGTCATGCACGCGCTCGGCACCGCCGCGGACGCGGTCCGCCCAGAATACTTCGGCTCGCTGGGCTATTTCTTCTTCGCGGCGTACATCGCGCTGGACTTTACGCTCCTGCTGGGCCTGCGCTCCGGCATCCGCTCGGCCTTTTCCGCGACGCCGGGCAAGGCGCCACGCGACCTGGCGCTCCTGGCCGTCGCCGCCTACGCCGGAGTCGTGGCTCTCGCGCTGCTTGAAACGCTCGCCCCGGCTCAGAGTCCCGTCTGGCACAACGTCCGCGCCTTCGCAGCCATGGCGCTCTATATCGCGCTGCTGGTGCTGCTGCGCCGTCAGGGCCGCGCGCTGGCGGGCCGGGGATACCGTATAACGCCCGCGCCCGTGCATCTCAGGTCATGGGTCGTGTTCGCGCTCTACGCGCTGGCACTAGCCGCGCTGCTCGTACCCGCGCTGTTTCTGGGACCGAGGCTGGAGTGCGCCGAGGCGGAGCCCTTCGAGACTGCCGAAACCGCGCAGGCGCGCGCCGGGCTGGCGGAGCTGGGTATGCCGGAGTGGCTGGCCGGCTCGCTGACGGAGCCCGAGCTCGCGCTCTGCGAGGGCGCGGCCCAGGTTCGCGCCGTGGTGACGGACGAGAACATCGCAGAGGTTCCGGAAGCCGAGCGCCTGGAGTTTGGCGTCTGGGCCGTGTATCTGGCGGACGGGCGGACGCGCTTTTACGCGGCATTCCGCTGGCTGGAGCCGCCACGCTTCAATCTGCAGGAGGCGCTGCGCGCGGCTCCGGACGGCAACAACGCCGTCACGGATTTTGCGGCCTGCCTGGTATACTCGGAGGACGGCGCGGAGCTCGCCGCTCCGCTGGAGCCGAGCCTGGGCGGCGGACTGACCGCCGAAGAGCTGGACGAATTCGGCCTCTGGTGGAACGAGCACGTGCTGGAGCGCCTGGGACACACGCAGTATGAGCCCTATGTGGAGTTTTCTATCCCCCTCGGCGCGGAGAACGTGCGCGGCTGGCTGGCCTTCACCTACGACGCCGGGGCCGAGCGCGAGGGCACGGGCTCGGTGTTCGGCAACGCGACATATTACCGCCAGAACACCCCGTGCTATCCGTATGTCGATATGGTCGATACCTTCTCCTCCTTCTTCGGCAGCCGGAGCTTTCTGCGCAGCGTACACTATGTCATCTGAATCACGGCGCAAAACAAAACCGTGGCCCTTTTGGGGCCACGGTTTTTTCAGCTTGTCTGAGAAGGCTCCGCCTTCTCAGACAAAGAGATTTGCGCTGCGCTCCATGCCTCGCTTCACTCGACACTGCGCTCCGCGAGAAGTATTTTCGGCGACGTACACGCCGCCACCGAAAATGATCTCACTTTATTTCGCGGCTGCGGCCGCGAAACTCTGCGAGGCTTGGAGGCAGACTGAATCGTGGCCCTTTTGGGCCACGGTTCAGTCTGTTGTATGTGGTTTACATAATAATGCACTTCTTGGGGCAGACGTCGTGGCAGGTGCCGCAGGCGATGCACTTGTCCTCGTCGAGGGTCCAAGTCTTGGCCGCGCGGTCCACGGTGAGCGCGCCGGCGGGGCATTTCTTGGCACAGAGCGTGCAGTAGACGCACTTTGCCGGGTCGTTGACGGGCAGGCCGTCGTCTCGGGGCTTGGGACCCTCGGCGGCGGGTTCAGCCGTCTCGCCGCAGGCGGCGGGCGGGGCCTTCTTCACCGGCTTCTTCTTGAGGTAGGTGCCGGTGACGACCAGGTCGTCCTCGCAGCGCGCGACCATGTGGTAATCCTGCGTCAGCTCGATGGCGTGCTTCACGCAGAAGTCCGCACAGGTGTTGCAAAAGGTGCAGGAGCCGAGGAAGAACTTGCGCGTTATGAGCTGGCCCTCCTCCGTCTCGACCGAGGTGGTGGAGATCGCGCCGCCCGCGCAGACGCGCTCGCACATGCCGCAGCTTATGCACTTGTCCGCGTGGAACACTATCCTGCCCCTATATCCTACGGGCGCCTCCTTCGGCACGAAGGGGTAACCCTCGGTGCTGGGCTTGGAAAAGAGCTGGGTAACGGCCTCTCTCAGAAACGGGATCATTCCTTGGCCCCCCTTTTCTCCTTGAGTATCTGCGTCGCAAGAGCCAGGCCGTCTATGATGGCCTCCGGCTTAGGCGCGCAGCCCGCTATCGACACGTCGATATCCACATACTTATCCAGCGGTCCCACGACGGAATAGCTGCCCTTGAACACGTTGCAGGACCTCGGACAGCTGCCCAGCGTCACGATGACCTTCGGGTCCGGGACCTGCTCTATCGTCCGGATGACCCTGTCCTTCGACTGCGCGGTGATTGGGCCGGACACCACTACGATGTCCGCATGCCTCGGCGTGCCGGCCAGCTTGAAGCCCAGGCGCTCCGCGTCGTATCTCGGCGTAAGCACAGCCACGAGCTCTATGTCACAGCCGTTGCAGCTGCCCGCGTTGATGTGGAACAGCCAGGGCGATTTGGCTGCGGAATTGTCTATGATCTTTTTGAACATCCTTCCGCCTCCTTATACATACCACACGAGGATGAGGCTCACGAGCGCCAGCCCGCTGACCACCGTCCAGAAGAACTTGAACACCTGCTCCACGCGAAGCCTCGCCATGACCGCATGGGTCAGCGTCATGCTGACCACCGTCACGATCGTGCAGAAGCAGAGCGCGATGATGACGTCCAGCCACAGCATCCCCGTCGTCACTCCGCCGAGGAAGAGCGCCGTGAAGAGCGCCGTCATTATGAACATCTTGATGCAGTGCGAGAGCTTGAACACAGCCAGCGGAGCGCCGCTGTATTCGACCAGCGGACCTTCGCAGATCTCGGTCTCCGCCTCGCCCACATCAAAGGGGTGCGCGCCCACCTCGCAGGGGATGACCAGCAGCATTGCCACGGCCGCCGGGATGAGCCGCCAGTCCAGCAGGAAGGGGCCGCTCAGGCTCTGTATGACCGTTATCTGCTCCAGCGAGAAGGTCGTGTAGCCGAAGCCCGCCGCCCGGCCCACGGCCAGGAGCACAAGGATGAGCGGCAGCTCGTAGCTCATTATCGTCACCATCGACCTCGAAACGCCGACGCCCGCAAAGGGCGAGCCCGACGCCGAGCCGCCGAAGATGATCGCCAGGGAGGGTATCGCCAGCAGGTACAGGATAACCACCGTATCCGCCACGCCGCCAAAGGCCTGCAGGCCGCCTATCGGTATGAACAGCGCCGTCACTACCAGGCTTATGAGCCCTACATACGGGGCGGCCAGGAAGGTCAGCTTCGCCGCGCCCGCCGGGACGATGGTCTCCTTGCCCAGGAGCTTGAAGAAGTCATAGGTCGGCTGCAAAACGGGAGGCCCGATTCGCTTCTGCATCCGGGCGAGGAGCTTCCTGTCTATGCCCGCGAGCCAGAGCCCAAACACGGTGGCGAACAGAAGGCCGGGGAATATGAGGATATAGACTGCTTTTATCAGTATTTCCATCTCTCGTCCACCCCCTTACATGAATGCGAAGCAATACACGATTATCACCGCAAGGGCCGTGATGCCCCAGAGGACGTAATCGTTCGTCACGCCGCTGTGCGCCTTGGACATGAAGCCGAGGTAGCCGCGCAGGTTGTGCTTGAAGCCCCAGAAGAGGTCTCCGCTCGCCACGTGCGAATACTGGGCCTCCTCGCCGCCGAAGAACACGGCGTGCTTGGAGTCCGGCGCGCAGTTTACTTCACCCCTGTCGCGCTTGCCGAGTATGCTCACCAGGAACACCGCCGCCAGCACTATGACGAACAGCAGCAGCCAGTTCACCGGGTCCCATGCGCCTATGGACATCAGTCTGGGCTCGGCCAGCAGGTTCCCATCCGTGACTGTGGCGGCCGCATAGCCTTCGCCCATCGCCGCGTCTATGTAGCCGGTGAAGTTCAGCACCGCGCCCGTCGCCGGGCCTATGATGTACTTTATCATCACATTCGGCGCAACGCCCGTGAACACGCACAGCGCCGCCATTATCCACATCGGGATGCGCATTGAAAGCGGGGTCTCCTTGACGTTTTCAAACTCCAGCGGCATCTGGCCGAAGAACACCGACTGCCCGACCTTGATGAACGACGCCAGTGTCAGCACGCTCGTCACAACGCAGACGACCGTCACCAGCGCGTAGCCGATGCTGCCCGTCTCCGCCGCCTTCTCGAAGGTCGCCTGGTAGATGAGCCACTTCGAGTAAAAGCCGTTGAAGGGCGGTATGCCGCTTATCGAGAACGCGCCTATGAGAAACAGGGCCGCCGTCTGCGGCATCTTCCGTGCGAGGCCGCCGAGCTTCTCCAGGTAGGTCGTGCCGGTGGCGTAGAGCACCGCGCCGGCCGTGAGGAACAAAAGGCCCTTGAAGAGCGTGTGGTTTATCGCGTGGTACAGGCCGCCCGCTATGCCCAGCGCCGTGCACAGGCCGAGGCTCGTCAGAATGTAGCCTATCTGCGAGATGCTGTGGAAGGCCAGCAGACGCTTGAAGTCATGCTGGTTGAGAGCCATCGTCACGCACACGAACATTGATACGCAGCCTATCAGAACCAGACCCGTCTGCATGGCCGGCAGGCCCATGCTGCGGAACAGGAAGTAGCTCACCCTGATGATGCCGTAGACGCCCGTCTTGGTGAACACGCCCGAGATGAGCACGGAGACCGAGCTGGGCGCAGCGCCGTGCGCGTCGGCGGCTATCGGGTGGAAGGGGAACATGAAGCTCTTGCAGCCGAAGCCCGTGAAGAGCAGCGCGAAGGCCAGGATCATCGTCGGGTTCATGTTGCCCGGGATGAGCGCCGAGATCTGCGCGAGGTTCAGCGTGTGGCACTGGGCGTAGACCAGCGCCGTGCCGAGCAGCACGCAGCTCGAGCCGATGGAACCGACCACGAGGTACTTGAACGCCGCCTCGCGCGCGTTCGGGTTCCAGGTGCGGAAGGCCGTCAGGCCCACCGCCGCAAAGGTCATGACCTCGAGCATGACGTAGATGTTGAAGAGGTCGCCTGAGAGCACTATGCCCATGACGCCGCCCGCCAGCATGAGGTACAGCGTGAAATAGCCGCCGCGCGCGTCGTCCTGTTTCATGTACCTGAACGAATAGAAGCAGGAGCAGGCCACCGCTATGGCCACGAGCAGGCCGAAGAACAGGCTCAGCGCGTCAACCTCTATCGCGATGCCGATAGCGTATCCGTTCACCGGCTCCCAGTTGCCCATCCAGTAGGTGACGATCTCGCCGTCTATCATGACGGGCTTTATGAGCAGCGCCATAAGCGTCAGCGAAATGAGCACGGCCGCGCCGGCTATGATGTTCCTGAGCGTCTCGCGCTTGCCCGCGAGCGTCACCAGGAACGCGCCGACAAAGAGCGTCATTATGGCGAGCACGGGGAAATGCATATACACATCGTATGTCATCCGTGCAGCCTCCTTATCTCATGCGCGTCGAGCGTGCCGTATTCCTTATACAGCCGCACGCAGAGCGCCAGGGCCATCGCCGTCACGCAGGCGCCGATGACTATGCTCGTCAGCGTCAGCGCCTGGGGGATGGGGTCCACAAAGTACATTCCGCTCGTCAGCTCCCCGAAGGTATATATCGGCGCGGTGCCGCCTTCGTTGAAGCCTATCGAGACTATCATGAGGTTCAGGCCGTAGTCCACAAGGCCCATGCCGACGACTATCTTGATGATGTCCCGCTTCATGGCCATTGCGTAAAAGCCGATGACTACCAGGGCTACCGCTCCGATGTAGTTTGCCAGCATCATTTGGACAGCCCCCCTTCCTCTTGCTCGGTGGTGGGTATGGTGCCGTCAAACTCGTGGTCCTCGTCCATGCCGAGCAGGTAGATCACCAGCAGCAGCAGGAAGCCCACGCCCGTCAGCACCTTGAAGCCGACCGCGTAGTTCATGAGCGCTATCGTGCCGGAGCTCCACAGGTCGCCTATGCTGCCGCTGTTCCAGAGGATGTTCCGGCAGAAGTTGTAGCCCGCGAAGATGCCCAGCATGGCGAAGAGCACATAGGCGATGGCGCCCACGGCCTCCAGCCTGTGCATGCGCTCCATGTTTATCGCCGTGGCGATACCCCTGAAGCCGTAGCCCAGGTAGAGCAGCAGCACGCCGCTCGCCGCCAGGACGCCGCCCTGGAAGCCGCCGCCGGGGCTTATGTTGCCGTGAAGTATGACGTAAAAGCCCAGGACCAGAGCTATGGGCAGGTAGTTATCCGCCAGGGAGCGGACTATGAGGTCGTCGCGCTTCCACTTCTTATTCATTGCGGCCGCCCTCCCATCTCTTGGTCTGACGCCGCAGGATGACGGTGGCGCCGGTTATGGCGATGAGCAGGACAAAGCTCTCGCCCAGGGTGTCGTAGCCACGGAAGTCGAACACTATCGCCGTGACGTTGTTCACCGCCTGCGTCTTTGAGAGGTTCTCCTGAACGATTATGCTCGCCGCGCCGTCCGGGTCGGATACGTCATAGCTCTCCGGGTCCTGCTGCAGCTGGTAGACCTCAGTACCCCTGCCGTCGTAGGTCACGGGGATCTCCCTCTGCATGTAAACTACGGAGATGACGCCGGTTATCAGGATGACAATGAGCGAGACTGCCAGAACGAGCTTTTTCATTTCTCATCCTCCCCCTTTCCGCCGGTCTTGCGCAGCGCCACAACGAAGATTATAGTCGTGAGCACGACGCCGACCGCCGCCTCGGCTATCGCCACGTCCGGGGCCTGGAGCATTATGAACTCCAGCGACACAAATGCGCCGCAGGCCGCAAGACAGATGATGCTGGTGAGCGTGCGCTTGGCCGTTACCGTCAGCACTGCGCTCACAACTATGCCGAGGACTATGAGCGCGTTGAGGATGTACACCGGTGTTATCATGCCTCGTCACCCTCCTTTTCCACTTCTGCCGGAGCCTCGGGCTCAACGCAGGCTTCCGGGTCTGCCAAGTCGTCCACGACCAGCTCGCGCTTCGGCCTGACTCCTATCCTGTAGGCCGCGCGGGCCACCGCGTGACCGCCGACGGGGTTCGCCACAACGGTCAGTACGCCGATGACGACGACCTTCGCCGCGCTGCCCCAGCTGTGCATGACCAGCAGGAAATACAAAAACGCGCCCACCAGAGTCAGCAAGATTCCGAGCGTTGTGATATTCGTCGAGCTCTGCATCCTCGAGAACGTATCCGGCATACGCACTATGCCCACCGCTCCCGCAAAGGCGAAGAAACAGCCGCCTACTATGAAGAGGTCTATTATGACCCTGAGTACAATGTTCATAGCGTGCCCTCCAGATACTTGCCTATCAGCACCTGGCTGAGGAAGCCCAGTATGGCCGTCACGATGGCGATGTCCAGGTAGATGCCCCTGCCCGAATACATGGCCACCAGCACCAGCGCCATGTCCGTCAGCACGTCCACGCAGTCGCCCGCGACCAGTCTGTCAGGGGCCGTGGGTCCCTTTATGAGCCGCCAGATGACTATGAAGCAGCACAGTATGTAGAAAATGGCAAAGTATATATATTCGATCATTGCCATATCCTCCTCAGCCATTTTTCCATGCGGCCCTTTATTATCTCGCCCGCCGCCGTCCTGTCAGTCTCCACCACGTCTATCCAGTGGATGTAATACCAGGTCTGGCCCTCGTGCTCGTCTATATCCACCGTGATGGTACCGGGCGTGAGGGTTATGGAGTTGGCCAGCATGGTCTTGCCGTATTCCGTGGGTACGTCCACCGGCACCTTGATGATTCCGGGGTTTATCTTCAGCTTGGGAGACAGCGCGCGCTTTGCCATGTCGCAATTGGCCTTTATGAGCTCCCAGGGGAAGATGGCCACGCAATACCAGATGAGAATGAACAGCCGCCCGCTGAAAAACCTGCCCGGGGACTCGTGTACGAACCAGCGCGCCGAAAACAGCGCCACGCCCGCCGAGACCACCGCGCCCGCTACGAGCTCCTGCCAGGCGAACGAGCCCGTCAATAGTATCCAGAAGAAGTAGCACAGTACGAACGTGGCAAACCACGCGCCAAACGTCGTCTTACGCTTTGCTTCCAAGTCGACACCTCCTGTTTTACTCAACTACGATAGAATCAATATAAAATTCCCTGCCCTGCGTGAGTCTGAAGCTCCAGCCCCCGCATTGGGGACATTCGGCGCCCTTCGCCTCACCCGAGTAGCCGCAGTCCGGACACTCTATGGCGGCGGGGATGACCCGCGTCGTCAGCTTTGCGCCCTCTGCCACGCTGCCAGCGGCAGCTGCGGGGAAAAATTCGAACATACACTCCGGCTCGAAGCCGCTCAGCGCCCCGACCGCAAGGTCTATCCTCTCGACCCGGCGGAAGCCCTTTTCCGCAGCCTCCCGCTCGCAGACGGCCACGACGCTCTGCATTATCGCTAGCTCGTGCATCTCACCTGTCGAGGCAGCTGAAGCAGGGGTCTATACTCGCTATGATGAGCCCCGCGTCCGCCACAGTGTTCCCACGCAGCATATACGGCACAGTGGGCGTATTTTTGTAGCTCGGGACGTGGATGCTCACCCGCTGGTTCATCTGCCCGCCGTTGCCCGCGACCTTGTGCGAGAGCTGGCCGCGCGGGGCCTCGTGCCTCGCCACGAACTCGCCCTCTTTTATCTTCGGTATCTTATTGCCCAGATTTATCGGCCCGGCCGGCAGGTTCTCCAGCGCCTGGCGGAGTATCTTCACGCTCTCATAGCACTCGAGCAGCCTCACTACCACGCGCGCGAACACGTCGCAGCTGTCACAGACGGGTACGTCGAACTCAAAGTCGTCGTAGGACGAGTACGGAGCGTCGCGCCTGACGTCTATCTTCACGCCCGAGGCCCTCGCATGAGGCCCGACCGCTCCCAGGCGTATGGCATCCTCGGTTGACATAACTCCGACGCCCTTCGTGCGCATTGCGATGGTTTTGTCGTTGAGGCTGATGTCCACTATCCTGTCCACGATGGGGCCGACTTTGTCGAGCTTGGCCAGGAAGTCGCGGCGCATCTCGTCGGAGATGTCGCGTCTCGCGCCGCCTATCGTCACCATGCCGTAGTTGACGCGGTTGCCGGAGAGCTCCTCCAGCATATCCATGATGAGCTCGCGCACGTCCCAGGTGTGCATGAACATGCTGTCGTGGCCTATGATGTGGAAAGCTATGCCCGCCCAGAGCAGGTGCGAGTGCAGCCGCTCCAGCTCCGCCGTGATGACGCGGATATACTCACCGCGCTTCGGCACCTCTATGCCGTTTATGCCCTCCACGGCCATGGCGTAGGTGAAGGCGTGCGAGTGCGAGCAGATGCCGCAGACCCGCTCCACCAGCACAAGCGTCTGGATGGCGTTGCGCTCCGTTGCCAGCTTCTCGATGCCGCGGTGGTTGTAGCCGACGTTCACCTCGGCGTCAACTATTACCTCGCCCTCGGTGTAAAGCTTTGCGTGTATGGGTTCCTCAAGTGCGGGATGGTAAGGCCCTATCGGTACGATGTAGCTCATACGTCCTTATTCCCCCTTTTCCATTTGCTCCACGCGCTTTGCGCGCAGCTCGCTGAGCGGCGTGACCAGTATGTGCCCCTTGCCCTGGGTCTCGAGCATATCCTCCGGCAGGAACAGCCTCTTGGAGGTGTCCAGCCCCTCGAACTCAAGCCCCATCAACTCATGCAGCTCACACTCAGGCCAGCGCGC
The DNA here is from genome assembly GCA_004553625.1 of Clostridiales bacterium. GTDB lineage: Bacteria > Bacillota > Clostridia > Oscillospirales > Oscillospiraceae > Scatomorpha > Scatomorpha merdavium. Next base: position 6,711 of record SFKX01000018.1, on the reverse strand, counting down.
GGCCTCGTCATAGATGCCCGAGATCGAAGGCAAAACCGTCTCACCGAGGACGTAGTAGGACTCGACGGCAGGGTCCACAGCGTAGTCATAGCTGACGCGGACCTGCCCGTCCGGCTGCACGTAGCCGTGTATCATCACGAGCCACCTGCCCTCGTGCCGCATCCGCAGTGCGGTAGGGACGATCTCTTCCTTCGTTATCTGGGTCATCCTGTATTCCTGCATCTTTTCCACCTCTTTGTTTTCAAAAATGACTATATTATTTAAATAACATTGCGGACTAACATATGCGCGGAAGCTGCGCCCCCGCGAGCTTCTGCAACATCCTGCTGCCGCCCATCGCGGTGCGGAGCACGACCTTGCCCGGCCTTTCGGATATCACTCGGCCTATTATCGCGGCGTTCTTGCCCTCGGGTACGCTGCGCATCGCTGCGAGCGCGCGCTCCTCGTCCTTTGCGGCCACGACCGCCAGCATCTTCCCCTCGTTCGCGCAGTAGAGCGGGTCCAGCCCCAGCAGCGCGCAGGCCGCCGAGACATCCCGCCGCACGGGTATCGCGGTCTCGTCCAGCTCTATGCCCAGCGCGGCGCTCTCCGCAAACTCGCACAGCGTCGTCGCAACGCCGCCGCGCGTCGGGTCCCTGAGCACCCTCACCTCCGCGCCGGACTCCAAAACGGCCCGCGCCAGCCCGTTAAGGGCTGCGCAGTCGGAGCGTATCTCGCCCTCCATTAGCGCGTCGCGCGCAAGCATCACCGCCGCGCCGTGGTCCCCAGCCGTGCCGGAGATGAGCACCGCGTCGCCGGGACGCATCCGCTCCGGGCCGAGGCCGGGGTACCTAACTACGCCTATGCCCGAAGTAGTTATGTAAACCCCGTCTCCCCTTCCGCGCTCTACCACCTTGGTGTCGCCGGTGACGACCGCGACGCCCGCGGCCTCCGCCGCGGCCTTGATGGACGCCACTATGCGGCGCAGGCTCTCCGTCGGCAGACCCTCCTCAATGATGAGGGCGAGGCTCAGGTATTTCGGCTCCGCGCCGCACATGGCGAGGTCGTTCACCGTCCCGCAGACGCAGAGCTTGCCGATATCGCCGCCGGGGAAAAACAGCGGGTCCACGACGAAGCTGTCCGTCGAGAAGGCGAGCTGCCCGTCTAGTATCGCCCCGTCGCCCAGGGCGTTCAGCGTATTGTTCCCCAGCTCCGGTATTATTATCTCGTCTATGAGCGCGGCGGTTTTTTTGCCGCCGCTGCCGTAGTCGAGGGTTATTATATCGTCCATCTCAGCACTCCCGGTATTTGTACGCCGCGGCGCAGGCGCCCTCCGAGGACACCATGCAGGGTCCGACCGGGTCCTCCGGCGTGCATATTTTCCCGAACAGCGGGCAGCCCTCCGGCGGCATCCGGCCCGTTATGACCTCGCCGCAGCGGCAGGCCGTCGGCGTCTGGGCTTTGCCCGGCCTTATATCGAACTTCTTCACGGCGTCGAACGCCGCCAGTTCCTCCGCAAACTCAAGGCCGCTTTCGTCTATCTCGCCCAGGCCGCGCCATGAGGCCCGGACCGGCACGAAGGCCCGCCTCAGCATTTCCTGCGCGAGGGCGTTCCCCTCGGCGCTGACCGCGCGTTTATATTCGTTCACGAGTCCCGGCCGTCCCTCAGCCAGCATGCTGAGCAGCTCGTATACCGAGAGCAGTATATCCTCCGGCTCGAAACCCGCGACCACGGCGGGCAGGCCGTATTCCTCCGGCAGGAAGCGGAAGTGCTCCGCACCCGTCACGACCGCGACGTGGCCCGGGCAGAGAAAGCCCTGCACATCGAAACACTCGGAGCCTATGAGCGCCCGGAGCGCCGGCTCGACCAGTCTGAACATCGGGAACACGGAGTAGTTTTTGACCCCCTGCTCCCTCGCCGCTATGACGCTTGCCGCCGTACCCGGTGCCGTCGTCTCAAAGCCCACGCCGAGGAACACGACCTCGCGCTCCGGGTGTTTTTTCGCCAGCTCCACGGCGTCCATGGGCGAGTACACCAGCTCCACCGAGCCGCCCCTGGCCCGCCTGTGCGCCAGGTCGTCGCCGCGCTTCGAGCCCGGGACGCGGATCATGTCCCCGTAGCTCGCCACCGTGACGCCCGGCCTCGAGGCCAGCTCCAGCGCCGCGTCCATGAGCTCCGGCGGCGTCACGCACACCGGGCAGCCCGGCCCGGACACCAGCTCCACGCCCTCCGGCAGGAGCCTCTTTAGCCCCGCCTTCGCTATCGCCATCGTGTGCGTGCCGCAGACCTCCATGAGCCTGACACGCTGCTTCGGCAGAGCGTTTATCCTCTCAAGTATCTCAGCGGAGCGCATTTTCCACCTCTGCCCACTCCGCTATGTCCTCCAGCGCCTGTTTTTCCGGCAGGCGCTCTATCGCAAAGCCAGCGTGGACGATGACGTACTCGCCCAGCTTCGGCTCCTTTATGAAGTCCAGCCTCATCCGCCGGCGCAGGCCCTCGACCTCGCCCACGGCGTCCAGGCCGTTTATCTCAACTATCTTCAGCGGTACCGCCAGACACATACTTTGCCTCCAGGATCATGAGCTGCCCGAGGGCGACGCCCTCGTCGTTCGCGGAGACCCGGCTGTGCGTATAGACCTCAAAGCCCTCCGCCCTCAGCCGCTCCGGCAGCCTCGTCATGAGATACATATTCTGAAACACTCCGCCCGAGAGCGCCACGCGCCTCTGCCCCGTCGCCTCCGAGGCCGCCCGGCATTGCAGCGCCGCCGCGCTCACCAGCGTGTTCATGAACTTCGCCGCAACGGTCTCAGGAGCCTCGCCGCCGGAGGCTATCTGCCTCACCATGGGCCGCCAGTCAAAAACCGTGACGCCGCCCACGGTGTAAAACTCTTTCTCATATTCCCCGCGCTCGGTCTCGTCCGCCGCGGCCTCGAGCAGCACCGCGCCCTGGCCCTCGTAGCTGCACTCCGCGCGTATCCCCGCGAGGGCGCATATACCGTCGAACAATCGGCCCATGCCGGAGCTCTTCGGGCAGTTCAGGCCCCTCTCGAGCATTTTGCGCAGCATTGAATCCTCATTTTCCAGCCCCGCCTCGTACCTGAGCGCCTCGGCGGTGCGCCAGATCTCCTTTGTCGCCGCGTCCCCGCCCGGCAGCGGGATGGGACGAATCGTCCCGAGCCTCCTAAAGCCCGAAGCGCCGCCCGCGAGCAGTTCCCCGCCCCATATCGTCCCGTCCGGGCCATAGCCCGTGCCGTCCCAGACGAGGCCCATGCACTCGCCAGAAAGGCCGTTGTCCGCCATGCAGGACACCATGTGCGCATGGTGGTGCTGCACACGCAGGAGCGGTATGCCACGCTCGCGCGATATACGCTCCGCGACCTCTGTCGAGAGGTAGTCCGGGTGCATATCGCAAGCCACGGCCTCCGGCTCGAAGTCGAAGAGCTTTGCAAAATGCGCGAGCTGCTCCTCGTAGCAGTCCAGCGTCTCGAGGTTCTTGAGGTCGCCTATGTGCTGGCTTGGGAAAGCGTGGCCCTCTTTCGAAAGGCAGAAGCCCGCCTTCTGCTCCGCCCCGCAGGCGAGCAGCCCGCCGCGCAGCCCCCTTATCGTCACAGGGTACGGCACGTAGCCGCGCGAGCGGCGGAGCGGATACTCCCGACCCTCAAAGACCCGGATGAGCGAGTCGTCGCAGCGGGTGAGTATCTCGCGGTCGTGCAGGAGGAAGCCCTCCGCTATATTGCCGAGGCGCTCCGTGGCCTCGGCGTTCTTATATATGATAGGCGTGTCCGAGAGGTTTGCGCTCGTCATCACCATGCAGTCTATGTCCTCCCCGAAGAGCAGGACGTGCAGCGGTGTGTACGGCAGCATCACGCCTATATAATCGTTCTCGCTCAGGTGCATATGTGTCCCGCGGCGGCGCTTCTTGAGCAGGACTATGGGCCTCCGGAAGGACTCCAGCGCCCTCGCCTCCGCCTCCGATACCTCGCAGAGCCGCCGCGCGCAGTCCAGGTCCCGGCACATGACGGCAAAGGGCTTTTCGTCCCTGTGCTTCCTCCGCCGCAGCTCCCGCACGGTCTCCTCATTCTCCGCCAGGCAAGCCAGGTGCATCCCGCCCAGGCCCTTCACGCAGAGGATGCCGCCCTCCTTTATCAGGCGGCGCGCCGCCTCTACGCCGTCCCCCGGCAGCCTGCGCCCCCGCGCATCCGCAAAGAATGTCTTCGGCCCGCAGGCAGGGCAGCAGTCCGGCTGCGCGTGGTAGCGCCTGTTGCGTATGTCCGCAAACTCCGCCGCGCAGTCCGCGCACATCGGGAACTCTGCCATTGAGGTGAAGGCACGGTCGTATGGTACCGAACGGATTATGGTAAACCGCGGCCCGCAGTTCGTGCAGTTTATGAAGGGGTAGCGGTAGCGCCTGTCCGCCGGGTCCTGCAGCTCGCGCAGGCAGTCCGGGCAGATACCCACGTCCGGCGAGACGAGCGTGCGCATGGTCTCGCCCCTCTCGCTTGGGATTATGCGGAAGTCCTCGTAGTGTGCGGGCTGCTCCGGCTCGCGCGCGCTGACGGATTCGATGAGCGCCAGGGGCGGCGCCTCCGTCTCCAGTTCACGCAGGAAGGCCGCAAGCTCCTCACCCGGACCCTCGAGCTCCAGCTCCGCCCCCTCCGAGCTGTTTCTTACCCAGCCCGTCAGGCCGTGCCGCTCCACCAGACGGTGTATGAACGGGCGAAAGCCTACGCCCTGTACTATCCCGCGCACATCTATGCGCAAAATCGCCCTGTCTCTGCCAATAATGTTAAATATTTCACACATTTCAATCTATGCACCCTATACAATACCACCTGTGATTCTACCATCGCGCTATACATTTGTCAACAAATTAACATCATTCCCGGCGTTGTTATTCCGGGCAAAATGTGTTAATATTGTACAAAACCTTTTAGGGAGGAGAACACATGGCTGAATCCAAAGTCTATTTTTCCGATATGCGCGCCCACGGGCAGAGTCTGCTTTTGAAGCTCAAGCGTCTCATGAAGGCGGCCGGGTTTGAAAACATCGACTTTGCCGGCAAGTTCGTCGCGGTGAAGATACACTTCGGCGAGCCTGGCAACCTTGCGTACCTGCGTCCGAACTGGGCGGGGGTCGTCTGCGACTATGTGAAGGAGCTGGGCGGCAAGCCCTTCCTCACGGACTGCAACACCCTCTATGTCGGCGGGCGCAAAAACGCGCTCGACCACCTCGACAGCGCCTATAAAAACGGCTATAACCCCTTCCAGACGGGCGTACACACCATCATCGCAGACGGGCTCAAGGGTACGGACGAGGCGCTCATCCCCGTTGAGGGCGGCGAGTATGTGAAGGAGGCCAAGATAGGCCGCGCCCTCGCGGATGCGGACATCATAATCTCGCTCTCGCACTTCAAGGGTCACGAGCAGGCCGGCTTCGGCGGAGCTCTGAAGAACCTCGGCATGGGCGGCGGCTCCAGGGCCGGCAAGATGGAGATGCACTCGGCGGGCAAGCCCTTTGTTAAACAGCGCAAGTGCATAGGCTGCGGCGCCTGCGCCCGCATCTGCGCCCACGGCGCGCCCATCATCGCGGACGGCAAGTGCACGATAGACCAGGACCGCTGCGTGGGCTGCGGCAGGTGCATCGGCGTATGTCCTAAGGACGCCGTCACCCCCGCTAACGACGAGGCCTTTGAGATACTGGGCTGCAAGATCGCCGAGTATGCGAAGGCGGTGTGCGCGGGCAAGCCGCACTTCCACATCAGCCTGGCGATAGACATTTCGCCCTTCTGCGACTGCCACGCGGAAAACGACGCGGCGGTCGTGCCGGACGTTGGCATGTTCGCCTCCTTCGACCCCGTGGCGATAGACATGGCCTGCGCGGACGCGGTGAACGCCCAGCCGCCCATCGAAAACAGTATGCTGGGCGAGTGCGAGCACACGCACCACGACCACTTCACCGATATCTCCCCGACCACGGACTGGCGCTCGCAGACCGAGCATGCCGAAAAGATCGGCCTCGGCAGCCGGAAATACGAGCTTGTGAGGATATAAGATAAAAAAAGAGCTGCGCCGTCAAAAAATGTGTTGACAAGAGAGGCAAGGTCAGGTATAATTCACTTTGCCTTTTGGCGGCGTAGCTCAGTTGGCCAGAGCATCCGGTTCATACCCGGAGTGTCACCGGTTCGAATCCAGTCGCCGCTACCACCGGGGCGCCTAAGGCGCCCCGGAGCCTTATGGCCCGTTGGTCAAGTGGTTAAGACACCGCCCTTTCACGGCGGTAACATGGGTTCGAATCCCGTACGGGTCACCAATTAAACGGAGGCTTAGCTCAGCAGGTTAGAGCGCCTGCTTCACACGCAGGAGGTCACTGGTTCGAGTCCAGCAGTCTCCACCAAATGAAAAACCCTGAAACCCTTGTGGTTTCAGGGTTTTCTCGTATTTCAGCCCCCTCTCCCCGTGCTTCATTGATCTGCTAATTGTAATAATGCAAGGGATAATTCCTCAAAAATATCCCCGGTTGTGGGCCTTCAAAAGCCCCTCCGGGGATATTTTTGGGGATATTTTTGACCTCACACAATCAGGTGCGACAGCAGCAGTGTGACCGCGCCGGACGTGAGCGCTGTGGCTATGTAACCCATGAGCTTCCGCCACTTTTCTCCGTCGCGGTCCTCGAGGGCCTGGAGGCGTCGCCCTTGCCGCCCCTGTTCCTCCACCATGCTCTCAAGGCTCTGA
>SFKX01000051.1 GCA_004553625.1 Clostridiales bacterium | reverse complement strand
GAAGGAGACGCCGAAAAGCTGGCCGCGGCGCTGATCCGGGCCGGCTGGCTGGACGAAAACGAGGACGGCGAGCTCGAGATCCACGACTGGTACGAGTACGCCGGCAAGCTGATCGACCAGCGGAAGGCCGAAAAAGAGCGATCGCAGCGTCGGCGTGACGCGGCCGCAGCAGCCGCAGGAGAAAACGCAGACGACCAACAAACGGCCAGCGGTCAGCCGAAGAAAGGCCGCAAGAAAGCCGCAGGCAGAGTAGACCAGAGTAGAGTAGATAAGAGTACAGATGGTACTACTCCCCCTTCCCCCTCTGACGAGGGGGCTGACGAGGGCAAAAAGGACGCCATCGAGGTCAGGTTTGCAGAGTTCTGGAGCGCCTACCCGAAGAAAGTCGCCAAACAGTACGCCCTCAAGGCATGGAAACGGCTGCGGCCGGACGCCGAGCTGCACGAGAAGATCATGCAGGCCGTGAACGCTCAGAAGCGGAGCGAACAGTGGCGCCGAGACAACGGCCGCTACATACCGAACCCGGCCACATGGCTGAACGGCGGCCAATGGGACAACGAGCTCGAGGAGGTGACGACAGATGCAGAAAATCGGGGAGATCCTGAACGCAGCAGCGCAGCCGACGCCGGCCGCGACTACTCGAAGGGCTTCAAGACAGCAGACGACCTCGACGACTGACGCCGGGGACGGCGGCACCAACTGGATCCTCAGCAACGACCCGGCCGTGGCAGATCTGCCGGGCACCCCGAAGCCGGTCGCCTGTGAGTTCTGCGGGGCACCGCGCCACACTAAGGGCTTCCCCTTCGGGGATCGCATCTGGTGGGCCCCATACGGGCCGGAGCGCTGCACCTGCCCCGACGCCGTGGCAGCCTTCGAGAAGGCCGAGGCCGAACGCAAGGCCAAGGAAGAAACCGAGCGCAAAGCTGAGGAGGATCGAAAGCTCCGCGATAAGATCCAGCGCATCGTCGGCGAGTCAGGCATGGGCGACCGTTTCCTCCGCAGAACCTTCTCGACCTTCCAGATCACGGACAGCAACCAGAAGGCCGCGGCCGTCGCCAAGCGCTACGCGGACAGCTTCGACCGGCTGCTGCCAGTTCAGGGGCAGCCAGAGCCCGGCCGCAACGGCCTGTTTATCGCCGGCCCGCCGGGCACCGGCAAGACCCATCTCGCCGCAGCCATAGCCAACCACCTGATCGCTCAGGGCCGCCCGGTCATCTGCATGACCATGATCGACCTGCTGGAGCGCATCAAGCGCACCTACTCCAGCAGCGAAGGCGACGAGGGCAGCGTCCTGAAGATCTACAAGACCGTGCCGCTGCTGGTCATCGACGACATGGGAAAAGAGCCCCCGACCGAGTGGGCGATCTCGACCATTTACAACATCATCAACGGCCGCTATGAGGCATACCTGCCGACCATAGTGACCACCAACTACGACGCCGACACGCTGATCCGACGCATGACCACCCGGGACACCCGGGACGACACCACAGCCCGGGCCACCATCGACCGGCTGATGGAAATGTGCAGAGCCATCGCCCTGACCGGCGAAAGCTGGCGCCAGAAATAGGAGGACATCATGAAAAAGGTTTATATCTGCTCCCCGTGCCGCGGGGACTACGAGAACAACATCCAGCGGGCCAAGGAATACAGCAGGGCCGCAGCTATGAAGGGCTGCATCCCGATCGCCCCGCACATCTACCTCACGCAGTTCATGGACGACACGATCCCGGCCGAGCGCGAGCTGGCCCTGAGCTTCGGCCGTGAGCTGGTGCTCCAGTGCGACGAGCTGTGGGCCTTCGGCCTCTCCCACCCGTCCGCTGGTATGGCCGGGGAGATCGAGGTCGCCAAGGCTGCCGGGATCCCCGTGCTGAACGGCTTCGAGGAGATCAGCCGCGTCGAGCCCGCTCCTGCTGCCGCCCCGGATCCTGAGCCGCAGGACGCTGGCAGCGTGACGCTGCACCTGCCCGGGCCGATCGGCAGCATCAGCGTCGAGATCGACGCCCGGATCGTCTGCGACCTCGCGCCGAAGGCTACCCGGATCCGACGCCATACGAAGCCGAGCGCCACATCAGGGCGCAGATCACCGGCAAGCAGGCCAGAGTAGCCGGCAACTACTTCGAGAACATGATCTCGGCCTCCTGCGAATACTACCGCGACCGCGGGCTCGCCAAGATCGAAAAGACCCCGGAGCCCATGAAGCCGCTCGGGGCTAAGAACCGCAAGGGCCAGTTCCTCGCCTGCTACACCAAGCAAGCCCAGCCGGACTACGGCGGCACCCTGAAGGGCGGCCAGAGCATCTACTTCGAGGCAAAGCACACCGACGATGACCGCATCGAGCAGCGCCGTCTCACGCAGGAGCAGCAGGATGACCTCGAAGCCCACCACAAGCTCGGCGCCGTGGCCTTCGTGCTGGTCAGCTTCAGCCTGTGCGACTTCTACCGCGTCCCGTGGCCGGTCTGGCGTGACATGGCCGAGACCTACGGCCGCAAGTACGTCAAGCAGGTCGAGCTCGCTCCCTACGAGGTGCCGGCGACGGCTGGCTACATCAAGTTCCTGCACGGGATCGTCGGGCAAGCAGGGCCAGAAACCACTCAGGAGGTGACACCATGATCCCGCTGCCTGATAAGAAATACAGCATCATCTACGCAGATCCCCCGTGGGGCTACCAGAACAGAGGAACCCGAGCCGCAGCAAACAAGCACTACGACGTCATGACCGTCGAGGACATCAAGCGCATGGGCGTCGGAGCTGCGGGGGGGGGTATTGCTAACGACGATTGTGCCCTCTTTATGTGGGCCACGTTCCCAATGCTGAAGGAGGCCCTCGACGTGATCGAGGCGTGGGGCTTCACCTATAAGACCGTCGCCTTCAACTGGGTGAAACAGAACAAAAACGGCGCCGGCCTGTTCATGGGGCTCGGTAACTGGACGCGCAGCAATTCAGAGATCTGCCTGCTGGCCGTGAAGGGCAAGCCGAAGCGAGTCAGCGCCAGCGTCCACAGCGTCATCCTCTCCCCGCTTCAGCAGCACAGCCAGAAACCGGGAGAAGCCCGCGACAGGATCGTCGAGCTGATGGGCGACCTGCCACGGATCGAGCTTTTCGCCAGAGAGACCGCCCCGGGGTGGGACTCATGGGGGAACGAAGTGCCGACGCCGGCAGAATGTGAGGAAACCAATGGACAGCAAACAGATCGCGGAGGCCATGAGGCTGAAGCTGCCGGTCAGGTATAACGGCATCACATACCAGCAGATCACCGAATACATCCTCTGGTATGACACAGCCGGCACCCGGCGCACCTCTGTCTCCCTCCTCGATAAGAACAGCCACAGCATCACCAGAGCGCCGGCCGATCGTGTCGAGCTGGTCGCTCAGGAAGGAGGAACCGATGAACAGTATCACCAAAGAGACCCGGCGCGAGATGACGGCCAGCGAGATCACCGAGGAGCTGGTAGCCGCCGGGAAGATCCCATATTTCAACCGCAACTACGTCGCCCCGAGGCTCACCGAGCTGAAGGGCATCGGCGTCCTCGAGACGGTCGGCCGCAGGAAGGCCACCCGGTCGGACGCCACCGAGGCCGTGTGGGCCCGAACGCTGGCGGCAGCATATTTAGATCAATCGGCAGCAAAGCCGGCAGACAATCCCGCCACAGAGCCGGAGCAGATGACGCTCCTCGGGCCCGGGGCCTAACCAGAGAAAGGACATCACCCTCGCCGTCGACTACTTCGACCTGAAGAAGATCGCCGAGAGCGGTCAGTGTTTCCGCTGGAAGGAGCTCGGCCCCGGCAAGTACCTGATCCCCTCCGGCCAGACCTGCGCCATCATGGAGCAGAAGGAACCCGACGACGACCTGCATCTGCTCATAGAGGAGGGCACGCTGCCGCTCTGGCAGGACTACCTCAACTACGGCGAGCGCTACGGCAGCATCGTCCGCGAGGCCCGGGAGGCCACGCTGGCAGACGGATCCCCTGACCTGTTCCTCCGGGAGGCCGTGCTGGAGGCCGCCGGCGTCCAGATCCTCACGCAGGATCTATGGGAGACGCTGGTCAGCTTCGTCATCAGCCAGAACAACAACATCCCGCGGATCAAGAAGCTGGTCGCGGCCCTCTGCAAGCAGTTCGGAGAGCGTCGGCAGCTCGCCGGCCACGAGTTCTACACCTTCCCGACATGGGATCGGCTGGCCGGCCAAGACCTGAGCGGCCTCGGCCTCGGCTACCGCGACAAGTACGTCGAGCAGCTCGCTCAGAACGTCACCGACGGCCGGATCGACCTGCATGAGCTGACCGGCATGGAGACCGAGCAGGCCCGCACCTACCTGAAAAGCATCCACGGCGTCGGCAACAAGGTGGCCGACTGCGTGCTCCTGTTCGGGCTGCACCGCGTCGAAGCCTTCCCGGTCGACACATGGATCCGGCAGGTCATCGACGAGCACTACGGCGGCAAGTTCCCGGTCGAGCACTACGACGGCCACGCCGGCATCATCCAGCAGTTTATTTTTTACTATATGCAGCAGCACAAAGGAGGTAAAACCACATGAACAAGAACATCGACAGGTCGAGCATCCTGCAAATGGCCCGCGGCGCGTTTCAGGAGCGCGTCGACTACGAGATGGGCCGAGTCGTCGACAACATCCTCGACCTCAACACCAAGGCGACAGCCAAGAGGAAGATCACCCTCACCATCGAGCTGACGCCTGACGACGAGCGCCAGACGATCTCTGTGGCTGTACAGGCCAAGGCAACGCTTGCGCCCACCAACCCGGTCGCAACGGCCCTCTGCATCACCAGCGACGGCAACGGCGAAATGGTCGTGGCCGAAATGGTGCCGCAGATCCCCGGCCAAATTAACATGGACGGCACTCAGCAGGAGGCCCCCAAGATCCTGAAGCTCGTACAAACTGCCAACTAAGAAAAGGAGGACAACACAATGCTCGCAAAAATGATCGACAAAATCGTCGCCCTGAAGGAGACCAAAACCTTCGAGATCGCCGGCCAGACCTACGCCGACGCACCCCTCACCCGGATCCCGCCCCACGTCGACCGGCCTGACTGCATCAGCGTCAGCGGCCTCGATGGCATCTGCAAGCTGATCCGCACCGAGCTCGCCAAGATCAACACCGTCATCATGGTGCAGGCCAAGAGCTACAAGAGCGTCGAGGTCATGACCACCTACCTGCCGGACTTCTCCCGCAATATCCTCTACCGCGCCGAGGCTGACGTCCCGGGCCTGCGCACAGGTTTTCGCAGCCGCGAGGTCGCGCTGATCGAGCTGCGCAGCCTGTTCATCCCTAACGAGGGCACGGCCTACCTGCTCGACCTGCTGAGCCGGATGACCGACGAGAACAGCGTCTCCACCAAGGACAACGGCGTCACGCAGACCGTGGAGGCCCGTCAGGGCGTCGCTCTCAACGCTCTCGTCGAGGTCAAGCCCCGCATCCAGCTCCAGCCGTTCCGCACCTTCCTCGAGGTGCCTCAGCCCGAGAGCGAGTTCCTGCTGCGCGTCGACCCCAACGAGGGGATCGGCTTCTTCGAGGCCGACGGCGGCGTCTGGAAACTGGAGGCCAAGCGCAACATCGCCGACTACTTCGAGAAAAACCTGAAGGATCTGATCGAGGCCGGCAAGGTCGTCGTCATGAAGTAAACCAGCAAGGCCGGGCGGGCATCACCCGCTCGGCCGTCTGAGAAAGGAGCCACGCATGAAAGAATACACAACACTGACCCGGGAGGCCGTCGACGTGGTCGAAGGCACCGCCCAATACATGAGCGAGACGACCCCGATGGAACACTGGAGCGACAAAATGCTCGACCTGCTCCTGAACGGGCCCACGATCAACGGCATCAAGAAGGACGAAGTCAGGGCGCTGCTGCGTCAGACCTATGCAGCCCTGAAGCACTACGAGGTGATCGGCCCTATGGCCTCGCCCTTTATGAACGACCCGACCGCCATCGTCGCCCTCGCCTTCAGGGAGCTGTACCCGCGCCTCGAATACTATGCGCAGTACGTCCCGGGCCTCGAGGACGAGGAAGGGAAACCAGCCTACGGCCTGACCATATTCCCGGACGACGGCAGCACGCCGATCGTCTGCATCTCGGCCGAGGTGCCGATCAGCGCTGGGCCTGAGCTGCTGGCCCACGAGCTCGCCCACGTCGCAGCCGGCGAAGCCGTCGAGCACGGCCCCGAGTGGAAGGCAGCCGAGGAGGCCATCTTCCAGAAGTACAACGAGATCCTCGACACCAAGATCCCCGACGAGCCTGTGGAGGTGACAGTCACCCCGCACAAGGTCGGCGACGGCGGGATCCTCGCCATGCCTCTGAAGGCCAATATCCCCGACCCGCAGCGCGACGACTGGAAGCTCGTCACCTGCCCGATCTGCGGAGCTGAGTGCTGGGAGAATGACCTCGCCCGTCAGGCGATGGAAGCCGAGCCCGAGCTCCGCGCAGCGTGCACCACCTGCGCCCTGAAGGCCGGCGTCACCGCTGGAGGCAAACACTGAAAGGATCTTCTGGACGCTGCTGGCCGTCGCTTTTATCGTACTGAAGGTCACGCACCTGATCGACTGGCCGTGGGTGTGGGTGCTGGCCCCGATCTGGATCCCCGTCGGGATCGTACTGGCCGCCATCGTGATCGTGCTGATCGTTGTGCTGACAAAGGAGGCGCTCAGAGCGCTGGAGGGGAGGAGACGCTGATGGAGAAAGAAGAACGCACCGCCCTCCTAACCAGAGCGATCCGCACCTATGGAGAGCCGGCACAAATCGACATGGCGATCGAGGAGATGGCCGAGCTGACCAAGGCCCTATGCAAAATCAAACGGGCACAGGCTGGCTGCGAAGTGACCGCGGCGATCGGCAACGTGGTCGAGGAGATGGCCGACGTCCAGATCATGCTCGACCAGCTCCGCATCATCTTCCACCGCTCCACGGAGGAGGTCGAGGAGGCGAAACTGGAAAGGCTGGCCGGAAGGCTACACACCAGATACATCGAAAACGGAATGATCCACGAGGCAGAAAGGGGGCGCAGCCAATGAACAAAGCAACCTGCCGGGGCTGCGGCGCTCCGATCGTCTGGATCAAGACGCCGGCCGGGAAGGCCATGCCGTGCGATCCGGCGCCGGTCTACTACAAGGCAGCGCCCGGCGGGAAGGACAAGATCGTCACCACCCGGGGAGAGGTCGTGAGCTGCGAGATCGTGCCCGGAGCTGAGGCCACAGACGCCGGATACCGGCCACACTGGGCCACCTGCCCGCAGGCCGGGCAATTCAAGAGAGGAGGAAAGCACAATGGCAAAGGATAAACCACAGCCGCAGGACGGGCCGGAGCTGGCCGA
>SFKX01000030.1 GCA_004553625.1 Clostridiales bacterium | reverse complement strand
CAGCATAGCCTGGTTCGCCCACTCGCTGATGTCGCCTGTGTCTATGTAGTTCCCTATGTAGCCCGTCATCACCTCGGAGCCATTCAGTCGCCACAGCATAGTCACCAGCTGCTCGCGAGTCACGTTCCCCATCGGGTCCTCGCCGTCCGATACGCCATTAGCCACTACCCACTCCTGGGCCTTCGCGTACCAGGTGGCTCCGCCCTCGGTCTCAACGCCGCTCGCGCGGGCGATTATCGTCCAGATCATTGCGCGAGTCAGGGGGGCGTTGGGTGCGAACTCCGTATCCGTCACGCCGTTCATCAGCCCCGCCTCGTAGGCCGCCTTCACCGTCTCGTAGTACCACGCGTTCGCGCTCACGTCCACAAACGGCAGGGCGCTCGGCTCGACGGGCTCGTCCGGGCCGGAGGGCTCGCCCGGCTCAATGTCGGGAAGCACGCTCCACACAGCGGTAAAGGTCAGGTCACTGTTCACGACCACGGTCTCCCCGGCCTCATGCGTATGCCCGTCAGAGCATTTCCAGCCCATGAAGATATAGCCGTTCTTGCTGGGCGCGGCGGGAAGCACAAGGGCGCTGTCCTTTGCGATAGCTTTGACCTCTTCGCTCATGCCGTTGCCGTAGACGATGGTCACTTTATAGTACGTGGTGGGCGCGTCGTCGCCAATGTAGCTGATTACCGCGCCGGGCTCCGCCTCAGCCAGCGCCGCCTCGACGCTGTTGTAGTAGCTGTAAACGCCGCCGCTGTTCAGCTCATACACCAGCCCCGGGGCAAGGAAGTCCTTGATGGGGAGGGTTTCAGTCGCGGGGGTGTGGCCGTCATTGTAAAGTGTGACCTCGTTGCTGCCGAAGGAGCCTCCCTCTATAAGCAGATTTGCGGTGTATTTGGGCTCGACAGCCGAGCTGCTGGGATAATAGTTTTGAACAGCGAGCTTTCCGTAGTTGCCGCCTTCGATGACGCAGACGCCGCGCGCGTCTACCTCAAGCATGTCAAGCTCCGCGTCCTGAATCACTGCATTTGCCGTCGTTTGCTTGCCGCCAACATACAGCAGCTCACCGCGAACATCGGTCAGTATGAACTCTTTGTCAACACCCTTTCCGTACAGCCTGACTGAGCCGCAGTTATCGTTCACAGTAATGGAACCGATGAATGTAAAGCCGTTGACATTCAGCACACGAATTTCACTAAGTCCGTCCACAAGTGTACTGACGACAACATCCTCGGCACAATTTGCATGAAGAACGGTGTTTAGCTTTTCCGTATTGTTCATGCCCTCAGTAATGGAGTGGTAATAAGTGAGTAAGGAACCGCTTGTCCCGCTTGCCGCGACCGCGCCCGCTTCCACAGCCTCATTGAGGTTCATCTTGGACGCTTTGAACGTTCCGTCACTCTGCTCCGTGACCTTGTACCAGGGCGCAAGCCAGTCGGCGGCGGGCTTTGTAGAGAATGTGCCGCCGGTTATAGTGACGCTTCCGCTGCCGGTGATCTTGCCGAGGTCATACGTCGCGCCGCTGGTGACATACAGCGCGCCGTTGTTCTCGACCTCATAGACCGTGGCGGAGTTGCCGCTGAGTGACAATGCGCCGTTATTGATGATCTTTGAGCTCTCGGCCAGGTCGGAGCCGTACACGGTCAGTTCGCCGTAGTTCGTGAGCGTGCCTATCTCGTAGCCGTAGGGATAGAATATGATAGTTTTCCCCGCCGGTATCGTGGCGGTCTGGCCTGCGGCGTCGGCCATCAAGTAGACATACTGCTCAGTTTGATCTATTGCATTCTGAAGTTCAAAGTAAACATTCTCATCCTCGTCATATGCAATAGGCGCAATATCGTCGATATTAACATTCGGCTGGGAACGCATTGGATACAGCTCGATGGTTTTCATGCCGTAACCCGCTGCCACTGTCGCAATATCCTCAACGTAGTTTCCGCTGAGCTGGAGCGTGGTAGTAGTGTCTTTTACAAACCATATACCAATGGAGTTAATGATGTCGTTCGTGTTCTGCGTATTATAGAACTGGTTGTCCGTGACCGTCAGCTGCGCAATTTTGGAACCGAAGGACGCGGCCGTATTGTGTTCGATATGTACATATCGCAGCTGAGTACCGGTCGTATTAGTATGAGTGAACACATTGTCTGTAATTACTATTTCTGCCGTGGTCGTTTTTGGCGTTATCTGGATGGCGTCCCAGTCGATGTTGTCGAAAGTGCAGCCGGTGATGACGGCCTTGCCGGTCAGGCCGGAGGCGTAGATGGCGCTCTGGTTGCCGGTCTTGCTCTCCCAGCCGTAATATTCGCAGGTATCCGCATCCACCACTACATTGTTGTGGATGTTCACGAACTTGACGTTTTTCACCGTACCGCCGGCGGCGTTTATAAACACGCCTATATGGCCGCTGATGGTGTGGCCGTTGCCGTCAAGCGTCACGCCCGCCTTGAGACTGTAGTTGATGCCGCCTGTGTAGCCTTCGGCGTATATGCTGTTGTCGATGTCCTTGAGCAGCCTGACGGTATCGCCGCTTTGCGCTTTACTCAGGGCCTCGGTCAGCGTGGCGTACTCCGTGCTGCCTATAGCCGCCTCGTTGCCCTCGGCCGCTGCGCCTACTGTCATCAGTGTAGCCGCCATGAAAACGGCCAACAGCAGGGCAAGCACTGTCCTCTTCATGTTTTTTTCTCCTCTCTTTTTACAATGTAAGCCTGTGTCTTATGCCGTTATGTTAGCACATCCAATTCTCAATTTCAACCATTTATCAATTAAACATGCATACATTTTGCATAAAGAAAGCGACGCGAGGTTCAGGAAATATCGCCCCGGTCTTTCAGCTCCGCGACCATCTCCGAATACATCTTTTCGTCTATCCTGTACTTCGCGCGGTAGATGAAGTAGCCCACGATTATCAGTATCAGCGGGATGACCAGCATGGAAACTTTCAGCGTCATCTGGCCCGCGGCGTCTATCGCCTCCGCCGCCGTGTCTCCGGTCTTTATGCCGCAGACGACCAGCGTCACGCTGATGATGCCCGTCGAGAGCGCGCCGCCTATCTTGTTGATGAGAGGCTGGATGGAGAACGTGATGCTGTCGTTCCGCTTGCCCAGCTTCCACTGGCCATATTCGATGGTGTCCGCGAGGAACATGAGCATCAGCAGCTGGATGAACGCCTGGCCCACAAACACGATGACGCCCGCCGCCGCGATCAGATATATGCTCGCCTCGGCAAAGAAGAACACCACATAGCCCGCCGTCAGCAACGCCGTGGCAAAGGTATAGAGCTGCCTGCGGCTGTGCTTCTTCGAAAAGGCCGGGAACACCGCCAGCGCCGCGAGCTGCGACACGCCGACCACCGCCGCCAGTATCGCGTACATGCCCTTGTCGCCAAAGATGTACTGCATATAGTACATGGCAAAGCCAGTCGTCGTGCAGTAACCCACCATGAACAGAGCCATGGAGAGCGTCGTCCACATGAGCTGGTCGTTCTTGAAAAGCACGGAGAACATCTGCCGGAGGCTCGTACCCTCTTCCTGCTTGAAGCGGGTCCGGTCCTCCTTCACGCCGAAGAGCGTGAAGCACTGGAAGCCCAGCATCGCCACCGTCACGGCCACAGCCACGATGAACCAGCCCTTGGGCGTATTGCCCAGCGCCCCCGTCACCGGCTCCCAGGCCACCATGATGGCAAACATGCCCACGTTCGCGCATATCCTGGCAAACGCGCCCATGTTCTCGCGCTTCTTCTGATCCATGGAGAGCGAGGGAAGCATGGACCAGTAGGCGATGTCGTTCACGCCGTAGGTGATGTCCCAAAGTATGTACGCCAGGCCGAACACGACCACAAACCAGTAGTTCGTCAGCCCGAAGTCCGCGAACAGGATGAGGAAGAACACGCTGCTCGTCACCGCGCCTATGAGCATGGGCGGTTTGTACTTTCCCCATGGGCTCCGAATGTTGTCTATGACCAGGCCTGTGATGGGGTCGTTTAGCGCGTCGAGTATCCTCAGCACCGTCAGCACCATGCTCGCCGCCGCGAACACGCCCACAGGCAGGCTCAGCACGTTCGACAGGTAGTACAAGAGCGCGTTCGATTCAAAGGCGTAGAACATATCCCGGCCGACTGTGCCGAGGCCGAAGAAATATTTGTTCCGCTTTTCCAGCTTTGTCACCTTTATTTACTCCTCTCGGCGTAGATCTCCACGATGCGGCGGATTATTGCCACGCATTTGTCCATGCCCTCTACCGTGACGTGCTCGTAAGGGCCGTGGAATGCGTAGCCGCCCGTACCCAGGTTCGGGCAGGGCAGGCCCTCCCAGGAGAGCTGCGCGCCGTCCGTACCGCCCCTTATCGGTTGGCGGAGCGGCTTCACGCCGCACTCCTCCGCGGCTTTCACCGCGTTCTCGACCAGGTGAATGTGGTCCGGGCGTATCTTCTCCGCCATGTTGCGGTACTGCTCCCGGAAGGACACGCTGACAGTCCCCTCGCCGTAGCGCGCGTTCAGCGTCTTGGCGATGTGCTCCATCATCTCGCGGCGCATCTCCAGCTTCTTGCCGTCGTGGTCGCGCAGGATGTAGCGCAGCTCTGCGCGCTCCGCCGTCCCCGCTATCGCCGTGAGGTGGAAAAAGCCCTCGTAGCCCTCGGTATAACGCGGCGTGTCGCAGTTCGGCAGCAGCGCGTTGAACTCCGTCGCTACCTGGCCCGCGTTCACCATCACGTTCTTCGCGCTGCCCGGGTGGACGTTCACGCCGATGATGTGGACCACAGCCGCGCAGGCGTTGAAGTTCTCAAACACGACCTCGCCCTCCGGGCCGCCGTCCAGCGTATAGGCATAGTCCGCGCCCAGCTTGGGGATGTCGAAGTTCGCCGTGCCGCAGCCGACCTCCTCGTCCGGAGTGAAGCACACTGCTATACGCCCGTGCGGCGCGCCGTCCTTCTGCAGCTCCTCCAGGAGCGTCATGATCTCCGCGATGCCCGCCTTGTCGTCCGCGCCCAGCAGCGTGTCGCCGCTCGTCGTGATGAGCGTCCTGCCCTTCAGGCCGGGCAGGTGCGGAAAGCGCTTCACGCTCAGGGTCCGGCCCGCGCCCAGTTCCACGTCGCCGCCGTCATAGTTTTCGATGATGCGGGGCTTGACGTTTTCCCCGGAAAAGTCCGGCGAGGTGTCCATGTGCGCGATGAAACCCAGGCAGGGCGCCGATTCGCGGCCCGGCGTGGCCGGAAGGTGGCCGTAGACATAGCAGGTGTCGGTCAGCTCCGCGTCCGCAACGCCGAGTCCGCGAAGTTCCTCAACCAGCATCCGGGCCAGGTCGAACTGGCGCTGCGTGGACGGCGATACGCCTATCCCCTCCTCGCTCGCCGTGCTCACCTTTGCATAGTTTATAAGCCTTTCGTATGCCTTCATTTTGCTTTTCCCACCCTTGTAATGAGATATATTTCTGAACCGAAGTCCCCCGGCAGTCTGAGGGCCTTGTCATAGCCCGTGCCGGAGAAGAGGTTTTGCAGCCTTATCCCGTCCAGGAGCGCCGCGCCGGAGGCCCTGTACTTTTGCTCCGCCTGGCGCAGTCCCGCAAGCCTGTCCGCCCTGCGCATTATCGCCCCGTCCGCGCGCAGCTTCAGCGGCAGCGCGTGCTTTATGAGCGCGCCGAAGTCCGAGATGCGCAGGAGCGGAGGCAGGCTCCCGACCTCGTAGAGCGCGTCCCGCTCCAGGCCCGCCGCCGGCAGCTTCTCAAAGGCCGGCGCGGCGTGGACCAGGCGGCGGAAATGCCCCGTCACCGCCTCCGCCCCGTCCCGCGCGACGCAGGAGAATGCCTCCCGGCTCTCCGGCAGCGTGAAGCGGTAGAAGCGGCCGTATTGGAGAGTCATCCTGTGTTTTTTGTAAAACTCCACCTGCCGCTTCGCCTCGCGCAGTTCCGCAGGCGTCAGCTCGCGCAGGTCCAGCTCGTAACCCAGGCAGCCGAAGCAGGACACTGCAAAGCGCGTCCCGAAGGGCGTGCGCCTGAGCGTCTGCGAATGCGGTGAGGCCGAGACGTGCGCGCCCATCGCGGAGAGCGGGTATAGGTACGACAGCCCCTTCTGTATGTCCAGGCGCTCGATGGGGTCCGTGTCGTCCGAACACCAGATCTGCGGTGAAAAGCAGAGCATCCCCAGGTCGAAGCGGTTGCCGCCCGAGGAACAGCTCTCGAGCAGGATGTCCGGCCGCGCGTCGAAGATCCGGTGCAGCACCTCGTACAGGCCGAGTATATATCTGTGCGCAAAGGCCCCGCTCACTCCCGCGAGGTGGCGGTTCATGTCCCACTTCACATAGCTCACGCGCGCCGAGTCCAGCACCCCGCCCACGGAGTCCACGATGTAGTCCCGCACCTCCGGCCGCGTGAGGTCGAGCAGCAGCTCGTTCCGGCAGAACGCGGGCTCGCGGCCAGGCTCTGTTATCGCCCAGTCCGGGTGCGCGGCATAGAGCCGGCTCTTGGGATTTACCGCCTCCGGCTCGAACCAGATGCCGAAGTCCAGGCCCAGCGCCGTCACGTCCCGCGCCAGTCCCGCAACCCCTTCCGGCAGCTTCTTCGTATCCGGCTCGTAGTCGCCGAGGCCGCCCGTGTCGTCGTCCCGGCCGGCGAACCAGCCGTCGTCCATGACGAAGAGTTCCGCGCCTATGGCCTTCGCCCGTTTCGCCAGCGAGAGCAGACGCTTCGCGTCGAAGTCGAACATGAAGCCCTCCCAGGCGTTCACCAGTACGGGTCTGCCCCGCCCGGCCCAGCGGCCCCGGACGATGCAGCGGTTCACAAAGTCGTGCATCGCCCGACTCATACCGCCGAAGCCATCTGCCGAAAAGCACATCACCGCCTCCGGCGTCTCAAAGCTCTCGCCGCCCTCGAGCCTCCACTCGAACCTGTCCGGGCTGATGCCGCACATGACGCGCACCGAGCCGTGCTCGTCTCCCGAAACGCAGCTCATGTGCCCGCCGCTGTATACAAGGTTGAAGCCCCAGACCCGGCCGCGCTGCTCGTCCGCCCCGCGCTCGCTCAGGATGAAACCCGGATTCGCCCTGTTCGAGGAAAAGCCCGTCCGGCTCTCGTTTATCAGCGTGCCCTTTACCGCGCGGTCCTGCCTGTGCGCCTCGCATATCCAGCCGCCGGTGAAGGTAGTCATCACCAGCTCGCGCTCGGCCAGGTCCAGGCTCAGGCTCATGAGCTTCTTGAGGTTTACATAACCTCTGAGACAGCGCAGCTCCGCGCGCCGTGTGATGACGTCCTCGGCTGGATAGGTCGTGTAAAACAGCCTCAGCTCGAGCTCCGCCGCCGCGTCGCGCAGGGTCACGACGAGCGTCATGTCCCCGCCGTATGCCGTGGGCAGGCCGCAGGTCATGGGCGCGGAGCCTTCCCGCAGCTCGTGGTTTACATAACAAAAATCCGTCGTCCAGGAGCCGCTCTCCGAGACCAGTTCCACGGGCGAGGGGCGGTAGTCCCCCCTGCCGGAGCCGGACCACTCCATGGGCAGCACATCCAGGCAGTCCGCCGCGCCCCCGCCCGGGTAGAGCACCGAGTCGCCGTAGGGCAGGACGCGCTTGAGGCTGAGCGCCCCGGCGTCCGCATCGCAGACGCGCGCCCCGTAGTGCAGGTGCTCGAGCTGGCCCTGCGGCGTCACGCGGAACATGTATGAGCTGTGCTCCGTCCGGAGGTGGAACAACCCCTTATTGCACGTTATAGACCTGTGGCGCGACATATTCATCGTACATCTCCTGCGTTACACCGCCGTTTTTTATCATTTTGGCATAGAACTCCCCGCTGCGCTTAACAGCACGCTCCTGAGTCCCAAAGTCCGTATGCACCAGACCGAAGCGCGCCGTGTTGCCCTCTATCCACTCAAAATTGTCGCAGAAGCACCAGTGGTAATACCGTTCCACCGGCGCGGGGCATCCTGCCGCGGCCTTGACGTGCTCGCAGATGTAGCGGCAGCGGAAAGCGTCGTCCAGGTCGCAGGTGCCGTTTTCAGTTATGTAAACCGGCGCACTGTATTCCTTCCACATTGAGACGCAGAGCTCCGCGAGACCTTCGGGGTATATCTCCCAGCCGAGGTCGTTGCGCGGAGAGTTCTTGCGCACGCCGTCCGCGAGACCGGAGCAGGTGGAGCGGGTGTAGTAGTTTATTGCGATGTAGTCGTAGAACCTGCCCCGTCCGGAGGGGCCGCGCATCATGGCGCGGGTCATGGCGGTCTGGAACAGGAATTCAGCCGTCTTTGCCGCGGCCCTGTGCGTGGGGTTCTTCGGGTCCTCGGGCGCGAACACGCGCAGGTGGTTCGCAAAGCTGACGCGCGCGTCGGGGACGAGGCGGTGTATGAGTTCATAGGCCTCGATATGGCAGGGCGTGAGCGCGGCCATGACGCGCAGGGCCGCGGGTATCGAGCGCTGACCCGGCGGCCAGTCGCCGCTCATGTAGCCGTTCACGGCGTAGACGTTCGGCTCGTTCAGCGTTATCCAGCAGTCCACATACGGCGCGAGCCTCGGGACGATATATTCAACGTACTCAAGAAACGCCAGCTTTGCCCCGCGCGCGAGAAAGCCGCCCGAGCGCTCAAACCACAGGGGGTTCGAGAAGTGCCAGAGCGTGACCATGGGCTTTATGCCGCGCTCGCCGAGGTATTTGAGCTCCTCGACATAGTGCTGCACGGCACTCTCGTCGAACACGCCGCGCTCGGGCTCTATGCGGCTCCACTCGAGGCCCAGGCGCGCGCATTGCAGGCCCATTGCGGCCATCAGCTCCGCGTCCTCCTGCCAGTGCTCCCAGTGCATGGTGGCGACGGAAGGGTCCGAGCCGTCCTTGATATTCCCGCGCCGGTACCAGTCGTACCAGTTGTTGTTCCTGTCGCCGCCCTCGACCTGCGTGGCCGCGCTGGACGCGCCCAGCAGCATGCCGCCGAGCGAAAAAGTGTCTCCCATAGCGCACCTCCTGTTTTAGCAATAATAGCACATTTCGGCAGGATACAAAAGACAAATAATAAAACCGCGCGCGCAAAAAAGCCTCCCCTTTGCAAAAGGGAGGCTTTGTCTCATTTAATCCACATGAGCAGCAGCGTGGTCACCGCCACAAAGATAACTGCGGCTGTGAATATAAAGAATATGTATCTCGCTCTTATCTCTCTCGGGTCGAAGCCCCGGTCCAGCTCGCCTGCTTCCAGCCGCTTTGCCGTTCTGTTCGTGCGCACGGCAAAATATATCAGGCAGCCCAGAAGCAGAGGCACGCATATGAGCAGCGGCAGCGTCAGCGGCTCATATTCGACAAGTCCCGCCAGTCCCGTCCGCCACACGCTCATGAGCCAGAGCGCATTCAAAACTATCAGAAGCATCAGGAGCATCACCCGAAAGTACAGCTGCTTCGACGCTCTCGCGCCGAAGCTCTCCTTGTCCGTGTACATCTCGACCGCCGCCGGGTCGGTCGTCCGCGCTAGACTGTAACGCCCATTTTCCGTCAGCGCTACGCTCGCATTTTCGAGCAGTTCCCAGCCGAAGTCCGCGTACTTCTGCCGTTCTTCCTTGAATCCAGCATCCGTACCCGTCTCCGCCGCACAGAAGCGGTAGCGCGTATCTCGCGGCGCGCCGTCCTCGAGCACAGCAAACTGACCCTTGAACCTCACCAGCCTCAGCCCGCGCCGCTCCATCTCCTCGCACCAGCCCTCAACGCGGTCAAACTCCCATCGCGTGTACGGGCAAAGCACCGTTTTCCGCACAGACATCCCCCCTTCTATCTGCGTCCTCCACGCATTGCCGCAGTCTTGCCAGCTCCGCCTCGTAACGTTCCCGGCCCAGCTCCGTCATGTCATACGTCCTCCGACGGCCCTCAGTCTCCGTCTCAACGATCAGCCCGGCCTTCTGGAAGCTGCCCAGTATCGTATACAGCGTCCCCGGACCTATTCTCACCCGGCCGCAGCTGTGCTGCGATATCCAGGCCACTATCTCCGTGCCGCACTTCGCGCCGCCGGTCAGCGCCATAAGAATATAAAACATCGGCTCAGTAAGCGCCTCCAGCGCCCTTCTAGGCATCGCCGCACCTCCCAAATATCGTTTTTCGATATCGTATATCGATATTGTAATACAGCGCTCGGCCTTTGTCAAGGGAGGCATTGACAGTCTTGGATAGTGAGGTTATCATATTTTCAAAAAGCGGAAGCGGGGTATTGGTAATGAACTGGGCGGCGTTTTGCTCATATGTGCTCTTGACGGCTATAACGCCTGGGCCAAACACGATCATGTCGATGTCGAATGCGGCAAAGTACGGCTTCAAAAAGGCATTTCCGTTCAACGTAGGAGTATTGCTGGGCTTTTTGGTAGTCATGGGTCTGTGCGCGGCGTTTTCGTCGCTGCTGTATGAGTTCATACCCGCGGTGAAGCCCTACATGCTGGTCCTGGGCGCGGCGTACATACTCTGGCTGGCCTGGGGCATCTGGCGCGACAAGCCGCACGCGCAGAAGAAGAGCCGCTTCACGCGGACGAACACCATCGCTGCCGGCGCGGCACTGCAGTTTGTGAACGTGAAGGTCATACTCTACGGCATAACCTCGCTCAGCTCGTTCGTCCTGCCGCACTATGACAGCGTGGCCGTGCTGGCGCTCTTCTGCGTCATACTGTCTGTGACGGGCTTTCTGTGTACCTTGCTATGGGCGCTTTTCGGCGCAGTGTTCGAGCGCTTTTTCAAGAACTACGCCAAGATCGTTAACGCGGTGATGGCGCTGCTGCTGGTCTACTGCGCCGTTACCATGCTCCTGGAGCTGCGCGCTTGAGCTTTCAGACTATAAATTTGCAAAGGAGATGTCATCAATGGCCAAAAAGAAAATGACCGTACTCGATTTCAAGAAGTTTAAGCAGGAGGGGCGCAAGTTCACCTATGTAACGGCCTATGACTACACGATGGCCTCCATCATCAACGAGAGCGAGACCGAGGTCATCCTCGTGGGCGACTCGCTGGGCATGGTTATGCTCGGCTACAGCACCACAGTCGGCGTCACGCTCGACGACATGATACACCACATCCGCCCGGTGGTGAAGGGCGCGCCGGACACCTTCGTAGTGGGCGACATGCCCTTCGGCAGCTATCAGGAGAGCCCGGAGCAGGCCATACGCAGCGCCTGCCGGATCCTCATGGAGACAAACTGCGACTGCGTCAAACTCGAGGGCGGACGCAACATGGCGGAAACCATCCGCCGCATGGTCGATGTAGGTATCCCCGTCATGGGCCACATCGGCCTGACACCGCAGAGCGCTACCAGCTTCGGCGGCTTCAAGGTACAGGGCGGCACACCCGAGGCGGCGGCCAAGCTCGTTGAGGACGCAAAGACCCTCGAGGCCGCGGGCGTTTTTTCCATAGTGGTCGAGTGTGTACCCAACGGCGTGGCCAAGGCCATCACCGAAGCCGTAAGCGTCCCCATTCTCGGCATCGGCGCCGGTCCCTATGTTGATTGTCAGGTGCTTATTACCCAGGACATGCTCGATATGTACGGCGACTTCAAACCCAAGTTCGTCAAGCACTTTGCCCATGTGCGCCGCGACATGGTCGAGGGCCTCAACACCTTCCACCGGGAGACGCTGGAAGGCAGCTTCCCCACGCCGGAATATTGCTTCAACAAGGTCGTCGAAGGCTTCGAGGTCTGACTGCGTCTGTAATTTAGGACATACAAGGCCGCTCCAGGCGCATGGCTTATCCCCGAATTTTCTGGATCAGCGCCTTGGCCTCGTCCTTTTTCAAAACCTTGCCGTAGGACACAACCCTGCCGTCAACCACCAGCGCCGGGGTCGTCATCACACCATAAGCGGCGATCTGCGCAAAATCCGTCACATGGTCGATCTCAGCGGCCATGCCCAGTTCTGCCAACGCCTCACGGACCGCATGCTCCAAAGCATTGCATTTGGAGCAGCCGGAGCCGAGTACTTTTATGCCGGCGGAAGTCTTGCCGGCTTCCGCCCTGGCCATTGTCTCTGGTGTGCAGCTGCCCCCGCAGCAGCAGGATGTCGTTTTCTCTTTTTTGCTGAAAAGTCCCATACTTCTAACCTCCAAATTAAATAAAAATGAATTGGAACGCATTGAACAAATAGCCTACCACGATGATGCCGGCTGTGCATACGCCGATAAACAAAGCCAGCAGTTTCGGCTTTACGGCCTTGCGCAGCATAATGATGGAGGGCAAACTCAGCGTTGTGACTGCCATCATGAAGGCCAGTATCGTGCCAAGCTGTGCGCCTTTTGCCAGCAGCGCCTCAGCCACCGGAATAGTGCCGAATATATCCGCATACATAGGAACGCCCACCAGCGTTGCCAGGATCACCCCGAAGGGATTGCTGCTGCCCAGGACCGACTCTATCCAACTTTCCGGTATCCAGTTGTGAATTATTGCACCAATTCCCACGCCTATAAGAATATAGGGGAAAACCTTTTTGAATGTTGAAAAGACCTGCTCTTTTGCATACTTCAAACGCTCCGTCCTGGTCAGGGTGGGAGATTCAATATCTACGCTCCCGGCGGAAAGGATGAAGCTCTCCACGTACTTCTCCATGTGCAGCTTTTCAATGACCGTGCCTCCCACAACAGCAATAGCCAATCCAACCAGCACATAGATAACCGCGACTTTCGCTCCAAATATACTCATAAGCAACACGAGGCTCCCAAGGTCCACCATTGGTGAGGAGATCAAAAAAGAAAAAGTCACACCCAGGGGAAGTCCCGCGCTGGTGAAGCCGATAAACAGCGGAATGGATGAACAGGAGCAGAACGGCGTCACCGTCCCCAGCAGGGCAGAGATTGTGTTTGCCCCGACGCCATGAAAACGACCCAAAATCTTCTTGCTGCGCTCAGGCGGAAAGTAGCTTTGGATATAGGAAATGACAAATATCAGAAAGCACAGCAAAACAGTTATCTTGAGCACGTCATAGACAAAAAATTGAACGCTGCCGCCAAGCCGTCCACCCGTGTCCAAGCCCAACTTAGAAAGGCCGCTGCCTATAAGCCCATTCAGCCATTTCATCCCCAGCACCTGGTCTTGTATGAATTGCCATATGCCCATGATGGAAACCTCGCTTTGCTCAAAATTAACGACATATCAAAAATTTTTGATATTTCAGTTCAAGATAAACGCCATCAATATATGATGGCGTTTATCTGCCGCAGGAAGGACAGCTGTCGTCTTGTTCTGTATTTGGTGTAAGAATGGCCCGCAATCTTTCCAGCGCCCATTCCCCGCCAGGCGCACTTAGGCGGTAATGCGTCCATTTTCCCTCCTGCCGGCTGGTCACGATGCCGGAATCGCACAGGATCTTCATGTGATAGGACAGACCGGATTGAGTCAGATCCATCGGTTCCTGCAAGACGCAGGCGCATTTCTCGCCGCTGCGCAATTGCTCCAAAATGGCAAGGCGCTTCGGGTCACACAGTGCCTTGAACACCTTGGCGTCCTCTTGGTGTGTCCCCATTCGCTCACCTCACATCAAAATATTTTGATGTATTTAGTATATGCTGCAAAGCTTCGTTTGTCAATACCAAATCCAGCCTCACAGTTCAATGTTTATCTCATACTTATCGTCGATAAGCACATAATTTACATTGTGCTCTTGTGCAAGCTCCAAAAACCGTACATTATCTCTAAGCAGGGTCTCCATGGTGCAGCTGTCGTCATCAAGACGCTTTTCTATCACATTCGAGCAGCCCTTTATATCTGAATAATGGTTTATTATGTAATCGCGACTCATGGCGAGACAGTAGTATCTGATGTGTTCAAGGTATTTGCTTTCAAAGTCCTTCTGCCAGTCAAACGGGATGTAGCAGCCTTCGATAATTAGACTTTGCCCGTTTTCGACGACTGTTTTTATCATCTCTCTAACGATGGGCCACAAATAATTCGTGAGCGCATCGTCATCTTCTGGCGTCAGCACGGTACGGCCGCTGCGTATGAGCCCCATCTTCAAGTGGTCTATTGAAAAATAAGGAATCTTATATTTTTCCATCAGCCTCTGTGCCAGCGCAGTCTTACCGGTGTGTGATGCGCCTGTTATTAAGACAATCATGGTTCATCCACCTTTTCAAAACCGCTCAAATCAAGACGTGCAAAATTGTTATCGGACCCGTCTTCCCAGTCACCCAAACGCCGCAGCTCTTCCCCGAACTGCTTTGAGAGGATATGCGCGTAGCACATTCTTTCGTGGGTCACTGTTCCTAAAAACAACTCATCTCCCTTGAAAAAGCACAGGTCTTCCAGCGTGTAGAGGTTGTTTTCGTCGCCACTCAGGAACAGGTCTTCGATGTATTGAAGGATAATTTCTTTTGCCTCATCCGCCGCGCGGTAAAGGTCGACTTTTAAGTCTGGATGTGTAATGCCATAGCAAAACCAATGGTTTGTGTGTATTTCACCCGTTTTAAATCCTTTCAGCGCGTTTTCCAGGCGCCTGTCCTTGGCATTTGCCCAGCGCGCCGCACAAAATGAAAAGGCATCAGCCTGCTCAAAGCACAGGTCCATCAGTTTTGCAAACTGTTTCCCGGAGATCGTCAGTTCAACATTCGTGCCATTTTCGTTCCATTCTACACTCTTAAAGCGCCAAACAGGATTCATTGGATAAGCCCCTCTCTATCATTTAGTCAAAGTATACCATGCCGTCCGCGCAGCGCTCCCTCTCGAAATTGCAGCTCGCCGGGATGAGGCAGCGGCGCAGCTGCGCGCTCTCGCGGAAAAGCCGCTTCTCCCCCGCCGTCTCGCTCCTCGCGCTTATGACGAGGCCGCCGCCGTGTCCGAGGGAAAGACCTCGCCGGTCTTGACTGCCTCTCCTGCGCTCTCAGCCTTGCCTCTCGCCTCGGCTTTCAGCTCTGCCAGCTCTTCCATGGTCGTTCTCCGGCTCCGCATAGTATCTTCCGCACATCAGCTCTCCCGCCTTTCAGGCACGGACACTCTCCCAATTCTATACTGTTATTATACCTCACCTCAACCCGCTTTGAAATACCCCTCTGAATGTACCTCCGGGCTAATACTCCACAGCGTGAGGACGTTCACGAACACGGCCTGGCCTATGCTCGCCGAGCTACTGTGTACCAGTGATGTCACACCAGGCTTGTCATGGCTGGAGAGTGCGGTGCCGGGTACTTCTATCGATATAACCAAGGCACCTCGCAGTTCTCGACACAAAACGTTTGCTGGCTCAAAGTCTAAGTATCCGAAGAATGTGCATTACCGGGCCATGCCGGCAAGCGTTTTGCGGAAGTATACGGACACGAACGTCGCTTGCACGATCATGTATTTAACTACGATTTGGACATGGCAAGCCGGGCAAATAGGTCCCCACTTTTCTGTTTTGCCTTGTCGGGTCAACGCCCCAAGCCCCTTGATACGAAAGATCTCCCGGCTTTGTGGCCGGGAGATCTTTCAGGGCAGTTCAACGGTTACGTCAAGGACGCACTTAGAGGTAGTTTAGAAAGGTGACATTGGCTATTAAACCATTATTTTATCGCTCTTCGCCCTGTTGCATTTCTAGCACAATGTCTGTAGATTCTCTTCTGCGGTCCGACCTCCCTTTGATACCGGTATTATGTGGTCTATCTCAAGCAGGAGGTTCGGTTCTATATATGTCGTATTGGGCTATTTCCACAATTTTTACAGTCTGCCCCGTACAGGCTACTCCAACTAGTGGATGTAGCCAATTTGTAGCCGTTGAAAACGACAAAATCCCCGAAATGCCAGTGTTTCCAGGCATTTCGGGGACTTGGAAGGTGCTAAATTATTATTCCCATTCGCAAAATGAAACTTAATTCTAAACGCTTTTGTTTGGGGGATTTGATACCATTTGATTTTTCCTGATACCTATTATCCTTATCCTATGGGCTTGCCGA
>SFKX01000029.1 GCA_004553625.1 Clostridiales bacterium | reverse complement strand
GTCGGTGAACGGGAAGTCGGGGACGTCGGGCTCATCGGGCTCGCCCGGCTCAATGTCGGGCAGAGCGGACCAGACGGCGGTAAAGGTCATGTCCTTCTCGACAGTGACGGTCTCGTTCGCCTGATGCGTGTGGCCGTCGGAGCACTTCCAGCCCATGAAGATGTAACCCACTTTGCTCGGCGCGGCGGGGAGTTTGTACTCGGTCCCGGCGGGGAGCTTGACGTCGATGCCGCTCTGGCCGTTGCCGTAGTTGACGGCGAGCCTGTAGAACACGGTGCTCGCGCCCTCGCCGAGGTCGCTTATGACGGCGCCTTCCTCAGCTGCATCGAGCGCGTCGTTCAGGTTAGTGTAATAGCTGTAAGTGCCGCCGTTGTTGAGTTCGTACTTCATACTCTCAGAGACATACTCGGCCACGGAGCTGTTATAGCTGCCGCCCGTGATGTCAATGACCTCGGCCTTGCTCTCATAAAGCGCCTCGGACACCATGAATGCGCCTTGGAAGCTGCCGCCGGTGATGTCGAGTTTATCAAGACGCAGGCTGTCATCTCCATTTGCATACTCGTAGATGGAGTAGCCGTTGTCGCTGATTATCTGACCGCCCTCGATGTCTATGGCGATATTGCCGGCGTAGCCATCGTTGCTCTCTATCTGAATGGCAGCGCCAGAGGCATTGATACCGTTGCTGAAGCCCTCCGTAGGAGCCTCATTGGGGCCGGTGCAGCGGATGACGCTGTCGCCGGAGATATTGAGCTCACCGGCTTTGATGCCGATGCCCATGCCATAGCCGCTGACATTGGAATCGACTATGTTCCATGTGGCATAGCCCGCGGCATAAATGCCGTCGCCCTCGCTGGTAACATAAGCGCCGCTGACGTTTATGACAGGCGCATTATCGAGATGCTTTATCTGACCGTTTATATAGATGCCGTGGCCCTTGTCGCCGCTGGTGTCAGGCTTGCTAATAAGCGTACCCTCGATATTGACGGTAACGCCGTAGGCGTAAGGAGCGCCGCTGGATTCGTAGGGTGTAATGAACACCGGAGCCCAGGCCACGAGCGTCACGTCCTTGCCGACGGTGACCGTGGTGTAGTTGACGTCGCCGGGATCGTCGGAGCCCTTGATGTTTATGGCACCTAAGTACGGAGAGGTTTCTGCGATGGTACCCTCGCCTGTGAAGCTGACGTTGCCGCGCTCGACCATTATGACACGCTGAGTCGCCTCGATGTCGTGGCCGTTCAGGTCTATGGTGAAGGCCGCGCCGGTGTTGATAGTGAGGGTGGTGTTCAGCGTGATGTCATCGAGCAGGGTGATGGTCTCGCCGCTGCGGATCTCGGCCACGGCCTTGGCGAGGTCGGTGTAATAGAGCGTATCGCTGCCGCGCACGACGCTGGCGACCGCGCCCTCGCTGCCGTTGAGTTCAACCACAAACTTGCCGTCTACGCTGTCGCCCGCAGCCGCGCCGGAGACATACGCAGAGACGTCGCTGCTGAACGTGCCGCCGGTGATGATCGGGTCGCCGGTCTCGGCGGCGCCTTTAAGTGCGGGAACACCTTCGGGAGCTGTGAAGGTTCCGCCTGTTACATAGGCGGTTGCCTGAGCGTTGATGCCGCCGTCGCCGCCCGTATTATCATTGCCGATGAGTACAGCTGCATTACGGCCTACAGTACTGAAGTCGCCGCCGTTAATATAGCACTCGACCTCACCAACTTCACCGGCCGCATAAAGTGGATAGAAGATGGCAGTGTGGTTTTCGTTCTCACTGCATTTTACAGTTCTGAAGGTGCCGCCGTTGACTGTCAGCTTGCCGACAGCACTGGAAGCAGCGCCCTGGACTCCCTCGAAATAGCCGTCATTTATGATCATAACAGCGCCGACGGAGTTGTTGCGTATGGTATAAGACCACATCTGCGAGTTGCACTGGCTGCAAGTTGAACAGATGTAAGTACCGTTATCAATTACAGCATAGCCCTCATTAAAGACGGCGCAGGTGGCATCTCTGAAAGTGCCGTTTTTAATATAGAGCTCAGCAGAGTTGCCCGTGTTCCTTATGCAGGCGCCTCCCGCGTATTTTGCGCTGACAAAGGTACCGTTCTCGATAACCAGCGTACCATAATTGTTGATAGCGCCAAGCCCACCGCTTGCAGAAGCAGAGCTGTCGATAGTGCCGTTGCCCTTGACTGTTAGGCTACCGTTGTTCACGAACGGCCTTCCTTTAAAGTCGGAGGCGACAGTGATGCTGTGTCCGTTCATATCCAGAACAATGTTTTGACCAGCCTCAATAGTAAGAATATCGGCAGTTTCAAAGTTTGTGATATCGCCGCCGAGCGTGACAAGCGTTTCTGTGCCGTCAGCGGGTGCGCTGGCGATATCATTCTTTAACTGCTCATATGCCCCGTCTGCCAGGGCCAGGGATGGGAACAGCGCAAGTGCAAATAACAGCACCAACGCAGCTACAAAAAATCTCTTTTTCATGTCAGACCTCCTAAGATCCGATAAATATTGCTGTGGATGGCCCAATACTATCACAATGCTCAAAATTTTTCAATATCGACTGAGCCTCAGAATATTTTATAAACGCGGCAATATGCTTTAGCAGGGGAGTGATATCATGAACGTCATTGACCGCAATTTTTCGGAGCTGGTGCAGGAGATCCACTCGCTGAGCGAGAAGGAGCTCTACTACCGCATCCGCCGCGACTTTGACCGCGTCCCGGCCGAAACGCGCAAAAGCTGTCAGGACTTTTTCAACCGTTTCGGGTACTGGGGTAGGCTGGACCCGCAGCAGGGTATTTTCGAGCAGATAGAGCTCAAGGAGCTGGCCCTTTTCGAACACATCGGTGAATACGCCTGGCTCTATGAGCGCCTGGAGGATTACCGCTCAAAAAAGACCCTATATTCAATTCTCAGCAATTGGTATCGTTATGACTTCACATCCACCGCCCAGACAAAGGAGTATATGTACGACGACTATTTTGACCTTGATGTCGTGAGCTGTACGCCGGAGGAGGTGGTTGTGGACCTCGGCGCCTATACGGGCGACACTGTGAAGTCCTACATACGCAACTACGGCGAGGACTGCTACCGCCGGATATATTGCTACGAGATCACGCCGGACAGCTTTGGAAAACTGCAAAAAAACCTTGCGGGCCTGCGCGATATTGAACTGAGGCTCAAGGGCGTGGCTGACATGCCGGGCAGGCTCAGCCTCAGTCCGAACGAATATGCCTCCGCCAACCGCCTCCTGCCGGATTCAGAGGGAGAGGTAGAAGTGACTACCCTTGACCTGGACATCGAGGAGCCTGTTACGCTTATTAAGGCGGATATTGAAGGCATGGAACAGCGCGCTCTTGCCGGGGCGCGTGGTCACATACTCAACGACCATCCAAAGCTCCTCATATCCGTCTATCACAGCAACGAGGACCTATGGCGCATACCTCAGATAATACACGAAATATCCAGAGATTACCGTTTTTATCTGCGCTACCGAGGTTCGCCCATTTATCCGACGGAGATAAGCCTGCTGGCGGTTTGAGTGCTTGAAAAAAGGCCGGGACTGGTGTATTTTAGAGTAGATAATAATTTCCCGGGGAGTAATGTACGATGGCCAAGACGAGCTTTGCGATACACGGTGATATCTGCCACAGCAAGGGACCAAACGAGCTGGAATGCGTGAAAGACGGCTATGTGGTCTGCGAGGAAGGGCGCTCGGCGGGGGTGTTCAGCTCGCTGCCGGAGCAATACTCAGGAATATCGGTGCTGGAATACCCGGGTATGCTCGTGCTGCCGGGATTGGTGGACCTGCATGTACACGCGGCGCAGTTCGCCTACCGCGGCACGGGTATGGATGTGGAGCTTTTGGATTGGTTGGAGCGCTATGCGTTTCCGGAGGAGGCGCGCTTTGCGGATTTGGACTATGCAGAGCGCGCTTACAGCCGTTTCGTGGAGGATATGCGCCGCGGACCGAATACGAGAGCTTGCGTTTTTGCCTCGGCTCACACCGAGGCTACCTTGCTGCTTATGGACCTTTTGGACGAGTCCGGACTTGCGACCATGGTCGGCAGAGTCAGCATGGACCAAAACGCACCGGACAACCTGCGCGAACCGGATGCCGCCTCCGCCGCCGCGGAGACCATACGCTGGCTCGATGCCGTCGCCGGACGCCACTATGTGGCTACAGAGCCGGCTCTTACACCGCGGTTTATCCCGTCCTGCTCACATGAGCTGCTCCGCGCGCTGGGTGAGATACGCAGGCAGTGCGGCACGGCAGTACAGTCGCACCTTTCAGAAAACCGAGCGGAAGTTGAACTTGTACGCGAACTCTGCCCGGATTCCCGCTTCTACGGCGAGGCTTACGACAGCTTCGGCCTGTTTGGGGGTGAGGGCGGCAAGACAGTCATGGCCCACTGTGTTCTTTCCGCTCCGCCGGAGCTTGAGCTGATACGTAAGCGCGGAGTATACATTGCGCACTGCCCGGCTTCGAACATGAATGTCTCCAGCGGGATAGCGCCTGTCAGGAGCTTTCTTGACATGGGCCTGCATGTCGGACTCGGCAGCGACGTGGCAGGAGGGACCGTGACCAGCATTTTCCGTGCCATGGCAGATGCGATACAGGTATCCAAACTGCGCTGGAGACTTGTGGACGATAGCTTGAAAGCCCTAACGGCGCCGGAAGCCTTTTGGCTTGGCACGGCGGGTGGGGGAGAGTTCTTCAACACCGGCAGCTTCAAGCCCGGCCGTGAGTTTGACGCCATTGTGCTGAGTGACGAGCGGTATCGCCCGGAAACCGCATCTGACATAGCTGAACGACTTGAGCGAAGCATTTATCTTTCGGATGACAGGGACATTGAGCACAAGTTTGTGCGCGGCGCGATGCTGTTTTGAATGAAAGGGAGGAGCACTGATGAAAACCTACGGCGAGATCACAAAGATACCCTATCTCGGTCCGGAAAGCGATGAGCCCTTTGCGTTTAAATACTACAACCCCGATGAGCTCGTTTGCGGCAAACCCATGCGCGAGCAGCTCAAGTTTGCCCTCAGCTACTGGCACACGATAAACGCTTCAGGTACGGACATGTTCGGCGGCGACACGATGGACAAGAACTTCGGCAAGTCGGAGCCCATGGAGCGATACCGCGCCAAGGCGGACTTCGCATTTGAGCTGATGGACAAGCTCGGGCTGGATTACTACTGCTTCCACGACGTGGACATCGCGCCTGAGGGGGCTACATTGGCAGAAAGCCTGGAAAACTTCCGCGCCATGGTAGGTTATATCCGCGAGTTGCAGGAGCGGCACGGCAAGAAGTGCCTCTGGGTGACGGCCAACAACTTTGGCGACAAAAAGTTCATGGCCGGAGCGGCAACGAGCTGCTGTGCGGACGTCTTTGCCGTTGCGGCGGCGAAGGTCAGGGCCTGCATCGACGCGGCTATCGAGCTCGGCGCCAGCGGCTATGTGTTCTGGGGCGGGCGCGAGGGCTACGAGACCCTGCTCAACACGGACATGGGCCTTGAACTGGACAACCTTGCGCGCTTCCTGGCAATGGCGCGCGACTATGGCCGCGCTCACGGCTTCACCGGCGACTTCTACATTGAGCCGAAGCCCAAGGAGCCGACTAAGCACCAGTATGACTTCGACGTTGCAACCTGTATGAACTTCTTGCGCAAGTACGGCCTGACCGGGGATTTCAAGATGAACATAGAGGCCAACCACGCCACTCTGGCTGGACACACCTTCCAGCATGAGCTGAGGATGGCGATAGTGAACGGCTCCTTCGGCTCCATCGACGCCAACCAGGGAGATCTGTTCCTCGGCTGGGACACCGACCAGTTCCCGACCAACATATACGACACCACTTTCTGTATGTTAGAGGTCCTGAGAGCGGGCGGTTTCACAAACGGAGGCCTGAACTTCGACGCCAAGACGCGCCGGCCTTCAAACACGCTGGAGGACATCCTGCTGGCATACATCGCGGGCATGGATGCCTTTGCGCTTGGCCTGCGCAAGGCAGCGGCAATCATCGAGGACGGCAGGCTGGACAGCTTTGTGCGCGACCGCTACGCCAGCTACCACAGCGGTGTAGGCATGGACATAGTCGAGGGCCGGGCAACGCTCGAGTCGCTCTCGGAATATGCGCTGGGACTCGGGAGCATTGAGGTCCCGAGCGGGCGGCAGGAGTATTTGGAGACAATAATTAACAACATCCTGTTCCGCTGAACAGGGAGGGGAGTAGAGACATGGCATACCTCATAGGCGTAGACCTCGGCACATCCGGTACAAAAACGGCGCTCTTCGACGAGGGCGGCAGGCGCGTTGCCTCGCGCACGATCGAGTATCCGCTCAGCCAGCCCAGAAATGGATGGGCCGAGCAGGACCCCAGAGACTGGTGGCGCGCGGCCTGCGAGACGATACGTTCCGTCATAGCCGAGAGCGGAGTGGACGCGGGAGAGATAAAGGGCGTCGGCCTTTCGGGACAGATGCATGGCCTCGTCATGCTGGACGCCGCGGGTGAAGTTCTCCGTCCCGCAATCCTTTGGTGCGATGGCAGGACAGGCGCGGAGTGCCGGGAAATAACCGAAAAGGTCGGCGCGCAGCGGCTCATTGACATCACCGCCAACCCGGCGCTCACGGGTTTCACGGCGGGAAAGATACTCTGGGTCCGCAAGAACGAGCCGGAAATCTATGAGAGATGCCGCCGCATCCTTCTGCCCAAGGACTATCTGCGCTACAAGCTGACGGGCGAATTTGCCACGGAGGTGTCCGACGCCTCGGGCATGAACCTCCTGGACGTGCCGAAACGTCAATGGTCGCAGGAGGTGCTCGACGCACTGGAGATAGACCGCGGCCTGTTGGGCAGAATGTACGAGTCCTGCGAGGTGACGGGCGAGGTGACGGCCGAGGCTGCTAAGCTCACCGGGCTTCGCCCCGGTACGCCCGTTGCGGGAGGCGCGGGCGACAATGCCGCGGCAGCCATAGGCACGGGCGTGGTGCGTCCGGGCCGCGCCTTCGTCACACTGGGGACCTCAGGCGTCATCTTTGCACATTCAGATAAAGTGACCATAGACCCCAAGGGCCGCGTACACAGTTTCTGTGCCGCCGTGCCGGGGGCCTGGACGGCCATGAGCTGCACGCTGTCGGCGGGGCTTTCCCTGCAGTGGTTCAGGAACAACTTCTGCGCAGAGGAGCGGGCCGAGGCGGAACGCCGTGGCGTGGACCCCTACGATATCATGACCGAGGAGGCAGCGCGCTCTCCCATAGGCTCCAATCGGCTCATATACCTGCCCTACCTCATGGGCGAGCGCTCGCCGCTCCTCGACGAGCGGGCGAGAGGAGCTTTCATCGGACTGTCCGCCATGCATACCCGGGGCGACCTTATCCGCGCAGTGATGGAGGGCGTTACATTCTCGCAAAGGCAGTGCCTGGACATACTGCGCGAGATGGGCGCGGCCCCGGAGACGATGACCGCCTGCGGCGGTGGTGCTCGCAGCGCCTTCTGGCGTCAGATGCTGGCGGACGCCCTGAACTGCGGCATAGCAACCTCCAGGCTTGCGCTGGAGGGTCCTGCACTGGGAGCTGCCATACTTGCGGGCGTGTGCTCGGGCGTGTACGGAAGCGTGGCCGAGGCTGCGGACGCGATCGTAACTCAGGACGGCCTCACGACTCCACGGCCCGGTGCCGCGGTGAAGTATGAGCCGTACTATGAGCTCTATACGAAGCTCTACCCCGCGCTGAGTGGAGCCTTCGGGGAGTTGGCGGAGCTGTGAAGAATCTGCTGAGCGGCGGCAGGCTGGCTCTGCTGCTTCTTTGCTTCGCAGGTTTCGCACTCTACGGCATGTACTACAACAGCTTCGGCGCCAACGCCGAGGTTACGATGGCCTATCTGGGCATAGACGAGGTCCGCAACGGGGCAATCATGTCCGTGCAGTCGGTCGGCTGTCTGGCCGTGGCGGTATTCCTCGGCCTCTTCGGAGAGCGGCTGAACAAGATCCTGGCGCTTGCCGTGGGCCTCGGCCTGCTGGGCGCTGCAGGGCTCTGTATCGGGCTCATGCCGTGGCTTGCAGGCGGCTCGTATGCGATTATGCTGGGCTTCTCGCTGGTGGCTGGCCTGGGCTTTATAAGCATCGACTTGCTCACCAACAGCGTCGTAGCGGATGTGTTCCAGGGCAATAAGAACCGGGTGCTGCCGTATGTACACGCCTTTTACGGGGGTGGAGCGATGCTGGCGCCTGTGTTTGTGACGGCGCTGGTAAGCCCGGAGCGGCCCGAGAGTTTTGCGCTGCCGTATCTCATCATAGGCATGGCGGCGCTGGCCGCGGCAGCCGCCCTGGCCGTTACCGGCGTCAGGATACGCGGCGGCACGCCGTATGCGGATATGAGCGAGATACGCAGGCGCGCAAGGCAGAATCCGGCGGAGATCTTTAAAGAGAGCCGCGCCTGGCTGTTCCTGCTCTCAGGATTCATGAATCTCGCTTTCCAGACGGGTTTGACGACCTGGCTGCCGAGATACTGCTCAGAGGTCAGGGACATCGGCTTCACCGCTTCGGGACTGATGGTGACGGCCTATTTCACCGGCGCGCTGGTGATGCGGCTGCTCTCGCCCCTGGCATATGCGAAGCTGGGCGTCCGGCGCTTTTACCGCGGCTCGCTGCTGACTTCCGCGGTGCTGTATGTGCTGTTTCTGCTGCTGCCGATGCCGTATTGGGCGGCTGCTGGCGTCATAGGCGTCATGGGGCTGCTGCAGGGTGCAACGGTACCTACGCTGGTCATAATTTGCTGCGACGCTTTCCCGGAACGCACGGCCTCGGCTTCGTCGATAATAGTGTTCGGCGTATCCCTGGCCTCGCTTGTCTCGCCGGTGCTCATGGGCAGAATAATGCAGGACAGTCCGCAAGCCGCGATGTTGAGCATAACCGCATGCACTGTGATCGCCGCGCTTTCGCTGCCGAGAAGTAAATAAAAAAACTCCCCCGGTCCCTATAGGACCGGGGGAGACGCTTATTTCATGACGTCTTTAAGCAGGTCGTCCATGTCATACATGCCCGGGGCCTTGACGTTCGCGATGAACCTTGCCGCGGCAATGGCGCCGCTGGCAAAGACCTCGCGCGAAAGGGCCGAGTGTTTCATCTCAAACACTTCGTCATGCCCGGCGAAAATGACCTCGTGCTCGCCGACTATCGTGCCGCCGCGTATGGACGAGATGCCGATCTCCTCGCGCCGCCTGGGCTGACGGACGCTATGGCGCTCGAACACGTTCTCCGCCTCATAGGGCAGGGCGGCTGCCGCCGCCTCCGCAAGCATCAGGGCTGTACCGCTCGGCGCATCCACTTTGCGGCGGTGGTGCTTTTCGACTATCTCCACGTCAAAGCTCTCGCCCAGCACAGCTGCGGCACGCTTTACCAGCTGTATCATCAGGTTAACGCCCAGCGACATGTTTCCGGACTTGAAAACCGGTATGCGCTCCGCAGCCTTTTCAATGCTTTTGAGCTGCTGCTCTGAATAGCCCGTTGTGCAGAGCACTATCGGCACCTTGCGCAGGATGCAGAACTCGAGCAGTCCGTCCAGGTTCGCGGGGTTTGAGAAGTCAACGACCACGTCCGCGGGGCCTTCGTAGTTCATCGGGTCCGAATAGACCTCGAAGCAGTTTTTCTTGAGCGGGGTCCTGTTGAAGCCCGCGACAATTTCCACACCCTCAAGCCCCTCGCAGCCGCAGACCACGCACTGGCCCATGTGGCCGTTGCAGCCGGAGACGATCATCTTTAGCATTGCCTTTACCTCTCAGCTCACACGTTAAGACCGACGCCGCGCATCGAGACCTTGAGCTTCTCCAGATTGGCCGGGTCCATATCCACGAGCGGCAGACGCAGCCTGCCGACGTTCATGCCGGCGACGTTCATCGCGGTCTTGACGGGAATCGGGTTCGTCTCAATGAACAGCTTGTCGAAGAAGTCCGCCAGGCGGAAATACTCGGCGGATGCGGCCTTGAAGTCCCCGGCGAGGCAGAGCTCGCAGAGCTTAGCAACGTCCTTCGGGATGATGTTAGAAGCGACGGAGATGACGCCCACCGCGCCCAGAGCCATCATCGGGACGGTGTCGGAGTCGTTGCCGCTCCAGAATACGAGGTCGTCGCCGCACATGGAGCGGGTGAGCGCGTACTCGGCTATGTTGCCGCTGGCCTCCTTGACGCCGTTTATGTTCGGGTGCTTAGAAAGGGCCTTGTAGGTGGCGGGCTTGATGCCTATGCCGGTGCGTCCCGGGACGTTGTAGAGTATCATGGGGACCTTTACCCGGTCCGCAACGTAGGTGAAGTGCTCGATAAGGCCCTTCTGGGTGCTCTTGTTGTAGTACGGCGTGACCATGAGTATCCCGTCCGCGCCGCAGGCCTCGGCCTGCTTGGCCTGCTCCAGGACGTGGGCGGTGTTGTAACCGCCGACGCCGACTATGGTTTTCATGCGCCCGGCGCATTTCTTGACGGTCAGCTCAACGAGCTTGTTGTGCTCTTCCTCGGTGTGCGTCGGGTTTTCACCGGTGGTCCCGCAGACGAGAATGGCGGAGGTGCCGCCCTCATACTGGAAATCGACGAGTTCCTCATACTTCGCGTAATCGACGCCGTTTTCGAGGTATGGCGTGACGATGGCGGTACATGAGCCGGTGAATATCGGTGTCTTTGCCATTTTACAAACCCCCTTCAGTCGTGAATGGTCACTTTGCGCTGATATATCCCTCGGCGCAGAGCAGCTCAGCGAGCTCGACGGCTCCGCCGGCGGCGCCGCGCAGCGTGTTGTGCGACAGGCAGACGAACTTGTAGTCATACTGCGTATCCGGTCTCAGCCTGCCGATGCTTATCTGCATTCCGCCCTCGTTCATGCGGTCTAGTCTGGTCTGCGGGCGGTCCGGCTCTTCAAAATACTTCAAAAACTGCTTCGGCGCGCTCGGCAGCTCCAGCTCCTGGGCGCGGCCCTTGTACGCTGCCCAGCGGGCCTTCATCTCGTCCATGGAGGGCTTCTTATCAAAGGTCACGAACACTGCAGCCATGTGACCGTTCGCCGCTGCGACGCGCAGGCACTGGGCGGTTATGAGCGGCTTTTCGGCGTTCTTGATGACGCCGTCCTCGACGCGGCCCCATACCTTCATCGGCTCCTGCTCGCTCTTTTCCTCCTCGCCGCCTATGTAGGGGATGACGTTATCCACCATCTCCGGCCAGGTCTTGAAGGTCTTGCCGGCGCCGGATATCGCCTGATAAGTGCAGACGAGGATCTTGCTGAGACCAAAATCGGCGCGGAACGGAGAGAGCGCGGGGACATAGCTCTGGATAGAGCAGTTGGACTTCACAGCAATGAAGCCGCGCTTGGTACCCAGACGTTTCTTCTGGTCGGTGATGACCGCGAGGTGGTCGGCGTTTATCTCGGGGATGACCATGGGTACGTCCGGAGTCCAGCGGTTGGCGCTGTTGTTCGAGACGACCGGGCATTCGGCCTTGGCATACTCCTCCTCGAGCGCGAGGATATCCTCCTTCTTCATGTCGACGGCGGAAAAGACGAAATCCACGTCCTTCACGATATCCGCGACGTCGGCCGCATTCCTGACGACCATCTTCTTTGCGCATTCGGGCATCGGATCGTCCAGCGCCCACTTTGCGCCGACGGCTTCCTCATAGGTTTTGCCTGCGCTCCTGGCGCTGGCCGCGATGACGCTGAGCTCGAACCAAGGGTGGTTTGCGATGAGCGTCACATAGCGCTGTCCGACCATTCCGGTGCCGCCGATGATGCCTGCCCTCAATTTCTCCATTGCGAAAACCTTCCTTTCACCATACGACTCAGTCTATTCGCAGGTCAGCTAAATAATACCGGGTGACATAACACTTGAAATTATCTGAGTCATCCATTATAATGACATAACGGGTCGAAAAATGCAAGAACCTGCGTGGCCTTTAGCGATTTAATATTTTACCACCGCGTTTGCCGAAGGTCAACAAACGTCAAAAGGTGAACAATGAAAATGAAGAGAATGAAAGCCATACCAGCCATGCTGCTGGCGGCGGTGCTTGTTTCGGGGCTTTTTCCCGCTCTGCCCGCGGCCGCGGCGGGGGACATATATGTGAACGGGCCGGACAGCGTGCTCGCAGGCGCGCTGGATGGGGCGTTTGCAGTTGGAGGGGGCGGAACCTCGCTCGTCTCCGGCTCGTACGTGCTGACGGCAGACGGCGTCGTCACCATTGACGGGCAGAGTGGCAGCAGCGGCGGTAGCAGCGGAAACAGCGAACGCCCCGGTCGCGATGAGACGTCGCCCACTCCGGAGCACCTCTCTGTTACCGGCAGCATCACGCTCCCGTATTCTGTGTTCCGCGTTGGCCTGTACTACTATGACGGTACCAGCTCCGTCCGCAA
This sequence comes from Clostridiales bacterium, assembly GCA_004553625.1. Classification (GTDB taxonomy): domain Bacteria; phylum Bacillota; class Clostridia; order Oscillospirales; family Oscillospiraceae; genus Scatomorpha; species Scatomorpha merdavium. The sequence goes on along the minus strand of SFKX01000029.1, from coordinate 3,831 downwards.
CGGTACGCTGGAGTCTGCCAACCTCGAAAACGACGTGGGCAGCGGCTACAAGTTCGGCTACTACGATTCCAGCCGAGTTTTCCATGAGGTCGGCTACACCTCCGATACGACCATCACCATGGCCATGGACCGGAATGTTACGATAAGCAGTGGAGTCAGCATCGGCTGCTACCACGTCCTGCTGCCAGGCTCCTACGGCAGCTTTGAGGAGGCGAGCGGCGCCGCGTCCCAGTACTCAGACGGTTTCCCGGCCTACTACGACGGCAGCTACTACGTCCTCTGCGGCGACTATGAGAGCGCTGACGAGGCATACACCGCGGCTCAGAGCATGGGCATATCGGGCGCTGAGGCATATTCGGCGTCTAACCGCTGTGTCACAGTGGTGAATACAAAGACAGGACGAGTGCTCTTTGAGTTCGACTGCGGCAGCGAGCTGAACTTGGCTGTGAGTCCGCAGAGCAGTTCCGGCAAGGCCGTGACCTGGTTCCGAGGTAACCGCTATTACGGTGACTTTGAGTACGTCCGCCGCTCCGGGGAAAAGTTGACGGTCATCAACATCGTGAACATAGAGGACTATGTCAAGGGCGTCATCCCCTACGAGATGAGCGGCAGCTGGCCGAAAGAGGCTCTCAAGGCTCAGGCGCTCTGTGCCAGGACCTTTGCAGCCAGCCACTTCAACTCCAACTCCTTCTATGGTTTTGACGTCACGAACGACACCTATAGCCAAGTCTACCGCGGACTGACCGGTGCGACTGCCAACTCTAACGCCGCTGTGGATGAGACCGCCGGGATATACATACTCTACAAGGGCGAGCCCATATCAGCCATGTACTGCTCCTCCAACGGCGGCGCTACGGAGGACAGCGAGAACGTTACAGGCAGCGCTGTAGGCTACCTGCGCGGCAAGGTAGACAGCTTTGAGGCCGCGGCAGACAGCATAAACGGCCACAGCAGCTGGAGCTATACATTCACGCGCCGAGAGCTCGCTGAGAAGGCAAACACCAGAGGCTTCTCCATCGCGTCCGCGGATGCGATAGAGATCAGTTGGTCCGATACCGGCAACGTCATAGGCATGAAGCTGACCGACTCAAACGGACGCAGCGCAACCTTCAGCGGCAGCGCCTGCTACAGCTTCTGCACTGCGCTGCTCGGCCTGGACAGCATCTCGTTCGAGATCGAGGAGAACGGAGACAATGTCACCTTTATCGGCAGCGGCTGGGGACACAACCTCGGCCTGAGCCAGTTCGGCGCATATGCCATGGCAGATACCTACGGTTTTACCTACGACCAGATAGTGAATTTTTATTACACCGATATCACTCTCGCGCAGGCTAACTATACGAACTGAGGCGTTTACATGAAAACATCGGATTTCTATTTCGACCTGCCAGAGGAGCTCATTGCACAGACACCTCTGGAGCGGAGGGATGCCTCGCGTTTGCTCTGCCTGGACAGGTGGAGCGGAGCCAGGGAGCACCGGATATTTTCGGAGCTCCCTGAGTTGCTGCACCCTGGCGACTGCCTTGTCATGAACGATTCGCGCGTACTTCCCGCCCGGCTTATGGGCATGCGGGAGACCGGCGGAGTTGTGGAGGTCCTGCTGCTCCGGGACTTGGGCGGCGGGCGCTGGGAGTGCCTGACCAGACCCGGAAGAAAGACCAGGCCCGGGACGCGGCTCATCTTTGGAAACGGTGAGCTGGAGGCCGAGGTTCTGGAGGTAGCTGAGGGCGGAAACAGGATAGTTGAGTTCAAGTATGAGGGCATATTTCTTGAGGTGCTGGAACGCCTGGGAAAGATGCCCCTGCCGCCGTATATAAAGGTCGAACTGGAGGACGGAGAGCGTTACCAGACCGTTTATTCCAAGGAACCGGGCAGCGCAGCCGCGCCGACAGCGGGCCTGCATTTCACAAAGGAACTGCTGGCGAGGATAGCGGACAGGGGAGTGCGCGAGTGCTTTGTGACGCTGCATGTGGGACTCGGGACCTTCCGCCCGGTCAAGGCGGAGGACATAGAGGAACACGAGATGCACTCGGAATTTTGCATAATGCCTGAGGAGACGGCGAGGATCATAACGGAGACGAAGAGGTCGGGAGGCCGCGTCGTCTGCGTAGGCACGACCTCGTGCAGGACGGTCGAGAGCTTTGCGAACGAGGACGGGACGATGGATGCAAAGTCCGGCTGGACAAATATCTTTATCTATCCGGGCTATCGTTTTAAGTGCATGGATGCTTTGGTGACAAACTTCCACCTGCCGGAGAGCACGCTGATAATGTTGGTCTCTGCCTTTGCCGGACGCGAGAACGTCCTGGCGGCGTATAACGAGGCGGTCAGAGAAAAATACAGATTTTTCTCCTTTGGAGACGCGATGTTTATTAGCTGATGTAATGAATTAGTATCCAGAACGTGCGGTTTAAAATGAGTAATTATGAGAGAGGGGAAAGCAATGAAGCTCAAGTATGAAACTGCATACTTTTGCGGTTATGCAAAGTTGCCGTCTGCGCTGGCTACAACGGCAGCCAACGGAATGTTGACCCTGGGATTAAAAATCCACCTGGATACTGGGATAGTCGAAGGCGTATCGGTTACATTGATCTCCCCGCTGGCGGTCAGTATGGTAGAGAGCTATTTTGTAGGCCGGAACCTGGTGAGCGACTATGATGCGATCGTGGAGGAGATAACATATAGGCATCAGGGAAATGCATCAAAGTCGATAATCAAGGCGATGAGCGATATACGGAGAAATTATCTAGACTATATGAACAAAAACGGAGCGTTTTTAAGAGGCGAATAAATGTTTGCCAGCAAGATACAACAAGCTGCTACATTGTGTGAATTACACAATGTAGCAGCTTACTTTTTTTAAAATCAGACAAAATGAACAAAATGTGTTGACGGTCTAAATTTTTTGTGATAGGGTAATACGCGAACAGGGAATATCAAAATACCTGGAATTAAATACGATGAGTTGTTTGACTGTCAGCGTCTCCTTCCGGAGATGGGATCGACTTTTCAAGACCAACTGCATTGAAAATGCGGTTGGTCTTTTTTGTTTTTTTACAAATGATAATATATGGAAGGAGGCGAGTAATATGCAGTTTTTTTATGAAAGTGAGGTGATACTAGCACTGTGGTCGCTTGATGTCTGCGCGAATCAACAGTAGTAAATTCAGTGATTTGGCAGAGTGGTTGAATGGGAGATAACGCAATGCAGTCAAAAAAGAGACTGGCCTTACTTTTGGGGCCTATTTTGTTTTTCGCAATAACATTCATTCCTCTTGGTGGTATTGAACAGGATGCGAGGGTTGCGATTGGAACAGTAGCTTGGATGGCGGTTTGGTGGGTTTCAATGCCGATTAACCCTGCAATAACAGCATTTCTCCCCGTTGCTATCAACGCAGTTTTTTCTGTGACGGACATGAACTCGATCATAAGCAGCTATGCTGCGGAGTTGGTATTTTTGCTTGCGGGTTCAAACATCATGGCAATTGCCTGGGAAGTAACGGGCGTCGATAAGAGGATAGCAGCACTTGTCCTGAGCCTTGTTGGGACGTCTGTTAAGCAGCAGATAACAGTTTGGTTTCTGGCGGCGACGCTGCTTTCGTCGGTGCTGCCGAATACAGTCGTAGCAGCCATCCTGTGTTCTATTGCGATGTCCATGCTGAAATTTGCTGGACAAGGCGATTTGAAAAAGAGTAAAGTTGCGCCGCTTATCCTACTTGCAATCGTGTGGGGGGCAAATAATGGGGGGATGCTGACTCCGCTTGGCGGATCAATGAATTTGATAACCGTTTCGTATATTGAGGAGTTGATCGGCAGAGAGTTCATGTATAC
>SFKX01000050.1 GCA_004553625.1 Clostridiales bacterium | reverse complement strand
GTCTATGAGTCTGCGCACTCTCGCCGCGCCGGAAAAGCCTTCCCGCGCAATATAAGGAAGCGCGCCGGACGGCTGGCGCTTTTTTGTCAAATCAGAGCTATTCTGGCCCGATAACCTTGTGCTTTTCATCGGGTTGCTTTTTCGGCGGCGCGGAGTGATGAATGTGTCACGCCGCGGGGGCAACCCCGGGCGGGCCGCCGGGCGGGAAAAGCCGCCGGGCCGAAAGGAGCACACCATGGCAGTCAACCACACCCATCCGGCAACCGCCGCCGACCTTTCCCGGGAGACCTTCGGGCTGGAGCTCGAGTTCTTCGGCATGACCCGCCGCGCCGCCGCCGAGGTGGTCGCGACCTTCTTCGGAAGCACAACCCGCCACCGCGGCGGCGTCTACGACAAGTACGAGGTCGAGGACCCCGCGGGCCGCCGCTGGACGGTGGTGTTCGACTCGAGCATCAACGACGCGCCGGACTTCTTCGGCGAGGAGTGCGAGCTGAACAGCCCGGTCCTCGGCTGGGACGACCTCGGCACGGTGTGCCAGCTCATCGAGGCCCTGCAGGCCGCCGGGGCCAAGACGAACGGAGCCTTCTGCGGCATCCACGTGCACATCGGGGACGAGGCGCACACCCCGGCTTCCCTTCGGAACTTGGTCAATCTGGTCAACGCGAACGAGGACCTGCTGACCCTCGCCCTCGGGATCACCCCGGAGCGCCGGAACCGCTGGTGCCGCCCGGTCGACCCGCACTTCCTGCGCCAGCTGAACACCCAGAAGCCCACCAGCCGCGCGGCGATTGCCCGCCTTTGGTACGGCGGAAACGACTGGGAGGCCCGCGCACACGAGCACTACCACTCCAGCCGCTACCGCCTGCTCAACCTGCACAGCCTTTTCCAAGGGAAGGGCATCGAGTTCCGCGCCTTCAACGCCACGCTGAACACCGCCGAGGTCCTCGCCGACATCCAGCTCTGCATGGCCCTTTCGGCCCGCGCCAAGGCGGTCAAGACCGCCAGCCCCGCCCGCCCGGAAACCGACAACCCGAAGTACACCTTCCGGTGCCTGCTCCTGCGAATCGGCATGAGCGGGGACGCCTTCAAGACCGCCCGCGAACAGCTGATCTGCCGCCTGCCCGGGAACAGCGCTTGGCGGATGGCTTCCTGACTGGGAGCCTCCCCAAGCCCCCCGCCTGATGATGGCCCGGTGGCCCCGGGCCGAAACGCACAGCGCGTCGCGGGAAGCCGCACACTATCTTTCAAATCAAGGAGGCACACACCATGAAGAACGTCATCTACATCACCGCCATGCGCGAAGGCTACGCCATCGACCAGATCCACCGCACCATGACCGTCGGCGAGCTGATCGACTGCCTCAGCGAGTTCCCCGAGGACGCACAGATCTACCTTTCGCACGACCGCGGGTACACCTACGGCGGCATCACCGAGCAGAGGATCTACACGCCCGAGGAGGACGAGGAGGAGGACTGAGCTTCCAAATCAAGCACACCCGCCTGACGATGGCCTCCGGCACAGGCCGAAACCGGGGCAACCCGGTCGCGGGAGCCACAGTTCCCAAATCAAGAAGGAGGTACACACACATGAGGACACGCTACGAAATCGAGGTCACCCGCCTGAAGGACGGACGGCTGTACCTGCGGGCTTTCGACGAGTACTGGGACGGGGTCAAGACCGCGAGCCTTGACACAGCTACCAAATCGCCGACGCTCAAGGGCGACGCCGCGCTGATCGCCGCTCTGAAGCCGGTCGAAAGCCAGCTCGCACAGCTCAAGCCCGGCTGCTGGTACGCCCTGCGGATGCCCAAGGCGGCCTTCCCCTTCGGGAAAGCGACCGAGCTGGAACGCATCCCCGGCAGGCACATGGTTTACAAGAAGCTCTGAAATCAAGGAGGTACACATCATGGAAACACAGGTCACCATCACCCTGACACAGGAGGAGGTTTCCCTCCTGCACACCGCGCTGTGCGACTACCGCGGGAAGATCGGAAATCTGGCGGCACAGATCGCCAGCGCAGGCCTTGACAGCACAGAGGTCGACGAGCTTTGGAATCGGCTGGGGAGCCTTTCGGGGCGGCTGGCCGCACAGATTAGCGACTGACGCACAGCTCCCAAATCGAGAAGGAGGTACACAACATGCCCGGCACCACGTACATCATCCGCTTTACCCACCGCACACCCGGCTCCGGAATCCCCTACGAGGAGCAGGAGCACATCGACTTGGCTGGGGCTTGGGAAGCCTTCAGGCTTTTCGCCGAGCCGGACAGCGCCGACCTGTACGCCGAAATCGAGCTGGTCGAGCACAGCTGGGAAGACGACACAGAACGGAGCCTTGCCCGGCTCACACTCGGAGAGCGGTACAGCTCCTGAATCGACCCGCCTGACGATGGCCTCCGGCACAGGCCGAAACCGGGGCAACCCGGTCGCGGGAGCCACACAGCTTCCAAATCAAGAAGGAGGTACAACACATGCCCAAGACAATCTTCATCCGCAAACCCAGCACACTCGAGGAGGTACAGGAGAGAAGCCGCAGCTTCGCCGAGAAGCGTGGCGAGAAAGCCTTCAGCGACTACTACATCGCCGAAGAAGTACAGCTTGAAGCGAACGAGTTCTTCGATCTGTGCGAGAACCTGATGGAACTGTACGACTGGATCAAGCGGTTCTCGGATCACATGTACTGCTCGAAGGACGGGGCTGTTGCCGCCATGCGCGTCACTTGCCCGCAATCCGCGATCGTGCTGATCATCGATCCGCAGGGCTTCGATTACCCGAGGTACGTTGGCCTCGAGGAGCCGTAAGCTCCTGAATCAAGGACGGCAGGTGGATATGGACAAAACCATCTGCCGGAACCTTGGTGCATCGGTCGGGTTGCTATCCCGGCGCGAAAGAGTGATGAATACCATGCCCGCGGGGCTTTGAAATCAAGAGGAGGTTGACCACGATGAAGCACATGAGCTTTGAAAAGCTTTGAAACCCTGATGGATGTCCTCGACTGGTTCGACGACAGCCTGTACGACTACGTACACCACATCCTGCTGGCCAAGCTCGACGGCGAGGAGCGCATCAGGAGGGCGTTGCCGCTCCTGCAAAGACACGCAGAGGAGCTGATCGCCAGCCACAGGGGCACGGAGTGCGCGTACCCCGAGGAGCCGGTCAGCCTCTCCGCCTGAACCAACCGCTTCGAAATCAAGAACCACAGATTCGCTACAAAACACATTGGAGGTACAACAGTATGTGCATCATTTGCGTTTCCCCGGCGAGAACTCGCCAGCCCAGCATCTCCCAAATCAAGATGATGTTCCAGAGCAACCCGCACGGCGCGGGATACATGTACGCCCGCGACGGTCGCGTCCACATCCACAAGGGCTTCATGGACATCGACTCCTTCCTGAGCGCCATCAAGGCGGAACACTTTACCGCGAAGGACAGCGTGGTCTACCACTTCCGCATCAGCACACAGGCGGGCGTGAACCCGGAAATGACACACCCGTTCCCGCTCTCAAATCGCCTGCCCCACATGAAGGCGCTCGACGTGGAATGCCCGTGCGGCGTCGCACACAACGGAATCATTCGGTTGACCAGCGACCCGAGCCAGCACGAGTACAGCGACACGGCCCTGTTCATCACACGCTACATGGCACGGATGGTGCATGGACTGGACGACCTCAAGGACGCACAGCTCCTGAATCGGATTGAGCGACTGGCAGGCTCGAAGCTGGCCATCATGGACGGCTCCGGGTACATCGCCACCATCGGGCACTTCATCAACGAGCGCGGATTGTTGTTCAGCAACGACAGCTATCAGGAACTG
>SFKX01000028.1 GCA_004553625.1 Clostridiales bacterium | reverse complement strand
CTTGACAAATCTTGTCTCAACGCGAGCTTTTAACCAAATACGCACAGGATCATGGCTACACAAACCTGAAAATTCTGGTGGACGACGGTTATACCGGCACGAACTTTCAGCGCCCCGGCGTACAGGAGGGGTTTGAACTGGTAAAGCAGGGATTGGTAGGCTGCTGGCTTTGCAAAGACCTATCCCGCTTTGGTCGTGACTATCTGACCGTAGGTCAGTACACCGATATCATCTTCCCCAGCTACGATGTGCGCTTCATTGCCGTCAACGACGGCGTGGACAGCCAGTGCGGGGACGGAGAGGGCTTTGCCGCGATCCGCAACCTGTTCAACGAGTGGTATCCGCGCGATACCTCCAAGAAAGTCCGTATCAGCCTACATCAGCGCGGCACCAGCGGCAAGCATCTCGGCAAGCCGCCCTACGGCTACCGCTGCGACCCGAACGACAAGGACAAGTGGATTCTGGACGAGGAAGCCGCGCCGGTTGTCAAACGCATCTTTGACCTCTGCATCGACGGCAAAGGTCCGGAGCAGATTTCGCGGATTCTTGAACAAGATCAGGTTTTCACAACCAAGGCTCTGTATGCCAGCCGTAAGGGAAAGCCGTTGCCAAGGAATCCGTATGGATGGAAGGATCAGTCCATTGTTGGGATTCTGGAACGGCAGGAATACACCGGCTGCACCTGCAACTTCAAAACCTACTCCAAGTCCTACAAGCTGAAAAAGCGGATTCCCAACAATCCAGAGGATATGTTCATCGTACCGGATACACAGGAGGCAATCGTTTCTCAGGCGCAATGGGACAGAGTGCAGGAGCTGCGCAAAAACAAGCGCCGCCCCGCAAAAGCAGAACGGCAGGGACTGTTCTCCGGGCTGCTGTATTGTGCAGACTGCGGCGGCAAGCTCCATTTTGCCACCTGTAAGAGCTTTGAGGGCAAGCAGGATCACTACGTTTGTTCCAAATACAAGAGTGGGCGCGGCGATTGTTCGGCACATTATATCCGCGAGGATGTACTGCGGGAGCTGGTGCTGGAACGGATTCAGGCGGTCAACGAGTACATTCGCGGTGATGTGGAGGGCTTTCAGGAGGAATGGCTGCATTACCGCCGCGCCGATCAGGAACGGGACATCCGGGAAGATCAGAAGCGCGTGGAGCAGGCAAGAAAGCGCCTTGCCGATCTTGATGTGGTCATGTCCCGGCTCTATGAGGATTACGCCCTCGGCGAGATCAGCAAAGAAAAGTACAAGAAAATGACGGCTGATTATGAGGCAGAGCAGGAACGGTTAAAGCTCGAAATTGAAGCAACGGAAGAATGGGTCGAGCAACGGCAGGCAATGGGCGACGATCTGGACGCTTTCATTGCGCTGACGAAAAAGTATGTGGATGTCACGGAGCTGACGCAGACAATCGTCAATGAGTATATCAAGAAGATCATCATCCACGCACCGGACAAGTCTGGCGGCAAGCGCAGACAGAAGGTGGAGATTATCTTCAACTTCGTAGACGAGGTGGAAATTCCTGTACTGGCAGAACCCATGATTGCAGAATCTACCCATGGACGCAGAAAAACGGCGTGACCTTCACGGTCACACCGTTCTCTGCCCCACCGCAAGACTTATAGTTCCTTACGACTGTTAAGCCTTGATTTATCAGGCTTTTTTGCCCCTCAGCAAATATTGCCGTGGCAGATGAAAAGTATTTTTACCATGGTGTGTACCTCCTCCGGAGATTGCCGGGGCTAAACTTGGCGTTCAAAACTTGAACCGCTTATATTATTAATGCCTGTAAGCAATGCCGTACCCGTGTTGCAGCACGCAATAAAACGGGAGGCGCACGATGAAAATATCACTTTCACAAAACAGCGGAAGGGCTGCTTCTGCTCGCTCTTTACCATATCCCGCGCGATAGACGGACTCACAGCACGGCTCACTCGTGCTCCTTGCAGTCAAGCTCCGTCACCTCCAGCTTGAAAACCGCCACGCTGTCCAGCATCTCCTCCGGGTACTCCCAGCCGTCCCGGCCAGAGTTGTGCTCCATTATCCGCTCCAGACCGTACAGCTTCCCCGCCCGGTCCTCGATCAGGCTCACCTCTCCCCTGCCTATCACGCTCCGGAAGCTCGCGGAATACTCGCAGGCCTCCTTCGCCTCGTTCAGCCGCCAGCCCGTATCCAGCTCGAAGCCTACCGGTCCCCCGGCCTTTATCAGCTCCATCTTCCGGCCTTCCCGCGCGCCGTGAAAATAAAACGTCCGCTTCCCGCCGCGCTCCTCGTAGCCGAAGTTCAGCGGCACGATATAGGCACCGCCCTCGTCGCAAAAGCCCAGCCGGCAGCAGCTGCATGCGAGTATGATCTCCCTCTGCATTGCCGCGTCGCTTACCTGTCTGTCTTTCCGTCTCATCCCCAAAAACCTCCTCATTCGTTCTGCTCCTACCATTATATACGTGCCTGTCAACAGCTCGCTCCATGCCGGTGTGTACTTCATGCGCCAATGGTGCTATGATTATGCCGTGAACATCCAGGTAACGGGGAGGTAACAACTTTGCGCGGCGAAAATGAAATGTTGGACCTCATCATCAGCACCGCTCGGACCGATACGAGGGTCCTCGCGGCATACCTCAAAGGCTCAAGGGCCAACCCAAACGCGCCGAAGGATATCTACAGAGACTTTGACGTCATGTACGTCGTCACGGAGACGGGCAGCTTCATCCGGGACACGAGCTGGATGAACGCCTTCGGCCGGGTGGCGCTGATGCAGGAGCAGGACTCCGACTTCGGCTACGGAGAACGCTTCGGCATACGCTCCAAATATGACGAGAGCTATTCCTGGCTGCTGCTCTTCGACGACGGCAATCGCATCGACATAGGAGTCGAGACCCTGCGCACCATGGAGAGCGGCGTGAACCGCAACAGACTCTTTGTCCCACTCCTGGACAAGACGGGCTGCCTGCCCAGCCTGCCCCCGCCTTCGGACGAGGATTTCCACATAAAAAAGCCCTCGGAAAAGAGATTCCGGGGCTGCTGCAACGAGTTTTTCTGGTGCCTGTGTGACGTTGCGAAGGGCGCGGCAAGAGACGAACTGCCCTTCGCCATGGCCACCTACAACGGCCCGGTCAGGGACATGCTTGAGCTCATGCTGTGCTGGTATGTCGGCACATGCTCGGACTTTTCCGTCTCCTGCGGCAAGCTGAACAAATACCTGAAAAAATACCTCCCACACGACTTTTATGCAGAATTTCTCTCGACATATTCGGACGGGGACTACGCTCATCTCCGGGCTTCCATAGACGCTGCCTGCCATCTTTTTCGCAGGGCGGCGCTCGCGGTGGCGGAGCGCCTGGGCTTCGCCTACCCCGAGCGGGACGAGCTCGCCTCCAAGCGGCAACTCCTCCGAGTCTGGGAAAACGTCCCAGGCGCGCCTTAGCTCCGGCGCAGTGGGAGGATGCGCTCAGGCGCCAGTTCCAGATACAGCTCGCGCCGCCCCGCAAGGGCTGCCCAGCGCTCCTGCGGCAGCTCCATCCTCAGCCGGGAATAGCCCTCCGACCCACCGGGTGTGGCAAGCATCACCACCGTTGAGAATGCCTCCGTCACCACCCGCTCCACGCGGCAAAGCAGCCGGTTTGGACCGGGGCCTTCCACGGGTTCCACAAAGTGCGCGCGTATCCCGGCGTACTCCAGGCCCTCCGGCAGCTCCTGCTCCACCTCCAGCTCCACGCCCCAGTCCAGCGCGACTATGCGCTTTTCGGATACGCGGCGCGCCCGCGTGATGTTCTTGCAGCCGGAAAGCAGGCAGGCCGAGAGCGTCCGCGGCGAGTCGAACAGCTCTCCCACGCTCTGCGCCGCCTGCGACCTCCCGTTGTCCAGCACGCAGACCCGGCCGCAGAGCCGCCGCACCTCGTCCCGGTCGTGCGTCACAAATAGCACCGGGCCGGGAAAGCGCTCCAGCAGCTCCGCCAGCTCCAGCTCCACCTGCCACTTTAGATAGCTGTCCAGCGCGGAAAAGGGCTCGTCCAACATCAGCACCTCCGGCTCGCTCGCCAGGATACGCGCAAGCGCCGCCCTCTGCTGCTGCCCGCCCGAGAGCTGGCGAGGATATTTCCCCTCGCAACCCTCGAGGTAAAACGACTTCACCAGCCGCTCCACCGTCTCGCGCCGCTTTGCCCTGTCGCGCACGCCTACGGCGATGTTCTGCGCCAGTGTCATGTTCGGAAAAAGCGCGTAGTTCTGGAACAGATAGCCCACCCGCCGCCGCTGCGGCGTCAGGTCTATCCGCCTCTCGGAATCGAAAAGCACCCGCCCGTCGAGGACTATTCGGCCCTCGTCGGGCTTTTCTATGCCCGCCACACACTTGAGCGTCACGCTCTTGCCGCAGCCCGATGCTCCCAGCAAGCCCGTCACCTCGCCGCTGCCCGCCTCGAACTCCACGTCCAGGCGGAAACGGCCGAAGTCCTTTTTTATGTCAACCACCAGCGACATCAATCCACCCCCTCGGACACGGGCTCCGCCTTCCGGCGCGGGCTCTTGTTCTTTTTCTCCAGCATGTTCACCGCCAGGAGCACCACGGCCGAGATCGCCAGGTTCACCAGCACCCAGCGCATCGCGCCCGCGTCGTCGCCCGTGCGCCAGAGCTGGTAGACCGTGGTCGAGATCGTCGCGGTCCTGCCCGGCGTGTAGCCCGCTATCATCGAGGTGGCGCCGTACTCGCCCAGCGCGCGGGCGAAGGCCAGCACCGTCCCGGCGATGATGCCCTGTTTGCAGCAAGGCATTCGCACCCGCCAGAATATCCAGCTGTTTGAGCGGCCCAGGGTCTGGCCCGCATAGGCCAGGTCCCTGTCGAAGGACTCAAAGGCTCCGCGCGCCGTCCTGTACATCAGCGGGAAGGCCACGACAGCCGAGGCGAACACCGCCGCGTACCACACCATGGTCAGACGGACGCCGAAGGTCTCTAGGAACCACAGCCCAATAGTCCTCTTCGGCCCCAGCAGCCGCAGCAGAAAATATCCCACGACCGTCGGCGGAAGCACCAGAGGCAGAGTCAGCACCACGTCCAGCACGCCTTTCACAAGCCGCGGCAGCTTGGCGACGTAGTAGGCCGCCAGTATGCCCAGGAAAAAAATTATAACGGTGGAAAGCGCCGCTATCCGCAGCGAGTTCCAGAGCGGATACCAATCCAAACAGGATCACCCCTCGGCTAACAAGATGCCGGCGCAGCCGGGTCTGCGTCCCCGACCGCGCCGGCTGAGGTGGAAAGTTGGCTCTTTAAAGGACCGTGAAGCCCACGCCCTCCAGGACGGCAACGGCTCCCGCGTCCGTGTGGATGAAGTCCAGGAAGGCCTGCGCGGCCTCCGCGGCCTCGGCCGTGCCGCTCTTCATGACGGCGGCGGGGTAGATGACCTGGTCGCACATCTCCGGCGCGGCCTGGTCCACAACGTTCAGCTCATAGGTGAAGGCGTCCGTCGCGTAGATGACGCCGCAGTCCACCGCGCCCTCCTTCACCTGCGTCGCCACCTCGGAGACGTTCGAGGCGTAGGTCACCTTGCCATCCGCCTCCAGGGCTGCTATGTCTATGCCCAGGTACTCGAGTATCTGCAGCGAGTACGCGCCCACAGGCACGTCGTCGTTGCCGAGGCAGAGCAGGCTCAGCTTGTCCGTGGCAAGGTCCGTGAAGCTCTCTATGCCCGCCGGGTTGTCGTCCGGCACGGCGAGGACGACCTTGTTCTCCACGAGGTCTATCCGGCTCTCGGACACGACGTAGTCGAGCCCGTCCGTGTTGGTGCCGGTCGTGTCGGCGGCGTCGAGCTGGTTCATCTGCTTCTGCGCCGCGGAGATGAAGAGGTCGCAGACCGCGCCCTCCTCTATCTGGGTCTTGAGCGTACCCGAGGAGTCAAAGGTGAAGGTCAGCGTGACCCAGGGCGCGACCTCCTTATAAAGCTCGGCTATCTCGGTCAGCGTCGCCTCCATGGAGGCGGCGGCAAATACCACGACCTCCACCGGCGTGGGTTCGGAGTCGTCGCCCGGGGTCTCCTCCGGGGTCTCGGTCCCGGCGGGGGGATCGGTGGCCGGCGTGTTCTCCTGGCCGCATGCCGCAAGGGCAAAGACCAGGCAAAGGGCCAGCAGCAGGGCCAATGCTCTTTTCATTTCAATTTCTCCTTTTTTATTAGTCCACGGCGACCATAACGGACGTGGCCTTGATCACCGCTATGGCAGGCTTGCCGACCTCGAGACCGAGTTCGCGTATCGAGGCCATGGATATCGTGGCCGTGACGACGTTGCCGCCGCCTATGTCGATCTTCACAATGCCGTTGACGGCGCCCTCGTCTATTCCGACGACCGTGCCGCGCAGCTGGTTTCTCGCGCTCAGACGCATGATATTCCCCCCTTTCCTCAAAAGCCCTTGCCGAAGGGGCAGACGGGATAGCGGCAGTCCCCGCAGCCGAGGCAGAGTCCGCCGTTGCCCAGGGCCTTTATCTCGGCGCGCGTGACCTCCACGCCCGCCGCAACGCGCGGGAGGATGAGGTCGAACACCGTGGCCTTCGCGTACATCACGCAGCCGGGCAGGCCCATGACCGGCGTGCCGTCCTCAAAATAGCCCAGCAGGAACATCGCCCCCGGCAGCACCGGAGCGCCGTAGGCCACAATCCTCGCGCCAGTGTCCTTGATTGCGCCCGGCGTCCTGTCATCCGGGTCCACGCTCATGCCGCCGGTGCATAATACCATGTCAACCCCTTTGGCCTTGAAGTCAAGCACGGCTTTCGTTATGGCGGCCCTGTCGTCCCCCGGCAGGGCGTGCTCCGTCACCTCTATGCCGTAGCTCTTGAGCTTTTCTATGATGACCGGGGTGAATGTGTCCTCAATCAGCCCCTGGGCCACCTCTCCGCCCGTCGTCACCAGGCCGCAGGTCCTGAGTTTATAGGGTCTCAGGGCCAGAATCGGCTCCGCACCCGCCAATTTCTCCGCCTCGCGGAGCTTTGCGTCCTCTATCACCAGCGGGATTATTCGCATACCCGCCAGCTTCGCTCCCCTCTTCACCGCCGTGTTGGAATGGCGCGTGGCGATCATCAGCTCGTCCTGCTCGTTAAGGGCATTTAGTTTTGTTATGTCAACTTGGAACAGGCCGTCGCAGTCCGCGATGAGCTCGATCTTGCCCTCCTTTACCGGCGTAGGGTGCATGTTCTCGCTCTGGCAGAGAGCGCGCAGACGTTCCGCTGCCTCGTCCTCGTGTACCATGCCCTCGGCCTTTTCCCAGACGTAGAGGTGCTCCTTCCCCATTGAGAGCAGGACGGGAATGTCCTCCTCGGTAACGACGTGGCCCTTGCGGAAACGTGCGTCCTTCGTAACACCAACGATTATCTGCGTCATGTCGTGACAGAGGACGCTGCCTACGGCGTCCTTCGTGGCGATGAGCTTCATGTCTCGGCCTCCTCCAAATACTTGCAACATTTTCTACAATATAACATGGCCTCTATGGAATTGCAACAAAAAACGATTCGCTTTTGAAAAAAACACGGCCCGGCGTAGAGCCGGGCCAATCCGCTCTTTTCAGTTTTTGCTCAGGCGCTCGGCAGCCTCTATGGTGTGCAGGGCGAGGACGGCGTTTGTCACTCGGCCGACTCCGCCCGGGACGGGCGAGACGGCTGCGGCAACTCCCTGGGCTGCGGCGAAATCCACGTCGCCCCGCAGGCCCTCGGGCGTCGCGTTGGTGCCGACGTCGATGACCGTCTGGCCCGGGGCGAAGCAGTCCGCGCCCAGAAGCCCCGCGTGTCCGGCGGCGGCGACGACGATATCCGCGCCTCGGCAGACGCCGGGCAGGTCCCGCGTCCTCGAGTGGCAGAGCGTCACGGTGGCGTCCCGCGCCGTCAGCAGCATCGCCAGCGGCCGGCCCACAACGAGGCTCCGGCCCACGACGGCCACGCGCTTTCCGGCGGGGTCTATGCCGTAATAGTCCAGCAGCTCCAGCACCGCCCGCGCCGTGCAGGGCGCAAAGGCCCCCGCCTCCCCCGCGAACACCGCGGCCAGCGAGGCGGGCGTTACCCCGTCCACGTCCTTTTCCGGCGCGAGGGCGCGGCAGGCGGCGCGCTCCGTCCGGGCAAAGGGCATCGGCCGGAGCAGCAGCGCACCGTGGACGCCCGGCTCGGCGTTTATGCTGCGCACGGCGTGGAGCACGGCGTCCATCTGCGCGCTCTCCGGCAGCTCGACCGTGAAGGACTCCACCCCCGCCGCCGTGCATGCGCGCTTCGCCGCGCGCTCATACGCGCGGCTCTCCTCCTGCGCGCCCACGCGGAGTATGACCAGCGTCGGCGTGACGCCGTGCTCCCTCAGCGCCCTCACCCTCGGCGCAAGGCCCGCCGTCAGTGCTTCCGCCGCCGGCGCGCCGTTCAGTACCAGCGCCATCAGCCTATCCTCGCTTCCACCGCGGCCAGGCCGGAGTCTATGACCGGACCGTACTGCTCGAACACCAGCTCGCACTCGCGCCGCAGCGTCATGGCAAAGACCTCGTCCGCCATACCCGCCGCGTTTATGAGGATGTTCAGCCTTGAGGCGCGCATCGCCGCGCGGCAGAGCTCCAGGCCCACGCCCACGTCCGATATCGCGCCCTTGACGCCCTTCCCCGCCAGCTCCGACAGCAGCTCCGCCGTCCGGGCCGCCGTGTAGAGTATCTCCGTCGGGATGAAGCAGGCCACGCGCAGGGCCGAGTCCATGTGCGCCGCGCGCTCCGGGTCGTCCTTCGGCAGGGAGAGGTACTTCTTCAGCGGGGCAAAGGCCTTGACGTCCTCGTCCGCCAGGCGGAGCATATACTTGCGCGTGAGTTCCAGCTCCTCCAGCGCCTTTGCGATGAACTCCGCGTGCTCTGCGCAGCTCTTCTTCCCCGCCGAGAGGTTGCAGACCATCCCGCCCAGCGCCGCCGCCAGGGCTCCCGCCACCGCGGCCGCGCCGCCTCCGCCGGGTACGGCCTCCTTCGAGGCAAGGGCCGCGCTGAAATCATTGAGACTCATTTCTGCATATTTTTCCATATCAAAGCTCCCTATCATATCAGATGTCGGTTGACGAAGGGTATTTTCGACAGCAGCCACCAGGCCGCCAGGCTGAGCGCGAACACCGCCGCGCCCTCGACTGGGACGGCGATGAGGGCAGGCATGACCGTTAGGTCGAAGCCCAGCTGCCGGAAGGCCATGACGAAGGCGTGGTGCGCGAGATAGACGCAGAAGCTGGCCTTGACGAGCCGCGCCGTCCCGGGCGAGCTCTCCCTGCCCGCGAACCTGCTGCGCGCCGCGCCGAAGAGGCCGCAGGCCATGAGCGCCGGGCCTGGTGACATGCCCTCCATGAAGCCCAGGAACAGCTCCCCCTCCGCCAGCGACAGGAGCACCGTCCCGCCGAATGTCACCGCAAAGCCCAGGACGAAGAGCGCAGCCCAGCGCCCCGCGCGGCCGGGCTCCCGCGTGTTCATGACCTGGCCCAGGAGCGCGTAGCCCGCAGCG
Organism: Clostridiales bacterium; assembly: GCA_004553625.1. Taxonomy (GTDB): domain Bacteria; phylum Bacillota; class Clostridia; order Oscillospirales; family Oscillospiraceae; genus Scatomorpha; species Scatomorpha merdavium. The sequence continues at coordinate 7,538 of SFKX01000028.1, read as the reverse complement.
GCCCAGCACATGTTCAGCGGGTACTGCGGCGTTATCCCGCCCATCCAGGAGATCGGCGGCCAGAGCTTCAAAAGCGGCCAGCAGATGCCCAGAGCCGCCCAGACGATCAGCGCCCAGTTCAGTTCCCGCTCCGTCGCCCCGCGTACAAGCGCCCGGAGCACCGGCAGCAGCGCGTAGATGAGCAGCAATATCTGGAGGTAATATAGGTGCATATGGTGGTCGAAGCAGAGCGTGTGTACCACCGAATTCAGCAGCCAGTCCGGCTCCAGCCAGCCCGTGAAGATATAGGTCCCAACGACGCCGTAGACATAGTAGAGCCAGGCCCAGACCAGCAGGATGACGAGTACGCGCAGAAAATAGCGGCGGAAAATGTCCCTGCCCGTCAGCCGCCGCGCCGGGTCCAGCATCAGGGCGCCCGTACACATGAAAAACAGCGGCACGGCAAAGCGCGCCAGGCTGTCCCAAAATGCACAGGCCAGCCAGTCGAAGCTCCCTGCCTCGAACAGAGTCAGGCCGTAGCCAGAGCAGTGTATCACTATGACGCCCGCGCAGGCCGCGAGCTTCAAAACGTCCGGCGCGAGCGCGCGCCCCGGTCTATCCGGCATTGCTTTCCGCCTCCCTTTCCGAGCAGAGGAGCCCCATGTATATCCACGCTATCGGCGCCACCAGGCAGAGCCCCAGGCCGAAGAGACTCTGCACCAGATAGCAGAGCAGGCCAGCACCCAGGGCCGGGTCAGCGCCGCGCAGCCAGCGCCGCAGCGACAGGACCGCCAGCGCACAGTAGGCCGCAAAGCCCGGTATGCCCAGGTTCACGAGGTAGCCAAGTGGCTCGCAGTGCGCATTGTCCGCGTGCGTGGACAGGGTCGCGCCCGTCTCCGGCACGAAACGCGAAAATTCCACCGTCGAGCGCAGGCCGAAGCTGTCCGGCCCGCCGCCTAGGAGCGGCCGCTCCGCAAAAATCCGCAGCGCCTCGCGCCATATCGCCACACGGCTCGAACCGAAGCCGTCCTGCGCCCGGCCGTGCAGTATTTCGGACAGTTCCCACAACATCCCATTTCCCGGCGGCGTGAAGTACACCAGCGCCAGGCCCGCGAAGCACGCCGCGGCCTCCGCCGCCAGCAGCATTCGGGCCGCGCGTCGGCGGCCAGTTTGGTTAACATAATATGGAGCAGTCACGAGAGCGCAGCCCAGGCAGCCCACCAGGCCGGAGAGGGCCTCGATGTAGAAGAGCAGGCCCAGGCAGGCCGCGGCGACAAGAAGCAGCAGCGCCGCCCGGACGGGCCGCGAGCGCAGCGCGGAGACCGTCAGCAGCGGTATCACCAGGCAGAACCAGGCCGCAAGGACATTCGTATTCCCCATCGTACCCAGGAACTCGCCCGTATACCTCGTCCCGGCGTCATAAAAGTCCAGGCCCTCCGGGAATAGTCCCAGGACGTTCACCCGGCAGAGCTGGAGTATGCAGACGACGGCGCAAAGCCCGGCGGCGAGGGCGGATAAGTTTACATAACGTTCCTTAAATTCGCCCCAGCGCGAGACGCCGAGGGCGATGCCGCCATAGAGCAGGAGCGTCACGAGCCCGTCGTAGCGGTTGGAGCCCAGGATGGAATACTGGATGTTTTCAGAAAACAGCGCCGAGAGGCAGGCCGCCGCCATGAAGGCGAGCGCGGCGAGCTGGAAGCCCCGCGGCCGCGAGGGCTTGCAGCGGAAAAAGAGCGCGCAGGCCAGAAGCGCCGCCAGCCAGAACCCCGTTAGCAGGGCGAAGAAGAGGAACTTCGGCCTGGTGATGCCCGTATAGCCGACCGTCCCGGTCCATAGCGGGAAAATCAGCAGCATTATGCAGATATATTTGTCCGTCAGCCAGCGTGCGTACTTATCCATGAGCACATTTTAGCACAGCGGCCTCTTGCGCGCAACGGCGGCTTGGTTTATTATCTTTGCAGAGGTGAGAGCATGTATTTCGACACTCACGCCCACTACGACAGCGGGCATTTCGACGCGGACAGGGACGCGCTGCTGGCCTCGATGCCCGGGCTCGGCGTGGACTGTATCATAGACCCGGGCTGCGACGGCGAGTCCAGCCGCGCGGCGCTGGCGCTGGCGGAAAAGTATCCCTTCGTCTACGCCGCCGTGGGCTGGCAGCCCGAGGAGTGGGAAAGCTGGGACTGCGGGAGCGAGGCCCTGGTCCGGGAGCTCGCTCGGCACCCCAAGTGCGTGGCCATAGGCGAGATAGGGCTGGACTATTACTGGGACAAGGAGCACAAGGAAATACAGTACGAGATGTTCGTAACCCAGCTGGAGCTGGCGCTGGAGCTTGGCAAGCCCGTCATCATCCATGACCGCGAGGCGCACGAGGACTGCCTGCGGATAACGGGCCGCTATCCGGGGCTGCGCGGGGTGTTCCACTGCTTTTCCGGCAGCGTGGAGATGGCGCGGGAGCTGGTGAAGCGCGGCTGGTACCTGGGCTTCGACGGGCCTGTGACCTATAAGAACGCCAGGAAGGCGCTGGAGGTCCTGGACTTCTGCCCGGCGGAGCGCATACTCGTCGAGACGGACAGCCCCTATCTCACGCCCGTCCCCTTCCGAGGCAAGCGGAACGACTCCGGCAAGCTGCGCTATATCGTGGAGAAGATAGCCGAGATAAAGGGCCTTCCCCCGGAGGAGATGGCCCGGATAAGCTCAGAAAACGCGCGCCGGCTCTTCGGCCTGAACTGAAAAAACGCCGCGGAAAATGATTCCGCAGCGTTTTTTTCATTGCTTTGCCTCTATCAGGATGACGTTTCGCGTGAGGTCCACGCTCTTGAGCGTGCCGGCGACGGTCTTGCGCGCGCCGAGCATATCCGTGAGAGTGACGCCCTTTTCGTCCACGCTGATGCCGGAGACGTAGCTCATGAGCGGACGGCGCTCGCCGTCCACGAGTTCAAATGCGTCCGACAGGCACATGACTATTCCCCCTTTACCAGCCGGAGGGCTTCCTCCAGCCTGTCATTGCAGTGGCCGAAGTAGTGCACGGCCTCCGAGACGAGCTTGGCCGCCTCTGGCTTGCCCTGGTGTTCCAGGGCGTGAGCCACACCGTGCAGCTCCTCCGCGTGGCTGCGGTTGTGCTCGAGCATATAGCTCATGAGCGCCAGGGTCTGTTCCGGCGTGAGCTCGGGCGTATCGCCGTGTTCGTGGTGGTGCCCGCAGACGTGCTCGTGCGCATGTTCGTGTGCGTGTTCGCCGCAGCAGCCGGCGTGACCGTGCCCGCCCTCGTGCAGCAGAAGTTTTGTAAATATCATCTTGCGCCCTCGCTTTCCGCTTGTTTACCGGCCCTTTGGCCGCTTAAATCATAGCACAGGCATACGAGACATTCAACAAAAAAATATGGTGTTGTATAGTTTTTGTCTTGTAAAATGACTCAATGTATGCTAACTTATTGTCAAGCGTTCGTTGCTCTTTAACAAATACGAGAGGGGGTAGTTGATGGGCGAAGGACAGGCCAGGATAATAGCCCTGGCGGGCAAAGGCGGCGTGGGGAAGACGTCGCTCGCGGCCGCCATCGTGCGCGTCCTCACAGAGGAGCGGCCGGGCTCCAGGGTCCTGGCAATAGACGCCGACCCGGCAGTCGGACTTTCGACGGCGCTGGGAGTGAAGGTCACATCGTCCCTGGACGACATTCGCCGTGCGGTCATAAAAAGCGCGGAGGACGGCAGGCCCAGGGAGGCTATCGAACTGCTCAACGAGTCCCGGTTCAGGATCTTCGACACCATGGTCGAGACAAACGGCTTTTCGTTCCTTGCGATAGGCCGGCCTGAGAACGAGGGCTGCTATTGCAGCGTGAACGCATATCTGAAGGAGGTCGTCAGTATGCTGGCGGGCGACTTCGACTACGTTGTGATAGACGGCGAGGCCGGGATAGAGCAGATACAGCGCCGCGTCATGGAAAAGGTAACGCACCTCATCCTCATTTCGGACCAGAGCCGGAAGGGGACGCACGTTGCGGAGACCATCAAGGAAGTCGCGGACGAGCTCGTGATGTACGAACACATCGGCGCCATAATAAACCGGGTCACGAACCCGGAGCTCAACCGGTATATCGAGATCCCCGGCGTGGAGATACTCGCCTTCATCGAGGCGGACGAGAGCCACGCCGCAAACGACATCCAGGGGAAGAGCGTATTCGAGCTTCCCGCTGGGTCCAAGGTCCTCTACGGAGTGAGGGAAGCGCTCCGAAGAATAGAGATTTTATAAGAGAGGTGTAAACATTTGAAAGATCTTAAGCATCTGATCTACTTTGAGAACCTGCTGGATGATGCGCACAACGAGCTCATACGCAAGGCCAAGGAAGAAGGTCAGCTCGCTCTGGGCTTCACCTGCTACCACATGCCGGAAGTGCTTCTCAATGTGGACAACTGCTTCTCGGTCAGGATGCGCGCTCCTAATACGGGCAGCATCGACGTGGCCTCCTATTACATGTCCAACTACACATGTGAGTACTGCCGCGCCCTGGTCGAGAGGGCGATCGAAGGCGGCTACAACTTCCTGGACGGCATCTGCGGCGTGGACGCCTGCGCCCAGATGAACCGCTGCATGGAAAATATCGAACTGCTCAAGTGCATCGATAAGCCGAACTTCTTCGTCACCCACGCGGACATCCCCTATAAATACACCGATTATACCCTCAAGCACTACGTCACCCAGATGCAGAACCGCGTCCTGAACGTCATGCACGAAAAGCTCGGCGTGGACATCTCGGACGCCGCCCTGCGTGAGGCTGTCGAAAGGCACAACGAGATCTGCCGCATCATCACGGAGATAAGCGAGCTCCGCAAGCTCCAGAATCCGCCCGTGACCGGTTACGAGTTCCACATCATCAACATGGTGAGTTTCTGCTGCCCGCAAAAGCTGATACTCCCCTACCTCAAAGAGACCCTCGAGGAGATAAAGTCCCGCGAGCCCGACGCAAAGCCCTGGTACCGCTGCCGTGTGGGCATAGTCGGCTCCGAGATAGACGACCCCAACCTCACCCGTATGCTCGAGGATGCAGGCGCGTTCATAGCGTTCGACCGCTTCTGCTTCGGCGTGTTCCCGGGCCGCGAGGTCATTGAGCTGAACGACGAGGAGCCCGCTCTCGTTCAGATCTGCCGGCACTACCTCATCACCAGCGAGTGTCCGCGCTTCATGTCGGACGAGAAGATCCTCCAGCGCCGCGAGACCGCCGACAGGCTCGCCCGTGAGTTCGACGCGGACGGCATCATCTACGAGAACGTCAAGTTCTGCGACTTCTGGGGCTTCGAGCGCGCGCTGGCCAGCCACGTCCAGTACGAGGACTACGGCCACCCGGTGCTGACGATTGACCGGCCCTACAACGCCAAAACTTCCGGGCAGCTCCGCACCCGCTTCCAGGCCTTTGTGGAGTCCCTGGAGATAAAGCGCATCCAGCAGGGCAAGGAGGTCAAATAAGATGCTTAAAACCAACCTCGAATGGATAAAGAAAAACGTCCCGTCCGACCTCAAGATCTGGAAGGAAATGATCTCCGAGATCGACTGGAAGGACGTCAAGAAAAAGCAGCTGAACAAGATGCGCATGGACAAAGAGCGCATCCAGAGCGAGTGGAAGGACTTCGTCGCGCTCTCCCCCGCTGAGAAGTGGGACAGGTTCATAAACGGCGAGCGCCAGCTCGGCCGGCTCTACCAGAAGGGCGCCATAGCGTTCACTAGGCGTGAGTGGAAGGGCCTCGAGTCCACCGCGCGCGACTTCCAGAACTGGCTCATCCTCTGGGCCGACATGATCAAGATGGTCATGCGCGACCCGATGAGCATAGCCCTCGGCCTCTTTGAGTACCGCTGGTTCAGCTCCTACCTCGCGTCCGTGGCGTTCTTTGACCGCAACACCCTCGGTGTGCGCGGCAGGGCCGTCACCATGAACCGCCTGCTCCTGGCAGACGTCTACCGCTACGTCGAGAACGTCATCGCCACGCTGCTCATGGCCGACCGTCGCATCGGCGGCAACGACAAGATAAACGACAAGCTCATGCTCTTCGACGAGATGACCATGGCTCAGATGATGGCCGGTTTCCCGGGGCTCATCGGTATCCCCTACCAGCTCATCCCGATGTTCCTCGTCTCCGAGCTCGACCAGCTCATCTGCATCCCGTATATCGACGCCGTCGAGAGCTACGGCCTGCCCTCCGATACCTGCCCCGTGCCGACGAGCGAATGCGGCTGCGCCATCCTCGACGCCCTGCCGCACTGCGGCCTCGGCTTCATCTCCACCTCCACCCCCTGCGACGGCTCCGATATGGCCACCAGCTACCAGGACCGCCGCTTCAAGCTCCCGACCTTCCCGCTCACGCTGCCCGTCCGCTACGACGACGAGGATACCGTCGAGTGCGGCGCGCAGGATATGTGGCACTGCATCAAGTGGGTCGAGGAGATCACCGGTGAGAAGTGGGATTGGGAGCACTACTTCACCGTCATCCGTCGCTTCAACGAGCAGACCAAGATGGAGATGGAGAAGTGGGAGATGAACTCCACCCCGTACCCGCAGCTCATCGGCCCCTGCTACGAGCTCTTCCGCAAGTGGAACTACGAGATGGACGGCGGCCTGGAGCCCAGCGTCATGAAGACCTTCTACAAGGTCCGCAAGCTGATGTTCCAGTCCTACGAGGAGAAGTGCAACCCCTACCGCCACCCGATGAAGTACCGCGCGGTGGTCTGGAGCTGCCCGGCCCACTACTACGCCAACTTCTCGAACTGGCTGGCCAACGCCTGGGGCATCGGCGTCCTGGTCGAGATGGAGAGCCTCAACTTCACCAAGGAGCTCAACACCACCGACAAGGAAGAGGCCATCCGCGACCTCGCCAGGCTCTACGAGCGCATGGTCATGCGCAAGCACACCAACGGCGGCTATGTCCACGTCCTGGACGAGCTGTGGAAGGTCTGCGAGCAGTTCAACGCCAACTTCATCATCATGTACCAGCATGTCTGCTGCAAGACCATGGCCGGTCTGCAGGGCCTGTTCGACGAGCAGGCGCGTGAGCGCGGCCTGCACCTCATCTGGGTCGAGCACGACCTCATGGACCCGCGTACCGTCTCCCGCCGCGACATGCGCGCCAAGGTCACGAACTATATGCGCGCCATCATTCAGGCGGAGCCTACGGACGAGAGCCTCATCGAGTTCGAGGACGACATCACCTGGTAAATCTCTTTTGTTCCAATAAAAAGATTATTAGGAGGAAGAATATATAATGAAATACTACGGAGGATGCGACGTCGGCTCCACCTATACGAAGGCCGTCATACTGGACGAGACCGGTAAGATAGTAGCGGACACCACGATAAGGAGCAAGATAAACTCCGAGCAGAGCGCCATCATGGCGATGAACGAGGTGGTCTCGAAGGTCCCCGAGCTGAATAGCTCCAAGGACCTGGCGTACCTCATCGGCACGGGCTACGGCCGCAACAAGGTGCCGTTTGCGGATGAGAACATCTCCGAGATAAGCTGCCACGCGATGGGCGTGCACGTGACCGACCCGTCGGTCCGCGCTATCATCGACATC
>SFKX01000027.1 GCA_004553625.1 Clostridiales bacterium | reverse complement strand
AGCCGATGATGTAGCCGAAGTGGTCCGTGGTGTTCAGCCAGTTCGGCTCATAGACCGGCTCGGAGGGGGCGACGGGCGGGATGTAGGGCGGGACCCAGGGCTCCTCATCCTTTTCCCAGCCCGCGTAGACGCTGATGTGCTCGTTCATTATTACGGTTTCAATAAGCTGCGTCAGCTCCACATCTGCGTACCAGCCGGTGAAGCTGTGGCCCTCGCGCTCGGGCAGCTTGTCCAGCCGGACTTCCATGCCCTCGGGGTGGGTCTCGTCCGGGTATTCCGTGCCGCCGTTTGAGTTGTATGTGAGGGTGAAATAGCGTATGTCGGCCTCCCACTGGGCGGTGAAGGTGGTGCTGCCCTCTATCTCGACCTCGTCGCCGGGCTGGCGGAGCTCCGTGCCGTCGCTCCAGCCGATGAATATATAGTCCTCGCGCTCAGGCGCGGCGGGGAGGCTTATCTTTTCGCCCTCGTTCACGGTGACGGCGGAGTAATCAACCCCGGGCGCTGGCGTGCCGCCGTTCAGGTCGTAGTCGACGGTGAAGAACCGCAGCTCGAGTGTGAGCTTCCAGAGCGTGCCGGTGCTGTCGCCGTCGTCAAAGGCGCAGGTGACGGCGTTGATGCTCTCGCCGGGAAAGACGACCCGGTTGCCGCTCTGCCAGTCGGTGCTGTCCGCCCGGCCTGCGGCCTCAGACGCGGTGAACAGGACATAGTCCGCGCCCTCAATGGTCTGCACGTCCGCCTGAGACCGGGGAAGGGTCACGCGGTTGTCGAAGATGCCGCAGGAGATCTTGTTCACGCCCACAAAGAGCGCCTCAAAGGGCGTTCTGTTTGCGGAGTCGGAGAGCAGCTCGTTTTCTATCGTCACCTCGCAGCCGCGTATCGCTGCGCTGAAGCCGGGGACAACGTTCGAGACCTCGATGACGAAGCCGGCGGCATTTGCGGCGTTGTCGGGGTCCGTGTTGACGGCGCGGATGCTGCCCGCGGCGACCTTGCAGCCGTCGAGCTCGCCGTGCGTGTTGCTGAGGTAGGCCGAGGTGTTGGGCGAGAACCTGCGGGCAAAGCCGGAGACGTCCGCGTCTATGCCGCTGCTCTCGATGGACCCGGCCGTCACCGAGCAGTTTTTGCAGGCGCCGTAGCACCAGCGCATGAAACCGGCGGCGTATCCGCCGTACTCGGGCGAGACCGCGCAGATGCTTCCGGCGGTCACGGAGCAGTTTTCGTAGTCTACATTCTGGTCGAGGACGTTGGGCTCGTTGTAGGGCTGGTGGGCAAAGCCGCTGGCGTATGCTTTGCAGAGCCCGCCGCCGCGGGCGCTGATGCTCCCCGCGACGTCTATCGTGACGTCGTTCCAGACGTACTGGTGGCCCGTGTTATAGGCCGCGCCGCAGGCCGCGGCGACCTTGTCCGAGACGGCCGAGCTGACGGAGGCGAGGATGTCCCCGCCCACAGTGACGGAGCATTTGCCCGTGCCTTCGCCCCAGTTGTGGTAGGCGCCGCCATTGGGCTCCTGCTGGTTATGTTTGTTAGAGACGGAAAGGCCCAGACCGGCGGCGTAGGCGCTGGCGGAGACGCCCTCGGCGGCGATGGCCTGGACGCTCCCGCCGACACTGACGCTGCACTCGCGGAAGGCGTAAGCGTCGTACGCCAGGCCGAAGGAATACACCTCGGAGACGCCGGAGCCGGAGACCGCCTCGGAGAGTATGCTCTCCGCGACCGTGACGGTGGTGTATCCGAGCCGGAGGTTCGACTGGTAGTGGCCGCTGACGGCGCCCGCCGCGCAGACCGCGCTGTTGCCGGAGGCGTAGCCGGAGCGGGCGCAGACGGCCCGGACGCTGATCTCAACGCCTTCCAGCACGCAGGCGGCGCCCGCGAGGTTGCGCTCAGAGTAGACGCCCGCCGCCATGACGTACTGCCTGTCCTGCGGCTGGGCGGAGCCGATCACCCCGTAGGGCGCGGGGCCGGTGGCGCTGACGCTCACGTTCTTTATAGAGGTGGGATTTTTTTCGGCGCCGCTGGAGGCGCCCAGAAACACGAATACCCCGGTGGCCGCGGCGTAATTGAAGTCGCTCTTTGCCTCGGCAAAGAGGATGTCCTTTTGGAATTCGATATTCACGTTTTCCACGGCGCCGTTGCCGATGACGGCGGCCAGCGGAGCGCCGCTGACGTTGCCCTCAAACACCAGGTCCAGGTTCCTGATGCTGGCCTGGTCATTGTTTATGTTCGTGCCGACCCAGTCGAAGAGGGGCATCGACGGCTCGCCCGACTCGGCCTCCACGACGGTGACGGTGTGGCCGCCCCCGTCGAATATGCCGTCAAAGGCGCGGATGGGGGCGCTGTTGGCGTTGAAGCTGGTCTCCAGCTCGCTCGTGTCTATCGTGATGTCCTCGGTCAGGACGAAGGTCTTGCCGTAGGTCTTTTTATAGCAGTCGCCGTAACTCGTGGAGAGCAGCTCCATAAGCCCCTCGGCGGTCGATATCTCAACAGTGTCTCCGCCGGAGGCGAGGGCCGGGACTGTGACCAACGAGAGCAGCAATAGGAGCGTGATCAACAGCCTTCGGACGGATTTACAACGGTTCATATCTGGAACCTCCTTGCGCTGGAATTCGGCGCCCTCGATCCGTGCCGCATGACGTGTTCGCGCGGATATGATCGCTTGAGCCGGTCGCCGTGTTTTTAACATAGCGCAACAAGCCCGGAGATTCCACAGCCTGGGAAAAATGTGACGAGCCTGTGAGGAAGGGCAAAAAAAGCCAGCCGCGGAACGTCTGCTCTGCGGCTGGCTTTTAATTTGAAGTATATCGCTCAGATGGCGGCGAGGGCCTCGCGGATCTTGGCCTTCACATCGGGCGAGACCTTGCTGTCCGGCACCATGTTGAACACGGCTTCGACGGTCTTGCCCTTGACGAGCTTGACCATGGGGCTCTTGAGGATCTTCGGGTCGATGGCGTTCATGGCGTCGCACGCGGCCTTGTTCTCGAGCAGTTCTCTGACGGTTACCTTGCTGATATCCATAGTTTGTCTCCCTTCATAATGCCCGGGCTTGCCGCCGCGGGCTTGCTTGGCATCATTTTACCATATAAATGTTGGTTTTTCAAGAGTTTTGAAAATGGCGCGGGCTATGGTATAATGGTTGGACCGAGGGAGGCGAGGACATGCTGAGACTCATAACGGGCCGGGCGGGCGCGGGCAAGACCGCGCTGGTCATGGACGAGATACGCCGCGCGGCGCTCTCCGGAGAGGGCGGGCGCGTGCTGCTGGTGCCGGAGCAGTATAGCCACGAGGCTGAGCGCGAGCTGGCGCGGGTCGCGGGGCCGGGCCTGCCGCTTTTCGCGGAGGTGCTGTCCTTCACGGGCCTTGCGCGGAAGCTGGAGGCCGAGCTGGGCTCGGGCGGGACCCGGTGCCTGGACCCGGGCGGCCGCCTGCTGTGCATGGCGCTGGCGCTGGACTCCGTCTACCCGCGGCTGCGGGTCTACGCCGGGGCGCGGCGCTCGCCGGAGCTGCAGGCCCAGCTGCTCGCCGCCGTGGACGAGCTCGCCGCCGCAGGGCTCGACGAGCAGGAGCTCCTGGAGGCGGCGTCCCGCTCGGGCGGAGCGCTCGGCAAAAAGCTCTCGGACCTCGCCCTCGTCATGGGCGCCTTCCGCGCCGCCGCAGGCCCAGGCCGGGAGGACCCCTCGGACCGCCTCGCCAAGCTCCTGCGCCGCCTGCCGGAGAGCGGCTTCGCCCGCTCCGGACAGGTCTATGTGGACGGCTTCACGGACTTCACGGGAGTCGAGATGAAGATCCTCGCGGAGCTCCTGGACAGGGGCGCGGACATGACCGTCTGCCTCACGCTGGACACGCTCGAGGAGGGCAGTGAGGTGTTCGAGCTCTCGCGCCGCACGGCGCGCCGCCTCCTGCGCGAGGCCCGCGAGCGCGGCGTCCCCAGCCGCGTGGAGACGCTGGAAAACCCGGAGCTCAGCCCCGCGGAGCTCTTGGCCGAGTATATGCTCCGCTACACCGAGGCGCATTTTGATGCGCAGGGAAAGGTATTATTATACAGCGCCGAATCCCTGAGCGCGGAGTGCGAACTGGCGGCGGCGCGGGCGGTGGAGCTGGCCCAGGGCGGCTGCCGCTGGCGCGACATCGCCGTGGCGGTCCGCGGTTTTGAGGACTACCGCGCCCCGCTGGAGGCGGCCTTCGCGCACTACGGCGTGCCGCTTTTCACGGCGCGGCAGACGGACATCACGCAAAAACCCCTGCCCGCGCTCATTTCCGCGGCATATGAGAGCATTTTGGGCGGCTGGGAACGGGCGGAGCTCTTCGCCTACCTGCGCACGGGCCTCGCCGGGCTGGACGCGGAGGAATGTGACGAGCTGGAAAACTACTGCATCACCTGGGACATCAAGGGCGGAGCCTGGCTCTCGGACCGGGACTGGCACATGCACCCGGAGGGCTGGCAGGGCGAGTTCGACGAGGCGGCGCAGGCCGCGCTCGAGCGCATAAATATCCTGCGCCGCCGTGCGGCGGGGCCGCTGCGGAGCCTGGAAAGGGCCTGCCGCGCGGCGCGGACGGCCTCGGAGCAGGCGCGGGCGCTGGCGGACTTCTTCGCGGAGCTGGAGCTGGCGGAGCGCCTGGCGGCGCGCGCGGACGAGCTGGAGGCAGCGGGCAGGCTCCAGGCGGCGGAGGAATACGCCCGGCTCTGGGAGGCGGCGGTCTCGGCGCTGGAGCAGTGCGCGCAGGTCCTGGGCGGGACGGAGCTCGACGCGGCGGGCTTCCAGCGGCTCTATCTGCTGACCCTGTCTCAGTACGCCGTCGGGGTCATCCCGGTCTCGCTGGACATGGTGTCGGCGGGCGACATGGACAGGATGCGCCGGCGGCACATAAAGCACCTCATCGTCCTAGGCGCCTCGGACGAGCGCCTGCCCGGCCCGGCGCGTGAGGGCGGGGTGTTCAGCGCGGAGGAGCGCCGCGCTCTGGCGGAGCTGGGCCTGCCCCTGGACGCGGGCGACGCGGAGCTCTGGCGTGAGTATTCGCTCATCTACAACTGCGTGAGCCTGCCCTCGGAGACGCTCTGCCTGGTGAGTCCGGCCTTCGGGGCGGAGGGCGCGGCGGCGCGGCCGAGCTTTGTGCTGGAGCGGGCGGCGCGGCTCTTCGGGCTGGAGATAGTCCGGGCGGAGAGCCGGAGTCTGCGCGCCTGGGCGCGGGGCCCGGCGCTGGAGCTGGCCGCGGCGGCTGCGGCGGGCCGGGGCGGGGCGCTCGAGCGCGCTGCGCTGGACTACTTCGAGTCCGCCGGGGCTCCGGAGCTCGGTCGGCTGCGCGGCGCGGCCAAGACCCCGCCCAGGCGGCTCGCGCCGGAGTCCGCCCGCGCGCTCTACGGAGAGGAGCTGCGGCTCTCGCCCTCGCGCGTGGAAAAGTTCGCCTCCTGCCGCTTTGCCTATTTCCTGAGCTACGGGCTCCGGGCGAAGCCCCGGCGTCCTGCGCAGTTCAGAGCCCCGGAGGCGGGCAGCTTCATACACTACGTCCTGCAGCACGCGGCGGAGGACACGCGCGCGCAGGGCGGCCTCGCCGCGGCCTCCGAGGAGCGCCTGGACGAGCTGACGGAGCGCTATTCCCGGCGCTACCTGGAGGAGGAGCTGGGCGGCGCGGAGGGCAAGAGCGCGCGCTTTGCCTACCTCTACGCCCGGCTGACGGAGAGCGTCCGCCGCATCCTGCGGGACATGGCGGAGGAGCTGCGCCGCTCGGACTTCGAGCCCTTGAGCTTCGAGCTGGACTTCTCGCGGCCGGGGCTCTCGCCCACGGCGGAGCTGCCGGACGGGGGCCGGGTACGGCTCGGCGGGATAGCGGACCGCGTGGACGGCTGGGTCCACGGCGGGCGGCTGTATCTGCGGGTCGTGGACTACAAGACGGGGCGGCGGAGCTTTTCGCTCTCGGACGTGGTGCAGGGGCTCAATATGCAGCTGCTGCTCTACCTCTTTGCGCTGAGCGCCTCGGGCGAGCGGCTCTACGGGATGGAGACGGTCCCGGCGGGGGTGCTGTACGTCCCGGCGCGGGACGTGCTCCTGAGCGCGGAGGGGGACCTGACGGACGAGGAGCTGGAGCAGAAGCGCGCCGAAAAGCTGCGCCGGAGCGGCCTGCTGCTGGATGACCCCGCGGTCCTGCTGGCGATGGAGCGGAGCGAGAGCCCCCTGCGCCTGCCGGTGAAGTGGAAAGAGGGCGTCCCGACGGGGGAGAGCCTGGCCACGGCGGAGCGCCTGGGCCTTTTGGGCAGGCGCGTGGAGGAGACGCTGCGGCGCCTGGCGGGGGAGCTGCGCGCGGGCAGCATCACGGCGGACCCCTGCTACAAGAGCGCCCAGGACAACGCCTGCCTCTGGTGCGAGTACGCGGAGGCCTGCCGCTTCACGGAGGGCGAGGGCGGCGACCGCCGGCGCTATCTGCCGAAGCTGAGCGCCACGCGCGTGTGGGACATTCTGGAAGGAGGCGGGGACGATGGCGGCATTTGAGCCGACTGCATCGCAGAAGCTGGCGATAGAGGACCGGGGCGGCGAGCTTTTGGTCTCCGCGGCGGCGGGAAGCGGCAAGACGAGGGTCCTGACGGAGCGGCTGATGAGCTGGATGACGCAGGGCGAGCGCCCGGCGAGCGTGGAGGACTTTCTGGTCATCACGTTTTCGACGGCGGCGGCGGCGGAGCTGCGCGGCCGGATATCGGAGGAGCTGGAGCGGCGCAGGGCGGAGGAGCCGGGCTCTAAGCGGCTGCGGCGCGAGGCGGCGCTGGTACGCCGCGCGCCGATAGAGACGATACACGGCTTCTGCGCGGCGGTCCTGCGGGAGTACGCCTCGCGCGCGGGGCTGGACCCGGACTTTGCGATAGCGGACGAGGACCGCGCGGCGGAGCTGCGGCGTCTGGCGCTGGAGACGGCGCTGGAGTCCGCCTACGCGGCGGGTGAGCCGGAGTTTCTGGCGCTGGCGGACAGCGTGGGCGCGGGCCGGGACGACAGGCGCCTGGCGGAGCTGGTCCTGCGCCTGCACGACAAGCTCCAGGCCCAGGCGCGGCCGGAGGACTGGGCGCGGGAGCAGGCGGAGCTCTTTTCCGCCCCGGCGGAGGACGCCGGCGAGACGCCCTGGGGCCGCGAGCTCCTGGACGGCGCGGCGGAGGAGCTGGACTACTGGGCTTCCGAGCTGGAGTCCCTTGCCGGGGAGCTGGAGGGCTATGAGAAGCTGGGCAAGGCCTATTCCGGGAGCTTTGCCGGGACGGCGCAGTCCCTGCGCTCGGCCTCGGCGCGGGCGCGGGAGGGCTGGGACAGCCTGCGCGCGGCGCTGCCGGTGGACTTCCCGCGCCTGGGCTCGGTGCGCGGCGGCGGCGAGGACCCGGAGCTGGCCGCGGCGGCAAAGGCCCGGCGCGAGGCCTGCAAGAAGGCGGCAAAGCGCCTGGAGCGGGACTTCTCCCAGTCCAGCGCGGAGCTTTTGCGGGACATGCGCGCCGCGGCCCCCGCGATGCGCGCGCTGCTCCGGCTGGTCATGGACTTCGACGCGGAGTATACGCGGCGGAAGAGGCGGCGCTCGCTGCTGGACTTTTCGGACCTCGAGCACCTTGCGGCGCGGCTGCTGACGGAGCCGGACGGCTCCCCGACAGAGACGGCGCGGGAGCTCTCCCGCCGCTACCGGGAGGTCATGGTGGACGAATACCAGGACGTCTCCGCGGTGCAGGACCTCATCATCCGCGCGGTGTCCGACGGAGGGCGGCGGCTCTTCATGGTGGGCGACGTCAAGCAGAGCATCTACCGCTTCCGCCTGGCGGACCCGACGATCTTCCTGGAGAAGTACGAAAAATATGCGGACGCCCCCCAGCCGGAGGGCGTGCCGAGGCGCGTCTTTCTGCGGGAGAGCTTCCGCTCGCGGCCGGAGGTCGTGGACGCGGTGAACGCGGTGTTCGGCTGCCTGATGTCGAAGGGCCTGGGCGAGCTGGACTACGACGAGCGCGCGGCGCTCCGGGCGGGGCTGGAGCACCCGGGGGTCGTCCCGGTACCGGAGCTGGTACTGGTGCCGACGCCCGGCGCGGAGGAGGGCGAGGAGCGCCCGGACAAGACCGCCGTCGAGGCGGCGCAGGCAGCGCGGATGATGCGGCGGCTGGTCGAGGGCGGCGCGCGGGTGATGGACGGCGGGAGCTCCCGGCCCCTGGGCTACGGCGACATAGCCGTGCTCCTGCGCTCCGTGAACGTCTCCGGCCCGGCCTGGCGCAGGGCGCTCTCGCGCGAGGGCGTACCCGTCGAGGCGGGGAGCTCGGGCGGCTTTTTCGAGTCGGCGGAGGTGTCCGTCATGCTCTCGCTCCTGGCGCTCATAGATAACCCGAGGCAGGACGTGGCGCTCGTCTCGGTGCTGAGCTCGGCGCTCTTCGGCTTTTCTGCGGACGAGCTGACCCGGATACGCCTGCGCCGCCCGGAGGGCGACCTCTACGCGGCGCTGCGCTCCTGCGCGGGGGAGGACGCGAAGGTCCGGGACTTCCTCGAGCGCCTGGACGGGCTGCGGGACCTGGCGCGGGACGCGGAGCTGGCGGAGCTCTTGCGTGAGGTCTGCGGCCGGCTGGACTGCTTTGCCGTCTGCGCGGCGATGCCGGAGGGCGAGGCCCGCCGGGCGCGGCTGCAGCGGCTCTTCGAGCTGGCGCGGGACTTTGAAAAGAGCGGCTGGCGCGGCCTGCACCGCTTCCTGGACTGGACGGCCTCGATGCGCTCGCGCGGCGAGGAGCCCGCCTTCCCGGAGGAGGGCGGCTCCGGCGCGGTGCGGATAATGAGCATACACCGCTCGAAGGGCCTGGAGTTCCCGGTGGTGTTCATCGGAGGGACGGCGCGGAGCTTCAACCTGGCGGACACGCGCGAGAGCGTGCTCATGCACCCGCAGCTGGGCCTCGGGCCGAAGCTGACAGACGCGGCGCGGGGCATAGAGTACCCGACGCTGGCGCGGCGCGCCGTGGCGCGGCGGCTGGAGCGGGAGCTGCTCAGCGAGGAGCTGCGCCTGCTCTATGTGGCGATGACCCGGGCGCGGGAGCGGCTTTTCATCACCTGCGCCCTGCCGGACCCGGAGGCGCGGATAGAAAAGCTCACGCCCGGCGCTTCGGCACGGATGCCGGCCCAGGCGCTGCTGGCCATGCGCTGCGCGGCGGACTGGCTCATAAGCGCGGCGCTCGGCACGGGCTGCCGGACTCTGAACCTCAGCATCGCGGCCCCGGACGGGGAGCTGGACCGCGTAGAGGTCAAAAATACCCGGCCCCAGGCTGCTGAGCCTGAGACCGGGCCGGAGGAGGAGAGCCCCGCCGTGCCGGACCTCGCCGCGCGGCTGGACTGGATATACCCGCACCGGGGCGCAGAGCGGCTGCCCTCAAAGCTCACCGCCACGGAGCTCAAGAGCCTCGACGGGCCGGACGAGGAGGCCGCGCCCCTGCTGCCCCGGACGGCGCGCCGCTTCCGGAAGCCGGAGCTGGAGGGCGCCGGGCGGCGCCTGGACGCCGCCGAGCGCGGCACCGCCGCGCACCTCGCGCTCAGATACCTGGACCTCGGCCGGATAGGCTCCGCCGCCGAGGCCCGCGCCGAGCTGGACAGGCTTGCCGCAGAGGGGCGGCTCTCGCCCCTGGAGGCCGGGGCCGTGGACGCCGCCGCCCTCGCGCGCTTCGCCGCCTCGGAGATAGGCCGCAAGATAGCCTCGTCGCCGCGGGTGCTCCGGGAGTTCCCCTTTGCGCTGCTCTGCGGCGCGGAGCGCTTCTTCGCCGGGGCCGAGGGCGAGGAGCTGCTGCTCCAGGGCGTCGTGGACTGCTGCATCGTCGAGGACGACGGCCTCACGATAGTCGATTACAAGACCGACGCCGTCTCCGCAGCGGCGGCGCCGGAGCGCGCCCTGCGCTACGCCCCGCAGCTCGAGGCCTACGCCTGGGCGATGTCAAGGGTGACGGGCCTGCCCGTCAAGCGCCGGGTGGTCTGTTTTCTGGCCTCGGGCGCGAGCGTCGAGCTTTGAGCGGGCGGGGACGTAGGGCCTGCCCCGCCTGCGCTCGAGGCAGTTGGTGCAGGCGGGCTTCGGGCAGCTGAGACAGGCCCGGACCTGCTCCGGACTGTCCGCAAGCCGGTGCTCTCGCCGGGGCTTGCGGAGCGGTTCCGGCGGCTCGTCCGGCCAGGGCTCGGGCAGGGCCGGGTGCTCCTCAAAGCGGGACATGGTGACGAGCCTGCTCATTCGCCGCCGCCCCTCTCGGCGCGGAAGGCCGTGTACTCGCGCCGCAGCCCCTCGCGGTAGGCCTCCCGCCCGCGCGGCGCGCGCTCATACTCCGTGCAGCCCTCGCCAGCCGGGCAGGGCCGCCTCCGCCCCGTGTCCAGGATGTATACGCAGGCCGGCAGGACCGCCCGGTAACAGCCCGGGTCCGCCGCGCCGAAGTGATGCGCGCAGTCCGCGCAGCGGCGCATGTCCGGCGCCGCCCCGGCTTTCTGTTTCCTCATCTTTTGCACGCCCCTCTTTCTCTCTTTGGGTTGACACGTTCAATTGTTTGTACTATCATGGGAACGGATAGGAAATTGAGTACGGAATATTGTACGTTGTGCCTACTAATATAGAACGCAGGGCAGCATCTGTCAACAGGAACGTACAATCTTTTGTATTTTGTACAGATTTTACAAAAAGGGGCCGGGAAAAATGGAAGGCATATGCGAGAGGATAGAGGCGCTGCTGAGGGAGCGCGGGATCTCGGGCTCGAAGCTGAGCGCGGACCTGGGGATGAGCCGGAGCTTCATGACGGAGCTGCGCAAGGGCCGGGCGAAGGGCGTGAACGCGGAGACGGCGGCGCGGATAGCGGAGTACCTGGGCGTTACGACGGACTACCTGCTGGGCAAGTCGGAGCAGCCCGGCCCGGTTAACGGGGACGAGGAGCTGACGGAATACCTCCAGGAGCTGCGCGAGCGGCCGGACAAGCGGATGCTGTTTTCGGTGACGAAGAACGCGACGAAGGCGCAGGTGGAGGCGATCGTCCGGATGATAGAGGAGATGCAGCAGGGGCAATGAGCTACCTGGAGGGTGTGGACTACTGGGTGCGGCTGGTGGAGTTTCCGAGCATGGCCTCGCCTGCGGTGACGGTGTCGAACGGGGACGGGACCTTCACGATCTATATAAACAGCCGTTTCGGCGCGTCGGCGCGGGAGGCTGGGCTGAGGCACGAGCTGGCGCACCTGGAGAACGAGCATTTTTACCGCGAGGAATACGGGGTCTGCGAGCTGGAGGCGGAGGCGGAGGGCCTCTGCCGCCTGACGGAGCGGCCGAAGCGGGCGCCGGAGCGGGGCGTGAAGCTCTACGCGGGACCGGGCGCGGTGCTGGAGGACTACCTGCGCCGGGCGAGCCCGGAGGCGCTGCGCGCGCTGCGGAAGGCCGGGCTTGAAAAAGGGAGCGGATGATGCTAAAATGTTCGCCTGGCGAATATGATGGAAGGAAATACATTGTTTGGAGCGGCGTATGGATTTCAGACCGGTTGGGATATTTGACTCCGGCATGGGCGGGCTGACCTCGGTGCGGGAGCTGAGGCGGCTGCTGCCGGGCGAGGACATAGCTTACCTGGGCGACACGGCGCGCGTCCCCTACGGGGGCCGGAGCGTGGAGGAGCTCAGGCGGATAGCGGAGAGCGACGTGCGCTTCCTGCGCGGGCGCGGTGTGAAGGCGATGCTGGTCGCCTGCGGGACGGTGAGCTCGAACTGCCTGGACTACGTGCAGGAGAAGGCCGGGGTCCCGGCGCTGGGCGTTGTGAAGCCTACGGCGCGGGAGGCCGCGGAGGCGACGGAAAACGGGCGCATAGGCGTCCTCTCCACGGTGGCGACGCAGCGGAGCGGGGCCTTTGTGCGGGAGCTCAAGGCGCTGGAGCCGGGCCTGGAGGTGTTCGCCTCCGGCAGTCCGAAGCTGGTGCCGCTGGTGGAGGCCGGCCGGGCGGACCCGGAGGACCCGGAGGTCGCTGCGGCGGTTTCCGAATGCCTTGCGGGGCTGAGGGACGCCGGGGTGGATACGCTGATCCTGGGCTGCACGCACTTTCCGCTGCTGGCCGGGGCGATCTCGGCCTACATGGGCTCCGGGGTCCGGCTGATAGACTCGGGTGCGGCCGGCGCGAGAGCGCTGGCGCGGCTGCTCGGGGAGGAGGGCCTGCGCTCGCCGCGCAGGAGCTTTGGCCGGACGGCCTGCTACGCCAGCGGAGACGCAAAGGAATTCGCCCGCGTGGCGGAGCTCTTTTTGAAAAGGGACTTTTCCCAGACGACGTTCAAAACCGCCGTGCTGTGACTTGCAGCGCGGCGGAACTTTTTTGCAGCAAGATATGATTGAAGCGGGGAGAAGTTTGTTGTATGATAGGGGATAGTTGTGGAAAAGAAAAACGGGGAGCGGGAGGGAGCTACAATGCTCAGGATAGGCTTTGACAACGAAAAATATCTGCGCCTGCAGTCGGAGAAGATAAGGGAGCGCATAGCGCGCTTCGGCGGGAAGCTGTACCTTGAATTCGGGGGCAAGCTCTTCGACGACTACCACGCCTCGCGCGTGCTGCCGGGCTTCGAGCCGGACAGCAAGGTGCGGATGCTGCTGGAGATGAAGGACGAGGCGGAAATAATCATCGTCATCTCCGCGGACGACATAGAGCGCAGCAAGCGCCGCGGGGACCTCGGCATAACCTATGACGACGACCTCCTGCGGCTCATAGACGCCTTCAAGGCGATAGGGCTCTATGTGGGCAGCGTGTCCATAACGCACTACCGGGGCCAGCAGGCGGCGGAGCAGTTCAAGAAGCGCCTGGAGGCGATGGGCGTGCGCGTGTACCTCCAGCACTGGATCCCGGACTACCCCTCGAACCTCTCCTTCATCGTCTCGGACGAGGGCTTCGGCAAGAACGATTATATAGAGACGAGCCGCCGCCTGGTCGTGGTGACGGCGCCGGGGCCGGGCAGCGGCAAGATGGCGACCTGCCTTTCCCAGCTCTATCACGAGCACAAGCGCGGGGTGAAGGCGGGCTACGCAAAGTTCGAGACCTTCCCCGTTTGGAACCTGCCGCTGAAGCACCCGGTGAACCTGGCCTACGAGGCCGCTACGGCGGACCTGGACGACGTGAACATGATAGACCCCTTCCACCTGGAGGCCTACGGCGAGACGACGGTGAACTACAACCGCGACGTGGAGATCTTCCCGGTGCTGAACGCGATGTTCGAGCGGATCTACGGCGAGAGCCCCTACAAGAGCCCGACGGACATGGGCGTTAACATGGCGGGTTTCTGCATAATGGACGACGAGGCCTGCCGCCGCGCCTCGGAGCAGGAGATAATAAGGCGCTACTACCAGAGCCTGTGCTCGCTGCGCCAGGGCCTTTCGGAGATAAACGAGATATACAAGCTGGAGATGCTGCTCAACCAGATCGGCGCAAAGCCGACGGACCGGGCCGTGGTCCCCGCGGCTCTGGCGAGAGCGGAGGAGACGGGCGCGCCGGCGGTGGCGATGGAGCTGCCGAACGGCAAACTCATAACGGGCAAGACCTCCTCGCTGCTCGGGGCGTCCTCGGCCTGCCTGCTGAACGCGCTCAAGTGCCTGGGCGGCATCCCGGAGGACGTTCTGCTCATCTCCCCGGCGATAATCGAGCCCATCCAGCACCTCAAGGTGGAGCACATGGGCAACCACAACCCCCGCCTGCACACGGACGAGGTGCTCATCGCGCTCTCCATCTGCGCGGTGACGGACCCGAACGCCGAAAAGGCCATGGAACAGCTCGCGGCCCTGGCCGGGGGCGAGGTGCACTCCACGGTCATCCTCTCCCGCGTGGACGAGAACGTGTTCCAGCACCTGGGCATGAACCTCACCTGCGAGCCCAAGTACCAGACCAAAAAGCTCTACCACGGCAAGAAGTGACATGACGCAAAAGCCTCGACTCTGGACACGCGACTTCACGATAATAACGCTCGGAACGGTGGTCTCCATGCTGGGGAACGCCGTTTCGGGCTTTGCCATCAGCCTGCTGGTGCTGGACTACACGGGCAGCGTGTTCCTCTACGCGCTGTATATGGTCGTGTACAACCTGCCGAAGGTCGTGATGCCGCTCGTCGCCGGGCCGTACCTGGACAGCTATTCGAGAAAGCGCGCCATCTACACCCTGGACTTCATCTCGGCCGGGCTCTACACGGGCATCTTCCTGCTGCTCAAGGCGGGGCTCTTCAGCTACGGGCCTTTCCTGGCGCTGTGCTTTTTCATCGGCTGCATAGACAGCAGCTACGAGGTCGCCTACGAGAGCCTCTACCCCACGCTCATACCCGAGGGCTGCTTTTCCCGGGCCTATTCCATCTCCAGCCTCATCTACCCCTTTGCGGTCATAATGGTCCCGGTGGCCTCCTTCGTATACGAGCGGGTGGGCCTGGAGCCGCTTTTCGCCTTCAACGCGGCGACGTTTTTCGTCGCGGCATGCTTCGAGACGCAGATAAGGGGCGGGGATACGCACATCCGGACCGAGCACGGCACGATGCTGCGCGAGTTCCGCGAGGGCCTCGCCTACCTCAAGGGCGAGCCGGGGCTCATGGTGATAGCGGTATATTTCTTCTTTTCGATGCTGGTGGGCAGCGGCGGCAGCGCGCTCTGGCTGCCCTACTTCCGCAGCGCGCCCGGGCTCGGGCTCGAGACCTACGTCTACGTCATGGCCGCGAACGTCCTCGGCCGCCTGGCGGGCGGCGTCGTGCACTACCGCGTCCACTTGAAGGCCCGGCACAAGTTCGCCGTCGCGCTGACGGTCTACGCCTCCATCAGCTTTCTCGAGGGCGGCTTCGTGTTCGCGCCGAAGGGCCTGATGCTCCTGATGTGCTTCGTCTCGGGCTTTCTGGCCGTGAACTCCTATAACATCCGTATCTCTGCCACGCAGAGCTATGTGCCGGACTCCTGCCGGGCGAGGTTCAACGGCGTGTTCCTCATGTTCACCACCCTGGGCAGCGTCATAGGCCAGCTGGCGGCCGGGGCGCTGGCAGAGTTTTTGCCCATCCGCGGCGTCATCGCGGGGCTGCAGCTCGTGGGCCTCGTGAGCGTGTTCACAATAATCTGGCCCGGCCGGAGCCATGTGAAGTCTATCTATAACCGGGAGGTGCAGTGATGAGCCTGGAAAACGCGCTGCTTGGCGCATATGCAGCCGGCTGCCGTCTGGCCTTTGCGGCGTGCGCCGTACCCGCAGCGCCGGAGGGCCTGCGCGTGCTGGAATGTGCAAAGACGGGGACCGCGCTCCACGCGGCGCTGGGCGCGTCCCTGGCGGGAGCGCGCGCCCTGGCCGTGCTGGCCGAGCCCGCGCAGCTGCCGGAGAGCAGCGTCACGGGCGGCGTGGCCGTGCTCATGCCGGGCGCGGGGGAGGCATATGCCAGCCTGCGCGCGGCCTTTGCGGCCTCGGAGGCCGGGGACAGGCCCGTGGCCCTGGACCCGGAGAGGGACTACGCCGCGGAGGCGGAGACGCCGGAGCCGCGGAAATACCGCAAGGAGCCGGAGCGCTTCGTCCTTGGGAGCTCGCAGGAGGAGATGTGCGCGGGCTGCCCCTACCGGGGCGCGTACTACGCCGCCTCGAAGCTCTGGCTGCGGACGATAGGAGACGGCGGCTGCTCGCTGCTGGGCGCAAAGCGGCCCTTCCTGGCGATGGACGCGGCCTGGGGCCGCGGCACGGCGGCGGCGGCCCTGGCGGGCTTCACGGCGGCGCTGCCCGAATCGCGCCGGGACACGGCGGCGGTGATGGGCGCGGAGGACGCGGAGGCGGACTCGCTGCGCCTGCTCGCCCGGACGGGCGGGACGCTGGTGCTGGTGGGCGGCGGGCAGGAGACGGCGGAGCTCTGCCGGGCCTGCGGTCTTGAGACGCTGGAACTCGACGCGAACGACCTGGGCGGCATCGAGGCCGCGCTGAGGACGGAGAGCGCCGGGGCTCGCGCGCTGGTGCTTCGGGGCGAGTGCGCGCTGCAAAGGCGCGGCGGCGCGGCCCGGAAGTACGAGACGGACGCCAACCGCTGCCGCCGCTGCGGGGCCTGCGGTAAGCTCGGCTGCCCGGCGATAAGCGGGCGCAGCCCGGTCATAGACCCGGCAAAGTGCGCGGGCTGCGGCATGTGCGCCGCGGTGTGCAAGTGCGGGGCCATACGTGAGAGGGCGTAGGAATGGGATATCTGAAGGAAGTCAATATCAAATACGACATGCCTGCGTCCGACCTCGCCGTGCGCCGCGCGACGTATGCGATAGAGAACGGCCGCACGCTGGGCGCCTCGGCGGTGAAGCTCATCCACGGCTACGGCTCGAGCGGCAAGGGCGGAAAGATACGGCTCGAGCTGCGCGCATACCTGGAGCGGCAGAAGCAGCGCGGCAAGATCCGGGACTACATCCCCGGCGAGCGCTTTTCGATTTTCGCCGAGGCGACGCGGCGGGCCTTCGCGCACTGCGACGAGCTGCGGCGGGACCGGGACCTGGAGGCTTCGAGCAACGGAATGACGGTGGTCATACTTTGACAAAATAAAAAAGTTGACATCGGCGGCGAGGAATGGTAACATATCCGAGTACGCGGGCGTAGTTCAATGGTAGAACACCAGCCTTCCAAGCTGGATACGAGGGTTCGATTCCCTTCGCCCGCTCCAAGCCCCCGGGACATATGCCCCGGGGGCTTTTTTTGTGTTTTACAAGCGCGCCTTACGGATAAGATAACAGCAACTTCTCAACGATATCACAATAGTTTACCAATTTTGCAGTCGGAGCAGTCAATTTTAGTGCTCTGACAGCGGCCGGAGCAGCAATTCAGAATTGACAATTAACAATTTCGGTGGTATTTATTGAGTGGGGATAACAAATCTGATTTGAGGCCGAGGTAATTGATATGAAAGATATAAGACTGATGCAGATGGAGAGGTATTTATCAGAAGTTGGTTATGCGACCATTCAGCAGCTCTGCGAGAAGTTTGAGATACACCCCAACACGGCCCGCTCGGATATCAAGGAGCTCATAGAGCGCGGCGCGCACGTGTTCTGCCCCAACCGCGACGGGTGCCTGCCGCAGATAGTGGCGCGCCTGAGCCACTTTGCCAGCCGCGGCGCCAATTATTTCAGTGACTTCAT
>SFKX01000017.1 GCA_004553625.1 Clostridiales bacterium | reverse complement strand
CGCCCAACTCCAGGAGGCCACGAACAGCCACAAATACAAGTGGTCCGGAGACATAGAGATCTGGACCGAAAAGCTCCCCGAGCGCGACTGGGACGCGCTCCAGCGCTAAGGAACAGACATATTAAAAGACCGGCGTCCATTCAGGACGCCGGTCCTCTTTATTCTCCTATTCCGCCAGCTTTTTCAGGGTCTCTCCGGCGGCGCGGTAGGTGGTCCAGTCCGACATGGGGCGGGCGCCCAGAGAGAGGTAGAAGTCTATGCTCGGGCGGTTCCAGTCCAGGCAGGCCCATTCCAGGCGTCCGCATCCTCGCGCCAGCGCCAGCCGCGCCAGCTCCCGCAGCAGCGCCCTGCCCGCACCGAGCCCCCTGTAAGTCTCTCTTACATAAAGGTCCTCAAGGTATATTCCGCCGCGGCCAAGGAAGGTAGAAAAATTCCCGAAAAACAGCGCAAAGCCTATCTCACGTCCGCCGGTCTCGGCAAATATCACCTCTGCCGCACGCCGCTCGAACAGCCACTCGCGCAGCACTTCTTCCGTCGCCACGACCTCGCCGGCCAGGTGCTCGTACTCTGCCAGCTCACGTATGAAAGTCAATATCAGCGGCAGGTCCTTTTCCTCCGCATGCCTTATCTCAATTTCGTCCATTTTCTCGTCTCCTCACAGCAGCAGCCAGATTATAAAGGGCATACTCACCGCCGACAGCACCGTCCCAATGAACACGCACTCCGAGGCATAGCCCTCGTCCTTGCCGGCCTGTATGGCGAATATCGTCGCCAGCATGGCCGGAGGCGCGGAAGCCAGGATGACAATGACACCCAGCAGCAGTTCGTCCGTCACGAGCGCCCTGGCCACCAGCCAGACTATCACGGGCGCTACCAGCAGCTTTGTGATCACAACGACGGCCACGCGCCAGTTGCCCGCCGCGCCTCGCAGAGACACCGAGCCCAAGCTCGTTCCGACGATCAGCATGGACATCGGTATCGTAGCTCCGCTCATGGCGCCGAAGGCGTCCTTCACAATCTCCGGCACCTCCCAGCCGCTCAGGAACAGCAGCACCGCCAAGATCGAGGCGACAAGCGGCGGAGAGATCGCCTGCTTAAGGCTCAGTCCGCCTTTGAATCCCTTGACGGCTCCCAGGCCCACCGTGTAAGCCATGAGGTTGAACGGTATGTTGGATATCGCCGCTATGAACAGGCCGTCCGAGCCATAGAGCGCCTCTATGACCGGGAAGCCTAAAAACACCGTGTTGGCAAAAGTAACTCCGAAAAACGTCAGCCCCTCGCGCTCAGGACCGGGCTTCAGCAGCTTCGCCGTGACAAAGCCGATCACGGACATGACGATAAACATCACGAAAAAGCTCAGAGTAGCAAGGCCAAGCTCTGCAAGGTCCATCTCAATGTCTGTATTCATCACCGAATACAGAACCGTGAACACCAGCAGAACATTCATTACCACGCCGGAAAGCCGCCTGTTGAACTCAGGCCCCGTCACGCCCAATTTTGCGCAGACAAAGCCCACCACCATTATGAACACCAATATCCCCATCTGGGATATCACCTGAGTCATATCCATCCGGACTATCCCCCGAAATCCCTTTTTTTATATGTGCAAAAACAGCGTCGCCAATGTGAAGTATATGAGCAGGGACACGGCGTCCGTGATGGTGGAAATGAGCGGGCTCGCCATCACCGCAGGGTCTATGCCGATCTTCTCAGCAGCCATGGGCAGCGTACTGCCCACCGCCTTTGCAAACATTACTACAAATATGAGCGTTATGGAGACCGTCGCCGCTACGAGCACCGTCACTTCGCCGTTGCCCAGCAGCATCCGGTCCACCACCAGCATCTTCACAAAATTCACAGCCGCCAGCGATGCTCCGCAGACGACCGCCACCCTTATCTCCTTCCAGACCACCCAGAGTATGTCCTTCGGCTCCGTGTCGCCCAGAGAGAGGCTGCGGATGACCGCAGTCGAGCTCTGCGAACCCGAGTTACCGCCCGTACCCATCAGCATGGGTATAAAGCCCGTCAGTACGGCGCAGCGCGCGAGCGCGTCCTCAAAGCCCGTTATTATCA
The DNA here is from genome assembly GCA_004553625.1 of Clostridiales bacterium. GTDB lineage: Bacteria > Bacillota > Clostridia > Oscillospirales > Oscillospiraceae > Scatomorpha > Scatomorpha merdavium. The sequence goes on along the minus strand of SFKX01000017.1, from coordinate 58,670 downwards.
TGCTAGTGAAGGTGGCCGAGAGCATCAGAAACATCAGCCAGGGTATCCTGCGCTTCCACATTTCCAGAACGCCCGTCCTCGAATACGGCTTATCCGAGGGCGCGATACCGGCCATTCGGTCAAAGTCCTCCGTGGCCTCTTCCTGCAGGACGTCGATGACGTCGTCGACCGTGACGATGCCGACGAGCCGCCCTTCCTTATCCACAACGGGGATCGCCAGAAGGTCGTAGTCCGAGATGAGCTGCGCCGCCTCCTCACGCTCGTCAGTCGTCCGGCAGAAGATGACGTTCGTGTCCATGATGTCCTCGATGACGGCCTCGTCGTCTGAGAGCAGCAGGTCCTTCACCGTTACGACGCCCTCGAGCTTCCTGTCCGCAGAGGTGACGTAGCAGACGTAGATCGTCTCCTTGTCCTCGCCTATGCGGCGGATGCGTGCTATTGACTCGCGCACGTTCATGTACTTCTTGAGGTCCACGAACTCGGCCGTCATGATGCTGCCTGCGGAGTCCTCCGAGTATTTGAGGTACTGGTTTATGAGGTTGCGCGTTGCCGGGGTCGCGTTGCGCATGACGCGCTTCACGATGTTGGCGGGCAGCTCCTCCATCATGTCGACGGCGTCGTCGACATACATATCCTCGATAATGACCGCAAGCTCCGTATCCGTGATGGAGTTAATTATCGTCTCCTGCTCCGGTGCGTCGAGCTCCGCAAAGACCTCGGCGCCCCGCTCCTTCGAGAGCAGCCGGAACGCCGTGGCCATGCGCTTGCCGTCCTCCTCACCGAGCTCGGTGAGGAATTCGGCGATATCAAATTCGTTCATCTCCTCCAGCTCGAGCTGGAGCGCCTTCATCTTGTGCGCCTCAAAAAGCTCCTTGAGCTGTTCCAGGCGGAGCTCGATGCTGTTTTCCTCCAAACCGGCTCACCGCTCCCCAAAAATATCAGATCCCCAGATACTCCTTCTGAGTCTCGCTCATCTCGTCTATCTCCACGCCCAGCGACGCCAGCTTGCGGCGGGCCACCGCCTTGTCTATCTCCTCCGGGACCTTCATAGGCTCACAGGGGAGCTTGCCCTTGTTCTTCGCAAGGTACTCCGCCGAGAGCGCCTGGATAGCAAAGCTCATGTCCATGATCTCCGCCGGGTGTCCGTCCGCCGCGGCCAGGTTCACGAGCCTGCCCTCAGCGATGACGAAGATCGTTTTCCCGTTCGGCAGCTCGTAGCCCGTGATGTTGTGCCGCGCCTCATAGCTGCTGACGGCGTATTCGTGCAGGCCCGCCATGTCGATCTCAACATCGAAGTGACCTGCGTTCGTGAGTATAGCGCCGTCCTTCATGAGGTCAAAGTGCTCTTTTGTTATAATATCGCGGCATCCGGTGACGGTACAGAAGATATCGCCCAGCTTTGCCGCCTCGCGCATGGGCATGACCTCATATCCGTCCATAACGGCCTCCAGCGCATGTACCGGGTCCGGTTCCGTGACTATGACCTTGGCGCCCAGGCCCGCAGCCCGCATCGCCACGCCCTTGCCGCACCAGCCGTAGCCGGATACCACCACGTACTTGCCCGCAACGATGAGATTCGTCGTGCGCATGATGCCGTCCCATACCGACTGACCCGTACCGTAGCGGTTATCAAACATGTGCTTGCAGTCAGCGTCGTTCACCATCATCATCGTGAAGGGCAAAATACCGTCGCGCGCGAGCTTCTTGAGCCGGGTGATGCCCGTGGTGGTCTCTTCGCAGCCGCCAATGACTCCGGGAAGCAGAGCCTTGAACTTTGTGCGCATGAGCTCGACGAGCTCGCCGCCGTCGTCAATTATGATGTTAGGACCAACGGAGAGCACAGCGTCCAGATGCCGGGCATATTCCTCCGCCGTCGCTCCGTGGACGGCGTGGACCTCCATCCCGCCGGCAGCCAGGGCCGCGGCAACGTCGTCCTGCGTGGAGAGGGGGTTCGAGCCCGTGACGTACATCTGAGCTCCGCCCGCGGCCAGCACGCGGCAGAGATAGGCCGTTTTGGCCTCCAGATGCACGGAAAGGGCCACCTTCATGCCATCGAAGGGCTTTTCACGCTCAAAATCCGCCTCGATGCCCCGCAGCACCGGCATATTTCGCCGCACCCAGGCTATCTTGCGCTCGCCGGAAGGGGCGAGGGCTATGTCTCGGATATCGTTCATATTGAAAAACCTCCACACTATATTTATAACTCTTTTATTCTAACACCTGCGCGCGCGTGCTTCAAGCAAATCTGCGTAAAAAAGGCCGCCGCAAAAAGCGGCGGCCCGTGGTCTATTCTTCCTCTGACTCTTCGTCATCTTCGGGCTCATGCTTATCCCTGGTCCAGAACCAGCCGAGCACATACACGGCCAGCATCAGCAGGATGGTAGGCACAGGCCCGGCGGTGACGCCGAAGAGCTCTCCGCAGAGATACACCGCCGCGAACACCGCGACCATGCCGGCTACGGTGATCGCCCACTTGAGCGGCTTTTTCACGGCTCAGTTGCCGTTGCTCTTGAGCGCCTCGGGGTGCTCTTTCACAAACTTCTTGTTCTTGATGTTGCCGATGATCAGCACCGGGATGACTATGGCGACCAGAGCCAGGTAGCCGTCGTAGCCGTAGGCATATGTGATGATGTTGCTGATGCCGAAGCGGCTGAGGCTCATGCAGATGACGACCATGACGATGCCGATGATGCTCATGCGGATCTTCTCGTGGATATCGACCTTCACGAAGAACTTCTTGTCTATACGAAGGATCATCGTGTAGATCAGAGTGACGCAGGTGGAGATGAATGCACAGAACAGCAGGACGCTGTAGCAGATTATAAGCCAATCCCAGCCGATGGTGTTGCAGATGAAGAGATTCGGCAGAGCGGTCTGGCCGGCAGCGACGATCTCGTCCTTCCAGCCGAGGAGCATGAGACCGGAGAGGGCCAGCATACCGCCGTTCATGATTCCGCCGAGGATGCCGGCCTTCTTGACGCCCTTCTGGTTCAGGGTGACGGCCGCGGCGATCATCGGGGGAATGGACACGCACTGGAAGCCGCAGTAGATAATGACGCCGCGCCAGAAAGCGGTTCCGGTATCGGTCGGGCTCTGGCTGAAGGCGGCGGCGATCTCGTTCGGGTGGTTCATGATGCCCACAATGATCATGACGCCGGCAGTGATAAGGATGCCGGTGGAGAGGATCGTGGAAGCGGCGATTATGAGCTTGACGCCGAAGAGACAGAGGACGATGAGCAGGACCGCGACGATTATCGTGCTGCCCCATTCGCCCAGAGCGGGGACGACGTCCAGAATAAGCAGCGCCGCGCCGTTTATGGCCGCTGCGACCGCCGCAAGTATGATTACTATGTAGAAGATCTCAAATGTAATGGCAAGCCAGGGGTACGGGGACCAAAGCTCACGGAAGGTGTCGTTGTAGTTATCAAGGCCGCGCAGTCGGGCAAACTTCATGATAACATAGATAACATAGGCAAGAATGCCCATGGATAAAAGCGGGAATATTACGGCGGTCCAGCCGTAGTTAACAAAGTAGTTCAGGACCTGGTTGCCGGTCGCAAATCCCGCGCCGACGTGAGTGCCAAACCAGACAGAAGCAACGGAAAAGCCAGCTGCCCATGTCCCTTTGGTCACTGCCGATTTTTCGTTCATTTTTCGGTACTCCTTCCCTTTTTTGATTTTTCTCCCTCTTCTCCGCTGGCAATGCCAACTTGTTTGGAATTATAGACTACCCATTTGGCTTGCATCAATTTTAATCAATTTCCAGCTGTGCCAAAACTAATTTGCTTTTATTTTAAAGCACCGCTATCGCTTTAATGAGGTAAATGTTTCCCCCTTGGTCAATAGTTAAAAAGTCTACAGGATATTGAGGCCTCTCGCAGACTTCGACCAATTAAGTTATTTTTTTAACTTTTCTTGGGCTCGGATATATTGCATTTTTGAAAAGCATTTCTTTTAGCTCAATATCGGTGCGTTTAGGAAAATAATGCGCACATCTTGATAATTGGATGGGGATGTGGTAAATTGGGATTGGTAAATGGAATTCTTTTTTGTGCAAAAGGACGGCAATATTGCGGAATTTGCTCCTGAGGTGATTTTTTACAATGAACCGGGAAAAGCTAGAAAGCTATCTTGAAAAGAACCCCTTTGCCAAGCTCAGCGAGGTCGTTACACAAATACTATACGACCAGATAGTGGTGCTGGACATCCCGCCTGCATCCAAGCTGAACATAAATCAGATAGCAACGGACCTGGGGATCTCGCGTACGCCTGTTGTGGAGGCAATAAACCGCCTGCAGGCCATAGGCTTTGTTGAGACGCGGCCCAGGGCCAGCGGCTTTTATGTCACGGATATGAACCTGCTCGATATGATAGACCTCTACGATGCAAGGACCGCCATAGAATGCGAAGCCGCCGCCCTCTGCGCAGACAAGGCCTCCCCCGAGGCGATCGCCCAGCTGGACAGTCTGGCCACGGAGTTCAAAAAGGCCGTACCCAGAATGGACGGAAAAAGGCTCAAGGAAACCGATATGCCCTTTCACAAGCTCATCGTCGAGTCCTCGGGCAACAAATACCTTATTAGAAGTTATAACGAACTGCTGCCAAACCTCACTATGTACCAGGGCTCCTGGTCCAAGTTCATAAGCCCCGAGCAGTCCAATCCCTGGTCCAGCCAGGTCGTACACCAGCACGGGGCGATAGTGTCCTCCATCAAGCTCCACATCCCCGCGCTGGCGCGTCAGGCTATGGCGGAACACATCAAGTCCAGCCTCAACTTCGTCGCGTATTCTGACAATACGGACGACCCCTTCTGGATAGTCAAGCGCTCCTCGGAAAAGTCGGACAAAAATCAGGGAAAGTAGGCGGCCAGGGATATGAAGATAGCAATGATTGGTTCAGGCGCTGCGGGCAGCGTCTTTGCGGCGTTTCTGCGCCGCGGCGGGGCCGAGATGTACCTTGTGGACAAATACAAGGCACATATGGATAAGATCGCCTCGGACGGGCTCGTGTTCCGCTGCAAGGGCGAGGAGTGCTGCCTCACCGGTTTCTGCACGACGGACAGCGCAGCCAACCTGCCCACGATGGACATAGTCATCCTGATGGTCAAGGCCACTCAGACGGACGACGTCATGCCAGACGTCATGCACTGCGTCGGCCCGGAGACCGTCCTGGTCTCCCTGCAGAACGGCATCGGCAACGACGAGATACTTGCAAAATACGTCCCCGCCGGCCGGATAATGTACGGCGCCGGCGTCATCGGCACGGAGCTCAAGGGTCCCGGCTGCTGTGTCGCCAAGCCCGAGGATGGGATACAGATGTTTTTCGGCGCGGTGGAAAAGTCCCCGCTGACGGACAGGGCCGGCAAATATTTGGCCGAGGCCTTCGAGGCCGGCGGCTGCCGCACCAGCTTTGAGGACGACGTGCGCGTCCTGCTCTGGAAGAAGGCCGTCACGAACAGCGGCTACAACGCGGTCTGCGCGGTCACGCGTATGAAGCTGCGCTTTGCCATGGACAACGACTGGGGCATGAAGCTGCTCATGAACATCTGGAAAGAGGGCTGCGCCGTGGCCAAGGCTCTCGGCGTAGGCGACATTTGGCCGCTCATAGAGGGCGACATCGAGAATCTGCGTGAGAACCTCGGCGATTACTACCCCAGCATGGCCCAGGACGCCGTCATACACCACAGGCAGACCGAGATAAATGTCCTCAACGGAGCCATTGCCCGCTACGGCGAGCGCCTGGGCATACCCACGCCCTACAACAGCGTCTTTGCGGATATAATCTCCTGCGTACAGGACAACTACGACAATCAGTACGGCATGGCCAACGGCTGACAGGCGCATCCCGCCCCCGCAAGGGGGCGATAAATACATAAGCGGCATCAATAAGCATAGGAGGAAGAGAAACAATGAAAATCGCAATGGTAGGTTCCGGCGCTGCAGGCAGCGTGTTCGCCAGCTATCTCCGCGCGGGCGGGGCAGACATGACCCTCGTCGACCCGTACAAGGCCCACATGGACAAGGTCGCGCAGGACGGCATGAAGTTCACCATCTATCCTGACAAGACCACCATCCTCACCGGCTTCAAGACCGCATACAGCGCCGACGACATCGGTATAATGGACATAGTCATTTTCATGACCAAGGCCAATCAACTTGAGAACGCCATTGTCGGCGCCAAGCCCTGCATCGGACCCAACACCGTGCTTGTCTCCCTGATAAACGGCCTCGGCAACGACGACAAGCTCCTCAAATATTACCCCGCCTCCCGCTGCATGGTCGGCTCCGGCGTCATCGGCACCGCGCTGGACGGCCCCGGAGGCTGCATCTCCACCCCCAGCGAGGGCGTCATCATGAACTTCGGCGCTCTGGAGAACAATGAACTCACCATCGCCGCCGGCAAGCACATGGAAGAGTGCTTCAACAAGGGCGGCTGCGAGGCCGTGTTCCGCGAGGACGTGCTGCCCTTCATCTGGAAGAAGGTCATCGTGAACTGCACTGTCAACACCGTCTGCGCCGTCACCCGCCTGAAGATAGGCTACGTCGAGAACAACCCCTACGGCAAGAAGCTCTTCCACAACGTCATCCGCGAGTGCTGCGCCGTTGCCGAGCACAAGGGCGTCCACCTCGACCCGGACGAGTTCATCGCCGTCGACCACCAGCACATCATCGACAACATCAGCGACTACTACCCGAGCATGGCCCAGGATATGCTGTATAAGAAGCTGCGCACCGAGGTCGATACCCTGACCGGTACCATCAGCGACTACGGCAAGCAGTTCAACGTCCCCACCCCGACCTGCGATGTGCTCAGCGACATCGTCCGCTGCATCCAGGACAACTACGACAACCAGTACGGCGAGAAGAACGGCGCCGTCAACGCCTGACCCGCCACGGCTGAGACCGCCGTAACTGAGTGAACGGAGGAAACGATGAAAGAGGTCATAGTTCTTATAGGCAACTACGGCAGCGGCAAGACCGAGCTGGCGCTCAACTTTGCCTTCCAGGCGGCGCGCGCCGGCAAGAAGGTCGAGCTCATCGACCTCGACATGGTGAACACCTATTTCCGGCTGACGGACAGGGGCAACCTCATAAAGTCGCGGGAAATACGGCTGGTCTCCCCCAACTTTGTACACTCGAGCGTCGAGACGCTCTCCCTCCCGGCGGAGGTTGCCTCCGCCTTTGCGCTTGACTGGGACACCGTCATCTTTGACGTCGGCGGTGACCCTGCCGGGGCGACTGCCCTCGGGCGCTACCACCAGGACTTTGCTGCACTGCCCGAGGGCAGCCTCAAGGTCCTGAACGTGGTAAATACGCGCCGCCCGATGGCCGGGACCCCGGAAAAGCTCATCTCTCTCATGGAGGGCATGGAGCGGCACTCGCGCCAGAAGGTAACGGGTTTTGTGAACAACACTAATCTGGCAAGGATGGCCTGCCCGGAAGACCTCAGAGACGGCTACGAGGTGGTGCGCGAAGCCTCGGAGCGCTCCGGGGTGCCGGTACTCTATACCACAGGCAGGCCGGACCTGCTGGAAGGCTTTCTCCGCGAGGGGCATGACCCCAAATATATCGGAACTCCCATGCCGATAGAGACCTTCATGCATCGCGACTGGGAGACCTTTACGAAAGAAGGGCTGTGAAGAAAGAACGCGCAAGAACCGTGAAATCATCATTCATAATAAGAAATGAGGTAGAAGCATGGTAAAACTCACGATCAATGAGGAGCGCTGCAAGGGCTGCGGGCTGTGCGTAAGGGCCTGCCCCAAAAAGATCTTGCAGATCTCCAAGACCAAGCTCAACGCCAAAGGCTATCACCCGGCCGAGATGACAGACATCGAGGCCTGCATCGCCTGCGCGTCCTGCGCCCGCACGTGTCCGGATGTGGTCATCCACATTGAGAAGGAATAGGAGGAACGAGATATGGCATTGACTCTTATGAAGGGCAGCGAAGCCATAGCGGAAGCCGCCATTCGCGCCGGTTGCCGTTACTTCTTCGGCTACCCGATAACGCCTCAGACCGAGATACCCGAGTATATGTCGGCGCGCATGCCTGAGATCGGCGGCTGCTTCCTGCAGGCCGAGAGCGAGGTCGGCGCCATCAACATGGTCTACGGCGCCGCCGGTACGGGCGCCCGCGTCCTGACCAGCTCCTCCTCCCCCGGCGTGTCCCTCAAGCAGGAGGGCATCAGCTACATAGCTGCCTCCGAGCTGCCCTGCGTCATCATGAACGTCATGCGCGGCGGCCCGGGTCTCGGCTCCATCCAGGCCGGCCAGGGCGACTACTTCCAGGCCACCAAGGGCGGCGGCCACGGCGATTACCGCCTCGTCGTCTTTGCCCCGGCCTCCGTGCAGGAGGCCATAGACCTCATGGAGGTCGCCTTCGATACCGCCGATAAATACCGCAACCCCGTCATGGTCGTCGCGGACGGCATGATCTGCCAGATGATGGAGCCTGTCATACTTCCCGAGATGAAGGAATACAAGATCGACTACACCAAAAAGCCCTGGGCGGCCAACGGCCACGGCGCCAAGGATAAGCCCAGCCGCGCCATCATCAACAGCCTGTATATTACTGTCGAGGAGCTTGACGGCCTCAACGAGCGCCTGCAGGCCACCTACAGGGAGATAGAAAAGAACGAGGTCCGCTACGAGGCCTACAATATGGAGAACGCCGAGATCGTCGTCACCGCCTTCGGCACCGTGGCGCGTATCTGCAAGTCCGCCATAGACGAACTGAAGGACGAGGGCATCAACGTCGGGCTGCTGCGTCCCATCACGCTCTGGCCCTTCCCGACGAAGGCGCTGCATGACGCCGCCGTCGCCCCTGGCGTCAAGGCGGTGCTCGACGTCGAGCTGAACGCGGGCCAGATGCTCGAGGACGTCAAGCTCGCCGTCAACGGAGAGCAGAAGGTCGATTTCTTCGGTCACTACGGCAGCCACATGCCGACGCCTGAGGAGATCAAAGAAAAGCTGCTCAGCATGAGGGAGGTACTGTAATGGCCGTAGTATTTGAAAAGACCAAAATGCTGACCGACGCCGTGTTCCACTACTGCCCCGGCTGCAACCACGGCATAGCCCACAGGCTGGTCGGCGAGGCTATAGAGGAACTGGGTCTTGCGGATAACGTCATCGGCGTCGCGCCGGTCGGCTGCTCCGTCTTTGCGTATAACTACTTCAACTGCGATATGTACGAGGCCGCGCACGGCAGGGCTCCTGCCGTCGCCACCGGCATCAAGAGAGTCCACACCGACACCTGCGTGTTCACCTACCAGGGCGACGGCGACCTCGCCTCCATCGGCACGAACGAGATAGTCCACGCCGCTCACAGGGGTGAAAAGCTCACCGTCATCTTCATAAACAACGCCATCTACGGCATGACCGGCGGTCAGATGGCCCCAACGACGCTCGTCGGCCAAAAGACCACTACCAGCCCCTACGGCCGCAGCGAGGAGTGGTCCGGCGCGCCGATCAAGGTCTGCGAGATGCTCAGCCAGATCCCCGGCACCTACTACGCAGAGCGCGTCGCTCTCAACTCCACCGCCAACATCATCAAGGCCAAGAAGGCCATCACCAAGGCCTTCAAATACCAGATGGAGGGTCACGGCCTGAACATCGTCGAGGTCCTCTCCACCTGCCCGACGAACTGGGGCATGAGCCCTGTTGAGGCACTCAAGTGGCTGGAGGACAACATGATCCCGTACTACCCGCTGGGAGTCTACAAGGATAAGGGGGCCGAGTAATAACATGAAAGAACAGTGCATATTCGCCGGCTTTGGCGGACAGGGCATGCTGCTCATCGGCAAGTTCCTTGCCGAGGCTGGCATGGAGTCCGGCAAGAACGTCTCCTGGCTGCCGTCCTACGGCCCCGAGATGCGCGGCGGCACGGCCAACTGCTCCGTCGTCGTGTCGGACAGACCCGTCGCCTCCCCGCTGATCTCCGCCGCGGACACCGTCCTCGCTATGAACCTGCCCTCGATGCTCAAGTTCCAGAGCGAGGTCAAGCCGGGCGGCCTGCTGCTCGTCAACAGCAGCATCATTGAAGAAAAGTCCAACCGCGACGACTGCGACGTCGTCTATGTCCCCTGCAACCACATCGCCGAAAAGCTCGGCAACCCCAAGGCTGCAAACGTGGTGTTCCTGGGCGCGTATATCGCCAAGAAGCCCGAGGTCGTCAGCGAGGAGACCATCATAGAGGCCATCCGCGTTGAGCTGGGCGAGAGGAAAGCCAAGTTCCTCGAGGGCAACATCCAGGCCCTCAAGGCCGGCATGGACTATGTGAAGAGCCTCGGCTGAACCCCCGCATAAAAATATCCCAAAATCCCAGGCGCGCCGTGCGTATCCCCACGGCGCGCCTTTTATCGTTCAAAATTCCAATATGTCGCCTGCGTTCAGCTCCCGGACCCTCTCGCCCATGAGCTCCCGCAGCCTGACCAGGGAACGCTCGCCCGTGCAGTGGCCGGTGCAGCAGCGCATACCGGGTCGAGCCAGGAGCCTGGCGGCGACGGCGTCCACATATTCCGCGTCCATGCCGTCCGTTCCGGGTATGGCGAGGTGGAATCCGCCGATGACAAGGTCCGGCGAGCGGCCCGCAAGCTCTTCGCAGCGGCGAAGGATGTTTACTATGCCGCAGTGTGAGCAGCCGGAGATGAGGACAAGTCTGCCCTCTTCTTCTATCATCAGGCTCTGCTCGTGGCGGAAGTCGTCCCGGCTCAGGCCGTCCGGACCGAGCAGTACGGCGTTGGCCTCCGGGACCAGCTCCCCGCCCGGCCCCGTCCCGAAAAGACGCAGGCCCGGGAAGAGCTCGAAGTACCCGTCCAGCCAGGCGAGCCTGCCGCTCGCCAAAAGCCGCTCCGAAAGGCCGATGTAGCGCCGCTCGCCCGTGCTGAGCGACCAGTGCGGCTCCTCCGCCCCGCGCCGGAGATAGAGCCGCGCCCCGGAGTTGAGCTCCAGAAAGCGCTCCATGCCCCCGGCGTGGTCGTAATGCCCATGCGAGAGCACGGCCGCGTCCGCCTGGGCGAGCTCTATGCCCAGCCTCTGCGCGTTTTCCGCAAAGGCCCCGCTCTCGCCCGCGTCGAAAAGCAGCTTTTTGCCCGCGGCCTCTATCCAGAGGCTCAGGCCGTGCTCCGCGGCGAAGCCCTCGCGGGCCCTGTTGTCCATGAGGCAGCAGATCCTCATTTCATCACCTCAGCGGACGATGTCACGGATGAAGGGCGGCCTCACGGGTTTCTCAGGGACTATGCTGTAGGCCCCGGCCAGCTCCTCCGCCGCCCTGAGCGCGGCGGCCTCGTCCGCTGCGTGGATGACTGCCAGGGACTCTCCCACCTCGACTCGGTCCCCGACCTTCCTCAGCAGGAGCAAGCCCACCGAAAGGTCGATGTCAGAGTCCTTAGTCTCCCGTCCCCCGCCCAGATGCATGCTCACAAGCCCGACCTTCTCAGCGTCGATGTGGTTTACATAACCCGAAACAGGCGATGGCGCGGGCATGACGACGGGCGCCTGGGGCAGCAGCGAGACGTCGTAGACGGCGCGCTCGTCCCCGCCCTGGGCCTTGACGAACTCCGCGAGTTTGGCGAGTGCGGAGCCGTCCGCGATGGCGGCCTTGAGCCGTTCGCGGGCCGCAGCGTCATTTTCGGCGGCGCCGCTCTCGGTGAGGATGCAGGCGCCGAGCGTGAGACAGAGCTCGAGGAACTCGCCGCCGAACTCCCCGCGCAGCAGGGCTATGGCCTCCTTCACCTCCAGCGCGTTGCCGACGGCGCTGCCCAGGGGCTCTTCCATATCTGTGATGCAGGCGACGGTGCGCCTGCCGTTCATGCGGCCGATCTCGACCATCTCACGGGCGAGGACCTGCGCCTCCTCCAGGGTTTTCATGAATGCCCCGCCGCCGCACTTGACGTCCAGGACGATGACGTCCGCGCCCGCGGCGAGCTTTTTGGACATGATGCTGCTGACGATGAGCGGGATGGACTGGACCGTGGCGGTCACGTCGCGCAGGGCGTAGAGTTTTTTATCCGCGGGGTCCAAGTTTGCAGTCTGCCCGGCGATGGCAAAGCCGACCTCCTCCACCTGGCGCAGGAAGCTCTGCTCGTCCAGGGCGCTGGAGAAGCCGGGGAAGCTCTCAAGCTTGTCCAGCGTACCGCCGGTGTGGCCGAGGCCGCGCCCGGACATTTTGGCCATCCTGACGCCGCAGCTGGCCACCATGGGCAGCAGCGCAAGCGAGGTCTTGTCCCCGACGCCGCCCGTGGAATGCTTGTCCGCCTTGACCCCGCTTATTGAGCTGAGGTCCATCGTGTCCCCGCTGCGGACCATGGCCATGGTGAGGTCCGAGGTCTCGCGCCGGGACATTCCGCGCCAGACTATGGCCATCAGCAGGGCGGAGACCTGGTAATCGGGGATCTCTCCCCTGGTATATCCGTCTATGACGAACTCTATCTCTTCTCTCGACAGCTCGGCGCCGTCGCGTTTTTTTGCTATTATCTCGGGCATATGCATGGCGATCTCTCCTTTGTTGCCTGGATGCCCTTTATTTTAACATTTTCACCACGGAAATACAACGTATTTGCGCCCGTTGATGACGCGGACGAGATCTCCCGCCCAGGGCGGCACACGCGGGTCCGCCGCCGGCAGGGCAACGAGCAGGCGCGTCCCGTCAAAGCTGGAAAGCGTGCCGTCGGGCGCCGAGTACCAGAGCGTTTCTCCCCCGCCCGGGGTCTGCTGAGGCTCTTCCGGTTCCGGCTTTGCTTCCACTGCGAGCTGGCCTGCCGGCGCGGCGTATTCGATTTTTTCCGGAAAGCCCCGCAGATCCGTGCGGGAGAGCCGCTTTCTGAGCTTAACCCTGCCCCCGCGCCCCGGCGACATGACGCCGAGATAGCCCTCGCGCCCCTCGCCGTAGACGGACAGGCGCAGCAGCCCGCCGGGGTCCTCCGCCTCCGCCTCAAAGAGCCAGACCGCCCCGTCCTTAGAAACTTGGAGCTCCCCCCTGGTCTCGCCCCCTATCGTCACCGGATACCGTCCCAGCATAGACCACACCCCCCAAACAGACTATGCCGCCAAGCTGCGGAGTATGCAGGCCGCAGGGCCGACTGGTTTACATAAAAATGCGCGGCCTTGAAGCCGCGCATTTTTCGTCCGGTTCAGGAGCATATCTCTTTTGCATATCTCACAGAGGCCATGGCGTCCTTTCCATAGAAGTCCGCGCCTATCTGCTTGGCATAATCCTCGTTAAGCACCGCGCCGCCCACCATGATCTTTATGCCCGGGAGCTTGCTCTGCAGCAACTTTATCGTCTCGGCCATGGCGGCGACGGTGGTGGTCATGAGCGCCGAGAGGCCAACGAGCCGCACGCCCTCCTTCGACGCCGCCTCCAGCACCGCCTCCGGCGGCACATCCTTGCCAAGGTCTGTGACGTCAAAGCCGTAGTTCTCAAGCAGCGTACGCACGATGTTCTTGCCGATGTCGTGGATGTCTCCCTTCACCGTTGCAATGACTATCTTGCCGGGGTACTCGCTGCCGCGGTCGCCCTTCATCCCAGCCTTGAGCGCCTCAAAGGCCGCGCCCGCCGCCTCCGCGCTCATGAGCAGCTGCGGCAGATATATCTCGCCCGCCTCGAAGCCCCTGCCGACCCTGTCCAGCGCCGGGATAAGCTCCGAGTTGATGGCATCCAGCGGCTCTGTGCCGCCCGCGACGAGCCGCTTTGCCTCCGCCGAGGCCGCGTCCGCGAGGCCCTTTTCGATGCACGTGCCGAGCGTCATGCCCGCCGCCTGCGTCTGAGGCTTCGTCTCCGCTCCCGACTCGTGCGCGATATAGTCCTCGCACCTTGCGTCCCGCGCCGACAGCACGGCGAAGGCCCGCCACGCGCTCATCATAGCCGCCGAGAGCGGGTTCATAATCGCGCAGTCCAGCCCGGCCTCGAGCGCCAGCGTCAGGAAGGCCGAGTTCACTTTCTCCCTCGCCGGCAGGCCGAAGCTCACGTTTGAGACGCCCAGTATCGTCCGCCCGCCGCGCGCGTGGATGCGCCGCAGGGCCTCGAGCGTTACCTGCGCCGCCTGCGGCTCAGAGGACACGGTGAGCGTCAGCGTGTCGATGACCACGTCCTCGCGCGCTATGCCGTACTGCGTCGCCGTCTCGTATATGCGCTCCGCGCAGGCGACGCGGCCCTCCGGCGTCTCCGGTATGCCGCCCTCGTCGAGCGCGAGGCCCACGACCACGCCGCCGTATTTCTGCACCAGCGGGAACACCGCCGCCATGCTCTCGGCCTTCGCGCTCACGGAATTTATCATCGGCTTGCCGTTATAGCGCCGCATGGCCCGCTCGAGCGCCGCGGGGTCCGAGCTGTCCAGCTGCAGCGGCAACCCCGTGACGCCCTGCAGGGCGCAGACCGCGCGCTCCAGCATGGCCGGCTCGTCCACGCCCGGCAGGCCGACGTTCACGTCCAGTATCTGCGCGCCCGCGTCCTCCTGCGCCGCGCCCTCGGAGAGCAAATACTCCATGTTCTCCGTCCTGAGCGCCTCCTTGAGCCTCGGCTTGCCCGTGGGGTTTATCCGCTCGCCCACGATGACCGGTCCCGCGCCCAGCTCCACCGCCGTGGAGAAGGAGCTGACGACCGTCCTGTGCTTTTTGACCGGCTCCGCGAAGGGCAGCTCGCGGCAGCGATTCACCAGCGCTGCGATGTGCTCCGGCGTCGTGCCGCAGCAGCCGCCGAGCAGCTGCGCGCCCGCCTCCGCTATCCTCGCCATGCCCTCCGCGAAGTCCCCAGGCGAGAGCTCAAACACCGTCCGGCCCTCCACCGATCGCGGCAGGCCCGCGTTCGGCGCAGCGGCGACGGGTATGCTCGCAGCCGCCGCGAACCGCTCCGCTATGGTCAGCATCTCATCCGGGCCGAGGCCGCAGTTGAGGCCCAGCGCATCCACGCGCAGGCCCTCGAGCAGCGCCGTCACCGCCTCTGGCGTACCGCCCGTCAGCAGCCGCGCCCGCTCGTCAAAGGCGGCTGTGGCGATCACCGGCAGCTCCGAGTTCTCCTTAGCGGCCAGCACCGCCGCCTTCAGCTCGTAGCTGTCGCCCATCGTCTCGACGACGACAAGGTCGGCTCCCGCCGCCGCGCCGCATCTCACGACCTCGGCAAAGAGAGAGACGGCGTCCTCGAAGTTCAGGTCGCCCAAAGGCTTGAGAAGCTTCCCTGACGGCCCGATGTCCAGCGCGACCCAGGAATCCCCCTCGCGCCCGCAGGCAATTTGCGCCCGCTTTGCAATATCCACCGCCGATTTTACGATATCCTCGAGCGCAAACTCGCCGCCCTCGGGGTACTTGAGCCGGTTCGCGCCGAAGGTGTTCGTGTAGATGACGTCCGCGCCCGCATCGAGGTAGGCGCGGTGCAGGGCTTCTATCCGCTCCGGGTGAAGCAGGTTCCAGGTCTCCGGCCGCTCACCGGCTTTGAGACCCATCTTTTGCAGGCTCGTACCCGTGCCGCCGTCCAAAAAGAGGCGGCGCTTGCCCAGCACTTCCCTTATATCCATCTCAGAGCCTCCTGAAATCGCAGTCTGTCTTTGCGCAGGCCTCGCATCCGCCGCCCGTGCAGCCGCCCGCCTCCGAAAGACCGATGACCGCTGTGACGGACTTCATGGGCGCAAGCATGAGGCTCTCCGTCACGGTGAGGCCGAGCCGCCGCGCCGTGTCGAGCTCGCGCGTGATGTCGCGCTGGTGAGCTATGGAGAAGTCCCCGTAACCGGGGCTGAATCTCGGCCTGAGCTTCAGGCCCCGCGCGGCGGCCTCGCGCTGGAGGGCGTCGTTCACCTCGTCACAGTAGTCCTCAATGAGCGCCGCGGCGGCGGCCTGGGCCGCGAGGGCCTCGCTCGACCTGCCCAGCGCTGTGAGCCGCGAGATGAGCCGGTCAACGCCCGCACCGAGCGTGGCGGCAAAGAGGTACGCGCCCGTACAGCCCTCCAAATTCCGCCGGAGCGCCGCGCTCTCTATGCGGACATTGCCTATCAGCACAGCGCCCCCGGCGGGGAAGCTCAGCTCCATGAGCCGGTGGGCGCTTTTAGGCTCCGCGGCATCGCGCACCTTTTGCTCCGCCTGCTCTATCATCTCCAGCGCCGCGCCCTCGGGCCGCGCGCCGTTTTTGTAGCCGAGATAGCGGAATATCTCCCGCCAGTTCGGGGTCTCGGTGCTCACTTGAGCAGCTCCGAGAGGCTCGCGTGGATGCCCTGGGCGACCTCGGGCTTGTTCATCGTGAACACGTGGATGTGGTTCACGCCGTTCGCCATGAGGTCGATTATCTGGCCTGTGGCATAGGCCACGCCGGCCTGTCGCATAGCCGCAGGGTCGTCTCCGAAGCGGTCCACCACGGCCTTGAACTTCTCCGGCAGGTAGTTTCCGGAGAGCTGGGTTATGCGCTTTATCTGTTTCCGGTTCGTCACCGGCATTATCCCGGCGATGACCGGCACCTCGATCCCCCGCTCGCGGATGCGGTAGAGAAAATTATAGAAAATGCTGTTATCAAAGAACATCTGCGTTATGAGGAACTCGCAGCCGGCATCCACCTTCTCCTTGAGGTGCTCGATATCGTTGATCTTTCCGCCCGCCTCGGGATGGCCCTCGGGATAGCAGGCTCCGCCGACGCAGAAGTCGCCCTGGGCCTTGATGTCACGGACGAGCTCCGCGGCGTAGGCGTAGTCCGTGCATGTGGGACCCGCCTCTGGTATGTCTCCCCTGAGCGCGAGTATGTTCTGCACACCGTGCTCACGCAGCCTCGCCAGCAGCTGTGCGACCTGCTCCTTAGTCGAGGACACGCAGGTGAGGTGCGCCAGGGACTCCACGCCGAAGCGCCTGGAGATATCCGAGGCCAGCTCTACCGTGTACGCGCTAGTGCCGCCGCCCGCGCCGTATGTCACGCTCATGAAGGCCGGGTGCAGTCCGGCTATCGTGCGAGCCTTCTCCGCCACGGACTCATATGTATCGCCCGCGCGGGGCGGAAAAACCTCGTAGGTCAGCGTTATTTTGTCCTCTCTGAGTATGTCGCTTATCTTCATTTCCGCTTCGTTCCCTTCAAAAAATACTAATTTAATAATATATCACAGGCATTTCCAAAACGCACGAACTTTTTCAGATACGTTAAAAAATTAATTTTCCCTATTCCAATTTGGGCGGGGCTGGTATATACTCGTGGTATGGCCACAGATTGAAAGAAAGGTACGGTGATATAATTTGGCAGCTTTGCACTACGACGCCGTGGTGATAGGCGCGGGCAACGGCGGGCTTGCCGCGGCGCTGACGCTGGCAGACGCGGGCAAAAAGGTCCTGCTCGCGGAGCGGCACAACCTCCCCGGCGGCTTCGCCACCAGCTTTGTGCGCGGGCGCTTCGAGTTTGAGGCCTCGCTCCACGAGCTCTGCGACTTCGGTACACCCGGCAACAGCGGCAATCTCTACGCTCTCTTTGAGGAGCTGGGCGTGCTCGACAAGATCGAGTTCGTCACGGTCCCTGAGGCCTACAGGGCCATCACTCTCGACACGGGCGAGGACTATACCATGCCCTTCGGCGTGCAGAACTTCATCGACAAGATGGAATCCTACGTCCCCGGCAGCCGCGAGTCCACGACCACCTTCTTCGCCCTCGCGGACGAGTGCCGCAGGGCCATGGCCTACCTCACCAAGATGCGCGGCAACCCCGACACGGCCGTCCTCAAGAGCGAATACCCGAACTTCATGCGCGTCGCCGCCTACCCCATCGACAAGGTGCTGAACGCCATAAAAATGCCTAAGAAGGCGCAAGAGATCATAAACGTCTACTGGTCCTATCTCGGCACGCCTGAGGACCAGCTGAGCTTCCTGCACTACGCCATGATGGTGAACCTCTACATCACCCACGGCGCGCAGATACCCAAGAACCGCTCCCACGGCATCAGCTGCGCCCTCGCGGATACCATCATCGAAAAGGGCGGCGAGATCTGGTATAACGCCGAGGTCGAGCATATCATCACGAAAAACGGCAAGGTAGCCGGCGTACGCTTTGCCGACGGCAAAGAGGTCGCGACGGAGCACGTCGTCAGCAACGCCTCGCCCCACCTTGTGTACGGCAAGATGGTCGATAAGGCCGATATCCCCGAGGAGGAACTGAAGCTCGCAAACGCGCGCGGGCTTGCGGGCCGCGGCGTCTCTATGTTCCTCGGCCTGAACAAGTCCCACGAGGAGCTTGGTCTGAACGACTACAGCTATTTCATCTATCACTCGCTCGACACCAAGGCCGAGTTCGGCGGCATGGAGAGCATCGAAAACCCGGCGCAGGTCACGGTCTGCCTCAACGCCGCCCTGCCCGACTGCTCGCCTAAGGGGACCACTATCCTCTACTTCACCTCGCTGTATTTCTCCGACTTCTTCGGCGATATCGCGAACGAAGAGAACTACTTTGACATCAAGGAGAAGATGGCCAACTGCCTCATAGACGGCTTCGAGAAGGCCACGGGCGCGAAGATACGCGACTGCATCGAGGAGATCGAGGTCGGCACGCCTGTGACTTATGCGCATTACACGGGCGCGCCCCAGGGCGCAATCTACGGCTACCTGCTCACAGGTCTGGACAACATGATGCCGCGCATCATGTGCATGTACAACGAAAAGCACCTCCCGGGCCTGCACTTCTGCGGCGGGCACGCCATGCGCGGCTCGGGCTTCAACTCGTCCTACCAGTCCGGCAACCTCGCCGCCAAGTTCACGCTCATGGACATGAAGAAGGAGGCTGAGTAAGATGAAGGTAAAAGTCGGACTCATCGGCGTGTTCGACATGCTGAAATTCAAGAACCTGCGCCGAGACCGCGCGGAGATGATAGCCTCCGCCGAGGCCAAACCCCTGCCGGAGACCTATAAGGTCAATGAGCTGGCAAAAAGGCTGCACCCGAAGGCGCAGTACCTCAAAATAGCCGAAATCGTGCAGGAGACGCACGACGCGAAGAGCTTCATCCTCGTGCCGGATACCGAGGCAGGTACGACACAGCTCGCGCCCTTCAAGGCGGGCAGCTACATAAACCTGCGCACGGAGCTGGCCGGTTCCGTCGCGCGGCGCACCTACTCGCTCTCGTCCAGCCCCAAGGAGGCGCTCGCGGGCAAATACCGCGTAACCGTCAAGCTCAAGGAGGGCGGCTTCCTCTCCGTCTGGCTGCACAACGAGGCGAAGGTAGGCGACAAACTCACCGCCACGGAGCCGGGCGGCCATATCACCCACTCGGGCATCCGCGACTGCAAGCACGTTGTGGCTCTCGCGGGCGGCAGCGGAATAACGCCCTTCATGTCCATGGCCAAGGCCATAGACGAGGGGACGGAGGACTTCGAGATGACCCTGCTCTACGGCGCCAGGACGGAGGCAGACCTCGTGTTCCGCGCCGACTTCGACGCCATTGCTGCGCGAAACCCCAAGTTCAAGGTGGTTTACATCCTCAGCGAGGAGAAGAAGGAGGGCTTTGAGTCGGGCTTCATCTCGGCGGAGCTCATTAAAAAATATGCGGGTGCGGAGCCGTACAGCATCTACGTCGTCGGCCCGGGCGCGATGTGCGATTTCCTCGACAAGGAGCTGCCCAAACTGGGCCTTGCGCAGAAGTATATCCGCATGGAGCGCACCGAGGACGTCTATGACGCGGGCGCGGCGAAGGAGTATACGCTCACCGTGCATTACCGCGACGAGGTACACACGATAAAGGCGCGTAGCGACGAGACGGTGCTCACCGCCTTCGAGCGCGCGGGGCTTGCGGTGAACAACAAGTGCCGCGTCGGCTACTGCGGCTTCTGCCGGAGCCGCCTGATAAGCGGCGAATACCACGCCAACCGCTACGAGCAGCTGCGCATTGCCGATAAGCAGTTCCACTACTTCCACCCCTGCTGCTCCTATCCGATGTCGGACATGGAGATCGAGGTCTACAGCAGATAAAACCCGGAGCGCAAAACACAGAGCGCCGCAGGCAGCCGCCTGCGGCGCTTTAAAGTTTTTCCAGCCGTTCCACTATGGCGCCGAACACGCGGTAGAAAACGGTCAGCTCTTCCGGCGGGATATCCCCGCTGACGCGCTGGAGCTTTTCGTCCACTATCCCGGCCATCTCCGCCGCGGCGGCGCGCCCCTCTTCCGTCAGCTCCAGGGCGCCCCGGTACCTGCGCCGCGGCCCAGGAGACGCTTCGCAGACCAGGTCCAGCCCCCTGAGCTCCGCCGTCACGCGCGAGATCTGCGCCCTGTCCACGCCGCAGACGGAGGCCAGCTCCGTAGCCGTAAGCCCCTCTGGCCTCTCGTGCAGAGCCAGCAGACAGGAGACGTGTACCCCGCGCAGGCCGTAATCCTTGACGTTTTCCGTCTTGACCCGCTGCAGCGCCTTCTCCGCGCGGGACACCAGCCCGCTGAATTCCCTGAATCTCTCCGCGTACATGCTCTTCCCTCCGCTTTTTTGGCCATCCTATCACAAAGATGTTGACAAGTCAATATTTTGGGAGTATAGTTTGTTGACTGCTCAACATTATAATCAGGAGGCACAGCATGGCTATAAGGATAATTACGGACTCGACGGCGGACTTCACGAGGGATGAGGCCGCACAGCTTGGGATAGAGATAGTCCCGCTCAAGACAAGGTTCGGTGACGAGGAATACATAGACGGCGTGACGATCTCGCCGCGTGAATTCTATGAAAAGCTGGTGGAGAGCGACGTGATGCCGTCCACGAGCCAGCCCTCCCCCGCCGAGTTTGAAGCTACCTACGACAAGGTCCTGGCCGGCGGAGATGAGGCGGTGGTCATAACCATCTCCGGCGAGCTCTCCGGCACCTATCAGAGCGCGGTCATAGCCGCGGAAAAGTACCCCGGCAGGATAGCCGTTGTGGACAGCCGCTCGGCCTCCATAGGCGCGCAGATACTGGTCCGGCGCGCTGTGCAGCTGGCGGAGAGCGCGCCGGGTGCGGCGGAACTTGCCCGCGTACTTCTGGAGGAGCGCGGGCGCGTCTGTGTCATTGCCCTGCTCGATACGTTGGAATACCTCAAGCGCGGCGGGCGCATCTCCTCCGCCGTGGCCTTTGCGGGCGGTGTTCTGGCGATAAAGCCCGTTGTGACGGTAAAAGACGGTATTGTCCAGTTGGTCGGCCGCGCGCGCGGCTCCAAAAACGGCAACAACCTCCTCTCCGAATTCATCAACAAGCGCGGCGGAGTGGACTTCAATATGCCGCACACCCTGGGCTATACCGGTCTCTCCGATGCGCTGCTCCAGAAATATGTACACGACAGCGCGCACCTCTGGACGGAGCACGCCGAGTCCCTGCCCGTCAGCCTCATCGGCTCCGTCATCGGCTCGCACGGCGGCCCCGGCGCCGTGGCCGTTGCCTTTTTCCAGCGCGCCTGAGCGCATATCTGCCGCCCCCGCCGCCGTTTTTGGCTTGCGGGGGCCTTTTTCGTCTGTTATACTCTAGGAAAAAGTTCTAGGAGGTGCCGGATATGAGCGTCAGCGTGGGGGACCTGCTCAAGCTGCCCTCCCTGCGCAGGGCAAAGGTGCTCGGCGGACACAGGGGACTCTCCAAGATAGTCTCTTCCATCTCTGTCCTGGAGTCGACGGACCCGGGCGTCCTTGTGGACGAGGTTTTTCCCCAGGGCGAATTCTTCGGCAGCGAGATCGTCATCACCGGCTTTCTCAACAGCATCGGCAATGTCCCGCTCCAGTGCGCGAATATACGCAGGCTCGCAGAGGGGGGCGAGGTAGGACTCATCATCTTCTATGTGGGAGTCTACCTCCCGGAGGTGGACCAGAGGCTCATAGATCTGGCGGACGAGCTGGACTTCGTGCTCATCTCCATGCCGGAGGGCGAGGCTACGCTGCGTTACGGCGAGGTGATAAACGATGTCATGGACTGCATCTTCCGTGACCGGGCTCAGAACAGCTCCATCGTCCTGGACATACTCGCCCGCGTTTCCGCCCTTCCCAAGCATCTGCAAACCGTAAACACCGCTATAAAAATGCTCAGCGACAGAATCTCCGCCTCCGTCCTGCTCTGCGACGCCGCGTTCAATGTTCTGAATCTCGTGGCCTGGCCGCGCGGCTTTGAGTCGGACATCATCTGCGGCTTCAAGGCGCTCAAGACCTGGCCGGAACCCGGCGGGAGTGAGACCTGCACCTTTGTCCCTGATTCGCGGCTCTACCGCCTGACCCTCAGCACGGACGGCGGCCAGCACATGGAGCTGCTGCTCATAAAGGCGGGGCTGCCTCTGGACTCGGTAACCCTGGGTCAGGTCCTGGACGCGACCCGGGTCTGCATAAACATCTGGGGCCGCAAGCACGGGGAGATAGCTATACACGAGCTCGTCCGAGCAATCTTGCAGGATGAGCCGATGAAAATGCGCCGCCTTGCAGAGATCTTTCGCGTGGACGTTGCGGCGATACACGAGATGTGGATCGTCCAGTCCGCAGAAGAGGAGTCCAAACGTCTCTTCACGGACCGCCTTCCCGCACTAAAGGACAGCTTCGCCGGTTTTTCGGGTTCGCTCATCATGGACGTATACGGCGGCAGACTGCTCATCTTCATGAGCACTCCGCTGACGCAGCAGGAGGCGGAGCGCATGACTGAAACGGTCATGGAGGCCGTCTCATCCGGCCTGCCGGACGCCGCGCTCTGCCGCTGCTCCGGCCTGCAGAACACCGCAAATGTCCGCGCCGCTTACCTCTGCTGCAAAGACAGCCTCGCGGATGCACAGCGCATCTACCCGTCGCGGCGTGTCTTTACCCTGGGCGACCTGGAGTTTGCGCGCTCCTGCCGCCAGCTGATCCAGGGCGGAGAGGCAGTTCTGGACAGCTGTCTGAGTCCTCTTTCCCCTGTACAAAAGGACAACGAGGACCTGGACCTCGTAACCACGCTGTCCGTCTTTTTGCTGGATGGAGAATCCAGCGTCACGCAGACCTCTGAGCTTTTATACCTGCACAAAAACACCGTAAAGTACAGGATACGCCGCATTTCCAATCTACTTGGTCACAAGCCTGACAAGATGCCGGAAATGTTGGAGCTGTACAAAGCTTGCGCCCTGAGACGCCTGATGTTGAACTAAGCGCACAAATGCCGCCCGACTCTTTGTCCAAAAGGACAAGGAGCCGGGCTTTGTTTTTTGCCTATGCGACAGTTTTCTCTGCCGAATTAAAGTGCTATACTGCTGAAAACGGCGAAGGACCCGTTGGGGGACGGAGATCTCGCCGGCAATCTATTGGATCAGGATGTGAGAAAGTATGAGCGAAAAACAGAGCGGATTTGAAGTACAGACCAGCCAGAGGCAAAGCTGGCTTTCCATCGCGGCGGTCTGGGCCGGCGGCATGATCTGCGTACCCTGCCTGATGATAGGCGGCGTCCTCTCGGGCGGCGGACTCTCGCTGGCGGAGATCGTCATCTCCATACTTATCGGCTACGGCCTAATCTGCGTCTATATGATATTTATTGGCATGCAGGCTTGCGACACGGGACTGCCCGTCGCCGTTATGGCCTCCGGAGCGCTGGGCGAGAAGGGCGCGAGATATGTCATAAGCACGCTCATAGCCATCGCCTGCATCGGCTGGTTCGGCATACAGTCCGCGACCTGCGGTCAGGCCTTCGCGACCATGATAGCCCCCCTGCTCGGCATGGAGGCGACGACCGGTTTCGTAGCCGTCTGCTCCATAATCTGGGGTGTCATCATGCTGGCAACGGCCTGTGCGGGCTTCAAAGGCCTCAAGTGGCTCAACTACATAGCCGTCCCCCTGCTCGTCATAGTCTGCCTCTACGGCCTCATCGCCGGCATCGTGAAGAACGACGGCGGCGCCGCAATCGCAGCCTACGCGCCCGAGACCTCCGCCGGCCTTGTCTACGGCATCTCAATGGTCGTCGCCTCCTTCGCGCTCGGCGGCGTTATCTCGGCGGACTACTGCCGCTTTGCCAAGAGCCGCGCGGACGTCGTGAAGAGCTCCATCGTCGGCGTCATGCCCGCTGGCCTCTTCATGCTGCTGACCGGCGCGCTCATGAGCATCGTCACCGGCCAGTACGATATCTCGGCTATCCTCGTTTCCCTGGGCGTACCCGTTCTCGGCCTCATCGCCCTCGTGCTCGCCACCTGGACGACCAACGTCACGAACGCCTACTCCGGCGGCCTCGCGCTGAGCAACCTGCTCGGTTTTGACGAGAGCAAGTTCAAGATCACCACCGGTATCTCCGGCGCCATCGGCACCCTGCTGGCCGCCTTCGGCCTGCTGAACTCCTTCCAGGGCTTCCTCTCCCTCATGAGCGCCCTCATCCCGCCGCTGGCCGGAGTCATCATCGCCGCCTACTGGATAACCGGCAAGGGCAAAAAGGAAAATTTCTACTTCAGCAAGGGCGTCTCTGCCGCGGGCCTTATCTCCTTCCTTGTGGGCGCGCTCGTTGCCTGCATCACCGGCGGCACCTTTGCCAGTTTCCCCGGGCTCGTCGAGGCCGTGCCTTTCCTGAACACGCCTTTCTTCGTCGGCCCTGTGAACGGCATAGTCGTGTCCCTCGTGCTCTATGTCATTCTCGCCGCCGCCTTTCCCAAAAAGGCAAACTGAGATATAATGAGTAAATAACGGAAAAGAGCGGAGCCCGTCTCCGCCCTTTTCCGCGCGAAACAGGATAAAGGAGTTGTTATAATTGCGCAAGATCGGGATACCCGAGATCGAAGACATCGCCACCGGCGCGGCACTGCTTGGCGCGGGCGGCGGAGGCGACCCCTACGTCGGCAAGCTCGTGGCCATAGGCGCCGTGCGCGACTGCGGAGAGGTCACGCTGCTGGACCCGGACGAGGTGCCGGACGACGCGCTTGTCGTTCCCATCGCCATGATGGGCGCGCCCACCGTCCTGGCCGAAAAGGCCATCGGCGGGGATGAGTACCAGAGGCTATATGAGATGGTCTCACGCTTCTTCGGCAAGAAGATATACGCCTTCATGCCCATCGAGGCGGGCGGCGTGAACTCCATGCTGCCCATCGCTGCGGCGGCGCGGCTGGGTCTGCCGCTCGTGGACGTGGACGGCATGGGCCGCGCCTTCCCTGAGCTGCAGATGGTCACCTTCACCATAGGCGGCATCAGCGCGACCCCCATGGCCCTCACCGACGAAAAGGGCAACACCGTCATCTTCGAGACCATCACCAACAAGTGGACCGAAGAGCTCGCACGCTCAGTCACGATGAGCTGCGGCGGCTCCGTCTCCGTCTCGCTCTATTCCATGAGCGGCGCGCAGATGAAGAAATACGGCGTGCGCGGCATCGTCACACGCAGCCAGCGGCTGGGCGAGGCCATACGCACCGTCAAGACCGCGGACGACCCGGAGAAGCACTTCCTTGAATTCACGGAGGGCTACAAACTCTTCAAGGGCAAGATTGCGGACGTCCTGCGCGAGACGCGCGCGGGCTTTAACTTCGGCCGCGTCGTGCTCGAGGGCATAGCCGAGTGCAAAGGCCACACGGCCGCCGTCGAGTTCCAGAATGAGAACCTCACCGCCGAGGTGGACGGCAAGCTCGTCGCCACAACGCCGGACCTAATCTGCCTTGTGGACACTGAGACCTTCGCCCCCGTCACGACGGACGCGCTCAAATACGGCAAGCGCGTCATCGTTCTCGGCCTGCGCTGCTTCGAGATGTGGCGCTGCGAGGCCGGACTCGAGCTCGTCGGCCCGCGCTACTTCGGCGTGGACACGGACTACATCCCGCTCGAGGAACGCTGCAAGGAGGTGTGCTTCAATGTATAAGCTCGGCATAGACGTCGGCGGCACGAACACAGACGCCGTACTCATAGACGAAAATCTGAACGTCGTGGCGGACATCAAATGCCCCACCACCGGCGATATCTACGACGGCATCCTCGCCGCCCTGCGCACCGTGCTGGCGCAGTCAGGCGTGGACCGCAGCCAGATAAAGCAGGCCATGCTCGGCACCACCCAGTGCACCAACGCCATCGTCGAGCGCAAGAACCTCGCGCCCATCGGCATCCTCCGCATAGGCGCGCCCGCCACGCTCGGCATACCGCCCATGGTGGACTGGGCTGAGGACATCAGCAGGATCGCCGTCGGCAGCGCCGTCATAGGCGGCGGCTTTGAGTACGACGGCAAGCAGCTCGCCCCCTTCGACGCGGAAGCTGCGAAGAAGTTCTTCCTCGAGATGAAAGAAAAGGGCGTCAAGTCCATCGCCATCTCCTGCGTGTTCTCCACCGTGCGCAACGACCACGAGCTCGAGGCCGCCGCGCTCTGCCGCGAGGTCATGGGCGAGGACGTGCACGTCTCCATCTCGAGCGAGATAGGCTCCATGGGCCTCATAGAGCGTGAAAACGCCACTATCCTCAACGCCGCGCTCTGGAAGGTCGCTGAGCGCTTCACCGAGGGCTTTGCCCAGAGCCTCGCGGACGAGGGCATCACGAACGCGGACGTCTACCTCAGCCAGAACGACGGCACTCTTATGACCATGGAGCACGCGCGGCGCTACCCCATCCTCACCGTCGCCTGCGGGCCGACGAACTCCATCCGCGGCGCGAGCTACCTGAGCAGCCTGCAGAACGCCATAGTCATCGACGTCGGCGGCACGACCACCGACCTCGGCGTCATCCAGAACGGCTTCCCGCGCGAGTCCAGCGTGGCCGTCACGATAGGCGGCGTCCGCACGAACTTCCGCATGCCGGACGTGGTCTCCATCGGCCTCGGCGGCGGCTCCATCGTGCGCGAGCACGCGGACGGCAGCGTCACCGTCGGCCCGGACAGCGTGGGCTATGAGATAACGAAGAAGGCCCTGGTCTTTGGCGGCGACGTGCTCACAGCCACCGACATCGCCGTGCGGCTCGGCATGGTCGAGCTCGGCGACGCCTCCAAGGTTGCGCACATCCCAGAGGAGCTTGCGAAAAAGGCCCTTGCCGCCATCGGCACGCTGGTCGAGGACGCCATCGACTCCATGAAGGTCTCGAGCGCGGACAGCGACGTCATCCTCGTCGGCGGCGGCTCCATCGTGCTGCCGGAGAAGCTTGCGGGCGCGGCGGCCGTCGTGAAGCCGGACCATTTCGGCTGCGCAAACGCCATAGGTTCCGCCATCTCCAAGGTCAGCGGCACCTTCGAGAAGCTCATAAACTATGACGAGATCCCGCGCGACAAGGCCCTCGAGCAGGCCAAGGCCGAGGCCGTTGACCTCGCCGTCGCTGCTGGTGCCATCCGCGAGACCGTCGAGATAATCGAGGTCGAGGACGTTCCCCTCGCCTACTACGCCGGGAACACCAACCGCGTTAAGATAAAGGCTGCCGGCGACCTTGCAAACTGAACACCTATACTTTTTCCTCCCACAGCAAAAGGAGCCGGGCACCCATCTTGGGCGCCCGGCTCTGAGTTTGTCATTATCTGCTTGCGTACTTTTTCAGCTTTGTTTATAATGAATGTACGATATCGGGAGGGTTGTGGACCATGGACTCTAAAAGCCGCAGCAGGGCGCTCAGGCGCGAACTCGAGGGTTGCTTTTTTCGGGGGAACCTGCCCGCACTCATAGTATCCGTAGTCTGTATGCTGCTGCTCACGGGCGTAAACCTCGTCACCGCCTGGCTCATGCAGCGCCTTGTGGATGTCGTCGTTTCCAGCGGCTCCGGCCTGGGCAGCATCCTGCTCATCTTTGCGGCTTCCTTCGCCGTGTTCATAGTCGCCTACGACCTGCAGCGCTACGCCTGCTCGGCCTTTGTCCGCCGCGCCGTCGTGCAGTACAAGAACTTTGCCTTCTCCGGCATTCTCGAGCGCAGCGTCAGCTTCGTCTCCAAGGAGAACAGCGCCAAATTCATATCCCTGCTCACGAACGACGTTGTCTCAATAGAGACGAATTACCTTTCAAATATATTCACACTTGTCATGGAGCTCGCGGGCTTTGCCGGGGCGCTCGTCATGATGCTCTGGTACAGCCCCATCCTCACCGTCGCCGCCGTAGTGCTCGCGCTGCTGCCAGTCGCTGCCTCCCTAGTCTGCGGCGGCAAGCTCGCGGAATGCGAAAAGACCGTATCGGAAAAGAACGAGAGCTATGTCGAGGCCGTCAAGGAGAGCTTTGCAGGTTTTTCCGTCATCAAGAGTTTCAAGGCCGAAGCCAGCGTGCGCGGCATGTTCGAGGATGTCTCAGGCAGCCTGGAGGACGCGAAGTACAACCGGCGCAAAACCAACGGCCTCGTCAATATGCTTGCAGGCGGCGCGGGCTTCCTGGCGCAGTTCGGCGTGTTCATTGCCGCCGCGCTGCTCGCCGGGAATGGCTACACCATAAGCGCGGGCGTCGCCGTGGCCTTTTTGCAGCTCATGAACTTCGTCATCTCGCCCATCTCCACCGTTCCGCCCATCCTCGCCAACCGCAAGGCCTCAATCGAGCTCATGGACAAGCTCGCCGGGCTCATGACCGAGGACGGTGAGACAAAGGGCGAGAACGTCCCTGCCGAGCTGAAAGAGGGCATCGCGATAAAAAACCTCTGCTTCGCCTACACCGAGGGCGAGCCGGTGCTCAGGAATATCGACCTGAGCGTCCCGGCGGGCGGCAGTCTCGCCATCGTCGGCCCCTCCGGCAGCGGCAAGTCCACGCTCCTGCAGCTGCTCATGGGCCACCACAGGGGCTATGAGGGCAGCATTAGCATAGACGGCACGGAGCTGCGTGATATATCGCCAGCCTCACTCTACGAGCTGCTCTCGGTCATACAGCAGGAAGTCTTTATATTTAACAGCAGCATAGAGAAGAACGTGACGATGTTCGGGGACTTTGCACCGGAGCGCGTCGAGGCCGCTCTGGAGGGCGCGGGGCTTTCTGCACTCATATCCGAGCGCGGACTGGACTTCGTCTGCGGAGAGAACGGGCAGAACCTCTCCGGCGGCGAGCGCCAGCGCGTCTCCATAGCGCGCAGCCTCCTCAAAAAAACGCCCGTCCTGCTCGTAGACGAGGCCACGGCCGCGCTCGACAGGCCCACGGCCACCGAGGTCATGTGCGCTGTGCTGGATATCCCCGACACCGCCAAGATAGTCGTCACGCATGACCTGAACGAGGCCGTCCTCCGCCGGTTCGACGCCGTGGCTGTGCTCATTGGCGGCCGTCTGCGCGAGCTCGGCAGCTTTAAGGAGCTCATCGAGGCCCGCGGCTTCCTCTACTCCATGCTCACCCTCTCCGCCGCCGCGGAGGATAAATAAACCCAGGAGGTAATACATATGCTAGAAGCCGGAATGAAAGCACCGGATTTCACGCTCCCGGATAAGGACGGGAAGCCCGTCTCCCTCTCGGACTATCTGGGCAAGCGGGTCGTAGTTTACTTTTACTCGCGGGACAATACCCCGGGCTGCACGCGCCAGGCCTGCGCTTTTGCCGGGGCCTATTCCGAGTTTGAAGCCCTAGGCACGGTAGTCATCGGCATCAGCCGGGACTCCGCTGCCTCACACGCTAAGTTTGCGGAAAAGAATTCCCTGCCCTTCGTCCTGCTCTCCGACCCGGAGCGCCAGGCCATAGAGGCCTACGGCGTCTGGCAGGAAAAAAAGAATTACGGCAAGGTCAGCATGGGCGTCGTCCGCTCCACCTTCATCATAGGCGAGGACGGCATCATCCAAAAGGTCATGCCCAAGGTAAAGCCCGATACGAACGCAGCGGACGTTCTCAAGTTCCTCAGAGGATAAAAAATTCCCGGAGCATAAGCTCCGGGAATTTTTTACGTACCGCTGTTACTGAATGGCAATCTGCCTGTTTTCGGGGACCAGCTCGGGCCTCTTCGGCAGGGTCAGGGTCAGGACGCCGTCGGTATAGGCCGCGCTGATTGCCGCGGTGTCGATGCCGGAGACGTCGAAGCTCCTTGTGAAGGAACCGTAGCTGCGCTCGCGGCGGATGCAGCCGTTCTTGCCCTTCTCCTCGTGCTCGTCCTTGCGCTCCGCCGAAATGGTCAGGCGGTCATTCTCAAGGCCGATCTTGATGTCCTCCTTCTTGAAGCCCGGAAGGTCAGCTTCCAGCTTGAAGGCGTCGCCGGTGTCGGTGATGTCGGTCTTTATCTCGCCGGCAGCAGTTCCCCAGAAGTCGCTGTCGAAGAAGGAAAACGGATTCATAACAGTCCTGCGGGTGGCATAAGGCATAAGTTCAAACATGATCAAAACCTCCATGTTATTAATATACTTTGTAATGTGTTCGATAAACTTCGTTCGGCTAATCACTAACCTCGTCTGTTTACGTATATAAAAATACAGTACAAATTTTAATAATGCATGAACGAATTATGAACATACTGTTAATATTAGCACTCTTCCATTTCGAGTGCTAACTCCGCCCGCCGGAGTGCCGCCATAACAACAGCAAAGACGCCGGCTGGATGCCGGCGTCTTTGCTGATACTGTGATTCACTTGAGCACCTTGCTGAGGAAGTCCTGCAAGCGAGGGCTCTGGGGATTCTCAAATATATCTTTGGGTGTGCCTTCCTCGACCAATTTTCCGTCTGCAAGGAAGAGCACGCGGCTGCCCACCTCGCGGGCAAAGCCCATCTCATGGGTGACGACGACCATGGTCATGCCGTCCTGCGCAAGGGTTTTCATGACGTCCAGGACTTCTCCGACCATCTCCGGGTCCAGCGCGCTGGTGGGCTCGTCGAAGAGCATCACCTCCGGGTCCATGCACAGCGCCCTGACGATGGCCACACGCTGCTTCTGCCCGCCGGAGAGCTGCTGCGGATAGTTGTTGGCCTTGTCCTGGAGGCCGACTCTGGTCAGCAGTTCCATGGCCTTGGCTTCCGCCTCCTGCTTGGAGCGCTTGAGCACGCGGATGGGGGCGAGCGTCATGTTGTGCAGGATGGTCATATGCGGGAACAGGTTGAAGTGCTGGAACACCATGCCCATCTTCTGCCGGTGGAGGTCTATATCTATCTTCGGGTCGGTTATATCCTCGTCCTCGAAATATATCTTGCCCTCTGTGGGCTCTTCAAGGAGGTTCAGCGAGCGCAGGAGTGTACTCTTGCCGCCGCCGGAGGGTCCTATGATGACCACGACCTCGCCGCGGCGGATCTCGGTGCTGACGCCGTCAAGCGCTTTGACCTTGCCGCCGTTATAGTATTTCTTCACGTCCTCGACGCGGATTATGACGTCAGCGCTCACTCTGTCTCAGCCTCCTTTCGAGTTTACCCTGCAGCCAGCTGAGTATCATGACCATTATCAGATACATGAAGGATATGCCCAGCAGCGGGAACATCTGCTCCCAGGTCCGGTTCATGATGCCCTGCGCCGCGTGGACCAGCTCCTTGCCTCCTATGATGTTCAGCAGGGAGGTGTCCTTGAGCAGTATGATAAATTCGTTGCCCAGAGCGGGCAGGACTGCCTTAAATGCCTGCGGCACAACTATGAACCGCATCGTGTCCATATAGCCCAGCCCCAGGCTTCTGCCCGCCTCGGACTGGCCCTGGTCCAGCGACATGAGGCCGCCGCGTATGATCTCCGCCACATAAGCGCCGGAGTTCAGGCCCAGGCCCAGCGCGCCGACCATCGTAAAGTTGCGGCTGCTCTTGAAAATGACAAAGCCCAGTATCATGAGCTGGACCATCATAGGAGTACCGCGTATCACCGTCACATAGACCTTGCATATCGCGTTGAAAAAGCCAAGGAATATGTTCTTTTTTCTGCGCTGCTGGTCGTGCGCCGTGCGAATGGACGCCACGATAACGCCGAGAACGATACCTATGAGTATAGCGATGACCGTTACATACAGCGTAGTACCCATGCCAGCCAGGTACTGCTTCCAGCGGTCGGCCTCGATGAAGGCCTGATAGAATTTGACGTAGATGTCCTGCCAGACGGTTAATTCTTCTCCGGCAATGCTCATGGCTTTCCAAAGCGCATAGGCCTCGGCCATGCTCACGGCGCCCACCTCTCTCTTTCCTCAGAAATTCTCGTTTCGCTGACAAAAGGGCGGCTGTGTGCCGCCCTTTTGGAGCTTCTTATGTATCTGCCCTGCCGGGGATCACTCGGCGGCCGGGATGTACTTATCAATTATGCTCTGGACGGTACCGTCGGCGATGAGCTCTTCGAGGGCGCCGTTGATGGCGTCAAGCAGAGCGCTGTTGCCCTTGTTCACACCGATGGCGTAGTCCTCGTTGGCATACTCGGTATCGAGGATGGCGAGGCCGGCGTTGTTCTTGACGAACTCCTGAGCAGGAGCGTTGTCGATAACGACGCAGTCGACCTGGCCGTTCACGAGAGCCTGAACAGCGGTGAAGCCGTCGTCATAAGCCACAACATGCTCCTCGCCGTAGTCGTCGGTGCAGTAGATGTTGCCGGTGGTGCCGCGCTGGGTGCCGATGAGACCCTCGCCCATGTTGTCGATGGTGATGTCGCTGCCTTCCTTAACGATAACGACCTGGACGCCGTTGGCATAGCTGGTGCTGAAGTCCATGACCAGGAGCCTGTCGTCATTGACGGTGACGCCGGCCATGACGATGTCGCTCTTGCCCTGCTGGACGGCCAGCAGCGCGCTGTCGAAGTCCATGTCGAGGATGTCGAGCTCGAGGCCCAGCTTCTCGGCGATAGCGGTGGCGATCTCGACGTCGATGCCCTCGAAGCCGCCGTCGTCGGTGGTCATCTCATAGGGGGGGAACTGCGCGTTGGTGCTCATGGTGAGCTTGCCGTCCACGATGGTCAGGCCGCCTTCCGCATCAGCGGGAGTCTCAGTCTCGGGAGCCTCAGAAGCGGGGGCCTCGCTGGCCTCGGGCGCTTCGCTCACGGGGGCGTCGCTCGGTTCGCTTGCGGGTTCGCCGCAGGCCGCCAGCGCAAAGACCATGCAGAGCGCAAGCATGAGTGCAAGTATCTTTTTCATCTTTAATATCCTCTTTCCATATCCGGCTCACCGCCGGTTTGATAACGTCGTCAATCATACACCAGCCGGTCATCTTTGTCAATGAATAATTGTGTTTTTATGCTAAAATGCCCATACTTGCGCCCTTTGCAGCCGAAAATATTCAAAAATCAATGAATAATGCGCCCGAAACTGGATATTCCGGGCGCAGGACAATGTTCGCCTTGTGCAAACTGCCGGGCCTCACCTGCGGCGCAGCAGCCGCCCGCAGAGCGCAAAGCCCGCGAAGGCAAAAATATTCACGGCCACCACGCTCGCGCCTGAAGGCGTCTCCAGCGCATAGGAGAGGCACATGCCCAGCGTGAAGCACACTACCGCCAGTACAGCCGAGCAGACCGTCACAGAGCGGAAGCTCCGGAACACCCGCATTGCCGAGAGCGCCGGAAATATGATAAGGCTCGAGATGAGCAGCGCGCCCATCATTCTCATGCCCAGGACAACTGTCACCGCGGTCAGGATGGCGAGCAGCATGTTGTAACCCTCGGCCTTTGTACCAGTCGCCCTGGCAAAGGTCTCGTCAAAGGTGACGGCGAAGATGCGCGGATAGAAAAGCGTGAACACCACGAGCACCGCCGCGCAGAGTATGACGCTCAGCACCGCGTCCGAGCTCGAGATAGTCAGTATACTGCCGAACATGTAGTTCGAGACGTTGGTGTTCACGCCGCTCGTGAGCGAGATCACCAGGACGCCCACGGCCAGCGCGCCGCTCGAGATAAGCGCCACCGCGGCGTCGCCCCTGACCTTGCCGGACTGAGAGACTCTGAGGAGCAGCACCGCCGCCACGACCACCACAGGCACCGCAACAGCCAGGGGCGCCACGCCGAGCGCCGAGGCTATGGCCAGAGCGCCGAAGCCCACGTGCGAGAGCCCGTCGCCTATCATCGAAAAGCGCTTCAGGACCAGAGAGGCCCCCAAAAGCGCCGCGCAGAGCGAAACCAGTACGCCAACTACGAAGGCCCGCACCAGGAAGGGGTAGGACAGCATTTCAAGCAGTATCATTTGCAGCCGCCTCCCCTCAGTCTCCGCTCCGCCTCACTGCCTCTGTAACCCGACACTGAGCCGAAGTAGAGCTGTGAGTGGCCAAGCTGCAGTATGTGTGTGGCGTAGCGCTCCGCCGCGGCCACGTCGTGCGAGACCATGATGACCGTCACGCCGTCGCAGAGATTTATGAGCTTTAGGAGGTTATACATTTCCCCTGTCGCCACCGGGTCCAGTCCGGCCACAGGCTCGTCCAGGAGCAGCAGTCTGCTCGTCGCGCAGAGCGCCCGAGCCAGCAGTACGCGCTGCTGCTGGCCGCCGGAGAGCTCCTGGTAGCAGCGCTTTTTATATTCGAGCATGCCCATCCTGTCCAGGTTGCGCTCGGCCTCTTTCTTGTCCTCCTTCGAATAGAAGAACCGCCTGCCCATGCTGTTGAGCCTGCCCGAGAGCACGACCTCAAACACCGAGGCGGGAAAGTCCTTTTGCAGCGCCGTCTGCTGCGGGAGGTAGCCTATCTCATTGCGTTTGAGCCCGCCCGCATATTCGATGCTGCCCGACTCCGGCTCCTTGAGACCCAGGAGGCCCTTCATGAGCGTGGACTTGCCTGAGCCGTTCTCGCCCACGACGCAGAGGTAGTCCCCGGCGTTCACGGCAAAGTTCACTCCCCTGAGCACCGTTTCGCCGCCGTAAGCGAAGCTGAGGTCGCTGCACCGCAATAGTTCCATCAGCCGAGCGCCTCCCTCAAAGCGTCCACGTTCTGCCACATGAGTTCCAGATACGTCACTCCCGCGTCAAACTGCGCCCGCGTCACATTGTGGCAGGCGGAAAAGAGCATTTTCTTCGCGCCCGTTTCGTTGCAGATGGTGTCCGCCATGTCCTCGTTTGAGAGCTCTATGTGGAAAACCACGGGTATCCCCTCCGCCTTCACCTTGTCTATAAGGAAGGTGACCGTGGCCGCGGAAGGCTCGGCCTCGTCCGCGCATCCCGGCCAGGCCGCGTAGTAATTGAGCCCGTAGGCCTTGGCAAAGTACAAAAGCGGAAAGCGGTCCCCAAAAACGACGGTGTCCCGCACGCCGTTTTCCACGACCTCCGTGAAGGCCGCGTCCAGCTCGTCCAGCTGCGCGCAGTAGGACTCGAGCGCGGTGCCGTACTCTTCCGCACCCTCCGGATCTACCTCGCAGAGCGCCGCTGCGATCTTTTCGCAGATGAGCTCCGCGTTGCGCGGGCTGGTCCAGACGTGCTCGTCGTACTCGATCTCTCCCTCGTGCTCGTCCTCGTCCACCTCCATGCCCTCCACATGCTCCTCCTCAAGCAGCTCCACGCAGTCCATGAGCGTCACGGTGCGCACTTCCCCGCCCACGGACTCCAGCACGTCGGACACCCATGCGTCCGACACTCCGCCGACGTAAATGAAGAGGTCGCAGTTCTGTATCTCGATAATGTCCTTCGGGGAGGGCTCATAGGAGTGAGCCTCGGAGCCGGGCGGCAGCAGCAGCGTCACCTCGCCCCGCTCTCCAACGAGCTGGCGCGCGAAGTCATAGGGCGCGAACACCGTCGCCACAACGGAAATGCCCTCACCCTCCGGCTCGGATTGCGCGCCGCAGCCGGATAAAAGCGCGCAGAGCATTGCAAGCAAAATCGTAATCGACAGGGTTTTCTTCATAACTCCTCCATATCTGGAAAAACAAAAGGCGGGCGCCCCTTTTTGGGACGCCCGCTGGCAGCGGGAGAAGGATTCGAACCCTCACATACGGAGTCAGAGTCCGCTGTGCTACCTTTACACAATCCCGCTATGCGCAAAAGATATTATATCCGATTTTTCCGCTTTGTCAAGCATTATTTGCGCATTAAATGTAAATTAGTATAAGACCCACCAGCACGCCTACCACCGTGGCGAAAGCCGGGAGCTTTGAGCGCCACATCAGGATGGCTTCCGGCAGCAGCTCGCCGAACACGACATAGAACATTGCGCCGGCGGCAAAGCTCAAAGAGAGCGACAGCCACATCGGCGAGAGCGTACCCAGACAGAAGCCGAGAACCGCGCCGATGATGGTGGGCGCGCCGGAGAGCGCAGTTATGACGACGGCGCGCAGACGCTTGGAGCCACCGGTTATGAGCGGCACGGAGACAGCCATGCCCTCTGGGATGTTGTGCAGGCCGATGATGACTGCCATGATAAGTCCCGAGCCGCCGAGCGGACCCGCGGCGCGGTTGCCCGCGTAGGACGCGCCTATGACCATACCCTCGGGCATGTTGTGCAATGCGATGGCACAAGCCATAACAACGCCCGCTATGAAGAGCTGGTATTTGGAGGCCGGGCCGCCGTCCTCGGAGCAATTTTCGTGCCTGACGTAGTGGTCGCTGTGGATGAGCTCGTCCAAGTCGTCCGCGGTCTTAGGGTGGTCCTCGTCAATGTGTTCGAGCTCGTGGTTAGTCTTTCTGTCTATCCAGACGTTCAGGACCCAGATGACAACGTAGCCCAGCATGACCCCAGCCACGACGAAAAACACGTTCACCTGTTCCGCCGAGCCCTCCGGCTGGAGTGCTCCGGTTATCATGTCGAAGCATACGACGCCTGTCATGATCCCGCCGGCAAATGCGAGCAGCAGACTGACTATGCGGCTCGAATCGCGCTTTAGGAGTGCGCCCACAACGCCGCCCAAGCCGGTCCCGCCGACTCCGGCGATGGCGGTTATGATGATTATCCAGCCGATATCGGACATGGACAGTTTTCCCCCAATTTCAATTATTCACTCGAGCGCCTCGAGCAGCTCCTCTGCGCTTGAGACTATGCGCGCCGCGCCGAAGCCCAGGAGCTGTTCCCGCGTGCGGAAGCCCCAGTCCACGGAGACACAGTCGATCCCGGCATTACGCGCGGTCCGGATATCGACCTCGGAGTCCCCGACGTATACGCTCCGCTCCCCGGTGCCGCCAAGCTCGCGCATAGCTGCC
The DNA here is from genome assembly GCA_004553625.1 of Clostridiales bacterium. Lineage (GTDB taxonomy): Bacteria > Bacillota > Clostridia > Oscillospirales > Oscillospiraceae > Scatomorpha > Scatomorpha merdavium. The sequence goes on along the minus strand of SFKX01000017.1, from coordinate 21,915 downwards.
CAAACGGTGTCGGGCGCGGGCTTGCGCTCCACCACACCGGGCTGGTCGCCCACAGCGGTGGCCACGAGGCCCTTGAAGTATTTTTCCGCCAGGTCCAGCGTTGCCAGGTGTGGTTTGTTGGAGACGATGGCGCAGCGCACGCCCCTCCGCCCCAGCTCGCGCAGGAGCTCGGGTATGCCGGGGTAGGGCCTGGTCTTGTCCGCGCTGTGCGCCCTGTAGTAGGCGAAGTAGCAGTCAAACACCTGTTGATATACGGGACAATCTTTCCCGCCTGGCACGCTGCTGGCGATAAGGTAGCCGGAACCGTAGCCCAGGCGGGCGCGTATCTCCTCCCGCGTCGCCTCCTGGAAGCCGAATTCACGCAAAGCGTGGTTCACGCCGTCCGTCAGGTCGTCCAGCGTATCGAGCAAAGTGCCGTCCAAATCGAAAATAACCGTGTCATATCTCATAATAAAAAAATAATAGTCCATTTCCTCATGTATGTCAATCTTGACAAGTTGCTTTTCCTATGATAATATATGTGAGCTTTGACCTGCGGAAGTACCCAAGAGGCCGAAGGGGCTCCCCTGCTAAGGGAGTAGTCGGTGTTGAGCCGAGCGAGGGTTCAAATCCCTCCTTCCGCGCCAGACCCCCGGGCTGCGCCTAGGCGCCGCCCGGGGGTCTTTGTCTATAAAAATCACTTGGGGCCGGCGTCCTTTTCGGACGCCGGCCCCTTTCCGCTTCCTCAAATATAAACGATGGGCTTTATGAGCTCCGCCGGCTTCGCCGCCATGAGGTCAAAGGCCGGCTCAATGCCGTCCAGGCCCCTGAACTCGTGGGTGATAAGGCTGTCAGCATCCAGGCGGCCGGACTTCACGATAGAGAGCAGCCGCTCCGTCCGCACCCTGCCGCCGGGGCAGAGATTGCCGACCAACGTCTTGTGCGCACAGAAAGCCCCGGAGTCCGCAGGCTTTATGAGCACCTCACCGGAAAGGCCCAGCAGATTCGCCACGCGGCCGTAGACATGTACGAGTCCCATCGCCAGGCTGACCGTGTCTTCGTTACCGCCGGCTATGATGACGGCGTCGGCCTTCTTGGGACCCAGCACCTCGTCGAGCTGCTGCCTGAGGTCGCCGCCCCTGTAGTCCACCGTGACCTCCGCGCCGTACTTCACGGCCAGCTCGCGCGTGACCTCGCGTCCTCCGACTGCAATAATCCTTCCCGCGCCGCGCAGGGCTGCGCCCGCCACGGACATCAGGCCCACAGGGCCTATGCCTATGACCACAACGGTGTCGCCGTAGGCGACCTCCGCCATCTCGACGGCGCTGAAGCCCGTCGTTATCATGTCCGTCGCCATGACGCCCGCCGCCAGGGAGACGCCCTCGGGTATCCTGGCCAGGTTCATGTCCGCGAAGGGGATGCGGAAGTACTCTCCGAATACGCCGTGGTCGCGCAGGGAGGTGAAGCGTCCGCCAGCCTGGCCACCGGAGTGCTGATACCAGCCGTTTTGGACCTCAAGCGTCAGCCAGTTCGGCGTCACGCAGGGGACGGAAACGACATCCCCCACCTTGAAGTCCGTTACCAGCGCTCCAACCTCCACGACGCGGCCCACCGCCTCGTGTCCAAGGACGATGTCCGGGCGCTTCTGGCCGGTCTTGCCCAGAATGAGGTTGGAAGCAGCGTTCCCGCCGGCCATGTTCGCCCTGGCCGAGTGTACGTCGGAAGTGCAGGGCGAGACTGCCACCGGCTCCAGGATTGCGTCATAGGGGTTTTGTATCTGCGGCTTAGGTATCTCGAGCCAGCCCACTCCCTTTTCGGGGAAACTGGAGGAAAGGCAGAATCCTCTCATCTTTGTATTTACCTCCTATTTCTCAAATGCAGGTATAGCCGCCGTCGCAGGGGATGACCGCGCCTACCATGTAACTCGCCTCGTCGCTGGCAAGGAAGCAGACGGGCGCGGTGATCTCGCCCTGGCGTCCGCCGCGCTTTATGGGTGTGTTGTCGCTGGCTATCTGATTTACGAGCTCCCACATGCCCTCCGTGGCCTCTGTCCTGAAGTATCCGGGGCTAACGGCGTTCACGTTAACGCCGTACCTTGCCCACTCGCTGCCCAAGGCGCGGGTCAGGTTCACGACTCCGCCCTTTGCCGCCGCGTAGGGCGAGTTCTTGGTCCCGCGGCTGCCCACGAGGCCGTACATGGAGGCGATGTTTATTATGCGGCCGTAGCCGTTATCTATCATGTGCTTGCCGAAAGCGCGGCAGCAGCGGTAGACGCTGTTGAGGTTCAGGTCTGCGATGCTCAGCCAGTCGTCCAGGTCGCCCTCCGCGGCGTCTATCTGGTGGCCCCCACCGGCGTTGTTCACCAGGATGTCCACCTTCCCGAAGTGCGCGATGCACTTGGCCGCCGCCGCCTCGACCTGGGCGTTTATCGTGACGTCGCACTTGACCACCAGGCAGTCCACACCCAGCGCGCGGATCTCGGCCGCGACCTCCTCGAGCTTGTTCTCGCGCCTGGCCAGAATGGCAACGTTCGCGCCCTGCCCCGCAAGGGCCAGGGCTATCTCGCGGCCCAGTCCGGCAGAGGCTCCGGTGACAACCGCATTCCTTCCAGTGAGATCAAACATTTGCTCTCTTCCTTTCTCTTCAGTCGATGAGGCTCATGGCCGCGTAGTAGCCGCCGCGGACGGCCTTGCCTATGTTGCCTATTTCCTCGCTGTCCCCGATTATCCAGGTCTTTTTGGGGTGCTTGGCGCGGACGGCCTCCGCCACCTTCGCGTTCGGCGTCAGGCCGAAGGCTGCGACCACCGTGTCGCAGGGCAGGAACTCCTCCTGGCCCTCGTGCTCTATGTAGACGCCCTCTTCCGTGACGCGCGTGACGCGGGCGGAGGTACGCAGGGTGATGTCGTAGCCCTGCATCTTGCGCAGGAGCGAATCCGCGTTTATCGTGAACACGCCGTTGAGCACCTTGTCCCCCATCTCGACGACGGTGACGGACATGCCCTTCTCCTTTGCCAGGTCGTAGGCCGCCTCGCAGCCGGAGAGACCGCCGCCGCAGACGACGATGCGCTCGCCTTTGACGAGGTCCCAGTTCATGTGCGCATCTATGACGCTGACGACGTTACCCCCGTCCACGCCGGGGATGCGCGGGACAAACTCGTTCGCGCCCGTTGCCATGACGATGAGGTCCGCCTGCTCGAAGCGCGGATCGTCAGCGCCTATCTCGGCGTTCATGTGGACGTTCACGCCGGTGTTCTTCATCTGCAGCTCGTACCACTTGAGAAGCTCCTGGATGGGGCTCTTGAAATCCGGGGTGGAAGCCACCAGCATGTTGCCGCCCAGGACTCCGGACTTCTCGTAGAGGTGCACGGTGTTGCCCTCCAGAGCCGCAACGCGGGCGGCCTCGAGTCCGCCTGGGCCTCCGCCGACGACCATGACGTTCAGCGGCTTTTCGACCTTTTTGATGTTGAAGAACATCTCCTCGTTCACGCGGGGGTTGAGCGCGCAGCTGACCTTGGTTATGCGGTCCACGGTACGGCGGACGCACTCCTCCAGGCAGCGCATGCAGGGGCGGACGTTCTCACGCTCTCCGTTCATGAGCTTTTTGGGAAGGTCGGGGTCGCAGATGAGCCCGCGGCCAAAGAGAACAAAGTCGCTCTTGCCGGAGGATATAAGCTCTGCTGCGGTCTCCGGCGTGTGGTTGCCGGCGTTGAGCAGGGGCTTGTCCGTGCATTTGCGGACGGTGGGCAGGACGTAAGCCAGGGGCGCGTCACCCAGGTACTGGGTCGGGAAGATGTAGTCTATGACGTCATAGCAGCCTGCGTCGCAGTCAAAGGCGTCCACGCCGGCCTTGGAGAGGACGTCGAAGGTCGGTCCGCAGTTCTCGAGCGTGCGGGAGCCGGGGACCCTGTGGTCCGGCGCGATGCGGTAAATGACCGGGATGTCGCTGCCCGCGCCGCGTTTTATCGCCTGCAGGATCTCGATGGCGAAGCGGGCACGGTTCTCGTCGCTGCCGCCGTACTCGTCCTCGCGGTGGTTCCAGAGCGGGGACATGAACTGGTCTATGAGATAGCCGCAGTGGGCGTGGACCTCGATTATATCATACCCCGCGCACTTTGCCCTATAGGCAGCCTGCTCATAGCCCGCAACGTACTCGTGTATCTCGTCCACGGTCAGGGGATGGCAGAGGAGATTCGGGTCCCAGCGGGAGGGGATCGCCGAGGCGGAAACGGGCTGCTTGCCGTCGAGCATTGTGAGGAAGGCGTTGCGCCCGGAGCCCACGCCGATAGCGATGGCGGCCTTCGCACCGTACCTGTGGCAGCGCTCGACTATGTCCGTGTGGTGGGGGACGACGGACTTGTCCTCCCAATACATGCCGGTGATGCCGTTCGCCGCCGCGCGTGAGACCATGCTCGCGCCGACGATGATGAGGCCCGTGCCGCCCCGCGCCCTGTCCTCATAGAAGGCGGAGGTGAACATTGAGGGGCTGCCGTCCGTGTTCGCGGAAAACAGGCCCATGGCGGACATGCCTATGCGGTTCTTGATCGTCACCTTGCCTATCTTGTAGGGGGTAAACAGTACGTCGTAATCAATGTTTTTGTTATCCATTTTGGCTTCTCTCTCCGTTTCAGATGTAATTTGCGTTCGCTCAGGGCAGCATGGGGAAGAGCGTCATGATGAGCGCGATGACCACCGTGCCGACCAGCGTGGAAAGCACCGTCGTGACGAACATGGCCGGGTATATCTCCTTGAGCTTCATGTGGCAGACAGGCAGGAGCATGAGGATGGAGCCGCTGTATGGCAGCGTGTCCAGGATGCTTCCGGCAAAGGTCGAAACACGGTGGACGAGCTCGAGGTCCATGCCCAGCTGGTCGATGAACACGGGCGCCATCACCGGCAGGCAGACGAGCAGTCCGGTTGAGGAGCCGCCCGTCAGCGCGCAGGTTATGGCTACGCAGATGATGAGCAGCACCACCGGCGGCAGCGGGATCTCCACGATCCCCGCCACGATCTGCGAGAAGGCCTCCGTACTCGTGACTATCCCCGCAAAACCGACTATCGCGCCGACAGTGAACACCGGGCTGATACTGCTGAGCGCGCCCGCGTTCAGGACGGGCTGCACGCCCTCCTCCCGGAGATACTTCCAGAAGGCGGCCAGCGACAGCACCGCCCCGGCCGCCAGGGCATACTCTATGCGGACCCCAAAGACTATGAACAGCAGGAACACCGCCGCCAGCGGAAACACCGCCAGGAGGAAACCCGGTTTCTCTCTTCCGGGGGCGTAGACCTCGTCCTTCTCGTGGTAGGCGAAGTGCTCGCCCGCCGCCCGGGCGCGGTTTATCATGGCGTTCAGGACGAACAGGGTCACGGCCAGCTCTGCGAGCGAGCCGATGATTCCCGCCACCAGGCCGCTCGTGGACGAGGTGCCGAGGAAGTTCATCGCCACGATGTTCGTGGTCTGGGGGCTGCCGGGTCCCGTGAGGGCAAAGGTGAAGGTGCCGTTCGCCAGTATGCCGAGCACGAACTTCTTGGGTATGTCCGCCTTCTCAAGCAGGCTGAGCGAGATGGGATAGAGCAGGATGATGACTACCGTCACGATAATGCCGCCGTAGGCCAGAACCGTGCCGATGAGCGTCAGAATGAGCATGGCCATGAGCTGCTTTCTCTGCTGGGGCATTTTGTCTATGTTTATCCAGCCGGAGATGGCGTCCGCTATAGCCAGGGCTGCTCCGCTGCGGCTGTAGATCTGCGCCTCGATGCAGCCGAAGAGATAGATGAGGAAAAAGCTGCCGATGAAGGCCACCATCTTGCTCAGGTATATGTCGTTTATGGAGTCCCAGAGCGGCAGGCCGTTCGCCGCTATGCAGACGAGCGCGCCCGCCAGTCCCGCCAGGAGCACCGACCAGTTTTTATATACTAGGAAAATTACTATGACAAAAGATAGAAGGCATCCGATAATACCCATATTCCGCTCCTATTCAAGGTTTTCCGGATAGCGCAGGACGGAGGCTCACAGGCCGATGGCCCAGAGCGCGGCCACGAGCGCGGTGCTCACGAGTCCCCAAACGACCATTGTCCAGAAAACCTGGCCGTAGATGTCCTTGAGCTTGAGCCCGGAGATGGGCAGGAACATGAGGATGACTCCGCTGTAGGGCAGCATGGAGAAGGCCGTGCCGGCAAAGAGGCCGACCCTGTGTATCATCTCGGGGTCCACGCCCTGAGCCAGCAGTGTTGGTGCCAGGATGGGCAGCGAGACGAGGAAACCGGTGCCGGAGCCGCCGGTAAGCGCCGCGATGATACCGCAGAAGAGGATGACCAGCAGGACGGGCGGGATGTCCATGCCGAAGAGTGCGTTGGTCAGGCTTGTGAAGGCCTCGGTGCTGGTGACGACGTTGGCGAAGCCGACCATCGCGCCTACCGTTGCCATGGGCGCTATGGACTGGGCTGCGCCCGCGTTCAGAACGCTGAGGATGCCCACGGGCTTGAGGAACTTCCAGTTGAGCGCGAGGGTGAGCAGCGCGCCCAGGCCGAGGGAGATGTTGATGTTGACCTTGAACACGTTGTAGATGACAAAGAGAAAGACCAGAGGAACGAGGGAGAGCCAGAAGTTGGGCAGTTTGTCGCTGACCTCGAAGCGCTTGTCGTTCGGGCCGTACTCAAAGACCTCGCCCTTTTTCTTCGCGCGGGTCACGAGGATGTTAAGGATGACGGTGCCGCCGATCGCCCAGAAGATACCGCCGATCCAGCCGGGGACCGCCAGAGCCATGGCGTCCGTGCCGAGGAAGCTCTGGGGGATTATGTTGGTAGTCTGCACCGCGCCCGGGACCATGATGCACCAGGAGAAGCAGCCCAGGGCCAGCGCGCCGTAGGAAAAGCGCTTGGGTATGTTGTAGGCCTCGAGTATCGACAGGGCGATGGGGTAGCAGAGCAGCAGAGCCACCGAGGTTATGACGCCGCCCAGGCCCAGTATGCCGGGGATGAGGTCAATGACGAGCAGGGCCAGAAACTGCTGCAGCCCCGGCTTGAGCGTGTCTCGCAGGACGCTTTTCTTGAGCCCCACGGCCACAGCCATAGCCGCGCCGCTCTCGCTGTATATCCGGGCCATGATCGCGCCGAAGAGGAATACCAGCCAGTAGCCGCCGGCAAAGCTCGCGCACTGCTGCGCGTACACCGTCAGCGTATCGACTATGGGCGAGCCCGTGATGATGATGACGAAGAAGGCGCCGATGCACGAGGCGATAAACGGGGAGAAATTCTTGAATGACAGGAATATCACCAGTACAAACCCCAGCAGGCAGCCTATGATCCCTAATGTGTTCATGTTCGCACCTCTCTGTTTTTTTGCTCCCGCAGTGGACTCGGCTCGTGCGGCGTTCCGGACCGTTCGCACTATAGTCCGAATATTGCACTACGGAAGTACGACATTATTTATACTCTACACTTGTATCATTGTCAACGCTTTAACCAGCTTTCGGTCGCTTTTCGTAGTTATACACAAAGTTTGCAAAATTGCTTGGCTGTTTTGCCGAACTATAGTATGATAATTTTCGGACTATGGTCAACATTTTATTTGCAATATATTGACATGGTCCGAATTTGGGCTTAGGATTAAGAAAAAGGACAGAGGGTGGAGAGAAGTGAACGATTTCATTTCAAAAGACGATGGCAAACTAAGCACAAAGGACAGGATCTCAATGGTCTGCTTCAAGCTGCTGCGTGAGAATTCAAACATGAACATCACCATCAGCCAGGTTTGCAAGGCCGCGGGGATAACGAAGAGCACTTTTTACTATTACTACCACTCCATAGACGAGGTCATAGAGAGCTTCAGCGACATCATCTCCATTGAGCTCTCCAAGGCGATGCCGGAGATCTTTGCACAAAAGACCTGTGTGGAGCAGGCGCTGCTGGCCATCAAGGTGGTGGATACGGCGGTGGAACAGCTCGGCCCCTCCGTGGCGTCCTCTCGCTACTCGATGCACCTCAAGAAAGGCGACTACCCCGGCTTTCACGCCGAGGCGGGCTGGCAGCTGGTCGTGGCGATAATGTCAAAGGCCATCGCCCTTGGCGAGATCCCGGACGACAGGAGCGCCGAGGAGGTCGCCACTTCTATCTTCTACATCATGCGCGGCGTGAACCACAGCTGGTGCATGTGCGGCGGCGGCTTCGACTTCACGAACACGGTCCAGCGCGAGCTCAAGCTCTATCTGCAGCTTCTGCAAAGCTCCGCCGCGTCCGGGCAGCACAAATAAAAAAGCCCGCCCATGCAGGGCGGGCGCAGGACAAAGGGCAGACATCCACAATGGATGCCTGCCCTTTTGTCTTAGGCCATATTCAGCTTTTCGACAGCCTGCTCAAAGGCCGTGGACTTCGGCAGGAGTTTCAGGAGAGGCAGGCCCACGGCGTACATGACCAGGGCCTCCTCGGCGGCTATCTGGACCATATTCAGGGGCAGCGCCGTCCAAAAAGCGCCGGTGCTGTAAGCTATGACGGCGCCCACGATCGGTCCATTCCAGGCGACCGGCATGAGGCACACCGCCATCGCACGGCCCAGGCTCAGCGGCTGCCGCCGGCCCTTGGCTATCCGCGCCATGCAAAGCGCCGCGCCCAGCGTCGCCAGGGAGCCGAACACGATATCCGGCAGTCCGTAACCTCCGGCGAGGTTTGCTATCGCGCAGCCGGCCCACAGTCCCCAGGCCGTGCAGGGCGCGAAGGCCGGCAAAATACAAAGCGCCTCCGAAACGCGGAACTGCACCAGCCCAAAGGATATCGGTGCAAGTAACAGGGTCAGGGCGGCATAGGCCGCGCCGGCCACAGCGGCGGAGGCGAGTTTTCTTGTGCTGATTTTCATTTTTGTGTCATCCTTCCCATTTTGATTCAGGTATATAACCCGGCGGGGTGTGGAAACCCGCCCAGTCAACTTATTTCTCCACCGGCTTCGAGTACAGGCAGCCGCAGTATTCCTGACGGTATAACCCATATTCCCTCGAAAGCTCGATGCTCCTCTTGTAGCCCTCGCGCTTTTTGAAGTCCGAGGGCAGCCATTTGACGGAGTATTTCTCCGCAAGCTCCGCGCCGATGCGGTTTATGCGCTCCGCGTCCTTGTGCGGGGAGACGGAGAGGGTCGTGCAGAAATACTCATAGCCCAGCTCCTTCGCCAGTCTTGCCGTCTCCTCGAGCCTCAGGCGGAAGCAGACCGTACACCTTGCGCCGCCCTCCGGCTCGGACTCGAGGCCGTGAACAACGGCTTCGTAGTCGGCCCCGCGCCAGCCATATTCGTGCAGACGCACCCCAGGGAAGCGCTCGAGCACAGCGCGCTGGTTCTCCAGCCTCAGCTCGTACTCGGCCTCCGGCTGGATATTGGGGTCGTAATACAAAAGCCCCAGCTCAAAATACCGCGACAGATACTCGAGCACATAGGTCGAGCAGGGGCCGCAGCAGCTGTGCAGCAAAAGGCCCGGCCTTCGCCCGCCGAGCGTCTCCAGTTCCCTGTCCAGTTTTTTCTGATAGTTCTCCATGGCAGGCAGTATAGCACATTTGCTCTTGACTTAAAAGAGGCCAAACGATAAACTTAAATAAACTGAGAACGCGAGGTATGTGCAATGGATACAAGAAGGGGCAAAGAGGACTATTATCTCGACATAGCGGACGCGGTCTTGAACCGCTCCACCTGTATGCGCAGGAAATACGGGGCCATCATAGTCCGCAACGACGAGATACTCTCGACGGGCTATAACGGCGCGCCCCGCGGCCGCCGCAACTGCACGGACCTGGGCCTGTGTATGCGCGAGAACCTGGGCATACCCTCCGGCCAGCGCTACGAGCTCTGCCGCAGCGTCCACGCGGAGGCCAACGCCATCATCTCCGCCGCGCGGCGGGACATGCTGGGCGGCACGCTATATCTCGTCGGGCGCGACGCCAAAACCCACGAGCTGCTGGAGGAGACTCTGCCCTGCTCCATGTGCAAGCGGCTCATAATCAACGCCGGACTCACCCAGGTCGTGGTCCGCACCGGTACCGAGAGCTGCCGGGTCATCCACGTGCGCGACTGGGTGTTCAACGACGATTCTCTTCCCGGGGAGGGTTCTGTATGAAAACACTTGTAGCCTGGTTTTCGCACCGCGGCATGAACTACGTCGCGGGCAAGATGGTAGACCTGAAGGTCGGCAACACGGAGGTCGCAGCAAAGCTGGCGGCGGAGCTCTCCGGCGCTGGGCTTTTTGAGATCCGCACCGTGCAGGTCTACCCCTTTGACTACCACGAGTGCGTCGAAGTCTCTAAGCGCGAACTGGCGGAAAACGCGCGGCCTGAGCTGGCCGTGCAGCCGCCCGAGCTGGACGGCGTAGACACGCTCGTCCTCTGCTACCCCTGCTGGTGCGGCACGATGCCCATGCCGGTCTGGACCTTCCTGGAGGCCGTCAGGCCCGAGGGCAAGCGCATCCTGCCCTTGTGCACGAATGAGGGCAGCGGCATGGGGCACAGCGAAGCGGACATAAAGCGCCTCTGCCCCGGCGCCACGGTGGAAAAGGGCCTGTCCATAAAGGGCAGCACAGTGAGCGGTGCAAAGCCGCAAATATCCGCCTGGCTCTCCGAAAACGGTCTTGTCTGAGCTCTTGAAAGCAAAAAAGCCCCCGGACTTTCGTCCGGGGGCCTTGCTTTTTTATTAGCCCTTCGTCAGTCGGTGACGTAGGGGAGCAGGGCGATCTGACGGGCGCGCTTAATGGCCTCGGTCAGCTCGCGCTGGTGCATGGCGCAGGTGCCGGTAGTACGGCGCGGAAGGATCTTGCTGCGCTCGGAGATGAACTTCCTGAGCTTAGCGGCATCTTTATAATCAATATAGGTGCACTTATCCACGCAGAACTGGCATACCTTCTTGCGCTTGCGATTCTTAGGTCCCTTATTATCGAAAGCCAAGACTATACCTCCCTTTTAATTCTCAGAACGGCAGTTCGCCGTCTCCGTCGTCCAGCTCGGCAAAGGCGGACGGGGCGGGCTGGCGCGGAGCGCTGTCCCTGCTGTCCCTCTGCCCGTAGCTGTCGCGGGCTGCGTAATTATCGCGCGGGGCGTAGCTGTCCCTGGGGCCGTAGCTGTCCCTGGGATCACCGTCGCGGCGCTTGGACTCGCCAAAATACACGTTGTCAGCGACGACCTCGGCGCTGGTGCGCTTATTGCCGTCTTTATCCGTCCAGTCACGCATCTGGAGCCTGCCGCTCACGACGGCCATGCTCCCCTTCTGGAAATACTTCGAGACGAACTCACCGGTGCTGCGCCAGGCAACGCAGTCGATAAAATCGGTCTGTCTCTCTTCGCCGCGGCCGAAGTCTCTGTCCACCGCAACACGGAAAGACGCCACCGGGATCTGGCTCTGTGTGTATCTCAGCTCCGGGTCGCGGGTGAGGCGGCCCATGATGACGATGTGATTGAGCATCCCGCTACCTCTTATTCAGGCCTCTTGGTGATGAGGCTGCGGATGACGCCGTCGGTTATACCGAAGATACGATCCAGCTCAGCCGGGAAATCCGGGCCGCTGGTGAACTTGACGAGCACGTAGTAGCCCTCGGTGAGATAGTTGATTTCATAGGCCAGCTTGCGCTTACCCATTTCCTCCATCTCATCAAGAGTGCCGTTCTGCTCGACAAGCGCCTTGAACTTCTCCACGAGCGCTGCGGTCTCCTCCTCCGAAAGGTTCGGGTTGAGGACGTACATCACTTCGTACTTCTCGCTTGTTTTCGCCAATTTGTGCACCTCCTTCTGGACTTATGGCCTGCTTTTGCAGGCAAGGATATAGGCCTGCCCTTTGGGCAGGCCTATAAATTATACATTATTTTCGCCGTTTGTCAAGGATTTTTCCTTATCAGACCTTGAAATTCACGCTGGTGTCGCCCTGGAGGTCGGCGCCGAACTCATAGTCCTTGCCGGGGAGGATGGCGTTCATCACAATGCCCACGATGGCGGCGGTGGCAAGGCCGGAGAAGCTGACCTGGCCGATCTTCACCGCGCCGACGCTCGAGTAGGTGATGCCGATGGCCAGCACCAGGATGAGCGCCGCGATGATGACGTTGCGGCTCTTGGTGAAGTCCACTTTGTTCTCTACGACGTTGCGCACACCGACGGCGCTGATCATGCCGTAGAGCACCAGGGAAACGCCGCCTATCGTAGCGGTCGGCATCGCGTGCACGACCTCTGCAAACTTCGGGCAGAAGGAAAAGATTATCGCCAGCACAGCCGCTATGCGGATGACGCGCGGGTCATAGACCTTGCTCAGAGCAAGGACTCCGGTATTTTCGCCGTAGGTGGTATTCGCCGGAGCTCCAAAGAGCGCCGCAAGACTGGTGGCCAGGCCGTCGCCCAGGAGGGTGCGGTGCAGGCCGGGGTCCTGGATGTAGTTGCGCTCGCAGGTGGAGCTGATGGCGCACATGTCTCCGATGTGCTCGACCATTGTGGCCAGCGCTATGGGGATTATCGTGACAGCCGCGGTGCCGAGCAGACCCACGTCCACGTTGCCGCTTCCGAAGAGGCCGAACACGGTCTCGCTCCAGACGACAGGCAGGCCGATCCAGTCGGCTTCCCTGACGGCGGTGAAGTCCACCTGTCCGCTGACAGCGCCGACGATGTAGGAAACGATGACGCCCAGGAGTATGGGGATTATCTTTATCATGCCCTTGCCCCAGATGTTGCATACAACGACAACCAGTATGGCCACCAACGCTACCGGCCAGCTGGCCTGGCAGTTGTTGACGGCGCTGGAACTCAGGCTCAGGCCGATGGCAATGATTATGGGTCCGGTCACGATGGGCGGGAAGAAGCGCATTACACGCCTGACGCCAAATATCTTGAACAGCAGGCTGAGCACCAGGTACACGAGGCCCGCGCAGGCCACGCCGAAGCAGGCGTAGGGCAGCATTTCCGTGTTTGGTACGTTGAACAGGCCCGGAGCGTCCGGGTTTTCGAGCATGGGCGCGATGGCCGAATAGCCGCCCAGGAAGGCAAAGGACGAGCCCAGGAAGGCCGGGACCTTGCCCTTGGCCAGCAGATGGAACAGCAGCGTGCCGAGGCCGGCAAACAGCAGCGTTGTGGAAACGGACAGGCCCGTCAGCGTGGGGACCAGCACCGTCGCGCCGAACATGGCGAACATGTGCTGAAAGCCGAGCACGAGCATCCTCGGCGCCCCAAGCGTCCGGGCGTCGTAGATCGGTTCGTTTCCGATGGTTTTTTTGTTCATTCCCGATTTACCTCTCTCCGTAGTGTATTTTAATTGGGATTGACGCACAATGTTATAAAATGAGCCTAAAGCTCCATGAGATATACCCCTGTCTCCCCGTCGTGCTCCGGCAGCCGCGCCTCGATAAGCTCGGTGTGCGAGGTCGGCACATTTTTGCCGACAAAGTCCGCCCTTATGGGCAGTTCCCTGTGTCCTCTGTCCACCAGAACCGCGAGCTGTATCGCCCTCGGTCTGCCGCATTTGAGGACGGCCTCCATCGCTGCCCTGGCCGTTCGGCCGGTATACAGCACGTCGTCCACCAGGACGACGGTCCTGTCCACCACGGAGAACTCCAACTGCGCCTTCGTAACGATCGGGTCGTCCGACAGGCGTTCCAGGTCATCTCTGTAGTAACGGACGTCCACGCTCCCGCAGGGGACTCGCAGGCCCTCTATCCTCTCTATGTTGTCCCTTATCCGCTCCGCCAGGGTCTCGCCTCTGCGCCTTATGCCTACAAGACAGACGTTTTCAACTCCGCGGTTACGTTCGGCTATCTCGTGCGACAGGCGCATCAGCGCGCGGCCCACAGCGGCTTCATCCATCAGCTTTGCCTTTTGCCTCACGCCCCGCACCGCCCTTTCGCAACAAAAAAATGCCTTGCCGGCACCCGGCAAGACACACCAAAGCCCCGCGCTCTTCGGCGCGGTATCACCCAGCGGTTTTGCCGGCATCTCTGTACCGGTCTTTAAAATCCACTGGGCGAAGTATAGCAAATTCCGACGCGATTTGCAAGGACAATTAAATTTAGCTGTTCAAAAAATGTTTACGGTTTTAATGAAATTCTAATTCTGCGCTAACGACCTGTTAATATGCCGCTGTTATCCTATGCACACAGCAGCAAGAGAGAAATCCCAGATATGTTATTTAAATAACTTTTGATTTTAACGTTACTTTAATTTTCACGCCTTACAATAGGCACATAAAACAAAACGTAAAGGAGCTCGAAAACAATGAAAAAAGTCACTCTTCTCTATATAAGCCCCATGCAGGCCCGCAAGCTGGCCCTGGAAGCCGCCAATGTCCAAAGCGCGAGGTTTGACTCTCAGAAGCTGCTGGAAAACGGCCAGCTCTACGAGCTTGAGTTCACAACAGAGGAAATGCACTACTGCTGCTACATCGACGCTGCGAGCGGCGAGGTCCTCGGCCTTGACTTCTTCCCCGTTCCCGTCGAGAGCTATCCGTCCTACTACGAGGCGCCGCAGAGACTTACAGAGATTAAAAGCGCCTGAGCCGGAACGGAGAGAGCCCTGCTGGTGAGAGACCCCCTCGATCACCAGCAGGGCTCATTTTCATTTGTCCAGCCTGGCCTTGCGCAGGACGCCTATACCCAGCGGGTAGGGACCTGTATGCACGGCGATGACCGAGCTTATCAGCCTTATCGGGATATCCGCCTTTGAGAGCCCCAGCTCATCGAGCAAGGCGGAGATGCGGGCCTGAAACTCTGCTGCCTCGTTATAGTCATAGCCGTAGCCGACGGCTATGGAGAGCTCGTCCGCGGAGCTGAAGGTCTGCTTGAGGTATTCCCTTGAGACGTTTATGACCTTATCGAGGCTCTTTCCCCTGCCGCGGCACACGCCGGAGGGGAAGATCTCGCCCTCTTTGAGCGTGATGATGGGCCTGATGCCGAGGACAGTGCTGACCTTGCCCGCCAGCTTGCCTATCCGGCCTCCGATGCTCAGGTAGGACATGCTGCCGATGGTGAAGAAGATGCGGCCCGTCGGCCTAATCTCCTCCAGCCTTTTGACCGCCTCGTCCAGCTCAAAGCCGGCGTCGCGCAGGTCGCAGGCCTCGAGAACATAGAGCCCCTGCAGAACGGTATTGACCATGGAGTTGTATACGGCGATCTTGGCGTCCGGATAGTCCTCCCGCAGGAGTTCGAGGGCTATTCTCGCGGTCTGATACGAGTTTGAAAACTTCTCAGTGATACAGATGCAGATCGCCTGGTCGCCGGCCTCCGCAACTTCTCTGAACACCTTTAGGAAGTCCTGTGTTGAGGGGGTGGAGCTCTTGGGGTATACACCCGGGTGGGACACCATCCATTCATAAAACTCCCTCGTGCCTATGTCCACGTCCTGCTTGAGGTAATCTCCGCTGCCCAGCATTACGTAAAACGGTACAACGGTTATATCGCGCTCTTTGATGAGCTCCGGCGTCAGGTCTCCCGAGCCGTCCGTGATGACCCTGAACTTTGACATTAGCATCCCTCATTCTGTATAAAATAGTCCCTCCACCGTACCAACACCCTACAGCAGAGGGAAACCTTGAGCGCGCCGGGAGTCCCGGCTCTGTTTGGCGGAGAGGATGGGATTCGAACCCATGGCCCGTTGCCGGGTCACCGGTTTTCAAGACCGGCTCCTTAAACCACTCGGACACCTCTCCATATCATTTGCGACGCCTTAGATTATAACATTTTATCTGCATTTTACAAGCGACAATACTATGGTATCCTGTGAATTTTCCGTAAATCCTTGACGCGGCGTTCGGTAAATAGTAAAATTTCGCAAAGGAGCGAGAAAAATGTGCTACAAGATAAGGCCCGCGCGGCCGGGAGACGGTCCCGCCCTCTCGGCAATATATGCGCCATATACGGCCACAGAACTCACCTTTGAGTCGCCCGCGCCCGGCCCGGAGGAATTCACTGCGCGCATAGTCTCCGTTCTGGAGGGCTACCCCTTTCTCGTCTGCGAGGCGGGCGGCGCCCCCGTCGGCTACGCCTATGCGCACCGCTACCGCGTCCGCGCCGCCTACGACTGGGATTCGGAGCTCTCCGTCTACCTTGCTCCGGAGCACCAGGGGCGCGGGGTGGGCAAGGCGCTCTACAGCGCGCTTTTAGACATCCTGAGTATCCAGGGCTATGTCAACATCTATGGCACTGTCTCTGTCCCGAACCCGCCCAGCGAGCGTCTGCACGAGGGCCTGGGCTTCCAGCTCGTGTACACGGACGTCAAGACCGGTTGGAAGCTGGGCCGCTGGCTGGACCTGGCCTACTACAGACTTCAGCTGCGCCCATACGAGCCCGCGCCGGAACCTGTAACGCCGTTCCCGGCTTTGGATACGAGCGCCGTCATGGCAGTCTGCGAGAGGCGCGCAGAAGAGATAGGGGGCTGAACTCATGACAAAAACAAATGCAATGCGCCTGCTGGATGCGGCTGGCATCGCCTACCGCACCGCGGAGTATGAATACGACGAATCCGACCTCTCCGGCAAGCACGCCGCGGAACAAATAGGCCTGCCCGAAGAGCAGGTGTTCAAAACCCTCGTCACTCGCGGCGACAAGACGGGCATCCTTGTGTTCTGCATCCCCGTCTCAGACGAGCTTGACCTGCGCCGCGCTGCCTCGGTGTCCGGCAACAAGAAGCTGGAGATGATACATGTAAAGGAGCTCCTGCCGCTCACGGGTTACATGCGCGGCGGCTGCTCGCCCATCGGCATGAAAAAGAAATATCCCACCTACATCGACGAGACAAGCATTCTCTTCGACGAGATCGCCGTGAGCGCTGGGATGCGCGGCGAGCAGATCATCCTCTCGCCGGACGACCTCTCGCGCTTTGTGGACGCAAAGGTATA
Source organism: Clostridiales bacterium (assembly GCA_004553625.1). GTDB lineage: Bacteria > Bacillota > Clostridia > Oscillospirales > Oscillospiraceae > Scatomorpha > Scatomorpha merdavium. The sequence goes on along the minus strand of SFKX01000017.1, from coordinate 5,111 downwards.
TTGAACTCAAAATCAGCTCAAACGGGACGGAGACGCAGAAAGCGCCTTCGTCCCGTTCTTTTTTGCGTGGTCTATACCGAGGGCTGTCCGCATAGCCTGTTCGTGGGAGGTGATAGGGACGCTTTTTATAAGAGGAAGGCTCGTGACAGGCTGGAACGACCCGGACATCATAGGCAGCGTGGGCCTGAGCTACAGAATGTCCGACCAGGCCTCGGACGTCGTGGACTGGTACTTGCAGCCGACAACGCCCGCGTGTCACTTTCCGAGCCGGGCGGCCTTCAGGCAAGCGGTGATGCAGAGGGTCACGCCACAGAATCATCTTGTGATACAGTGTACGCACCGCAACCACCCGAACGCATATGCCATAGTCATGAGCGGGAGCCGCAGCACCGACGAGGCCCTTGCCAACGCCGCCGCAGGCTTGCAGGGTACCCCGCCCGGTCACACCTGGCACCACAGTGAAGGGGTCAGATTCCCGAACGGGTTTCAGGGCGCCGCTCACTGCAACATGTACCTGCTGCAGACCTGGTACCATGCCGGGAACCCGCACGCCGGCGGGGTGGCAGAGTATGAGAGAGCCAAGGGCATCAGATATCAGCCGTGAGCACCAAAGGAGGCGTATTCAAACTGAACTGGAACGAATTTGCCGGTAAACTGCCATTCCTCACCGACCTCGGAGAGGGGAGCTCCGTCGTTTTGGGTGGGCCGGGCCGCTATGCGGTATGGTCACCGATGTCCGCCGGGGACGGGCATTGCATAATTGAGGTGGGCGACGACCTTGGAGCGCTGCTGGGAAAATACAGTCTGAGCTCCGACCGGCTCTGCACACTCGACTGTTAGGGAGGCGCTGATATGACCACCAAAGAGCTCATCTCCGCCGTGGGCGGCGCGATGCAGGAGGCCTATGAGCAGCTCGAGCGCCGCAGTCTTGAAAACTGCCTCGCCGGCTGCTTTGACCTGAGGAACGACAGCGGAGAAGGTGTCTATGTACCGCGGACCATAACTGTCAGTTATCCGGGTCCTAACGGCGAGGAACTCATCCGCTCGCCCCTGGCCGCGCTGATGGGCCACGGAGTTATGAACATGGAGTACGTAAAGGTCACGCTGCCCCTGCCCGAGAACGAGGCCGGCGGCGGCGAGATGGAGCTGCACTTCCGCCTGCGCGAGTCGCCCGAGGGGGTGGCGAGGATAGAGACTGAACTCAACAGGCGCTCCAAACTCTGATATATGAAAGGAGAATTACATGGCGATATCCGATAACTTTACCGGTCTGCCGATCGGCCTGCTGATCTGCCAGCCTCTCATCGAAGTCGCAAGGGGCCAGGCCGAATTGTGCAACGTATATCTCGACCAGCTGTTTCGGCTTGCCTTCAAGACGATGCCGGACCTCACGAAGGCCGAAGCGGTCGAGGCCCGGACGGTCAAGTTCAAACTCAACCGCATGGTCGTCGACGCAGCGAGCGGCCAGACGAAGCCTGTGCAGGTGGAGGTGGAGGCCCCGCTGCTGGCTCTTGTTCCAGTCCCAGCCTTCACGATGGAGGAGGCGACGGTGAACTTCACGATGGAGGTCAAGGACTCCGCCGCCGACAAGCTCAGCGAGACGAGCGAGGGCTCCATGGAGTCGAGTCTGAGCGTCTGGGGCTTCTCCTCCACCATCTCCGGCAAAGTCACGACCAGTCGCGAAAACACGCGCTCGAGCGACAAAACGGCGAAGTACGACATCTACGCCCGTGCCGCCCAACAGCCCGCCGCCGAAGGCATGGCGAAGCTCAGCAGTATCTTTGCCTCGGTTATCGAGCCGATAACGAGCTCGGGCAGTTCCACAACCTGATGAAAAAGGACGCACCGCTTGGTGCGTCCTTTTCGTTCAGGCCCTGATGTCCCGTGCCTGTATGTACTTGTCGAGCGGCCTATAGAGCACGCCGAAGATGATGAGGCAGATGACCGTATCAATGAGCATGTAGCTGCCGTTGTAGACCAGCGAGTAGGTCGCCGGGCTGGTGTAGACGCTGCCGAAGAGCTCCGTCGGCATGGTGATGGCATAGATAGTGACGCCGCTGATGAAGTGCACTATAAAGCGCAGGAAGCAGCCGAGCAGTATGCCTACGTATATGCCCCTGCCTTTGCCGCGGAAGAGGCCTGCCAGGCCCAGCGGCGTGAAGGCGACGAGGTAGTCCAGCAACAGACTCTGCCAGCCCCAGGCGACGGCGCCGTCTATGAACATCTGCAAGAGCCCGAAGAGGAAGCCCTCCAGCAGGCCCCAGCCCACTCCCCAGCGCAGCGCAAACAGGAACACCGGTATCATCGCCAGGTCCACGGAGCCGCCGTTAGGCAGCTTGAACAGCTTGAGCGCATTGAACACCAGGGCCAGCGCCAGCAGCACCGCGCCCTCTGCCATCGCCTGCAGTCTTTTGTTTCTCATTTTCTCCGCTCCTTTCGTTTTCCCCGGCGTGAAAAGAACGCACCGGGAAAACCCGATGCGTCCAAAAAAGCTTTCCTACGTCGGCATTACCCGCATCAGGTTCAAGGGTACGGGCCTCAATTAGCCCTGTCTCAGCCGGGATCACCCAGCCCCCCTATATGAGATTGTACACCCATCATAAACCGTGCAGCGCCCTCTGTCAAGCGCCTATGCGCCAAGACCCTCCACATCTATCGGCTCCCAGGCTTCCATGAGCGCGGCCAGGCTCTCGTTTGAGAGGTCGTCTCCGTCAAAAACGCTCAGCGTGAACGGCCTGCTGTCCACGGGGATCACTTCGTACTCCTTGTTGAGCTGCCGCCAGATCCGGGCCCGGCCGTGGGTCTCTCCTGCCTCGTCGCTGCAGCTGTCAAAGCTCTCCTTATCCAGCCCGCGGAACAGGAGCAGGACGCACTGCGTCTCCTCCTCGTCAGCCGTCATGCTGTACACGCACCAACAGTATTCCCCGGTCTCACGGCTGCGCAGCAGCCAGTACGAGGGCTGCGGCCAGGGATTGCCGAAGCCGTCGCCCTCCGCGCCCAGCTCTCCCTTTACGAGCACGCCGAAATTGCCGCCCAGGTTCTGCGCCTGGCCGTCTACGAGCCCGAACACCTGCGAAGCCATGGTCACAGGCCCGCCCGCGAACCAGGCGATAAGCTCGGGCGTGCCATTGAAGTCCAGGTCTATGAGCTGAAAGCCCTGATGCTCCAGGCTGTCCTTGATGTCCCAACTGTCCCAGAACGCCAGATACTGCTCCCGCCAGTCCGGTCCCTCCGCGCCGGTAAAGGTGCAGCCCGTGAAAAACACGGCCGCCAATATGACCAGCGCCAGGGTCAGAACCGCCGTCCGCGGCCGCCGCGCCAGCATGAGAATGCGCTCGTATATGCCCCGCTTTCCTCCAGTCATAGTCGCCGCTGCCCTCATAAGCTCCGGCCTCCTTCCGCATGTGATGCTCAGCAGTGTGCGCCCGTAGTTTCCTCGCTGCTCCTCGCCCAAGCGCTTGAGCGCCGCCTCGTCGCAGGCCAGTTCCGCGTCGCGCCCAGACAGCACCGCAGCCCACCAGACCAGGGGGTTATACCAGTGGAGTGCCAAGCAAAGCCCCCGCATCAACGCCCAGATGTGGTCACCGTGCCTCCAATGCGCCCTCTCGTGCTCAAGCACATGCCAGAGCGCCGGCCCATCCACAGCCGTCTCCGGCGTCAAATACACACACGGCCGAAACAGTCCAAAGAGGCATGGCGCCTCAATATTGTTTGTTATGTAAACTGAAAGCGGATAATCCGGAACGCTCAGTCTCCTGCGGCTGCGGCAGAGTTTTTTCCACAGGCTCAGATTGATAGCCGCAAACCAGAGTAAGAGCACAAGAGCCCCAGCGGCCCAGAGCTTCATCGCGAGTCCCGCCCAGTCAAAGGGCTGCTGCGCTGGCACGGATGTATCAGAGTCCACCTGCGGCGGCGTAATGTATACCGAGCTGTCGTCTCCCTGGCTCTGATTCGTCTGCACATAGTTAAACTCCGCCGCCTGCGGCAAAGCGTTTGCCACGCTGACGGGGCTCGTACCCAAGCTCACAGGCAGCAGCATGCGCAAAAGCAAAATGAGCCAGATGGAGTATTGCAGTCTCAGGCTGATATGTCCTCTGAGCAGGTATCTGAGCACTATCATCAGCGCAGCCAGCACGCTGGAACTCACTATCCACTCAAGCATCGCACCGTACCTCCATGAAATCTACATCTGTAAACACAGGATAACACAGTTGATTACATATGTCAACAGATAAAACAAAAAAGAAGTAAGCCAAAGCTTACTTCTTTTGGTGGGCCTTCAGGGACTCGAACCCCGGACCGACCGGTTATGAGCCGGTTGCTCTAACCAACTGAGCTAAAGGCCCTTATTCGAAGAGCCGCCACCCGTGAGTGGCGGCTCTTTTGGCGCCCCCTGTAGGATTCGAACCTACGACCCTGCGGTTAACAGCCGCATGCTCTACCTGTTGAGCTAAGGAGGCAAAGTACTCGGGGGCCAAAAGGCCCCCGGTGTTGGCACTGACCTGTGTTGGCACTGACCTATCTTCCCGGTCCGTCTCCAGACAAGTATTTTCGGCACTGGTGAGCTTAACTTCCGTGTTCGGAATGGGAACGGGTGGACCCTCACCGTTAAAAGCACCAACTATTATTTTGTTTAGCCCGGCTCCTGCGGGTGCAGGAGCCAAGGCTGGTGACCCGTGGGAGAGTCGAACTCCCGTTTGGGGCGTGAGAGGCCCCCGTCTTGACCACTTGACCAACGGGCCGTTTGGTACACCATCAGGGACTCGAACCCTGGACACCCTGATTAAGAGTCAGGTGCTCTACCAGCTGAGCTAATGGTGCGTGTTCTGCTCAGGGTTCGTTTTCTGTACCCTGAAAACTGAACAGAGAAACTTTTGCTCATCCGCAAGGCTGCCTGCATTATTCCTGTAGGTCAAGCCCTCGGGTTATTAGTACCGGTCAGCTGAACACGTTACCGTGCTTACACCTCCGGCCTATCAACGACATAGTCCACGTCGTCCCTTACTCCTTTCGGATGGGAGATCTTATCTTAGGGGGAGTTTCACGCTTAGATGCCTTCAGCGTTTATCTCGTCCAGACGTAGCTACCCAGCTGTGCCGTTGGCACGACAA
>SFKX01000026.1 GCA_004553625.1 Clostridiales bacterium | reverse complement strand
CAGTTGCTCCTCGGTCCCTGTATACCCAGCCTCGACCGCCGCCTGATATGCGCTCTTGCCGTTCGCTCCTGCAGAACCTTGCGGCCCCGTGGGGCCTGTTGCACCCGTCGCGCCGGTCTCTCCCTGCGGCCCTGTGGGACCCGTAGCTCCCGTTGCGCCGGGAGAGCCGTCCTTGCCGGCGGTGCCCGTGGGGCCAGCAGGGCCGGTCGGCCCTGTCGCGCCGGTCTGCCCGGCGGGGCCTTGAGCGCCCTGGGGGCCAGTGGGTCCGGTCGGCCCTGTCGCACCCGCAGCTCCCGCAGTGCCGGTCGGCCCCGTAGGGCCTGTTGCTCCCGTAGCGCCCGTTGCTCCTGTGCTGCCCGTCGCACCAGTAGGTCCCGTCGGCCCGGTGGGGCCTGCGGTGCCTGCGCTGCCTGTGGCGCCCGTGTCACCCTTCGCGCCTGTAGGCCCCGTGGGGCCCGTCGGGCCGGTGGCTCCAGTTGCACCCGTGTCGCCCTTCGCTCCGTCGCTGCCGTTGGCGCCTGCTGGGCCCGTCGGGCCTGTCGGCCCCTGCGTCCCCTGCGGGCCTGTCGGGCCGGTGGGACCTGCCGCGCCCTGCGGGCCGGTCGGTCCGGTGGGGCCTGCAGGCCCCTGTATCGTGCCGTTGTTAATCCAAGTCAAGCCGCTCCAGATGTAGATATCATAGGGCTCGGAAGCCCCCACGCCGTAGGCGTCTCCAACCGCGGGAGAGGGTACGCCGCTCTGGAGTTCGCCAAGCGAGTTGTAGTAGCCCATGATCTTAAATCCGTTGCCCTGGGGTCCAGTCGGGCCTGTTGGGCCTGTCGGGCCTATTTCGCCCTGTGTCCCCTGCGCCCCCTGGGGGCCGGTCGGGCCAGCGGGTCCTGTTGGCCCGGTCTCGCCCTGCGCGCCCGTGGCTCCAGTCGCCCCCTGCGGGCCGGTGGGTCCAGTCGGACCCGTCATTCCTTGCTTTCCCTGAGGGCCGGTGGGGCCGGGTACAGTGCTTGCGGTCCCCTGGGGACCCGTCGCACCTGTCGGTCCGGTCGGGCCAGTCGCGCCCGTCGCACCTGTCGGCCCGGTCTCTCCCGCGGGCCCCTGGGGACCCGGGACTTCAGAGGCGGCGCCTGTCGCGCCAGTGGGTCCCATTGGCCCAGTTGGTCCGGTCGGGCCGGGTATAGTAGAGGCCTGTCCCTCGGGGCCCTGCGGGCCTATTGGCCCCTGTATGCCCTGCGCTCCAGTCGGCCCGATCGGCCCGGTCGGCCCGATAGTGCCCTGCGGGCCCTGTGAGCCTGTCGGGCCGGTAGGGCCAATGGGTCCGGTGAGCATGCCGTAGTTGTGCCACACAGGCGTTCCATCGACGACGAGCCAGGTATACAGCTCGTAAGGCGGCTCGGTGCCGACGTAATAGCTGTTGCCGATTTCCGGCGCCGGCACGGCTTGCTGAAGCTCCTCGAGCGTGTCGTACTGCCCGAGCACCTCTATGCCCGTGCCCGCGGGCCCCGTTGGCCCTACGAGGGAGGCCAGCCACTCCTCCGGCGTGCCCCGGAAGCCGTGTGCGACAGCCACGCCATAGGCGTCGATGTAATAGCCGCGCCAGGGCTCTGGCCAGGGGCGCGGCGGATGGTAGGGGTAAAAGCTCATATCAGGCCCTCCTCATAAGCCTCTGCGGGGTTGTAGTTTGTGGCATACCAGCGCATGAACTCCTTGAAGAAGCTGTTAAACAGCTGAGAGGTGTTCTGGTATCTCTCATACTCGCCGTTTGCGAAGTCGATGCGTGCCTCGAGGTATGCCGGGTATAGCTTGTCATGGGGAGGGCGAACGAGCATAGTCGTGTTGGCGTCCTTCTCATAGGTGTATGTGATGATCGCCTCAGTGCGCAGCAGCAGCACTTGAGTCTGCACCATACCCTCCACCTCGTTGAGCCAGCGCGTCAGCGTGTCGTTGTCAAAGGCGTTTGGTTTCACCGCGGCCGCGTATGTAATAGCCTCCTGGATAGTCATGCTCGCCCTCCCTTGTTATCAGGCCACCAGCTGAGTGCCGCCGCTCACGCCGCCGACGGCCGCGAAGCGCCAGTCCGCGAAGCCACCCGTGAATCGAGCGTAGCCCTTCCATACGTTGGCATCGTTGCTCGCCAGTTCGCTCCGCACCTCGAGATCCACGCGGTTGAACCACTCGGCGCCGCCGCGGCCGACGTTGTAGCCCGAGTCGAGCAGCACCCAGGTCTTTGTGTCGGCTCCGAGCCACTCGTTGAGGTAGGGCCAGACGATCACGTTCCAGCGGCCGAAGAGGAAGTTGAAGCCGTTATTGGAGGTGTCGGGGTCCTTGTCCGCGCCGATGGCCGCGAATACCGCCTTCTTGAGCTTGTAGTTGTTGGGGATGAGGATGGTGTCGGGGTGCACGTCGAGCACCTCGCCCGTGTCGCCCTTGAAGTCCTGCATGGCGCTCTCCATAGCCGCCAGCGCGTCCTCGGAAAACTCATCCGCGAACTGGTTGGACTGAAGGAATTTCGCGTCCAGGATGCTCGGGTGGCTCTTGGAAAAGAGGCACAGTTCGTCCGAGCCGGTCGTGGGAAAAGACTGCCCGCGGAAAGTCATCGCGGTATTGCCAAGCATGGCGTTGGCGTAGAGCGCCGCGCCGAACCGCTCGCGAGTGCGATAATAGCCGGCGGTGAAGGCCTCGGGCTGGCGCCGGAGGTCCATTGTGACGGCATCGTCGATGATCTCGCGCGAAATAGAAAAGCTGTCTTTCCACGTCATGTTGACGAAGATCTTCTTGAAGCTCTCCTGCATGTAGTCCACGGGGTACTCGCCGTTTTCGCCCACGGGTTGGAAGCCCTGCATGGCCGTCATAGAGCTGACGGCCTCGCCGAAGTGGCGGCTGTCGTTGATGTCGAACAGGTGCTTGAGCATGCTCATCTGCTCAAACGCCTCGCCCCGCTTCTCAATAAACATGCGGATAGGGGCCTGGCATTTACCGAATACGGAGTCGTTAACGCCACTGCCCTCAGTGAAGCTGATACCAGCCATTAAAAATCACTTCCTTTCTTGTGTATGTCAGGCCGGGAACCTGACGTAAACGGTATCGCCCACGGCGGTGCCGTCCATAGAAACCACCTCGGCCACACCGCTCTCGGTGGTCGCCGTGACCTCCATGCTGTCGGCGCTGAGCGTCACAAGGTCGCCCGCGTGCACTGCGCTCGCGGCCGCGCTCCAGCTCGTGGCAAAGAGCGTCCCCTCGAGCACGCGGAAAACAGGGATGATAGTGCCGGCTTCCAGCGCCTTGTCTGCTGCTGTGGCACATATGTACTGCGGCCTGGTGGTCGCGCCGCAGGCGGCAAGGTTGCCGTCGGTCATGACAAGCGCCATGCCGATCTTCGGCGTTATCGCGCCCGCAGGCAGGTACTCAAGCCCCGGGACGACCCCGCCGTTATTCTGCGATATGAGAAAAGCCATGTTTTACACTCCTTTCGAAAGGTTTTTGAGGTATTTGGCATAGTCAGCCTTTACCTCTGCCTCAGTTGCTTTTGGGTTGATCATGCGGTAATATTCCAGCACGTCGTTCGGCACGACGGTCACGTCGCTGCCCTTGCCGCGGGCCTTCGTGGCTTCCAGATGGGCTTTGCTCTGGGCGGCATTCATGGCGGCCTGTTTTGTCGCCGCAGCCGTCCTGGCCGAGAGCCGCTCCATATTCGTCAGCTTGTAGGCCTCCACGAGGCTGAGCCGGTTCTGTTTCACAAATCTGTAAAACTGAGCATAGTTCGGCATCTTGGCGAGATCTTCGATCGTGTTGATCTCAGGATCGAGCTCGTGGATCTGCCTCATCTGCTCGCTCATCGTCGCAGCCGCGGCCTGCCGCTTAGCCTCCTGGGCCTCATTCAGCCGGGCCTTTATCTCGGGCTGCTCAGCGGCCAGCTTTGCGAACTCCTCCTCGCTCACCCCCGCCTTTTTCAGGAACTTCGCGCGTCTATCCTCCTCGACCTTTGCGCGGTAGGCGTCGTAGTCCGCTTTATTCCTGATGGGCTCCTTGGTGTAGGGGTTCGTGAGGTTCAGCGCCGCAATGCTCTCGTCAAGCTGCTTTGCTGCTCGGGCGTGCACCTCGCGGGCTATCTGCTCGCGCAGCTCAGGGTCAGGCGCGGCTTTGCCCTCGCTTGCCTTGGTGCCAGCCTCGGCCGCCTGACCGGCGTTCTCCGCGGTTGCTGCGCCTTTGGGAACTTCGGCGGGCGTTGTCCCGGGCGTGTCCTGCTGCTCAGCCAGCTCTGCCGCCCCGCCCTCGGGGGCGGCTGCCGCCGGGTCTTCGCCCTGAGGCCCGGACGGGCCGGGGTCGGAGGCCGCTCCAGCTCCGCTCGTGTCTACGCCGAAAATTTTGTCGTAGTCCATTTTTACCTATCCTTTCATCTGCCGTTTCCGGTGCGGAGATCGTTGCCGCGCTTGATGATCTCCTTGCCGCGCTTGCCGTTGGGGTCGATGGGCGCTTCCACGCGCTGAGCGCCGGTGTTGCTTATGCGGCCAATGTATCCGCGGCCGTTGCGTCTACCGTTGTCACGACCCGAGTTCCTGATGTTATTGGGCGTCGCCATAGTGGCACCTCCTTTCACGATTTTGGGCGGCCGGATGATAACGCTATCTCCTGCGTTGTGGTATCACATAGCGTCACCGCCCGTCTGTGCTCCGCTGAGCGCAGCTGTCTCCACCTGCCCGGCTAGTTCCGCCGCCTGATGTGCGGCCGCCTGGCGCGCCTGCATTTGGAGCTGGAGCATCTGCATCTGCTCCTGCCGCTTCTGCTCATTTTCGAGATAGCTGAGCGTCTCGCCCGCCCCGGGATAGTGCAAAAGGTTCATTTTCCGCCAGAAGAGTATCAGTGTGCTCAGGCTTTGCGGGTTGCCGAAGGCCCCGGTCTGCAGGTTCATCCGCGTCTCCTGCCACATCGCCTCCCGGTTTGAGGCCAGCGGCGCGGAGGTATCACAGGTGAAGAGAAAGGCATCGTTCCAGTACCACTCCCCGCTCGCGTCCTGTTTGAGGAAATCGAAGCGGTCGAAGGTCTTGTACTCAGCGTTTCCTCGCTCGTCCATCGTGCGCACAGCGCGCGGCTCGTCGGCGTAGGCCAGTTTGAACTTGAACATAAGCTCGAACAGCGCCGCATATGCCGCGTCGCGCATCACCCTCTTTGACTCGAGCCGCCCGGCGGTCTGTGCCGCCGCGAACTCCTTGGCCGTCCCGCTCGTTGCAGTTGAATCTCTTCGCCCTTGGAAGCTGTCGGTGATACCGATGATCTGCCGGGCCTCCTCGTACACGTGGTCGAGGTATTCTCGGTCCTGGCTCACATCGCCCTCGAGGTTGTACACGCCTATCATGTTCGCGTCTGCCGGCGTCTCCGGCCGATAAACGCGCATGTCGTTCTCGTCGATGCCCACGCTGGCGTCGGCGGGCAGCGTCACAAAGGAGCCGCTTGAAATCAGTTTGTCGATAATTTTCTTTTCGAGCCTGTTGGTGGTATTCTGCTGATCCGTGATCTTGTCTATGTCGCTGTCGCCGAGGAACTGCCCGTAGACGCTCACATTTTTCTGGAGCACAACGGGATAACGGAGGGGTTTGTAATACGGCACCCGCAGGGGTACCAGCCGCACGGCCGGCACAGGCAGCCCGGTGATCTCGTCGATCTCGCCGGTGAGATACATCTCCTCCCTCGCGCCCGGTATGCGGTGTCCGAGGCTCGTCGTGAAGGGCGTCCAGATCTCCTCGAAGTCCTCTTCGCTGTACACCCATTCTGTCGAGCCGCAGTATGGGCAGCGCCGTGCCTCGTGGTCCTCCGGCTCCTCGTCCCCGGCAGCTTCTTCGGGCCAGAGCTCGCCATCTATCCAGCGCATTGCCCCGCTCCAGTCCTCATCATCAGGAGGTAATCCCGGTCTGCCCGCGACGCCGTCACCAGGCTCTTCGGTGTTCTCTTCCTCTTCGAGCGCGTGCTGTTCGCCGTCGCCGTCATCGGCCGTTGGCTCGAGCTGGCCGCAAACGGCGCAGCGCCGCAGCCGCCTGGCCTGATAGTCCTCCAGGTCTTCGAGCTCTACGTCGCCTACCCAGCTGTACATTCCGATCCCGCCGGCGTCGTTGCGATAGTAGGCGATGTACTGTGTCACCATGTCCTCGGCCGTGCCGCCGTCGCCGCCCTTGATATCCGGCTCGGCCTCTCCCTCGAAAGATACGTCTTTCCCATACCGCCGGTATATGTATTCCCGCGTCTGCGGCATCTTCAGGATGATGTAATCCATGTCCTCGATGCCGCTGTACACGCCGTCCTGCGGCACCATCTGCCGCGGGTGGATGGGCACGACGTTCAGCTCGCCTATGGTGGTGTGCGTCCTCGCCGTGTTGTCCCACTCCACCAGATAGGCGCCGCCGCCCTGGATGGGGACTATCCGCTCCATCAGGTCGTTTATTTCCGCAAATGGCAGCCTGTCGAGCTCATTGCGCAGCATGTCCTCGATGATCTTGGCGAGTTCTTCGTCTTTCTCGTGAATTGCCGTGACCTTCGGCGCGGGTATATTACTGTCTACCTGTGCCTCGATGAGCTCGCTGCATATGTTTCGTACGTGCGGAGTCTGTGCATTGTTCGCCCGGTACTTGTTCACCAGCGGGAAAATATATCGGGAGCCCTGATAGAGCCGCTCGCGCTCATCCATGAGCGCATACCAGTTTTCGTATTGCGAATCATTCCGGGCAAGTCTGTCCTGCCACAGGTGCAGCCTGTCTCTGTTCATGCGTCCTCCTTATCTGCCGGGCGGCCCCCACCGCTGTTCCAGGAAGCGCTTCCCCGCGGGAGATGCGCGGCGGTAATCCTCCAGCATGTCTTTGGTCCACTTCATCCGAGCGGGGGCCTCCTGTATGCGTGCCGCCCGCGTCCAATACACGCAGAAGCCGCGGATCGCGTCCGCCGCGTGCGTGAGCTCGTGCGGCTCCGTTGCCACGTCGTTTACCCGCTTATCGTCGTAGCGCAGCTGAGGCAGCGTGCGGATGAGGTTGGTGCAGAGGGGGAATATGCGCAGCTTTGCCACGCGCTGGCCCCGCTCATCCTCGAACACATGAAGCCGCTCGTGCATCGCCATCCAGCCGTCCAGCCTGTCGTTGCTCGTTTTGGTGAGGGCAATGCCGTGCTCTGCGAATATGTCCGCCACGCTTCGCCCGGTCTCCTGCCGCGCGGCCCAGAGGTCCGGCGGCGCGAGATAGGCTGTGACCTTGTCGCCGCCCACCATGTCCAGCACGGCCTGGGCCGCCTCGCTCACTATGAGTCCCCTGGCGTTCTCGCCGAGGTCCCGGCCCTGATACACCTCGCGTATGACATAGGCCATGTCGTGCTCGTCCACCGCGATGAGGTAGGCTGCCAGCATGTCGAGGCCGTAGTCGAGGGTCACATAGCGCCGCCACCAGGCCGGCGGCTCGAAGGGCGCCAAGACGTGCACGTCCCGGTCCCACTCGCTGAAATACTGGCCCGCGAACACGTCCCAGGAGCCGTTAAGCCAGGCCTCTCGCAGCTCATATGGCAGGGACTCGAGCATGTGTATGTACTCGGGGTCCTTTTCCATCAGTACAGGGTTGTCCGTGACCTTGGCCTGTATGAACTCGTAATCGTCGGCCCGCTCATCGCCCTGATACCGTCGGTCAACAAAGAGCCGTTTTACCCACGCATGACCAACTCCGCCGGGGTTACAGGTCAGGTACATGCGCTTGGGAAATTCGTTCACGCCGCGCAGGCAGCCCTTGAAAGTCTGAAACTGATACTCCGTGAGCTGTGTTGCCTCGTCTATGAAGATGATGTCGTACTCCTGCCCCTGATACCTGTGCACATCCCGCTCCGCCGAGCAGTATCCGAACCAGATGTTCGAGCCGTTTGGAAAAATGAATCTCTTCTGGTTGTCGTTCCAGCGTGCTATGCCGTTGAGCTCAGATTGCAGGGGTAGAATGTGGTTTTGCAGCAGCTCAGGATAAGTGCGGCGAATTATCAGGATGTTGATGCCGGCGTATCTCGAAGCCAGCAGCATTGCCTTCATGCGCACGGACCAGGTCTTGCCGCCGCCGCGCGCCCCGCCGTAGCCTATAAAGCGCCGGCGGGCCATAAAGAACAGCTTTTGCCGCTCGTTGAGCCGCAGGACTTTAGTCTGCATAGCCCGCCGCCTCCTCGCTCGTGGCCTCGCGGAACACATAGTTCACGGTGTTGTCGTCAACTATCGCGGCCTCGACCTTGTTCCGCCAGCGCTCAGGCTCGCGGTTCGTGAGCCAGAAGATCTGCGCCTTGACGTCGGCTTTGATATAAACCTCTTCCTCGGCCATCACGATTTTTTCGCGGTCGATACGCCGGCCGCGCGCGTCGTAGGTTGTGGTTTTTATCTTCATCGGCTTTTTGAGTACCCGAACACCTCCGAGCGCGGTTTCGAGCAGGCTCCGCTCGACCCGTTCATTGACCGCGCGCGCATCCGCGCCCGTGCGTGCGCGCGTCACCGTCTCCGACATCTCCGGGTGCTTTTTGAGCCACTCGTAGAAGGTCGAGGAACTGATGCCCATCTCCTTCGCCATCTCGGCGTCGGTCAGCCGCGGCGCCATCTCGGCGAGCCGTTCCAGCCCCTGTTCTGTCAGCCATTCTGCATATTTGGCCCGCGCCACGACCAGCACCTCCCTGCGCGCGTAATATCTCTCAATCTGCAATCTATCAGCCTTACCCCCTCTGTTACCGTCAACTTTCACTTTCAGGCATAAAAAAAGAGCTCTCCCCCAGCAGGGGAGCGCTCTACCACAGTTCGAAAAATCGTCGTCTCACTCTATCCAGCGTCGAGGGCGAGACGAAATGCTTGGTCGTCACCGCCTCCCAGCTCGCAGGCGTGCAGAGATAGGCCCGGAGCGCGTCAGCATACTCGCCCCCGGCCTCGCGGCACAGTCTGTCTATTTTACTTCGCACCTCCGCAGTCTGCCGCGCATAGTTCTGGCACGCGAAAAATATCATGCCCTGCTCGGCATAGCCCTTATGTACTGAGGGGAGATACTTGAATTTCCTCGCCATCCCGCCCTCCTAACTGCGCATCGGTGCGAAGGGCAGCGCATAGCGGATATACTGCCCCGCTCTTTTGCCCGAGTAGGCCGTGCGGTACAGCAGCTCGCAGCCCTTTGGCACGCGCAGCTCCGCCCCGCTCCATACGACGCGGCACTTCGGCTGAGGCCTTACAAGGTTGCGGGACGGCTTGTACTTCTTCTCGTCGGGCAGGCGGCGCACCTGGGCCAGCAGGTATTCCGCCAGCGGCGTGTAGTCCTTTTGCGCGCTGAGCGCTTTGGCGTAGGCGCCCCCGTGCGGCCAGGCTTCCACGCAGGCCTGCCACGCGGCCCGGTTGGCTATGATGTGGTGATGTATGCGGACCGCCTCGCCCGTCTCCCCGTCCATATCGGAGGTCACGGCTATGTATTTGAGCTCCGCTCCGGGAGGCAGGCGGCGCTTCACGCGGCGGATGAAATTGTCCAGCTCGCGGTTAGCCTCCTTGCGGAGATAGTCCTCGAGTATGCCCGGCTCCTGCCCGGCGGCTCGGTCTGCCTGCTGCCTGGCCTCCGCCCTGCAAAGGAGCTCGGAGTATTTCTTCGGCCCATAGTCCAGTCCGAGGAACAGGTCCCCGGCCGAGAAGTTCGCGTGAATCTCCCTGTTGAGCCTGCGTATCGCGTCGCCCTCGTTTTGCCGCTGCTTACGTTCCGAGCTGCGGCTGAGCTTCCGGCCCCTTGCCGGAGGATTGCCTGGGACCCAGTATTTTGTTTTCTCCCCGAGAGCCCCGCACTCATATGTGCGGATCTCCCAATACCCCGTTGAGCCCATCTATTATCCTCCGCGTCCGTAAACTTAGGCCTTTACGAACCTTTGATAACGCGCGTGCGCGCGCGTATTAAAATAAAGTATATGCTTTCACAAAAGGACCCGCCCCGCGGGTCCTGTGGTCAAAGCATATTCGTCGTTTTGGCTCCGAGTTCTATAACATAAGAAAGTCGTCGTCTGCTGTTGTCTCAGGGTCCTCTAAAATGCAGCTCTCCTCGAGCTTATCCGAACCAGTACAAACATCCTGCAGCGCGCACTTGCCGCAGCCGTCATACCCCTCCCGAGCCTTCATGCAGTTCCGGACAATAGTCGCATAGTCGTACTTGTTCAATATGATTTTCATTTTCACCCTTGCCTTTCTCTTTCAGCAGCGTAATCGCCTCTTGCAGCGCCTCCTCGTTAACAGGCCGCCATCGCCCGCCGTCAACGTCGGTAAGCACGGGCATGGACAGCAGCTCCTCCGTAAGCGGGGCGCACTCTCTGCCTGGGCCACCGCGAGGACAACCTATGTAATCAATGAATAGCTGCCCGAATTCTCCCATTCGCTCAATCGCCTTGCGATATTTTGTCAAATCATCGCTCATTGCCCGCTCCTCCTTCAACAAATCCCAGCTCCCGCAGCAGCTCGTGTGGGACAGGGATCACGTCATACCGTGACTTGATCCGCCGTGTCTCATCGCGCTCCGTCCACTCGTGGCTGAGCAGCACCCGCTCTCCAGCTGTGCCGAGGTGCAAATAATGCCGCTCCCCCTCGAGGGAGAACTGAAGCAGGCACGCCCCGCTCGGGTATCGTGCAAAGCGTTGCCCGCCTCTCTGCCCTGTCTTAATGCCGTAATGCTCAGCCAGGCACAGTATCCTCGCCGGAGTGATATTAAGCCTCCGTCCCGCCGCGTCCATGCCCGTCCCCCGTATCAAACCAGTTCCGGCTCTCAAGCCAGGTCCATATCGGCCCAGGCTCATCCGGGCGGCTCAGCCTCACCGCCAGCGCCGACTCGCTGTCACTCAGCGCTACGCAGCCGGTCTGCAAGTAGGAAGCCGCACTACTTTCTCGCAGAGCCCAGCCGGGGCCAAGCAGATCCATGCGCCCGCCCACCGTCCGGAGCCGGAAGCCCACAGCTCCTGAGCTCTTGAGCGCACGGGCGAGTCTCTTTTCATTTATTATCATTGGTTTCCTCCTTCACCGGAGCATTTGGCAGCAATCCCTTTGTGCTTCGCCAATTTGAAACTCTGCTTGGCGGCAGGCCGAGCCGCTCTGCCATCTGCTTGTCCGTATACCCTTTCGCGTACATATCGGTCAGCGCTGCGGAGGTAGAATCGCGTTTTCTGTTTGCCGGCAGGCTGTTTACTTTTCGCCAGTGCTTAACTGCGCTGACTGTACACCCCGTCTCCCTTGCAATTTGCGTATCGGTCAGGCCGTCAGCATGCAGACGCTTGATGCTTTCTCTCCGTTGCTCATCCTTTTCATATTTCTGTATCATACAGGCGCGAATCTCATCGGATATCACCGCTCTCTGGCCGCGTTTGCTATTACCTGCTTCACGGCATGTGCAGCCGGTGCCACCCGGCTGCATCATAGTAAAGGCTCGGCTGCGGCCGGTTTGGAGTATGTATACGCAGGCCATAAGATCTGTGTCCAGATAATCACACCCGATGCAATATCCATCTACCATATTGCTCACCTAAAACAGTTTCATCTGCCGTGCCTCGGCTTCACGGATTGCCGCCTGCTCAGCTGCACGAGCCTCTGCTCGGAGCCGCCGTTCTTCCGCCACAGCGCGATCACGCAATACCCGCTCGTGAATAAGCTGCTCAAGCGGACTGCGTTTCCGCTCTCCGCTTGGAGGCTTAACCTGCTTACTTCGGCACCGCCCCCAGTGCGGCACATAGCCGCTGCCCTGAGGTACTGCAGGATGTCCCTCCAGAGTCCCTCGCTCATATGTGCCGTTGCGCTGGTAGAACATAAGCGGCCCATTATCGTCAGGCCAGTAGAATACCGGCTCCGCCTCGCAGGGCATATTCTTCCCCGCCCGCGTGCGGATGAATATCAGAGGCTTGCCGCACTCGCGGCATGGTATCTCAAACCGCTCCTGCCTTGCCATAGCCTTCCGCCTCCTTTGCCGGGCCCAGCTTCTTCGTCCTGCACTCCTGCGCAATGGGCAGCCAGCGCACGCCCCATATCTTCGCCGCCGCAATGATGGCGCGCAGCCTGTCCTCCGCCTCGACCTCCACATCCTCATAGAGATCGTGCCGCACCTCCCATCTGTCCACGCCGCTCACCTGCCAAAGAGCCGCGAGAAAAGCGAGGCGTGCGGTTTTTTTATTTCCATTTCTACAACGTCTGCGTCCTTGGCCGTCTCAACAGCCTCATCCAAAAGTCCGGGGAATTGTGTCTCCAGCGTTTTAAGCCCCATAAGGGCGCTGGCATATGTGCTTATCAGCGTTTCACGGTCGCCATGTATGCCGGTCAAGCAGTCCGCTTCTTCAGCACTGCCAAACGCCCCGATCACGCAGTCGCACTCCCGCTCAAGCAGCGGCTTGTCCTTGCCCTTTTTTCTGATAGTAACGATGTACATGTCCATTCCTCCGTCCTCATATTTGCAAGCGGCTCAGCCGCTCACCACACATATCCATAGCAGAACACATGCGCCCCTATCCGCCCCCACACCCTGTCATTCTCGGCGCCTCTGGAAAAATAGAAAACCTCATACGGCACGACCTCAGTCTCAAACGCCGCGTCTACGGCCTCATAGTTGGTCTCGTTGGGCGTCACGCTCCCGAGAATAGACGCCGTTGAGAATTGCCGCTCCTGATAAATTACCTCGCTCACCGTGTCCGGGAAGCTCTCGGAGCGCACGCGGTTGAGCACCACCTGGGCCACCGCGATCTGCCCCTCAAGCGTCTCGGTATTGCTCTCGGCATACACCACGCGGGCGAGCAGCTCCCGCTCCTCCGCCGTTATCTCCGCATAGCGCGGCTCCGGTTCAGGAGGCGGCTCAGGCGTCTGAGGTTCATGTGCCGCCACGTCCGGCGCTGCCGCCAGATGCGCCGCCAAGGCGGCGGAGTTGTAAACAGGCGCGGGCAGCTCACTTGCCGCCCGCGCCTCCTGCGCACTCAGGCGCAGCGATATGATGGCGGCAAGGATGATGAGCAGCGCGCACAGCGCTATGTACCCGGCCAGCACGGCCTTTACCCTCCTGTCATTCATCATCCCTTGCCCCCCTGTGCTCTCTCGTGTTTTTCATGTGGGCCGCCTCAGTGGATGTCCACTATCATCACGCGCCCGCCGCTCAGTGTTGCCGCGAGCTGCAGCTGCTCCAGGCATTCAAGGCTCTCACAGCGCTCCAGCATAGCCGCCAGTTCCATGAGCAACAGCGCCGCCCCTCCGCGGTCCCTGTCCGCCCGGCCCGGCGCTTCCGGCGCCAGTGCGTTGACCTCCCGCACCGCTTCCGACTCCGCCGCCGCCTTCTGCTTGGGCTTTGGCCCCGGCTTCACATATCCGCTCTCCGGATTGCGCAGGAGGATATCCTTTATCCAGTCCGCCTTTACCGCATTCAGCTCCGCCAGCACCTCGATTTGCTTGGACTTGTTCTTCGCCGTCCGGTACTCCCGGACGATTTCGCTTTCGGACATAACCATGTTTGTCCCCCTCTCAGTCCGCCAGCACGTAGCCGTACGGGCGTATTATCCTGTTGATGCCGCTGCGCATGCGCGAGCGTTCCTCCTCCGTCGTCGGCCGCCGGTGTACGATGCAGGTCGTAACGCCCTGCTTTGGGCCATAGTCGTACCGCAATATGTACCCGTCCTCGGTGTCCTCTTTCGTGATTATCGGATAAACAGGCTCCGCCACAGCCCCTCACCTCCGCCTTCAAGCCTATGTGTGCCTCAGCCCGAATGATTACTGCTTACGCAGCCGCCCATCTATCAGTTTTCACTCCTGGCAGCCGAATATCTGTTCCAGGCTGCAATTCAGCACGGCAGCAAGATGAAAGATTTGCGAGGCAGTCGGCAGACTGGTTCCTCGTTCCCAGCTCTCCACCGTTGCGGCGTCCAGCTCCATTTTGTCTGCCAGTTCCGCGGCACTCATGTTTGCTGCCTCTCGCAGCTTAGGTATACTTTTCTTGAACTCCGCCGACAGGTCAGCCAGATTTCCGAGCTTGTTCTTAGGCGTTGACCATCTGAGCAGGATGACCTTCACTCCAATCCAGAAGTAGTCCATCGCCCTCTGCCGGTCCGCCTCGGCCATGAGCCTTGATACTTTTATCATGGCCAATTCATCACTTGTCAGTTCCACGCTTATCCCCCTCTTGTCCGCCTCCGCGCCCGGTGATAAAATCAGCCGGAAGGGAGGTGATAATATGGCATCTATTCGCCAGTACGATAAACCTTGGACTTGCGCCAAATCCGGTCATGAAGAACAGTTCGCCGTATACCTGTTGGCAGCGGATGACGGCACAGTTCTCGATGTCAGAGAGAATGGCTGCGAGAACATGGACGGAAGTGACGAATGCAACTCATGTCGCGCTCATGTTCTCCAGCAGCTCCACAAGCTCCACCTCGGTCATCGGCTCTGATAAGCGGATCGTGTGCGCCCGGTCATATGCCACTGGCAAAAATCCGCGGCGCACAAGTATTTCCGACAGGCAGACAATGGCGCCGTAAGCTTCTTCCGCGTGTGGCGTATCCCTTGTGAATGCCTCCAGAGCGAACAGATACGCCTCTATGTATCTCCTGTCCCGTGTTTCGGCGTTCGGATACTCCCTGTCGAAGCCGACAAGTTCAAGTGTGCTCACCCACTCACCCCACTAGCCACATAAGCATCTGCCCGGCACAGAGCAGCAGCGTTGCAACGTTTATAAGCAACAGGCTGATAAACATAGCCCGCACCGGGTACTGTCTGTCTGGCTTTGCCGGAGCCGCCTCAGCCTGGTTCTCTGTGCGCTTCTCCGCCTCTCTTGCCTTGTATTCGTTTTCCCGCAATTTAGCCTGTATCTCCCAATGATTCAGAGGCATACAATACTTTTTCGCTATCCTTTCGCTGTCCTTCTGGAAGAGATGACATAGGCTATAGAATTCACGGCCTTTATACATTAGACCGTATTTCTCGATTGCCTTCAGATGAATCACTTCAACTTCCGTCGCTTTCGCCACTTCCTCCAGCGTTAGCCCTGCGTCCTCACGCAGTCTTTTGAAATAAGCTCCTATATCTGCAGGTGTCAGCGTTGGTTCTTCTCCTTCTCTGACCGTAAGCGTGAGGCCGTCCTTGCGGAGTTCAACCCTTGTGTTGCCGAAAACACGAATTTCACGCTCCTGTGCAGAACTGCTGTTTTCCATAAAGCTTCCTCCTTTACTGTCCCTCTTGTCCGCCTCCGCGCCCGGTGGTAAAATCATCCGGAAGGGAGGTGATAAAATGACTGAAATTCTATACGTGCTTGCCGGTGCCGCCGCGCCTGTTGTAGTGCAGCTGCTGGCGAGCGTTTTTCAGGCGCGTTCCGAAAAGCGCCGGCTTGAACAGGAGCGCCGTCTGAAAGTGATAGACATATACGAATCCAAGCGACAGCAGGCTGTCTCGGCTTACGCTGTCCAGCTTGGCGCGCTCAGAGCTTACTCGCAGTTAGAGTCTGACTTTTCGATTAACAAATACCTCGCCTGCGCCGCGCAAGCCTCTTCATATCTGCCCGCCGAAACGCGGGAATTGATAACGTGCGTAACCAACGAACTGCTTGAATTCCACTCATGCACACTTGAAGGCAGCCGCACATCCAACAGGGAGCATTTCATATCTTCACAGGAATTCAAAGATAACTATGCCAGGCTTTCTTCGCTCCTGTACTCAGAGCTCAGGCGGGGTCTGTTTACAGATCCAGCGCCGCAGCGGCGCACGTCGAAAACGCAAGAGCCATAAGCACAAATGCTGTTATAGCTATTCCCTTGAGCACGGGCCATCGCACAGCAAAGTCTGTGGGGTATATGTCCTGTATCGCGTTCATTACCTGTACGGCCTGTTCGCCAAGGCAGATCATCAGGCCGCCTGTCATGCTGATTATTCGCTCGGCCTTGCCATCCACCAGCATGAGGACCGCTCCCGTGAAAAGGCCCATCATCACCGCGGCAGCAATGGCAGTTGCTGCCGCGGTGTTTAACCATGCGCTTTTCCATCTGCTGCTCAGCTTTGATGCTACGAGCATCCACATCGGCACAAGCAGCGCCGTGAGCCAGCATACGATGATTACAAACGCCACGCCCTCACCTCCTTACTGTGCCGTCTGTTCCACAGGCAGTTCAAATAGCTTCTCGATGTTACACTCCAGCGCATCGGCAAGCCTCGGCAGTACCACGCTCTTAGGAGCACTTAAGCCGCTCTCCCATTTGGCAATGGTCGAGCGATCTACCCCCATTGCTCGTGCTAAGTCAACTTGCCTTAACCCCGCCTCTTGTCTGAGCCGTGCTATATTCATTGCAATTGCCTCCTTCGCTACGTGAAAAATGTGCGATATTGGAACCTTAGCTAAATAATAGTTCCATTATCGCACATTGTCAAGAGTTAATTTTCTTTTATGTGACATTTTGGCACGTCTGTTGAATGTTCCGTTTCTTCACGTTATAGTATTTACGAGGTGAAGAAATTGAACATTTATGAACTTCGCAAAAAGCTGAATATGAAGCAAGACGACGTTGCTAAGGCACTCTCTATTTCTCGTCCTACTTATAGCAAATACGAAAGCGGCCAGCATGAGCCTACTTTTGACATACTTATTGAGCTCTCTAAACTTTTTCATGCTAGCATCGATTATATGTTAGGGAACTCCGATTCTTCAGGTAATCCTACTTTGGCTGCTGAGAATGGTGTCTGTTTTCGTCACGATATATTAAAAGAACAGAGAACAATCAGAGGAAAAAGCACCAAGGCGTTTTCTGAGTTTCTGAAAATTGATCACGGGCGATATGTTGAAATTGAAGACGGCAGGTTACTGCCAACTTTAGAAGAGTTTGTTTGCATTGCCAAAGGACTTCCATGGGACGCGGAAAATCTTTTGGGTCTATCGTGGGTCATAGCCAAGGAGGATCTGACATCTATGGAGAAATCCCTTGTTATGCTTTTTAGGCGGTTTTCTGATAAGGACAAAGAATTGGTTTTTAACATGGTAGAAGCTGCTGCAAATAGTTCGGGAAAAGCACACGATATGAATCAACCGGCCAGCGCCGGATAATAGATATCAGCGAATATAGAAAAAGGCGCGGCCTGTAGCCGCGCTTTGGGAGGAGGTGTTATGCAATGTCCGCTGCTCTAGAAGTTTTGGGTTTAGCCTTTGCGCTATATGTCGTAGGCAGGCTGCTGGCGAACTATGAAATGTATCGAGAGGATCAGGAAAAAGATGATTTTCTAAACAAGCTGCTTGCAGGGGCTGCTTGTCTATGCTTCTATTTAGGTATTATTCTTCGCTGTTGGGGCGGAAATGTATACGAAAGCGATGCCTTTTTTGACTTTTGCGATGAACACGGGATCATGGTATGGCAGGATTTTGCCATGGC
>SFKX01000049.1 GCA_004553625.1 Clostridiales bacterium | reverse complement strand
CCCCGAGCGCGAGACGCCCAGCAGGCGGGCCATCATCGAGACGGGGTACCTGCCCCGCTCGGCCCACATGAGCGCGTACCGGTCGCCTACGCCGGCCCCTTGGCGAAGCAGGCGGCCGCCTGTCAAGCGAAGTTGAAAAATGAGCCGCAGCGTAATTGAAAAGTGAGCCAAGCCTACTCGGTGGCCTGGGCCACCTTCCTCATCCACTCGCCCGTCTCGATGACGCGGAAGCTCTCCCCGGTCATGTCCACGACGTGGGCCTTGTGGGCCAGCCTGTCGACGATGGCGCCGGTGAGCACCTCGTCGTTGAACACCTCGTTCCACCTCTCGAACCTCAGGTTCGTGGTCACCACCATCGAGCCGTTGCCGTTCCTGTTGGACAGCAGGTTGAAGAGGACCTCGCCGCACTCCTTGTCGAATGAGCAGTAGCCCAGGTCGTCGAGGACCACGAGGTCCGGCTTGTCGAACGACTTCCTGAACCGGGTGATCTCGTTCAGGCTCATCGCCTCCTTCACCTGCACGACGAGGTTGGGGACGCTCACGAACCTGACGGTGCCCCCGCCCTGGCAGCACTCCATCCCCAGCGCGACCGCCAGCGCGGTCTTGCCGACCCCCGGGTTGCCCACGAGGACGGCGTTGCGGCCCTCGTCGACGAACTGCAGCGTCGAGAGCACGCGGACGTCGCGCCTGACCTCGGCGGAGAGGTGCTGGGTGCGGAACTCGCCCAGCGTCATCCGGTAGGGGAACCCGGCGTCCTTGACGTGGCGGCGCAGGGTGGAGAGCCTCCTGGACTCGGCCTCGCGGGAGAAGAGCTCGCAGAGGGCGTCCTCCAGGGACCACCCCTCCGAGGCGGCCTCCAGGACGAAGGGGCCGAGGTTGTCCCTCAGGTAGCCGATCTTCAGGCCCCTGGCCAGGGCCAGCAGCTCCTCAGACCGCTGCACGGCGCGCCTCCTCGAACATCGGGATGATGCGCGCCACCTGGGCGGCGGCCGCCTCGGCGATCGGGTCGCGCCCGGCGGGCGCCGCGGAGGCGGGGGCGCGCGAGGGGTCGGAGGCGCGGCGCAGGGCCTCCACGAGCTCGCGCTCCCCGAGGCCGGCGTTGGCCCTGAGCGCCTCGACGAACTCGCGGGGGCGGTCGGACCAGGCCCGGCCGAACTCCTCCCTCAGCAGCGGGCTCTGCGCCAGGCACGCCGACCGCGCCAGGGCCCCGGGCTTTCGGCGCAGGGTCTCGGTGAAGTGCGCTATGTCCATCACCATGCCCCCCTTCTGGCCGCGCGGGTGGCTGGCGACCTCGGCCTGCCCGAGCATGCACACGACGCGGTCGGGGTAGGCCTTGACCAGGACCTTCTTGCCCACGAGGACCTCGGGGACGGAGTAGCGGCAGCCGTCGACCGTGACGCAGGACCACTTGTCCACGGCGCTGCCGGGCCTGAGGTCGGCCACCTCGTAGGGCGGCCTGGGGGGCATGAGCGCCGCGCGCTCGGAGGCGGCGTCCTTGCCGGCGTTGAGCTCGGCCAGGGCGGCCTCGAGCCTGGCGCGCGCCTGCGCGGCGGAGGCGAAGCGCCACTCCACCGCGAAGGCGGCGCGCCTCACGATGTCGACGGAGCGCTCCACCGCGCCCTTCTCCCAGCCGGAGAAGCAGTTGGTGACGTTCACCCGGAAGCCGTAGTAGGCGGCCAGGGTCACGAGGTCGGGGTTCAGCTCCTTCTCGGAGCGGCCGACGAACTTGGAGACGACGTTGCGCATGTTGTCGTAGACGCCCTCGCGGAAGCGCCCGCCCATGTGCTCGAAGAACCTCACCTGCGAGTCCAGGAAGACGCCCTTGCCCTGGTTCTCGTAGAGCAGGGCGAAGCGGTAGTCCGAGGCGGGGCAGCACATGACGGCGAGGTAGAGCTTGCGCATCCGCCCGCCCAGCTCGAGCCTGACCTCGCCGAAGTCGTACTCGAAGCGCTCGCCGAACTCGTACTGCTGGGCGACGAACGCCTCGGCGGGCCTTCGCGTGAGCTCGTTTATGCGCTTGCGCACCGTGCCCTCGGAGATCTCGAAGCCCTGCGAGACGAGGAGCTGGTGCACCTGCGCCTTCGTCAGCATCTGCTTGTTGGAGGGCCCCAGCCTTGCGCGCTTCTCCTCCTCGTCGGCGAGTATCTCCCTGAGCGCGGCCTCCATCTCCGGGGCCCACTTCCTGTCGCCGCGCGACGACGAGTCGTACTCGGGCGCGGCAGCCATCGCCGAGGCGATCTCGCGCGCGGCCTCGACGTCGTCGGGCCCGCAGGCCTCGAGCCTCTCCCTCAGCGCCTCGTACTCCCTCACGTACTTGTCGACCGTGTTGCGGCAGACGCCGACCTCGTCGGCGATCTGCCGGCTCGTGCGCCCTTCCAGGTGCAGCCTCACTATCTTTGCCTTGTCCACCAAACTGACCATCTCCATCAACTCCCCTCGGGGGGATTCTCCCCGAGGGGCCCGATGGCTCACTTTTCAAATGCGGTTTGGCTCAGTATTCAACTTCTGTAGACAGCGCCGCGGCTTCGGCGTCCGCGGGGCCGCTCTTCGGACGCCCCGGCTTGCGCCTCGCCCTTCCCGGCGCCATCACCTCGTAAACGCAGTATCCCAGCCCGGCGAGCCCGCGGGTCGGTCCCGCCCCGTGCGAGCCCGTCCCCTCGATGCCGACGCCGGCGCACGTGGCCGGATCGCCTATCTTTCCGGCAAGGGCGTCGTAGCCCTCTGCGTCCGCGTCGAACTTGAAGGTCCCGATCCTCCTCCCCATGCGGTCGAGGAGGCAGAGGGTGTGGGTGTCCTTGTGCGTGTCGACGCCGGCAAAGACGAGGTTGTTCCCCGGCTCGGTCATGTGCAGCCTTTCAGGCCGACGCCTATACGATGCTCCGAACCGAAGGCTGGCTAGACAGAACACTGATGGGGGCCGTGCCGTGCGGATCGCCGGGCCCACGTGCCCAAGCCCATGCTCCTATTAGGTCATCGGCCGGCCTTGGTCGGGGCCGACGCGAGGCTCTTCGAGTTGAGGCCGGTCGCCGGGATCGACGGCAGTTCTTCAATGGGCCATCGCGTCGGCTCATGCGCATTTTTGCCGATGATCCTCTCCGGCAGCGCGATTCCCATTATCAGTGTCCTTGATGTGCCCGAAGACCTGCTCGGTCGCGCCGTTGTCGATGCAGTTGCCCTTGCGCGACATGCTCTGCACGAAGCCGTTCTCCCTGAGCTTCGCGACGTAGGACGCGTGCTGGTACTGCCAGCCCATGATGCCCTTCTAAGTGTCAAGAGCAATTCACGAGCTCTCTCTGTTTCTTTATGGTGTAGTAGACCTCACGCGCGATGTAGCGCTTCAGGCATCTGATGGCCTCCATCTTGGTGTGACCCTCGGCCATCTTCTTGGCGACATATTCCTTGGTGCGC
>SFKX01000016.1 GCA_004553625.1 Clostridiales bacterium | reverse complement strand
TGCAAATACTCAGCCAAAACAATATCAAAATGCCCATAATCAAGAGGTTCGCCCATTTCATAGCCCCCTTTTTGTTAATTATAGCAGAAATTTTTGATATGTACAGCTGTAATTATATGCAGGGCCAGTTAATGGTAAATAGAAAAAGTGCCAGCGCCGACAACGAAAAGCACGGCGCTGACACTTTCCAATTAGTCCAAAGACGAATAATCCGTCACATTCCTCAGATACTCCTCCGGGTCACCATTGAGGATCAGATCAGCATATCCAACCGGGTCATTGTAGACCAGATAATCCAATTCTGACCGCTGGTACATATTCTTGGCAACCTCATCCTCAACAGCGGTGCAGTCGATGGAGATCATGCTACCATCAGCAAACTTCAACTCTACACAGGCCGTATCAATATTGAACTCGCAAGAAATGAGCTTATTCATAGGCTTATACCTCCACACTGTTAAGAAAAAAGCCCGTCTGAATCCCTGTTAGGAATCAGACGGGCTTTTGTATGCACCCCGAAACCGTCAGCCAACAGTGATAAGTGAATTTAGTTCCTTATCACTATAAAGGCAAGGGCGCGGGGGGTTTTGTTTTCACTTCATGTCGCGCAGGATGGCTTCGATGCGCTCGGTCCACTTTTTGAGCTCCTTGTTCGGCCTGCCCTCGGCGGACTTTGCGGCGAGCAGCAGCCGCTCCGCTGCGGAGATGAAAGCCGCGAGGTAACGGTTCATGGGCTTCTTCGCCGCCGCATCGCTCCGCTTCACGGGGACGGGCGGGGCCTCGTAGAGGAATTCGCCCCGGGCGAGGTCGTAGACCGTGCCGCTGTAGGGCGCATAGGCCCGGCAGCCCAAGTCCTCGTTCAGGCAGCGGGTGAATTCGGCGCAGGCTCCGTCGTCGCCGTGGTTCACAAAGACCTGGCCCGGCCGCTTCTCAAAGCCCGAAAACCAGGAGATGAGCCCCTTCTTGTCCGCGTGACCGGAGACGCCCGGCAGCCAGCTTATCTCCGCCCGAACGGCGATGCTCTCGCCGAAGAGCTTGACCTCCTTCGCCCCGTCGTAGAGCATACGGCCCAGCGTACCCTCGGACTGGTAGCCCACAAAGAGCACAAGGCTCTCCGCCCGCCAGAGGTTGTGCTTGAGGTGATGCCGTATCCGGCCCGCGTCGCACATGCCGGAGGCGGAGATGATGACCTTCGGCTCCCTGTCCTCGTTTATGCGCTTGGACTCCTCTGAGCTGACGGAGACCTCCAGCCCGTCGAACACGAGCGGGTTTATGCCGCGGTTCAGGATTGCGCGGGTCTCGTCGTCGAGGAAGCTGGTATCGCACTGGAGAAAGACGCTCGTCGCCTCAATGGCGAGGGGACTGTCCACATATACCTTAAAGCCGTCGTGGCCCTTTACAAGGCCCTTTTCCTTTATCTCGCGGATGAAATAGAGCATCTCCTGCGTCCGGCCGACGGCAAAGGCCGGGATGACAACGTTCCCGCCCCTGTCGAGCGTGCGCTGGATCATCTGCGAGAGCGCGCCTATGTAGTCGGGCCGGCCCTCGCCGTGGGACCTGTCTCCGTAGGTGGACTCGATGACGAGGTAATCCGCCTCGCAGACCGTCTGCGGGTCACGCAGGATGGGCTGATTGGTGTTGCCGACGTCGCCGGAGAACACCAGCTTTTTCGTGACCCCGTCCTCCGTGAGCCAGAGCTCGATGCAGGCCGAACCCAGAAGGTGGCCGATGTCCGTGAAGCGCAGGACCACGCCCTCCGCAACGTGGACGGGCTCGCCGTAGGCGCAGGGGCGCAGGCGCTTCACCAGGGCCTCGACGTCGTCTATGTCGTAGAGCGGCTCGACGGGCGCGCCGCCGGCGCGCTTTGCCTTGCGGGTCTTGT
Organism: Clostridiales bacterium; assembly: GCA_004553625.1. GTDB lineage: Bacteria > Bacillota > Clostridia > Oscillospirales > Oscillospiraceae > Scatomorpha > Scatomorpha merdavium. The sequence goes on along the minus strand of SFKX01000016.1, from coordinate 61,796 downwards.
ACTCGGCCTCGCTCATCTGGATGTGCGCCGAGTCGCGCAGCATGATGTCCGCGAGCGAGCAGGTCGCCGCCGTGGCGTAGACCGGCCCGGAAAAGCCGTTTTTCGCCAAAAGCGGCAGCTTGCCGGAGTGGTCTATGTGGGCGTGCGTCAAAAGCGCGAAGTCCACTTCCGCCGGGGAGACGGGCAGCTCCTGATTTTCGAACATGTCCCGCCCCTGCTCCATGCCGCAGTCCACGATGAAACGCGTCTTGCCGACCTCTACCAGGGTGCAGCTTCCGGTGACCTCATGCGCCGCTCCCAGGAAAGTTATCTTCAACTTGTGCCTCCCTTCTCACTCGTCCAGCTTGAGCACGGCGAGGAAAGCCTCGGTCGGTATCTGGACCGTGCCGAGCTGGCGCATCTTCTTCTTGCCCTCCTTCTGCTTTTCAAGCAGCTTTTTCTTTCTCGTGATGTCGCCGCCGTAGCACTTGGCGAGGACGTCCTTGCGCAGGGCCTTGACGGTCTCGCGCGCGATTATCTTGCCGCCTATCGCGGCCTGCACCGGCACCTCGAAGAGCTGGCGCGGGATGTTCTCCTTGAGCTTTTCGCAGAGCTTGCGCGCGCGGGGGTAGGCCTTGTCCTTGTGCGCGATGAAGCTGAGCGCGTCCACCTGCTCGCCGTTTAAGAGCATGTCCACCTTCACAAGCTCCGAGGGCCGGTAGTCGGCCAGCTCGTAGTCGAGGGAGGCGTAGCCCTTGGTCCGGGCTTTGAGCGTGTCGAAAAAGTCATATATTATCTCGTTGAGCGGCATGAGATAGTGCAGCTCAACGAGCCTGGCGTCCAGGTACTGCATATTCTTATACTCGCCGCGCCTGTCCTGGCAGAGCGGCATGATGTTGCCGACGAACTCCTGCGGCGTGATGATGGTGACGTTCACATAGGGCTCGCTGGCCTCCTCGATGGAGGCCGGGTCCGGGTAGTTGTGGGGGTTGTCCACGCGCACCATCGTGCCGTCGGTCTTTTTGACCTCGTAGATGACGGAGGGCAGGGTGGTGACGAGGTCAAGGTCGAACTCGCGCTCGAGCCGCTCCTGGATGACCTCCATGTGCAGCATCCCGAGGAAGCCGCAGCGGAAGCCGAAGCCGAGGGCGACGGAGCTCTCCGGCTCGTAGGAGAGCGAGGCGTCGTTGAGTTTGAGCTTGTCGAGGGCGTCGCGCAGGTCGGGGTATTTGGAGCCGTCCTCGGTGTAGATGCCGCAGTATACCATCGGCCTTGCCGGGGCGTAGCCGGGCAGGGGCTCCGCGGCGGGGCGCGCGGCCTCCGTGACCGTGTCGCCCACCTGGGTGTCCGCTACGTTCTTGATGCTGGCCGTGAGGTAGCCGACGTCGCCGGCGGCGAGTTCCGCGCAGGGCTCGAGCCGCGTGGGCCGCAGGTGGCCGACCTCCACGACCTTGTACACCGCGCCCGTGGCCATGAGCTTTATCTCCATGTCCTTGCGCACCCTGCCGTCCATTATACGCATGAGCACGATGACGCCGCGGAAGGAGTCGTACTGGCTGTCGAACACGAGGGCCTTGAGCGGGGCCTCCGGGTCTCCCTGCGGGGCAGGCACGCCCTTGACGATCTCCTCGAGCACGGCGGGGATGTTTATGCCGTTCTTGGCGGAGATCTCCGGCGCCTCCATGGCCGGGATGCCGATGATGTCCTCGATCTCGGTCTTGGTGCGCTCGGGGTCCGCGGCGGGGAGGTCTATCTTGTTGATGACGGGCAGGATCTCGAGGTCGTGGTTCATGGCGAGGTAGGTGTTCGCCAGGGTCTGCGCCTCGACGCCCTGGGAGGCGTCCACGACGAGCAGCGCCCCCTCGCAGGCCGCGAGCGAGCGGGAGACCTCGTAGTTGAAGTCCACGTGGCCCGGCGTGTCGATGAGGTTGAGCGTATACTCCTCGCCGTCCTCGGCCTTGTAGGAGAGGCCGACGGCGCGCGCCTTTATCGTGATGCCGCGCTCGCGTTCGAGGTCCATGTTGTCGAGTATCTGGCTCTCCATCTCGCGGCTCTCGACCGCGCCGCAGAGCTCTATGAGCCTGTCGGAAAGGGTGGATTTGCCGTGGTCAATGTGGGCAATTATGGAAAAGTTCCTGATGTGGTCCTGTTTCATTTTTCGCTGTCCTCCGCAATATTTTCGGCCCGTTCCGCGAGGTCCCTGAGCTGACGGGCGAGCTCGCGCAGCTGCCAGCCCGCCGTGGGCGCGCCCGGCTCCGCCGTTCTGCCGAGCATATAGTCCGCCGAGACACCGTAGTAGTCGCAGGCGCGGACGACGAAGTCCAGCCCGGGCTCTCTTATGCTTTTTTCGTAGTGGCTGAGCAGGGCCTGGCTGATGTGGAGCTCTGCGGCGGCGGTCCGCTGGCTCATTCCCCGCTCCCGGCGCAGCGCGCTCAGGACCTGGCCGAATGTACTGGACATGCGCTCCCTCCGCTCATTTTGATTACAAATAGTATTATAACTTCCTCAAAGCCCCTTGTAAACCCCCCTTCAGGGCTTGCAAAGCGGGGAGCGGGGTGGTAAAATTGGGGCTTGACAGGCAGGCGGAGCGTCCGCCAAATCAAGATGGAGGCTGTTGCACAATGTTTGAGAATCTTATTGAAATACTCAAGAAAAACCCCAGGAAGATAGTCTACCCCGAAGGAACGGACGCCCGTATCCTCGAGAGCGCCGCAAGGCTCAAGGCCGGCGGCTTCCTCACGCCTGTGCTCATCGGCAACGCGGCCGAGGTCAAGGCCGCCGCGGCCAAGGGCGGCTTCGATATAGACGGCCTGGAGATCATAGACCCCGATGATTACGCGGACTTCTCCGAGATGGTCGAGACGATGTTCACGCTGCGCAAGGGCAAGCTCAGCCGCGAGGACTGCGCCGCCGCCCTCAAGAAGTCGAACTACTTCGGCACCATGCTGGTCAAGATGGGCAAGGCGGACGCCCTGCTCGGCGGCGCCACCTACTCCACCGCGGATACGGTCCGCCCCGCGCTGCAGCTCGTAAAGACCAAGCCCGGCGCGCACCTCGTGTCCTCCTGCTTCGTGATGGTCCGCGGGGACGAGACCCTCGTCATGGGCGACTGCGCCATAAATATCGACTATACGGACACCCTCGATAAAGACGGCAACGTCACGTTCTCCGCGGCGGACAAGCTCGCGGAGGTGGGCGTGGAGTGTGCCAGGACCGCCAAGGTGTTCGGAGTGGACCCGAAGGTCGCCTTCCTCAGCTACTCGACCAAGGGCAGCGGCCACGGCCCCGCCGTGGACCTCGCCCGCGAGGCCTGCCAGAAGGCCAAGGCCCTCGCCCCCGAGCTCGACATAGACGGCGAGATGCAGTTCGACGCCGCCGTCTCCCCCACCGTCGGCCAGCTGAAGTTCCCCGGCTCGAAGGTCGCGGGCTACGCCAACACCTTCATCTTCCCGGAGATCCAGTCCGGCAACATCGGCTACAAGATCGCCCAGCGCCTCGGCGGCTTCGACGCCTACGGCCCCATCCTGCAGGGCCTGAACGCCCCGATAAACGACCTCTCCCGCGGCTGCAACGCCGAGGAGGTCTACCAGATGTCCATCATCACCGCCGCCCTCGCCTGAAGAATCAAACGCGCGCCGGAATGTCCTCCGGCGCGCATTTTTTTGCCTCGTGTGGATATATATAAAACATAAGATATCCACAGGAGGCGCGCATGAAAAGATCCTACTATATCGTCTACCCCGCCATAGCCGTCGGCGTCGGTGCGCTGGCCGGGCTCATAACCCGGCAGAGCGTGAAGGAGGTCTTTCCGCTTCTGGAGAAGCCGCCGCTCTCGCCGCCCGCGGTGGTCTTTCCCATCGTGTGGACGGCGCTGTACATCCTGATGGGCGTGGGTCTCGCCGCGGTGAAAAACGCCGGCGGTCCGGAGTCCGCCCGGGCGGAGCGGCTCTGGTGGGCGCAGCTGGCGGTGAACTTCAGCTGGACTCTGGTGTTTTTCCTGGCCGGGGCCTACCTGGCGGCGCTTTTCGTACTCATCCTGCTTTTCGGCCTGGTCGTGGCGATGACTGCGGCCTTCGGCAAGCTGAGCCCTCCCGCCGCCCGGCTCCAGGCGCCCTATCTGCTCTGGCTGGCCTTCGCCGGCTACCTCAACGCAGGCATCTGGCTCCTGAACAGATAAAAAAAGAAGGCCCCGCAGCACAAAACTGCGGGGCCTTTTGGCGGAGATGGAGAGATTCGAACTCTCGAAGGGCTTTTGACCCTTACACGATTTCCAATCGTGCGCGCTCGACCAACTACGCGACATCTCCACGCGCTGCCCGAACTGATCTTATCCAGTTGACGCCCACATATAATAAATGAAAAATCCGATAAAGTCAAGAAAAACTTACAGCCAAAGCGCTTCGAGGATGATCTCCTTCAAAATCCCGGCGTGGCGCTCCTCGTCCGCGGCGTTTTTGAGGTAGACCTCCGCGAGCGGGGAACGGTCCCCGTCGCCGGCGGCGCGCCTGTAGGCCTCGGCAGCGGCAAGCTCGTCGCGGTAGGCCCCGCGCAGCGCCCTGAGCCCGCCCCGCGGCATGGGGCAGGAGCCGGGAGGCAGGCAGGTCTCGCCCTCCAGGAGGAAGTGTTCGCCCTGCAGCGCGCGCAGGTGGCCGCGCTCCTCCGCCGCGAGCTGGCGGAGCCGGCAGGCATAGCGCGGGAAACGCCTCGCGGCCGCCTCGTAAAAAGCCGCGGCAAGGGCCTCGTCCGCAATGAAGCCGCGCAGCTCCTCCAGGCCGGACCCGCTCTGCTCCACCGCCGCCTTTCCGCAGACCCGGTCCCATACCTCGCCGAAGTCCTCCAGCGCCCTTTTCGTGTTCCCGTCCATACGCCGCACCTCCATGCAATTCCTGTTACATGATATGCCGCGCTTGAAAAGGCGTGACGGATGTGAGATAATCAGAAAAAAGTCGAGCGGGAGGTCTTTTGGGATGGCGAGATTTTTCATGGCCGGGTCCAACATAGCGGGAGGCAGGGCCGTCATACGCGGGCAGGACGCCGAGCACATCCGTGTGCTGAGGCTGCGTCCGGGGGAAGACCTCGTCATCTGCGACGGGCGCGGCACCGATTACCGCTGCAGGCTCGTGAGCTCCGGCCCCGAGGAGGCAGAGGCCGAGGTCCTGGAGGTCGTCCCCTGCCGGGGCGAACCGGGCGTGGAGGTGACTGTCTACGCCGGCCTGCCCAAGGGCGAGCGCGCGGACTTCCTCATCCAGAAATCCGTCGAGGCCGGGGCCTCCGGCGTGGTGTTCTTCAACTGCGAGCGCTGCATAGCCAGGCCGGACGGGCGCAGCATGGAGAAAAAGCTCGAGCGCTTCTCCCGCATCGCGGAGGCCGCCGCGCAGCAGTCCGGCCGCGGGAGGATACCCAGGGTCGAGTACGAGCACAGCTACGTCGAAATGCTGGGCAGGGCCGTGAAGGCAGAGGCCAGGCTCTTCATGTACGAGACCGGCGAGGACCGCGTCCCCATGAAGTCCGCCATAGAGGCCGCGGGCGGCTTCGCCACCGCCTCCGTGGTCACGGGACCGGAGGGCGGCTTCACCGAGGCGGAGGCCAAGATGGCCAGGGTCTGCGGCATGACGCTCTGCTCCATGGGCGAGCGCATCCTCCGCTGCGAGACGGCGCCCGTCATCGCCGTCAGCGCGATAATGTACGCCACGGGCAACCTCTGAAAAATACCCGCGCCGGGAAAGCCCGGCGCGGGGTTTTTTTATTTCTGCTGCTGCCTTATCCTGCGGCGCCAGCAGCGGTGGCACATGGCGACGTAGGCGTCGTTCCCGCCGAGGAACACCTGCTCGCCCTCGGTGACGACCCTGCCGTCCGGCGTGAGGCGCGCGTTCACGGTGGCCTTGGCCCCGCAGGCGCAGACTGTCTTTATCTCCGTTATCGAGTCCGCCAGCTCCAGGAGCCGCTTCGAGCCGGGGAACATGTGCGTCAGGAAATCGGTCCTCAGCCCGAAGCAGAGGACGGGGACGTCCAGCTCGTCCACGATGTCGCGCAGCTCGTCGATCTGCTCGGGCGTGAAGAACTGGGCCTCGTCCGCTATGATGACGTCTCTCCCGCCCGTGGCGGAATAGAGCTCGCGTATGCTGTCCGTAGGCGAGACGACCTCCGCCTCCCGCATCAGGCCGACGCGGCTCTTCACGATGTTGGCGCCGTCCCGGTCGTCGATGCTGGGCTTTATGAGCCAGACCGTCATGCCCAGCTCCTCATAGTTGAACTGGGTGATGAGCGCCTGGGCGGACTTGGAGCTGCCCATGGCCCCGTATTTGAAATAGAGCTTAGCCATTTGCATTCACCCCACTCACATGTGCTCGAATACGCTCCGTCAGCATATCCATGGCCACGAGGTTGTGGCCGCCCTCGGGGACGATTATGTCCGCGTTGCGCTTGGAGGGCTCAACGTACATCTCATGCATGGGCTTGACCGTGGTGAGGTACTGGTCCACGACGGATTCGAGGCTGCGGCCCCTGTCGCGCACGTCGCGGACTATTCGGCGGAGGATGCGCTCGTCGGCGTCCGTATCGACGAAGATCTTGATGTCCAGCAGCTCGCAGAGCCGCGGGTCCTGCAGGATGAGTATGCCCTCCACCAGGACGACGGGCGAGGGCTTCACGAGGACGGTCTTGTCCGAGCGGTTGTGGACGGTGTAGTCGTAGACGGGACAGCGGATCGCCTGGCCTGCTCGCAGGCGCTTGAGGTCCCGGATCATGAGCTCGGTGTCGAAGGCGTCCGGGCAGTCGTAGTTGAGAAGCGCGCGCTGCTCGTAGTTGAGGTCATCATGCGCCTTATAATAGTTGTCGTGGTAGATGACGCTGACGTTGTTTGCAAATCTCTGGACCAGCCTGCGCGTTATCGTGGTCTTGCCGCTGCCGGTGCCTCCCGCTATGCCTATGGTCATGACGCTGCCCATTCCAGCACTCCCCCTTTATCCGACACGATTTTACCACAGCCCGCCGCCATATGCAATTTGACTTTTGGGGGTGCGGAGGATATAATTTTCACACATTTAACTTTAATGGAGGTAAAAGCCATGCCCACACCGCACAACAGCGCCGTGAAAGGCGACTTTGCAAAAACCGTCCTCATGCCCGGAGACCCGCTCCGGTCCAAGTACATAGCTGAAAACTTCCTCACTGAGCCGAAGCTCGTGAACAACGTGCGCGGCGTCCAGGGCTACACGGGGCTCTGGAAGGGCGCGCGTGTCTCCGTCCAGGCCAGCGGCATGGGCATCCCGTCCATCGGGATCTACAGCTGGGAGCTCTTCACGGAATACGGTGTCGAGAACATCATCAGGATAGGCTCGGCGGGCGGTCTGGCGGACGAGCTGCAGCTCATGGACATCGTGGCGGCGGTCGGGGCCTGCACGGACTCGAACTTTGCCCACCAGTTCGGGATAAACGGCACTTTCGCGCCGACGGCGGACTGGACGCTGCTGTCCACGGCCATGCGCCTGGCGGGCGAGTCCGGGCTGCATATAAAGGCGGGCAACGTCCTGTCGGCGGACAACTTCTATAATGACGGCTCGGACGGGCCGGACCAGTGGAAGAAGATGGGTGTCCTCGCCGTGGAGATGGAGGCCGCCGGCCTCTACATGACCGCCGCGCGCACCGGCGGACACGCGCTCTGCCTCTGCACGATATCGGACCACCTATACAAGCCGGAGCTGCTCACGCCCGAGGAGCGGCAGACGGGCTTCAACGAGATGATAAGCCTCGCGCTGGACACCGCCGCCGCTCTGGCATGATTGACATAAAAAATTAACAAAACGGATACGGGCAATGCACTTGAATGATACAGGAACAGGTGATATAATCCAAAGAGCACAGAAATGTGCAGAGGATATCCGAATCAAAATATGAAACGGAGGATACATACAGAAATGAAGAAGTTTCTTGCACTGCTTCTCGCTCTCGTAATGGTGTTCGCCCTGGCGGCCTGCGGCACCCCCGCTGCCGACCCGAGCGATACCCCGGACGACGGCGCCGTGAGCGACGCCCCGAGCGACACCCCGGACGATACCCCGAGCGACACCCCGGACGACGGCGGCGACGTCACCCCCGTCACCGACCCCAGCCAGATCCCCGACAACGCCGAGTCTGCTGACGGCACCTACGAGATCGCCTTCATCACCGACGTTGGCCACCTCCAGGACGGCTCCTTCAACGAAGGCACCTGGAACGGCGTCAAGACCTACGCCTACAACAACGGCAAAACCTATAAGTACTACCAGCCCGCGGGCGACACCGCCGCAACTGACGACGACCGCTACGACGCCATGAAGCTCGCCGTCGACAACGGCGCCCAGATCATAGTCGCGGCCGGCTTCCTGCAGGGTCCCGCGCTGACCCGCGCCGCCATCGACTTCCCCGAGGTCAAGTTCGTGTTCATTGACGGCTGGGCCCTGACCGACGACGACGGCAACGTCCTCAACAACGTTGCGGGCATCTCCTTCCAGGAGGAGCAGTGCGGCTACCTCGCCGGCTACGCCATCGTCAAGGAAGGCTTCACGAAAATCGGCTTCTCCGGCGGCGGCGCCGGCGGCAACGCTGCCTGCAACCGCTACGGCTACGGCTACCTCCAGGGCGCGAGCGCCGCTGCTGAGGAACTGGGCGTCACCGTCGACGTCATGTACTCCTGGCAGTACGGCGGCAGCTTCAACGCCTCCACTGAGCTGCAGACCATGATCAACGGCTGGTACGCCAACGGCACCGAGGTCGTGTTCGCCTGCGGCGGCTCCATGTTCGACTCCATCACCGCTGCCGCTTCCGCCAACGACGGCCTGGTCATCGGCGTTGACGTCGACCAGTCCGGCCAGAGCGACACCGTCATCACCTCCGCGCTGAAGGGCATCACCCAGGCCGCCGAGCAGGGTCTTGACCACTTCTACAGCGGCAACTGGGACGAGTGGGGCGGCCAGAGCGTGGTCCTCGGCGCTGCTAACGACGCCGTCGGCCTGCCTGTCGACACCTGGCAGCTCACCCAGTGGACCGTCGAAGAGTATGAGGCCATGCTCCAGTCCATGAAGGACGGCACCCTCGTCGTCGACGCCAACTACCCGACCCTCGAGGACGGCCAGACCGATAACGCCGCCAGCCTGAACGGCGTCCTGCCGAACATCAATATCACCGTGGTGTGATAGGATAAACCAAACGCGAAAGAGAAGGTCCTTGCGGACCTTCTCTTTTTTTGCGTTCGGCCGCCGCGGCGCTTGTATAAATTTCTTGTTTTTTGACGTAGGTTAAATTATAATAAAGAGTACACTTGAATAAAGGGGGCGGGGCGGTGGCAGCGCAGCCGGAATACATAATCGAAATGCTCGGGATAACAAAGCGCTTTCCCGGCATAGTGGCCAACGACAATATAACCCTTCAGCTCAGAAAGGGCGAGATACACGCGCTTTTGGGCGAAAACGGCGCCGGAAAGAGCACGCTCATGAGCGTGCTGTTCGGCATGTACCAGCCCGAGGAGGGCGTCATAAAGAAAAACGGCGAGGTCGTCAGGATAAACGACCCGAACGACGCCACCGCGCTGGGCATAGGCATGGTGCACCAGCACTTCAAGCTCATCGAGGTCTTTACCGTCCTGGACAACATCATCCTCGGCGCGGAGACGACGAAGCTCGGCTTCCTGCAAAAGAAGGAGGCCCGGAAGAAGGTCGAGGCGCTCTCGGAGAGGTACGGCCTCAAGGTGGACCTGGACGCAAAGGTCGAGGACATCACGGTCGGTATGCAGCAGAGGGTCGAGATACTCAAGATGCTCTACCGCGACAACGAGATCCTCATCTTCGACGAGCCGACGGCCGTGCTGACTCCCCAGGAGATAGACGAGCTCATGCACACGATGCGCGGCTTTGCCAAGGAGGGCAAGAGCATCCTCTTCATCTCACACAAGCTCAACGAGATCATGGAGGTCTCGGACAGGGTCACGGTCCTGCGCAAGGGCAAGTGCGTCGGCACGGTGAACACCTGCGAGACCAATAAGCAGGAGCTCTCGAACATGATGGTCGGCCGCCCGGTCCAGCTCGAGATACAGAAGGGCGAGTCAAATCCCAAGGACACCGTGCTGAAGGTCGAGGACCTGCACGTGAAGTCCCGCATCCACAAGAAAGACGCCGTCAAGGGCGTGAGCTTCGAGGTGCACGAGGGCGAGATAGTCTGCATCGCCGGCATAGACGGCAACGGCCAGACGGAACTGGTGTACGGGCTGACCGGGCTCGAAAAGCCCGAGTCCGGGAAGATAAGCCTCTGTGGGCAGGACATTTCGAACGCCTCCATAGGCGCGCGCGGCCGGAACATGAGCCACATCCCCGAGGACAGGCACAAGCATGGGCTAATCCTGGACTTCACGCTCGAACAGAACATGGTCCTGCAGCGCTTCCAGGAAAAGCAGTTCCAGCACGCGGGCTTCATAGACCGCGCCAGCGTCCGGCGCTACGCCGAGCGCCTAATAGAGAAATTCGACGTGCGCTCCGGCCAAGGCCCCGTGACGACGGCGCGCAGCATGTCCGGCGGCAACCAGCAGAAGGCGATCATCGCCCGTGAGCTCGACCGCGAAAAGCCCCTGGTCGTGGCCGTCCAGCCGACGCGCGGCCTGGACGTCGGCGCCATCGAATACATACATGGCCAGCTCGTGGCCGAGCGGGACGCCGGCAAGGCGATACTGCTCGTGAGCCTGGAGCTCGACGAGGTCATGAGCCTTTCGGACCGCATACTCGTCATGTACGAGGGCGAGATAGTCGGCGAGCTGGACCCGAAAAAGACCACCGTGCAGGAGCTCGGCCTCTACATGGCCGGCGCAAAGCGCGAGGGCGGAAAGGAGGAGACGGCATGAAGAATACCAAAGACCGGCTCCCCGACAGGAGCGAAAGCAGGAGCGCCGCGATAAACACCATCCTCGCGTCCATAGTCTCCATCGTGATCGGCCTCGCAGTGGGCAGCATCATCGTGCTGATCGTCGGCCTGACGAGCGATACGCTCAGCGCCTCCAGCGCCTGGGACGGCATCAGGATAGTCTTTCTGGGCATCTTCTCGACGGGGCGCGACGCCGCCGGTCACCTGACCTTCGGCTTCAACCCAACGAACGTCGGCAACATGCTCTTCCGCGCCACCCCGCTCATAATGACGGGCCTTTCGGTGGCTGTGGCCTTCAAGACGGGCCTTTTCAACATCGGCGCGCCCGGCCAGTACCTGATGGGTACCATGGCAAGCCTGATGATAGCCCTCGGCATACCGAGCGACGTGGTTCCGCCTACGCTCATCTGGATACTCGCCTTCCTGGGCGGCGCCGCGGCCGGCGCGCTCTGGGGCTGCATCCCCGGCCTCGTCAAGGCGTATCTGAACATCAACGAGGTCCTGGCCTCCATCATGACGAACTGGATCGCAGCCAACGTCGTGACCTGGGCCTTTGAAATGAGCAACTTCAAGAACGTGGTCGAGAACACAAAGTCGAACTACGTCTACAAGACCTCCTATAACGGCGTGGAGACGGCAAAGCTCGGGCTGGACAAGCTCTTCCCGGGCAGCCAGGTGAACGGCGGCATAATAATCGCCATCGTCATCGCCATACTCATGTACATACTCATGACCAAGACGACCCTGGGCTACCAGCTGAAGGCCTGCGGCAGCAACCGGCACGCCGCGCGCTACGCCGGCATCAAGGACAAGCGCAACATCGTGCTGTCCATGGCCATCGCAGGGGCGCTCTCGGGCGCGGGCGCGGCGCTCTATTATCTCGCCGGCAACACGGAGTTCTATTGGGTCACCTACCAGTCCCTCCCCGCCACCGGCTTCAACGGCATACCTGTGGCGCTGCTCGCGGCGAACAACGCGATAGGCGTCATCTTCACGGGTCTGTTCATGTCGATGCTGGACATAGCCGGCCTGCAGCTCACGGGTCTCACGGGCTATAACGAGTATATTACGGACGTCATCATCGCCACCATCGTCTACCTGAGCGCCTTCTCGCTGGTCATCAAGATGCTCATAACCGGCCGCAAAAAGCGCAAGGCGATAGAGGCCATCCCGAAGCTCGGCTACGAGCCGGAGGAAAAGAAGGCGGCGGACGCGCCGGCTGAGCCGGCGCCAGAGAAGGGAGGCGAGGCGGAATGACATTCCTCATACAGCAGACCCTCATCTACGCCGTTCCGCTCATGATAGTGGCGCTTGCGGGCGTTTTCGCGGAGCGCAGCGGCATCATAAACCTGGCTCTCGAGGGCATCATGATCTTCGGCGCCTTCATCGGCGTGCTCTTCGTGCGCAACGCCCAGCAGTTCGAGGTGTTCGAGGCGGCCAAGGCCGCGGGCGACTGGGTAACGCTCCAGGGCCTCGAGCTTCTGGCAATGCTCATCTCCGCGGCGCTCGGCGCGGCCTTCTCGCTGCTGCTCAGCTTCGCCGCGGTCAACCTGAAGGCGGACCAGACCATCGGCGGCACCGCCCTCAACCTCCTGGCCCCGGCCATCGTGCTGTTCTTCATCCGCATCATCGCCAACCAGAACGCGCTGCGCCTCGTGAACGGCGACTCCGCCAGCTGGTTCATGATAAAAAAGACCACCCTCGGCTATGACAGGACCGCGGACCTCGGCTTTTTGGGCAACACCTTCATAGACAAGGTCTACCTCGCCACCTACGTCTGCATCCTGCTCTTCATCATCCTGTCGATACTGCTCTACAAGACCCGCTTCGGCCTGCGTCTGCGCTCCTGCGGCGAGAACCCGCAGGCGGCGGATTCGCTCGGGATAAACGTCGCCAAGATGCGCTACGCCGGCACCACCATCTCCGGCGCGCTGGCCGGCATGGGCGGCTTTGTGTATGCGCTCACCACCGCCAACTGCAGCTCGAACGGAGACGTCGCCGGCTTCGGCTTCCTGGCCCTGGCCGTCATGATCTTCGGCAACTGGAACCCGCTCAACATCGCGGGCGCCTCGCTGCTCTTCGGCCTCTTCAAGTGCATCGCCGCGGCATACTCGACGATAGACATAAACGGCGACGGCGTGTTCCTGCTCGCACAGATAGGCGTCAGCCCCCACCTCTACAGGATGCTGCCCTACCTCATCACCCTCATCGTCCTGGCCTTCACCTCGAAGAACTCGAGAGCCCCCAAGGCAGAGGGCATACCCTACGACAAGAGCACAAGATAAGCCCAGAAAAGCAGAACTCCCCCGGTGTCCCGGGGGAGTTTTGCGCTCATTTTACCACTTGTTTTCGACTCTCTCGGCAAAGCCGGGGAAGTCCTTCACGCGGAGCTTTGTGCCGTCGTCGAGGACGGCGGTGCCTGTGAAGCGGCCGAAGACCTGGTGCTGGTCGCTTTTTATGAGCTTTGCGTCGGTGCAGGCGGCCCGGTCCAGGACAGGCTGGAAGTCCATCTCAAAGCGGCCCTCGTCGCTGGTGAAGGTCCACTTGGAGAGGTAGGCGAAGTCCCCGCCCCGGCGCGGGATGTTGAAGGTCACGCGGCCGAGCTTGTGGGCGCGTCCGTCGTAGAAGAGCATATTCTCCGTGGCGGCGGAGGTGTCTCCGAAACCGTAGCCGATGTTCCAGCCGAAGGGTACCCCGTCCACCGCGCCGGAGGCGCTGCCCCAGTACCAGGTGTTGTGATAGGTCCAGACGCCGCGGCCCCAGTCCAGAACTGCGAAGGCCGTCTCCGGCTCGAACTCGTACCTTCTGCCGCGGACGCTCACCCAGCCGGAGGCCCTCATGCAGTTTATCTTCTGGTTGAAATAGAAATGCCCGCGCTTACGGAAGGGCGTGCAGATGACCATACTCTCCTCGGGCTCGTCCGTCAGGAGGACGCGGCCCTCTATCGGCCGGCCGGAGGCGAAGTTTTCCATCCTGAAGAGTAGGAGCCGCCCCTCCGGCGTGTGCCGGAAGGCGATCTCGTAACCCTTGCCGGAGGCCGAGACGTCCCCAGTTTTTGAGCTTTCCGGCATCCTTCGCCGCCCGAGCGGGAAGGCGCACATGGGCGAGACCGTCTGCTGCCAGAGGTTTTCAAAGTCCAGGAAGGATATGGAGTCCAGGCCCATATAACCGTTGTCGTCCACTGTGAGGGCGAGGGCGTAGCGCCCGTTGTTGACGAGGTAGTAGTCCCATTCCTTTATCCTGTGCGCCGGGGCCTTGACGTCCGCCCGGCGGTAGACGGGCAGCAGGCTCCTGGCGAAGCCGGGCTCGGCTATATTGCCGTTGCTGTCCAGCAGCGGGCGCTCCCGCGTTATCTCGTGCTGTCTCATGTGCCTCGCTCCTTTCTCAGCAGCCGGATGTCCCGGCCTGAAAAGCTCAGAAGCAGATACTCCCCCTCCAGCCTGGAGCAGATCTGCGGCCCGTATTTGCGCCGCAGCTCCTCAAAGCCGCAGTTTGTACTGATTATCGTGCTGCGCCCCTCGTTCAGGCGGGTGTTCACCAGCTGGTAGAGCGCGGAGACGGAAAAGGAGGTGACCATCTCCGTCCCGAGGTCGTCCAGGATCATGAGGTCGCAGCCGAGGTACTCGCGCACCCTTGAGGCGGCCTGGGCTCCCTCCTCGTTCTCGCGGGAGAAGCGCTGCGTCTCGAAGGCGCCGAGCGCCGCCGCGGCGGACTCGTAGGCCACCGAAAAGCCCGCCTCCGCAACGGCCCGCGCTATGCAGGCGGAGAGGTATGTCTTGCCCAGGCCCGGCCCTCCCATGAAGATCAGGTTGGGCGAACCGGGGCCGAAGTTCCTGGCGTATTCGCGGCAGGTCTCGCAGACGACCGTCATGCACTCCCTGGGCGACTCCCCCGTCCTGGGGTCTGGCGCGGAGTCGTACCAGCCGAGGTCAAAGTTTTCAAAGCTCTCGTCCCCGCCGCGCAGCAGGCCGCTGAGCTCCCGGGTGAGCTCCATGTTGTAGAGCTTCTTGAGGCAGCGGCAGGGCTCGCGCCCGTCCAGGCCCGTGTCCCGGCAGACCGGGCAGTCGAAGAGCTCGTCCGTGTAGTTTATGGGCAGGCCGGCCTCGACCAGCGCCTCCGCCCGGCGGCGCTGCAGCTCCAGGTTCTCGGAGCGCAGCCGTTCCAGCCGCTCCGCCGTCTGCGGGTCCCGGCTCATCGCCAGGCGCGAGAGCTCTATCATCTGTCTGCGCAGGCCTGTGTCTATCTCCCGGAGCGCGGGCTGCGCGGCATAGGCCCGCTCCAGCCTGCGCGCCTGCTCCGCGGCGTTTTCCTCACGCCGCCGCGCCAGGCGCTCCCGCGCCCGGGCCAGCAATTTGCCGTTGTAGCCCATGCCTTTTTCGCCCCTTTCAGCCCCTGCGGACCTTGTCGTAGATCTTCTTCATCCTCTCGAGCTCGCCGCCGCGGCCCTGCTCCCCGGCCCGCGCGGGGGCCTGGCGCTTCGGCGTGTCTCCCTGCGCGATCTCCTCCGGGCTGTGCAGGCCCTTCTCGTGCCAGCTCTGGATGATCTTGTTCATGTAGTTCCACTTGAGCTGGCCCGTGTTCGTGACGGTCTTGTCGTACGCCAGCTCGAGAGCTTCCTGCGTGAAGCCCTGCTCCAGCCAGCCCTCTATGTACTTCCGCTCCGTGGGCGAGAGCGGCCTGTCGTGTATGCCGAAGGCCCGGCGCAGGGAGTCCGTCGCGTCGCGCAGCTTCGCCCTTGCGCGGATATATTCCTCCGCCTGTTCAAAGGTGAGGATCTCGCGGTTTGCCCAGACGTAGGCCTCCTTTTCGATCTGTTTCATGGTAGGCACGCGGCCGGGACCGTATTTGAGACGGCACTCCTCCGCGCAGTGGTGCAGCAGCTCCATGATGACGTCCACCGGCAGGCCGAGGTAGTCGTAAACCCCGAAGAGGGCGCGAGTGTCCGCGCCGGAGAGCGTGCGCCCGAGGAGCGACTCCGCCTCCGCCAGGATGCTCCGGAAGGCCGGGTCCTCCCCGCTGCGGCGGACCAGCTCCTGCGCGGTGTATTCCGGCAGGACCTCCGCCGGCGCCGCAGGCGGAGCATCCGAGCCAGTCAGCAGTCCCGCGGCGGCGAGCCTGCCCACGGCCGCGGCCAGGCGCCCCGGCTCCCAGCCGAGCTCCCGGCGCAGCTGCGCGTCCGGGGCCTGGCCCCGGCGCAGCAGGTATATGTACAGCAGGGCGGCGTCCCCGTCCCCCGCAGCTATCAGCTTGTCCGCATCCTCCGCCTTCAGCGCGCAGAGCTCCGCGCTCAGGCGGTAGTTTTTATCCTTCATTTTCCATTCCTCTCTACAAGTCCGGGCATTTATTTTATCATTGATTTTGACTTGTAGCAAGAGGGGGCTTGTGATATAATTATTTCCGTATGTAATCGAATTGTAATCCTTGCCCTTGGGGAGTGTACCAGATGCTTGAGGTCATCACGCCCGCGCCCAACGCCGAGTCGGTGATAGCCGCCGTGCAGAGCGGGGCGGACGCAATAATAATCCGCTTTGGCGGCGCGGCGGGCAGCGGCTTCACCCAGGCGGAGTTCACAAAATCAGTGCGCTACTGCCGGGTGCGCGGCTGCCGGGTCTACGCGGAACTGGATACGCTCGTGGCGGACTCGGAGCTGCCCGCCGCGGCGGAGCTGGCGCGCAGCGCCTGCGAGGCCGGGGTGGACGCCGTCATCGCGCAGGACTGGGGCTTCATCCCGGCGGCGCGGCAGGCGGCGCCTGAGCTGCGCGTATTTGCCGGGGAGCGGCTGGGCCTGCACAACGCCGCGGGCATAGAGGCCGCGCTGCAGCTGGGCGCGTCGCGGGTGCTGCTGCCCTGCGAGCTTTCCGCGGAGGAGATCGCCGCTCTGGCCCGGCGGGGCCGTGCCGAGCTCGGCGTGACGGCCTACGGCACGCTCTGCGCTTCGAGACAGGGCCAGTGCTACATGGCCGCGATAAACGGCCGCGGCAGCGCCAACCGGGGCTCCTGTCCCGGGCTCTGCCGCGAGAAATATTCGCTCGGCGGCCGCATGGACGACTACCCACTCAGTCTGAGGGACCTCATGGCCCTCGACAGAATACCCGAGTTTTCCGCCCTGGGCATAGCGAGCGTGGTCGTAGGCCGCGGACTCACGAGACCGGAGCAGCTCGCCAAGCTGACATCCGTCGCAGCCAAGTGCGCGAAGGACGGGCGCAAGCCCACGCCTCTGGAGACGGACGAGCTGGAGCTCGTCCTGACGGGCCGGCAGTTCACGCCAGGCTACTACCCCGGCGGCCCCTCGGAGGACATGCAGGGCCTGCCCGGCCAGCCGGACAGGGACGCTGAGCGCGCTATGCACGCCCTGCGCAAGGGCTATGCGGACTCGGAGCTGCGCCGAGTAAAAGTGGAATTTTTCGCCCTCATACAGGCGGGCCGGCCTTTCCGCAGCGGCATCCAGGACGAGGACGGCAACAGGGCCGTCTGGAACGGCCCGGAGCCGATGGAGGCCTTCGGCCGGGAGTTCACTCAGGGGACGGTGGAGGCGGAGTTCCGCCGCACCTCCGGCACGCCCTACAGCTGCGAGCGCGTGAACGTCATGCTCGGCCCCGGGCTGATGCTGCCCGAGGGCACGCTCCAGCAGGCCCGGCGCGAGCTCATCCGCGCCCTGACGGTAAAGCGGGCGGAGCCACCCCAGGTGGAGACGGGCAGGCTCATCCCCGTTCCGGGCGGCAGTCCGGAGGTCGCCTCTCTGGACACGATATTCGAAGTCATGTCCGCCGCCCAGCTGACGGAGGAACTTGCCGAGCTGGAGCCGGACTTCCTCTATGTCCCGCTGGACGTCCTGGCGGAGGACCCGGGCTCCATAGAGCCCTTCCTGCGCCGCGGCGCGACGGTAGCCGCCGTCATGCCCAGGGTGATCCACGACGGGGAGCTGCGGGGCGTGGCCGCCCTTTTGCAGAAGGCCAGGACGGCCGGAGTGACTCAGGCGCTGGTCGGCAATCTGGGCCACGTGGGGATAGCCCGCGCCGCGGGCCTGGACCTGCGCGGAGACTGGTCGCTGAACCTCTTCAACTCCTACTCGCTCCAGATCGCCGCGAAGGCCGGGCTGCTTTCCGCCACGGTCTCTTTCGAGCTGAACATGGAGCAGATAAGGCAGTTATCCAAGCCGCTGGATACGGAGATAATAGCCTATGGCCGCCTGCCCGCCATGCTGACGGAGCGCTGCCTCATAAAGGCCAGCGCGGGCCGCTGCGCCTGCGGCGCCCCCGCCCGTATGAGCGACGAATACGGCGGGGTATACCCTGTCCTGCGCGAGTACGTCTGCCGCAACGCTGTGTACGGCCCGGCAAAGGTCTTTCTGGGCGACAGGCTGGACGACGTCAAAAAAGCCGGAGTGCGCGGTGCGCGGCTGCTCTTCACAAACGAAGGGCCGCGGGAGTGCGTGGAGGTCGCAAAGAGCTTTTTGGGTCTGAGCGGATACCGGCCGAACGGGCTTACGCGCGGGCTTTACTACAGAGGTGTTGAGTAATGGATATCATACTGGCCTCGGGTTCTCCGCGGCGGCGCGAGCTGCTGGAGATGCTCGGCCTTGAGTTTGAGGTACGCCCGGCCCGGGGCGGCGAGCATCCGCCCGAGCACGCGGGTCCGGAGGAGATAGTCCTGGCCCTGGCCGGGGACAAGGCCGCGGAGGTCGCGGAACACTGCGCCCCGGAAAACGTCATAATAGCCGCGGACACGATCGTCTGGCTGGAGGGCGAGCTTCTGGGCAAGCCCCGCTCGGAGGAGGACGCCGCGCGGATGCTGCGCGAGCTCTCCGGCCGCAGCCACGAGGTCTGGACAGGGGTCTGCGTGCTGCGCGGCGGAGAGAAACTCCTCGGCGCCGAGCGGACGCTCGTGCGCTTCCGCCGCCTGGAGGAGAGCGAGATACTCGCCTATATCGCCACCGGGGAACCGATGGACAAGGCAGGGGCCTATGGGGCCCAGGGCCTGGCCAGCCTCTTCGTAGAGGGCATAGAGGGCGACTTTTTCAACGTCATGGGCCTGCCGCTGTGCAGGCTGGGCAAAATGCTCGGTAAATTGGGTGTGAAGCTGCTTTGAAGGAATATCTGAAGAAAAACGGCATAAAGCTCGGCGTAATAGTTCTTGCTGTGGTGCTGGTGGCGCTGCTGGCCGGTCAGGTGCTCGGCGGCAGGGCGGACTTTTTGACGAACGCCATCGTCACCGTCCGCGAGCCGATACGGCAGGCGGCATCCTCTGTGTCGAGCCTCCTGGACAATATCTACGGCTACCTGTTCGAGTTCGAGCAGCTCAAGGCCGAGAATGAATCCCTGCGGGTCCAGCTGGCGGAGGCGCAGGCGGAGGCACGCGCCGGGCAGGACGCCCTGGACGAAAACGAGCGCTTCCGCAACATCCTCGGCTTTGCGGAAAAGCACTCGGACTTCGTCATGGAGACGGCCCGCATAGTCTCCTGGAGCGCGGACAACTGGGGCTCCAGCTTCACGATAAGCAAGGGCCTGCGCAACGGGATCGAGGTCGGGGACTGCGTCGTGAACGAATACGGCGCGCTCGTCGGGCAGATCTCCGAGCTGGGCGAGTCCTCCGCCGTCGTGAGGACTCTCATAGACGTGGATACGAGCATCGGCGCGCTAGTCGGGGCGGACGGCTCCGCCGCAATGCTCATGGGCGATTATACCCTCATGCGCCAGGGCCAGGTCAAGGTCACCTGGCTGACGGAGGGCGCCCAGCTCTTCCTGGAGGACGACGTGCTCACTTCCGGCTCCGGCGGGCTCATCCCGCAGGGCATAGTCATAGGCAGCGTGGCCTCCATACAGAGTGAGGCCGGCGGGCAGACGGAATACGGCATCATCCAGCCCGCGGTGGGCCTGGACACCCTGGTCCAGGTGTTCATTATCAAGGAATTCGACGTGACCGAGTAAGACGGCGGAGGCGAAGCGATGCTCTGGGACCTCATAAACCGGGAGAAGCTGCGCCGGGCGCTGCTCTATCTCCTCTATATGCTCCTGTGCCTGCTGGCCCAGGACTCGATATTTGCAAACCTGCGCCTTTTCGGCGTGAACATGCTCTTCCTGCCCGCGGCTGTCGTGGCCGTCGGCATGTTTGAGGACGGCGTCTGGGGCGCGGTGTTCGGCCTGGTAATGGGCTTTCTCGCAGACATCAGCTATGACAACACCGCACTCTTCACGGCGCTCTTCCCCGCTCTGGGCTTTTTCTCAGGCGTGCTGTCCCGCTGGTATGTGAACCGGCGCTTTTTCGCCTACATGCTGGTGAGCACGCTCGCGGGCGCGGTGACGGCCTTTTTCCAGATGCTTGGGCTGCTGCTGCGCGGCCACGACTTCGGCCCCATGCTGTTCACCGCCGTGGTCCAGCTCGTCTGGTCTCTGCCCATGGCCGCGGCGCTATACTTCCCCTGCAGGGCGATAGCGAGAAAAAAGATCTAGCTCCGCCCCCCGTTCCAGCGAAAGGATAAGCTATGAAAAAACTTGTAAGTACAGGCAGGCTCTTCGCCTTCGGGCTGCTCGTCGTGGCGCTGCTGGCGCTGTGCGTCGGCACCCTCTATAAGCTCCAGATAATTGAGGGCGCCGCCTATTACGAGGAGAGCCAGAACAAACAGGTCTCGGAACAGACCGTCACCGCCGCCCGCGGGAATATACTGGACCGCTACGGCAGAGTGCTCGTCTCCAACCGGGAGTGCTACAACCTCAAGATAAGCGACACGAGGCTCTTTTCGGACGAGGTGGAGGACCCGAACGCCGTCATACTCCAGATGATAAACATGGTCGAGGCCGCCGGGGACAAATATACAGACGACCTGCCCATCACCAAGGAGCCGCCCTTTGAATACACCAACATGACGGATATCCAGCGTATGCTCCTGAACGCCTACCTGAAGGACAAAGGCCTGGACGAGGACACCACCGCCGTGGAGCTCATGAGCTACTTCCGCACGCGCTACGATATCGCCGGGAGCTACAACGCAGAGGAGATGCGCAAGATAGCCAGCGTGCGCTACGCCGTGAACGTCCGCTACGCCATCAACACCAACCCCTATGTCTTTGTAGAGGACGCCTCCATAGACCTCATCTCGGACCTCATGGGCGTGGTCGGCAACGTGGTGGAAGTGGAGACCTCCTACATCCGCGAATACAACACGCAGTACGCCGCGCACATTCTGGGCTACGTCCAGGCCATGTCCGACGCGGATATGGAAAAATACCGCCCCGGCAAGGAAAACAGTACCTACGACTACGACACCAAGGTCGGCAAGGACGGCGTTGAGCTCGCCTTTGAGAACTGGCTGCACGGCACGAACGGCAAGGCCACAGTCGAGCGGACCGCCTCCGGCACCGTGACAAGCACGATATATACCGAGGACCCCGTCCCCGGCAACCACGTCTACCTGACGATAGACATACAGCTGCAGGAGGCCGTGGAGAGGATCCTCGAAACGGGCATACAGACCCTCCAGCTCAAGCGAGACGAGGACAACCTCAAGGCCGTGTCCGAGGGCCGGACGGACGACGTCCGCGAGGACATACAGGGCGGGGCCATAGTCGTCGTGGACATCAAGACCGGAGAGCCCCTGGCCATCGCCAGCTACCCCACCTATAACCTCTCCACCCTGCTGGAGGATTACGACGAGATCTCCTCCACCGAATATGACCCGCTCTTCAACCGGGCGCTCCTGGGCGCCTATGCGCCGGGCTCCACCTTCAAGCCCTGCACGGCCATTGCCGGCCTCTCGGAGAACATCATCAACACCGAAACGCAGATCCTCTGCGACGGCGTGTTCACCAAATACTCCGACCAGGGCTACGCCCCCGAGTGCTGGATCTATACGCAGGACCACCTCACTCACGGCAACGACAACGTCACCGAGGCGCTGAAGGACTCCTGCAACATTTTCTTCTACACCGTGGCGGATAATCTCGGCATACGCAAGCTCATGGAATACGCCGAGGACTTCGGCCTGGGCGAGTCCACCGGTATCGAGCTCGTCGAGACCACCGGCAACATGGCAAACCCCGACAACCACCTCACCTACGACGTGGACGAGTGGGTGGACGGCGACACTGTCCAGACCGGTATCGGCCAGTCGGACAGCCTGTTCACGCCGCTGCAGCTGGCAGAGTACTGCGCCGCCATCGCCAACGGCGGCACGCGCCACTCCGCCGCCCTGCTCAAGAGCGTCCGCAGCTTCGACTATTCCCGCCAGCTCTACCAGAAGGATACCGAGGCCCTCTCCACCGTGGAGACCGCAGACTACAACTGGGCCGCCGTCCAGCGCGGTATGTACCTCATGGCCAACGACATCTCGAGCTCCAGCCTCACGGTCTACTACGCCCTCGGGAACTACAGCTATAACGGCGTGAGCCTGCCCGTCGCCGCCAAGACCGGTACCTCCCAGCTCGGCGAGGACAAGACCAACAACGCCATCTTCATGTGCTACGCCCCCTTCGACGACCCGCAGATAGCCATCTCCATCGTGGTGGAGCGCGGCCAGTCCGGCGCGAACCTCTCGAGCATGGCCCGCAACGTGCTGGACGCATACTTCGGCCTGGGGGACAAATCCAGCACCGCGGACAGCGAATATACCCTGCTCAAGTAAAAAGCACGGAAATATGCGGAAAAGCTGAGAAATCTGTTGCAGTATTCGCAAATGTGGCATATAATTAACTTCTAAGGCAATTAGGAATGTACAGCCTCCGGCTGGGGAGCCGGGGGTCCGGAGGGAGAAAGGAATATGAATATCGCGCTGCTTGCCGACGATGGAAAAAAGGAACTGATGGTCCAGTTCTGCATCGCATATTGCGGCATCCTGGCAGAGCACAGCATCTGTGCAACGACAACAACCGGTAAACTCGTCAGCGAGGCGACGGGCCTGCCGATAACCCTGTACCTGCACGACAAACAGGGCGCACAGCAGATAGGCGCAAGGATAGCTTACAACGAGATAGACCTCGTCATCTGCTTCTGCGACCCGGCCAACCCGGAGGGCTTCGACAGCGTCAACAAGCTCTCCCGCCTCTGCGACCAGCACCTCATCCCGATGGCCACCAACGCCGCAACGGCGGAGGTGCTCATCCAGGGCCTGCGCCGGGGCGACCTCGATTGGCGAGACATCGTCAACCCCAAGAAAAAATAAGCACGCGCCAGAGGGCGGCGGTAAGTTTTTCCGCCGCCCTTGCGCTGTATCCATATGAGTTTGGAGGTCATCAAGATGGAAAAGGTCACGCCGAGGACGCTGTCCGGCTTCATGGAGCTGCTGCCCGCGGACCAGCTGAAAATGGAGCGCCTGCTCGGCACTCTCAGAAGGGTCTATTCCCTCTACGGCTTCACGCCGCTCGACACCCCGGCAATAGAATCCGCCGAGGTCCTGCTCGCCAAGGGCGGCGGCGAGACCGAAAAACAGATATACAGGTTCATGAAGGGCGACTCGGACCTCGCGCTCAGGTTCGACCTGACGGTCCCCCTGGCGAAGTACGTCGCCGCCAACTACGCGAAGCTCCAGTTCCCCTTCCGCCGCTTCCAGATAGGCAAGGTCTGGCGCGGCGAGCGCGCCCAGCGCGGCCGCTTCCGCGAGTTCTACCAGGCAGATATAGACGTCATAGGCGACGGGAAGCTGGACATCATGAACGAAGCGGAGATCCCCTCCATCATCTGCCGGGCCTTCACGGAGCTCGGGCTCCGTGACTTCACCATCCGCATAAACAACCGCAAGGTCCTGGGCGGCTTTTTCCGGATGCACGGCATGTCCGCCCCCGCGGAGATACTCCGCACCATTGACAAGCTCGAAAAGATCGGCGCAGAAAAGGTCCGCGCCATTCTGCTGGAGGACTGCGGGCTGGACGAGAGCCAGGCCGCCGCGGTGCTGGACTTCACGGGCTTTACCGGGACCACGGCCGAAAAACTCGCCTTCCTGGAGGGCATGTGCGGCCGGGACGAGCTCTTCGACGAGGGCGTGCGCGAGCTGCGCACGGTGGCGGAAGCCCTGCCGGGCCTCGGCGTGCCGCCGGAGCGCTTCGCGCTGGACTTCACCATCGCCCGCGGGCTGGACTACTACACCGGCACGGTGTACGAGACGACGATAAACTCCCACCCGGAGATAGGCTCCGTCTGCTCCGGCGGCAGGTACGACGACCTCGCCGAGTACTATACAGACCGCAAGCTGCCCGGCGCGGGCATCTCGATAGGCGTGACCCGCCTGTTCTACGTCCTCTCCGAGCAGGGGCTGCTGAACCCGGAGCTCGAGGCCGCCCCCGCGGACGCCATCGTCCTTCCCATGACGGAGGAGCTCGGCTTCGCCGCAGAGACGGCCACCCTCCTGCGCGAGTCCGGCATCCGCACCCAGCTCTATACCGAGGAAAAGAAATTCAAGCAGAAGCTCTCCTACGCCTCGAAGCTGGGCATACCCTTCGCCGTGATAATAGGCGAGGACGAGGCGAAGAGCGGGCTCGTCTCGCTCAAGGACATGCGCCGGGGCGAGCAGATAAGCTGCGCGCCTGCCGAGGCGGCGGAAAAGATAAAGGCGGCCCTGGCCGAGAGCGCCGGAGCCAGGCTCATAAAGGAAAAGTAAGGGGTAAGTGGCAATGATGCAGTCAAGGACACACAACTGCGGCGAGCTGCGGCTCGCCGACGCCGGCAAGAACGTCAAG
This sequence comes from Clostridiales bacterium, assembly GCA_004553625.1. GTDB lineage: Bacteria > Bacillota > Clostridia > Oscillospirales > Oscillospiraceae > Scatomorpha > Scatomorpha merdavium. Next base: position 37,266 of record SFKX01000016.1, on the reverse strand, counting down.
ATAGTCGGCTGGATGGAAAATATACGCGAGGTCTCCGCCGCGCTGGCCTTCATCGTCGTGCGGGACTTCTACGGCACGACCCAGGTCGTCGCGGAGACGGAGGAGATGGTCAAGGCCTTCAAGGCCGTTACGCGCGAGAGCACCGTGAGCGTAGAGGGCGTCGTGCGCGAGCGCGCCAGCAAGAACCCCAAGCTCCCCACCGGCGACATAGAGGTCGTCCCGGAGAAGCTGGAGGTGCTGGGCCGCTGCCGCTATAACGAGCTGCCCTTCCAGATAAACCGCTCCCGCGAGGCGGACGAGGCCGCCAGGCTCCGCTACCGCTTCCTGGACCTGCGCAACCCGGAGGTCAAGGCGAACATCGTCCTGCGCTCGAAGGTCATCTCCGCGCTCAGGCGCGCGATGGAGGCCCAGGGTTTCATGGAGATCACGACGCCCATCCTCACCGTGTCCAGCCCCGAGGGCGCGCGCGACTACCTCGTCCCCGCGCGCAACCACCCCGGCAAGTTCTACGCCCTGCCCCAGGCCCCGCAGCAGTTCAAGCAGCTGCTCATGGCCTCCGGCTTCGACCGCTACTTCCAGATAGCCCCCTGCTTCCGCGACGAGGACGCCAGGGCGGACCGCTCCCCCGGCGAGTTCTACCAGCTCGATATGGAGATGGCCTTCGCCTCGCAGGAGGACGTGTTCGAGGTGCTGGAGGCGGTGCTGCCGCCCATCTTTGCGGAGTACGGCAAGTACTCCCGCGCCTCCGCGGCGCCCTTCAAGCGCATACCGTATATGGAAGCGCTCGAAAAATACGGCACGGATAAGCCCGACCTGCGCATAGACCTCACCGCCCAGGACGCGACGGAGCTCCTTTCCGGCTGCGGCTTCGGCCCCTTCGAGGGGAACGTCGTGAAGGCCGTGGCGGTCTCGGGCTACGCCGGCAGCCGCAAGCAGATAGACAAGCTCTGCGCGGACGCCGAGGTCCAGTCCGGGAACAAGGCCTATTGGTTCCGGGTGGACGAAAAGGGCGAGATCGTCGGCGGGATAGCCAAGTTCGTGCAGCCCATAGCGGAGCAGGTGAAGGCCGGGCTCGGCATTGCGCCGAACACGCTGGTGCTGCTGGCCTCCGGCACGAAGGGCGCGGCGCAAAAGACCGCGGGCGTCCTCATAAAGCTCGTAGGCGCGGCCTGCCCGGAGCATATGGACCTTGAAAAATACGAATTCTGCTGGATAGTGGACTTCCCCATGTACGAGATCGGCGAGGAGTCGGGCGAGCTGGAGTTCTGCCACAACCCCTTCTCCATGCCGAAGGGCGGCCTTGCCACCCTGCTGGCCGCCGAGCGCGGGGAGATAGACCCCCTCACCATCACCGCGGACCAGTACGACCTCGTGTGCAACGGCGTGGAGCTCTCCTCCGGCGCGGTGCGGAACCACGAGCCGGACATCATGCTCAAGGCCTTTGAGATGGTCAAGCTCGGCGAGAAGGACGTGAAGGCGAAGTTCCCCGCCATGTACAACGCCTTCTGCTACGGCGCGCCCCCGCATGCGGGCATAGCCCCGGGCGTGGACCGCATGGTCATGCTCCTGGCGGGAGAGGACTCCATCCGCGAGATCATCCCCTTCCCGATGAACAAGAGCGCGCAGGACCTCATGATGGGCGCGCCCGGCGAGGTCACGCAAAAGCAGCTCGACGAGCTGCACATCGCCGTCGTCAAGAGCGAGTGATATTCGGGGGAGGCCCCTCGGCAGGGTCTCCCCCGTTCTCTTATTAGGAGGGCTGAAAGATGAAGAACTTATTCCTTGAAAAATACCTCAAGGGCGAGAAGAGCCTCGGCACCTTCACGCACCTTTTGAGCGCGCCCGCCGTCGAGGCGCTGGCCAGGGCGGGCATGGATTACGTCATCATCGACATCGAGCACAGCCCCATAGGCGCGGAGCACGCCGCGGAGCTCGTCGGCGTCGCTGCGGGCGCGGGCCTTGCGCCCTTCGTCCGCGTGGACGAGATAGGCCGCAGCCCCGTGCTCAAAATGCTCGACGTCGGCGCGGCGGGGCTCATCGTCCCCCAGCTCGAGACCGCCGAACAGGCGAGGCGGCTCGTCTCCTGGGCCAAGTTCGCGCCCACGGGCAGCCGCGGCTACTGTCCCTCCCGCGACGGAGGCTGGGGCTGGGACGAGAACTACCAGTCCGGCATGGACGGCTACATGGCCTGGGCCAACCGGAACACCCTGCTCATACCCCAGTGCGAGACAGCCGGCTGCCTTGAGAATATAGAGACCATCGTCTCCATAGACGGCGTGGACGGCATCTTCATCGGCCCCTTCGACCTGTCCATAGCCCTCGGCATCCCCGGCAGGTTCGACGACGAGCGGCACATAAACGCAGTCGAGCGCGTCCGGCTCGCCTGCAAAAAGGCCGGCAAACCCTGCATCATGTTCTGCGGCAGCGGCGAGGCAGCCGCGGGCTATTTCAAGCAGGGCTTCGACAGCGTCACGGTCGGCCTGGACATAGCCATGCTCATAGACGCCGCGCGCGGCGTGACCGCGGCGGCCTTTGGAAAATAAAGTCTGGAAGGGGTGCTCCCGATGGTATCGCGCATACGCTCGCTTGGGATAAAGGGCGTCGGCGGCTACGAGGTATCCGTCGAGTGTTCCGTTGCCCAGGGGCTGCCGGGCTTTGAGATCGTCGGTCTGCCGGACGCCGCCGTGCGGGAGGCCAGGGACAGGGTCCGAGCAGCAATAAAGAACTCCGGGCTCAAGTTCCCCGTCTCCAGGCTGACGGTGAACCTCGCCCCGGCTGATACGAAAAAGGCCGGCACGGTGTACGACCTGCCCGTCCTGCTCGGCATCCTCGCCGTCACGGGGGAGATAAAGGAACCGCCGGCCGACTGCGCCTTCTTCGGGGAGCTCTCCCTGGCCGGGGAGCTGCGTCCGGTGCGCGGCGCGCTGCCCATGGCGCTGGCGGCGGAGCGCGCCGGGATAAAACGGCTCTTCGTCCCCGCGGACAACGCGCCCGAGGCGGCCTTCGCCTCCGGGCTGGAGGTATACCCCGTGGAGAGCGTGCCTCAGCTGCTGGAGTACTTCCGCGGCCAGACGGAGCTCGAGCCCGCAAAGGCCGAGGCCGAGCCCCGCGCCGCAGAGGGCGGGCCGGACTTCTCCGAGGTCAAGGGCCAGCTCTACGCCAAAAGGGCGCTGGAGGTCGCCGCCGCGGGCGGACACAACGTCCTCATGGTCGGGCCTCCGGGTTCGGGCAAGAGTATGCTGGCAAAGCGGATGGTCTCCATCCTTCCGGACATGAGCCGGGAGGAGATGCTGGAGACAACGGAGATACACTCCGTCAGCGGGCTCACGAGCCGGACGCGGCCCATCGTGGATTTCCGGCCCTTCCGCGCCCCGCACCACACGACCTCGGCGGCGGCGCTGGCCGGCGGGGCGCAGCTGCAGCCCGGAGAGATGAGCCTCGCGCACAACGGCATCCTCTTCCTGGACGAGCTGCCCGAGTTCCACCGCGACGTCCGCGAGACCCTGCGCCAGCCGCTGGAGGAGGGCGTCGTGACGGTCTCCCGCGCCGCCGGAACGGTGACGTACCCGAGCCGCTTCATGCTGATCTGCGCCATGAACCCCTGCAAATGCGGCTGGCTCGGCCACCCGACCCAGCGCTGCACCTGCTCGGATACGGAGATAAAGCGCTACCACTCCCGCGTCTCCGGCCCCCTGCTGGACAGGATAGACATGATAATAGAGGTCCCCGCCCTCAACTACGCGGAGCTCTCCGGCAAGGCGGAGGCGGAGCCCTCCTCGGAGATCAAAAAGCGCGTGGACGCCGCACGGGCCAGGCAGCGCGAGCGGCTCAGGGATACGGGCGCGGACTGCAACGCGCACATGGGTCCGCGCGAGATGTCGGCCTTCTGCGCGCTGAGCCCAGCCTGCTCCGCGCTCATGGAAAACGCATATAGGAAGCTGGGCCTTTCCGCCCGCAGCTACGACAGGATCCTCCGCGTCGCCCGGACGATCGCGGACCTCGAGGGCGCGGAAAACATAGAGCCCGGCCACCTGGCCGAAGCCATACAGTACAGGACCTGGGACTTCCGGAGCACGGACTGACAGGGCAAGTCATCAATATCAACAGCGCCTCCGCGCCCGGTGGCGCTGTTCTTTTGCATATGTACGCTGTTGCGTTCAGGGACGGGCTGTGCTAAAATATTTTTATCTATGCGCACTTGGCGCTTCCGCATGGGGGAATGAGATGGGCGGAACATATGCTGCCAGCCTCTGCTGGGGCGGGATAACAGGCGGGCGCCTCTGCATACAGCCGGGTGGGCTGCTGTTTTCCACGGACAAGATACAGGTCCCGCGGGACAAGAGGCGTATTTTCATACCCTTTGCCGACATTCGCGGCGTAGACCGCTCACGCGTGCTCGGCTTTCCCTCCGTCGTGCTGGAGACCGAGGTCAGGAGATGGGAGTTTGTCATCTTCCGCCGCGCCGCGTTCCTGCGCGGGCTGAGAAGCTGCTGGGCGGGAAGCAATATTTCGTTTTAGGGTGATATTCTTTGAATGACATCATACTGCTGAAACAGGGCGAGACCGTCCTGAAGGGCTTGAACAGACGCTACTTCGAGCAGAGGCTCGTTTCAAACATAAGGAAGAGGCTCAAACCCATGGGCGCTTTCCGCGTCTACTGCGTGCAGTCCACGGTGTATGTCGAGCCGGAGGACGGCTCCGCGGACATGGACGCCGCCTTTGAAGCGCTCTCCAGGACCTTCGGCGTAGTGGCACTCTCCCGCGCCGCCGCCTGCGAGAAGGACGAGAACGCCATCGCAAAGCTCGCCATCGAATACCTGCGCGAGGACATGGAAAACGCCGCGAGCTTCAAGGTCGAGACGAAGCGCTCGGACAAGAGCTTCCACCTGACCAGCATCCAGCTCTCCCAGTACGTCGGCGGCCTGCTGGCCGAGGCATACCCGGAGACGAAGGTGGACGTCCGCCACCCGGAGCTCGTCGTGCACCTTGAGGTGCGCGACTACGCCGCCTACGTCCACGCGGCCCCGGCCCAGGGCGCCGGCGGACTGCCCGTCGGCTCGAACGGCAGGGCCGTCACCCTGCTCTCCGGCGGCATAGACAGCCCCGTCTCCACCTGGATGATAACGCGGCGTGGAGTGCGCTGCATACCCGTCCACTTCTTCTCCTTCCCTTACACCTCCGAGGCCGCAAAGGAAAAGGTCGTGGAGCTCGCCCGGCTGCTGACGCCCTGGTGTGGGCAGATGTGCCTCGAGGTCGTGCCCTTCACGCACATACAGGAGGAGATCCGCGCAAAATGCCCCGAGGAGTACTTTACACTCGTCATGCGCAGGTTTATGATGCGTATAGCGGAGCGCATAGCCGAGCGCGGCGGCTGCAAGGCCATCGTCACCGGAGAGAATCTGGGCCAGGTCGCGAGCCAGACCATGGAGGCCATGGCCTGCACCCAGGCTGTGACGAGCCTGCCCGTCCTCCAGCCGCTCATAGGCATGGACAAGGAGGACATCATCCGCATCTCCAGGAAGATAGGCACCTTCGAGACCTCCATCCTCCCCTACGAGGACTGCTGCACCGTCTTTACCCCCCGGCACCCCAAGACAAAGCCGAAGGTGGAGGACGTCGCCGCGGCGGAGGCCGCGCTGGACGTGGAGGGCCTCGTAGCCGAGGCGCTCGAAGGCATTGAAAGGATCTGGATAGACATTGAAGGCTGAAATAATCTCCGTTGGAACGGAGCTGCTGCTCGGCAGCACAATAAATACGGACGCGGCGGACGTCGCGGTGCTGCTGTCGGAATACGGCATAGACGTATATTGGCAGACGGTCGTGGGAGACAACCCCGGCCGCGTGGAGGACGCGGTCCGGCGCGCGCGCGGCCGCGCCGAGCTCATCATAACCACAGGCGGGCTCGGCCCCACCTGCGACGACCTCACGAAGTCCGCCCTGGCCTCTGCCTTCGATATGCAGCTCGCGCTCGACCGCGAGGAGGAGGCCTGGCTGCGCGACATCTGGGCAAAGCGCGGCCACCAGGAGCTCACGCCCAACAACCTCCAGCAGGTCTGGCTGCCCGAGGGCTCCAGAGCCCTCCGGAACGACTGGGGGACCGCCCCCGGCTGCTACTTCGAGAAGGACGGCGTCCGGGTCATCATGCTGCCCGGCCCGCCGCGGGAGCTGCGCCCGCTGCTCGAATACCGGGTCCGGCCCATCCTGGCCGAGCTCTCGAACGCAGTCATCGCCTCGCACAACGTCCACTTCTTCGGCATAGGCGAGAGCGAGATGGAATATGAGCTGCGCGACTATATGCAGGAGCTCACGAACCCCACCCTCGCGCCCTACGCCAAGAGCGGGGAGTGCCTCGTCCGCGTGACCGCCAAGGCCGAGAGCCTTGAAAAGGCCGAGGAGATGATGGCCCCCGTCGTGGAGAAGGTCCGCGCCATGTTCGGAGACCTGGTCTACGCCGTGGACGGGCTGAACCTCGCGGAGCACACGGTGAAGCTGCTCATCGAAAAGGGCGTCAGCCTCGCCGCGGCGGAGAGCTGCACAGGCGGCGAACTGGAAAAGCGCATCACCGATATCCCCGGCGCCTCGGCGGCGCTCAAGGGCGGCGTGGTCGTGTATACGAACGAGGCAAAGCACCTGCTGCTCGGCATCCCCATGGAGACTATTGATAAATACGGCGCCGTGAGCTTCGAGGTCGCGGCGGAACTGGCGGAGCGGGTCCGGCGCAAGCTGGGCGCGGACCTGGGCGTCGGCATAACGGGCCTCGCCGGCCCGGACGGGGACGGGGTCCACGAGGTCGGAACGGTCTTTCTCTCCCTCTCGGACGGGAAGAGGACCTGGGTCCGCGAAAAGCGCATCGTGAACCGCGACAGGTCCACCGTCCGGCTCTACGCCTGCCAGAACGTTTTTGATATGCTAAGGCGCTACCTCAGCGGTCTGCCCGTGGAACAGGAGAGGTCGGATATATGAAGCTCTATATGATAAGACACGGCGAGTCCGAGTGCAACCTCCAGCGCCGGCTCTACGGCCGGACGGACTGCGCGCTGACGGACAAGGGCTGCCGTCAGGCCCGCGAGTCCGGGGAAAAGCTCCGCGGCGTGGAGATAGCGCGCTGCATAGCGAGCCCGCTCATCCGCGCGGCGGAGACGGCGCGCCTCGCCTTTCCGGACAGGCGTGTCCCCATAGAGCTGGACGATAGGCTCGTGGAACAGTATATGGGCGACTTTGAGGACAAGCCCTTCGAGGATATGCTCCGGGAGCAGCCGGAGCTCGTGAACGCCATGCTGGCGGACTGGACACAGGTCGTGCCGCCCGGGGGCGAGAGCTTCGAGGAGCTGCGCGCCCGCGTGCAGTCGCTCCTGGACGAGCTGCGGGAGACGGACGTGGACACCGTCCTCGTAGCGCACAACGGCCCTCTCTCGACGGCGATGATGCTGCTTTTGGAGATGCCGGGCTCTGCGGTGAACCGGCTCTGGTTCGAACAGGGCTGCTGGAGCTGCGTGGAGCTCAAGGGCGGCGCGGCCCGGCTGCTGTACTTCAACAAATAGGTCCATTTACTCCAAGGAAGGAGAAGAGATATGAGCAGGAAAGACAATGACCGTGCCGCCCAGGGCGGCAGCATCGCAGCGCATATCCTGGCCTTTGTAGGCGTCACTCTGCTCGCGGCGGTGGTCTTGCTGACCGCAGCCGGGCTGATGCTCAAGTTCGGCCCCTCTCCCGCAGCGGGGGAGAAGTTCGGCGAGATGGCCGCGGAGATGGGCGCGCCGGAGTTCTTCACCGGGCTGTTTCTGTCCGAGGATGAGGCCGGGGCTCCCGCCCAGACTCAGGCTCCGGAGGTGAACGAGTGATGAAGGACGACAGGTTCGACCTCTCCGGCTTCGGCGCGGATGAGGATTTCGACAGCTTTCTCGATTCGATAAGGCGCGACCTGGGCGAGCCGGAGCGGCCGAAGCGCGCCCCCGCCGCCGGGACGGCGGTGATAGACGCCGTGACCACTCCCGTAGAGCCCAAGTCCGAGCCGGAGCCCGAAAAGGGAGCCGCCCCGGAGCCCGCGCGGATGCAGGAGCCGGAGCCGGTCCCGGTGAAGAGGCAGCGGGAACGGATAAAGCCGGAGGAACCGGAGGAAAAGCCCCGCCGCCGCAAGGAGGCGGAGCCGCAGCGCCGCAAGCCCGCAAAGCCTGAGCCGGAGGAGGAGCGTCCGCTGCCGGTGCGGCAGACGGAGCGCCGCCCCCAGCCGCAGAAGCGGCGCGAGCCCGAGCTCAGGTGGAACCCGCCCCCGGAGGAGCCGGAGGAAGAGGGCCGCGGCCTGGGCGGCTTCGGCAAGGCGATGCTGGTCTATTGCATCGTGCTCATAGTCGCCGTTGCGGCGGCGCTGGCCGTGTTCTGGAAATACCTCGAGGCATACGAGTTCACGCGCCCGGAGCGGGTCATGGCCCAGTTCGAGCAGATGGCGGACGAGAGCTATTGGAAAACCGCAATAGAGAGCTCCTTCTCCGTCACACCGACGGAGTTCGAGACGAAGTCCGCGCTGGTGGACGAGCTCTGCCTGGACCTCATACGCGAGGGCGACATGAGCTATGTGAAAGACGAGGAGTATACGGAAGAAGCCCCGGTCTATCTGGTCTCCGTCGGCGGGACGGAGCTCTGCCGGGTGTATCTGTCGCCGCAGCTGGGCGGCGAGGCCGGGTTCGGCCTGGAGTATATGTCAATAGACAAGGTCGAACTGCTGGCGGGCTTCATCTCGCCGGAACCCAGGACCCTGAGCATAACCGCTCCGGCGGACGCCACGGTGACGGTGAACGGCATAACCGTGAGCGAGAATTACCTGAGTTCCGAGCCGGTGGACGCCTCCTACCTGCCCGAGCTCGAGCCCGAGGCGACGGAGCTGCTCTGCCGCTACGACATATCCGGTATCTACGGCACGGTGGAGATCGGCGCGACCTCGGCGTCCGGCGAAGTGCTGGAGGCGGAGAGCTCGGATGAAAACGGCGCGGTGTTCGCGCTGGGCGAGGGCGAGCTGAGCGTGAAGATCTGCGCGCCGGAGGGCTCCTCCGTGAGCGTGAACGGCGTGGAGCTGGACGAGAGCTACAAGACCGGCGAAAAGCTGACCGCAGCCTTCCTGGAAGGCCTGGAGGACTACGGCACGGCGCCGGAGCTGGAGGTCTGGGAAGTGAGCGGCCTGCACCTGGAGCCGGAGATCTCCGCGGAGGGCGAGGGCGGCGCCGAGCTGGGCGCGCCCATAGCGCAGGACGGGGCTACGGTGTACCTACCGGCCTCGGACGAGGAGCTGGAGAGCGCTCAGGCGGGCTATTCGGAGACCTTCTTCGGCCTGTACGCGGCCTTTGAGTCCAACCTGAACGACAAGATAGATACTAACTATTACAACATGCTCAGCTACCTCTACGGCAGCCTGCCCCTGGCGACCAGGCTTGCCTCGGAGTACAGCGCCCGGACCCCTGCGGGCGGCGTGACGGATACGGATTACGACAAATACGAGCTGGGCAGCTTCCAGTACTACGGGGACAACTGCTACGGCTGCAACGTGAGCCTCTACGAGGGCGGCAAGCAGACCGGCGGCTGCGTGATCATCTTCACGCGGATAAACGCCAAGTGGTACCCCGCCGAGGTCTGGGAATACAGCTTCTAAAGAACATAAACGCCACAACGGCAGACGCAAAACCGCGTCTGCCGTTTTTTCTTCGGCGCTTTCAAGCCGGTAAACTGCCGCTCTTTGTTTCCAAAGCCCTGAATGATGAGAGCACAGAGGCATACTCGGAACGCTTGCACCTGAACAGCCCCGAGCTGCCCAGCACCAGGACGTCCGCGCCGGCTGCCAGCATCTTCGGTGCCGTTTCCAGATTCACCTGCCCGTCGGCCATTATGCGGACCTCATGACCAGCTCGCGAGACCAGCTCCGCTACTTCGCGCAGCTTTTGGTACGCCGACGGGACGAGCTTCTGCCCGGCAAAACCCGGGTCCACCGTCATCACGCAGACCAGGTCCACGTATTCCAGCATAAACCGGAGGAATGACGGGTCGGTAGCCGGGCTTATGGCAATGCCGGCCTTCTTGCCCAGGGCTCGTATGCGGCGCAGGGTGCGCACAGGGTGCTCCAGCATTTCAATGTGCGGAGTGATGATCTCCGCGCCGGCTTCTGCAAAAAGCTCTATGTAGCGTTCCGGCTCACGTACCATGAGATGCGCGTCCATGGGTACTGCGCAGCTCTCGCTTATCGCGCGCATAATGTCCGTATTCAGGGCAAAATTCGGGACGTAGTTCCCGTCCATTATGTCTATGTGCAAGAGATCCGCGCCTGCTTCCGCTAGAGCGTCCAGCTCACTGCGCAGCTCCAGGATGTCCGCGCACATCATTGACGGCGCCAAACTTATCATGATGCCTCACAGCCCTTCTGTTTTGCCTGGCCGATCCTGCGCCAGCAGCGTATTGCTGCACCTCTTATGCCGCGTTCCGGGTCCTCACCAAGACGCACAATGTTGAGATCATTGGCGGGAAGCGGTTTTCTGGCCAGAGATACCACGTCGGAGATCAGCTGTTCATACGGCAGGTGCTGCATCTGTATGACACCGCCGCCCAAAAGTACGACGTCCGGGTCCAAAATGTTTACCTCTATCGCAATGGGATAAGCCAACCTGCGTATGTATTCCCTGACCTCTGGGTACGCGGATCTGTATTGCATCATCTCGTCCAACGTAGCGTACTCCGGGAACAGCTCGTCCCTGATCCTTTGCAGGCGTTTGCCCGAGGCGACGAGTTCTATGCAGCCCCTGTTTCCACAGGGGCATGGCTCATCCGATAGAAACGATGGGATGTGTCCAAGCTCACCGGAGTTTGCATTTTTGCCCTCCAGAATACGGCCGTGTATGTACAGCGCGTTTCCCAGACCCGTGCCGACGTAAATTCCGACGACACAATCACGGTCTCTGAGTTCAAGCTGTTCAATGTCGTTTTCCAGCAGGAGGACCACGTCGTGCTCAACATATACCGGGGCTCCGTACCGCTGACGGAGCTGCTCAGCAACGTTCACGCCGTCAAAAGCCGTCAGATTTGGGCAGGACAGCACTGTACTTTTATCTCTGGATACTGTCCCCGGAAAGCCGATGCATATCCCACACAGCAGACCGGCTATGCCGGAGCGCATACCATCGATTATTCTGCACAGCTCTCCCACCGGGTCCGCGCTTTCTGTAAAGACGCTGCTCTCACCGCAGCTCACGCCGATTATCGTGTAGTCACCGTCCACAGCTCCAATGCGGTAGTAGGTGCCGCCTATATCCATTCCTATGACATATCTGCTCATTTTCACGAGGTTCTCTCCATCAAGCAGTCCAATTCTGTGGCCGGTCTGCGCCTCAGACAGCCTTTCTCAGTCCTGCGGCGATCTCAAATACGGCCTTTATGTCGGAACTGCCGAGTTTAACAAAATTTCCAAGTGTGCCATTCGTACCCTGCAGCGCCTTTTGAGTCAGCAAATCTATGTCCTCTGCCCTCGCTCCTATCTCGGCAAAGGTCGTAGGCATGCCGAGCGAGCGGAAGAAGCTCTCTGTCGCATCGATTCCGGCAAGAGCCAGCTCCTCCTCGCTGTCATATCCGCCGAGCTTCCATACGTTTGCGGCCAGGCGGGCAAATCTGGCCGTGTCGTGGCGGTATACATACCTCATCCACGCCGGGAATAGGACCGCCAGACCGGCGCCGTGCGCCACATCATAGAGTCCGGACAGCTCGTGTTCCATCATGTGGGAACCCCAATCCTGCTCTCGGTCCATACCCACAAAGTTGTTGTGCGCTATGGTACCCGCCCACATGATATTCGCCTGGGCATCATAGTCCGTGGGGTCTTTGAGCGCGCGCGGCAGCATCTCTATCACCGTCATGAGCACGGCCTCGCAGAGGTTGTCAGTCAGCTCAACTCCCTTCGTGTTTGTGAAATAGCGCTCAAACACATGAGCCATTATGTCAGTGCCTCCGCAGGCTATCTGATACTTGGGCAGCGTAAACAGCAGCTCAGGGTCCATGATGGCAAAGCGCGGTCGTATGAGTTCGGATTCGCACGAGCGTTTGAGAAGGCCGTTTTCGTGTGTGACAACAGAACCGTTGGAGCCCTCCGAGCCCGCAGCTGCCAGTGTGAGGACCACTCCGACAGGCAGGGCCTTCTCCACGCTCTTGCCTGTATAAAAGTCCCAAAAGTCTCCGTCATAGCAGCTGCCGACGGCGATGGCCTTCGAGGAATCTATGACGCTGCCACCGCCGACCGCAAGTACAAAGTCCACGTTCTCCGCCTTGCTGCGCTCAATGGAACTGTATATTAGTCCGCTTTTCGGATTTGGCTGCACGCCGCCAATGGCTATGTAGGGCAGCCCTTCGCGCTCCAGCGAGGCCTTTATCCTATCCAGCAGACCGGAGCGCTCGGCAGACTTGCCGCCGTAATGTATGAGCACGCGTGTTCCACCGTGCTTTTTTACATACTCTCCAGCCCTCAGCTCGGCGCCTTTTCCGAATACATAGCGCTCGTTGTTATACATTTCAAAGTTGTTCATATTCCCCTCCTGCGTTCCTCTCACCTTGGGATATAGGGCAAAAAGCCCCCTGCGAAGGCATCTCCCAGTCCGATAGTAGTTGCCTTTTCCGTCCGAATATCTCTGCTCGGCTCGCAGCACAGCTCCACGTCCATGAGTCCCGGAAGCCGCTTTGCCAGCTCCGAGCCCTCCGCCGACAGGGACATGGCAGCCGTTTGCTCCACATCCTCCGCGCAGTAGTCGTCGCCGAGTCTGTATCTCGTGCCTGCCGTATCCGCTCCGCTCCTGAGAGCGCGGCGGAAACTCTCGGCGCCCTCCCCCATGGCAAGGGCATAATGTCTCGTGTGCACCACAATAATCCCGGCGCTCAGAATTCCGCGCAGCCGCCGCAGTGCCTGTGCCATTGCGACGGGGTCAAGCAGCTCCACCTCACAGCCCAGATACTCCTGCATCTCGTCCTCGTTCAGGCTGTGTATGGTCACGAGTCCGTCCAAACCTTTCATAATGCGCGCATGGTATGGCGAGCTGCGCAGACTGGTATCCTCATAGAACACGGCTGCGCCCGAAGGCATTGCAGCTATGATGCTGCGTACCAGCGTCAAACGCTCCTCCAGGTCTTCCGGATCCTTGATACCGTTCAGGCCCGAGACCATGAGCAGCCGTGCTTCCGAGACAGCGTCCAGCATCTTTTCCGAGATCAGCAAACGGCTGTTGTACACGTCATCTACATAGATGATGCGGTTGCTCCTGTCGGTTACAAAGTCTATGTCTCCGGCGGCCACATGCAGCCCGGCGTCATACTGGATTATCAGGTGTGGGCAGGCCCCTTCCCGGACCGCGCTGCATATGAATTCGCAGCCCTCGGGCAGCAGACTCTTCATACGGTCGTTCATGCATACCAAGTGTACCGTGGAGCAAAACCCTAGCTTGCGCATCGCGATCGCCGCTCGGACGGCGTTGCCGCCCAGCGTTACCCGGCGTTCGAAGCGGGCGGACAGGGCTTCGATGGTCCCGGCTGCGTCCGTCAGCCATCGCTCTCCGCCCCGCCCCTCCCTCATGAATGCGAGTATGGACGCGACAAGCGCTCTCTCGCCGCATGTCTCCGGCTCAGTGCTCAGCTCACTGGCGCTGATGCCCCAGTGTTCGATCAGTCCGTTCAATGTTTTGGCGTCCACGCGCAGCTCATAGTCTATGCTGTTTCCAAAGCCGAGGACGAATTCGCCCGGGCCGCATTTGGGCGCCGTCACCTTGTATACAACTCCGCCTTGCCGTCGGCCTTGAACAGACGTATCTTGTGTGCGGCCACGGCTTTCATGGCCTCAACGCAGGGCTTGTGTATGGCTATCGGGTCAGTGAGCGCCGCTGTTTTCAGCGTCTCCTGCATCTGGGTAAAGTACGCCAGTTTTATATCGGAAGAGATGTTTATCTTGTTGATGCCCGCATCCACTGCGGCGGCTATCTCGGTGTCGAGATTGCTGGAACCGCCGTGCAGCACCAGAGGCACGGCAGCCTTGGCCTTTATCTGCCTGAGCAGCTCTATCTGCAGCTTGGGCTTGGCGTCCTTGGGATAGAGCCCGTGGCTCGTGCCTATAGCTACGGCGAGCGAATCTATGCCGGAGCGGCTGATGAAATCCTCTACCGTGTCCGGGTCCGTGAAGATAATCTTTTTCGCGCTCAGCTCCGTGTTCTGCGGCGAGGTTGCGCCTATTGTCCCGAGTTCTCCCTCAACGGATACGTCGGAGACGTGCGCCAACTCCGCCACCTTTTTGCACAGGGCAATGTTCTCCTCGTAAGGCAGCATGGACCCGTCAATCATAACAGAGGTGTAGCCGTGGCGTATCACAGCCGCGGCCTCGGCGAAGGAGGCGCCGTGGTCCAGGTGGAGCACAACAGGGATGGAGGCATTCACGGCCTTCTCACGTATCGCCGCCGCGGCTTCGTAACCCATGTGTCCGATCTCCTCGAAGCCAGTTGCTATTATGACGGGAGAGCGAGTCTCCTCGCAGACCTCAAAAATGCCGTTGAGCATCGAATAGTCCGATATGTTGAAGGCGGGCACGGCAAAATTGTGCTCGTTCGCCACGGACAGCATCTTCTTCATGTTGATAAGCATAGCGCATTGCCTCCTACTTGCTTTTGCGGCGCTCAGCTCTTGATCGAGCCGGCGGTCATGCCGCTAATGAAATATTTTTGGAAAAACAGGACCATGATCAGGATGGGGATACAGCCCACAATGCTCAAAGACATCATCTCGTTCCATGCATAATTATGCTGGCCCATGAGCAGGCTAATGCCTACGGGGACTGTCCTCATATCGTTCGTTCTGGTCAGAACGTTCGCAAAGAGATATTCGTTCCAGGCCGTCATGAAGGTATAGATCCCAACGGATACTATGCCTGGCACGGAGATTGGCACCAGCACCCTCCACAAAGCGTACATCGGGCCCGCTCCGTCTATCATTATCGCCTCGTCCAATTCCCTTGGCAGGGTATTGAAATAGCCCGTCATCATGATGATCGCATATGGCAGCGTGAACACGGCATAGGTGATGATGAGCGCCCAATAGGTGTTGAAAAGTCCCAGGGCAATGACCATACCGTAATATGGTATGAGCAAAGTTATCCCAGGCACCGATTGGGTGCAGATTATCATGACGTTTATGACCTTCTTGAGCTTGAAGTCATATCGGCTGAACGCATATGCCGCCATCATCGATATCACCAGCGTGGAGACCGTGACCACCGAGGCGACAAGATAGCTGTTGGCGAAAAAGCGCAGGCGTTCCCCGCTGAGCAGCACCTTCAAATATGCGTCGAAAGAGCTGTTCGGAGATATCAGCGTTGGGTTTGTGGCGAATATCTCCGCGTTCGGCTTGAGCGAACAGCAGAACATCCACAGCACAGGAAAGGCGGCATAGAACGCTCCCATGAGGAGCACAGCTATCATCAGGGCCTTGATCATGCCGTTTTTTGTTTTCTTGTCAATGTGTATCATAGTTCAATCCCTTGCCGTCTGATTGCGCACATAGAACACAGCCAGTATGGCTGCCAGGACCAGCAGGACGACGCCGCTTGCCGCCGCCATTGAAAACTCAAACTTGACAAAAGCCAGGTCGTAAGTATAGGTCCCCAGCAGCTGAGTCGAATTTACCGGCCCGCCGCCGGTAGTCAGGTAGACCAGGATAAGCTGCTGCTGCGTCCAGATGTAGTCCAGCAGGCACATGCTTACCAGGACGGGCTTCAGCTGGGGCAGAGTTATATAAATGAACTTCTGCACAGCGTTTGTCCCGTCGATGCTGGCCGCCTCATAGAGGTCGGAGGGGATGCCTTGAAGCCCGGCAAGTATGCTCATCATGAAGAATGCATACCCCGCCCATACGCTCATATAGATGATACAGCCCATGGCAGTGTCCCTGTTGCTGAGCCAGTCTACGTGTCCGCTCAGCAGCTTCAGCACATCAACCAACAGATAATTTGCAATACCGTTCGCGTTGAGGATGACCTTCCACAGTATTGCCACTATGGAACCCGTGAACACCCACGGCAGAATCAGCACAACTCTGAACAGCCCCTTGAGCTTCCCGCTCAGCCTGTGAGAGTTCAGCAGCAGGGCAAATACCATGGCAATAACAAGATGCAGAGCCACGGTTGCAACGGTATAGCGGATGGTGTTCAGGAAGGCCTCGACATATCGCTCCTCCGTGAACAGTTTGATATAGTTTTCCAGCCCGACAAAGACAGAATCCTTTACCGTTATTACATTGTCGAACAGGGAATAATACGCCACAGTGACGATCGGCACCACCATCAGGCAGATAAGCATGATCGTCGCGGGAGCGACAAATACATATGGCCGGGCGCGTCTTCTGAACCTGTAGCCGCGCCGTTTTCTTGCCTCCGAGCTTTGGCTATGCACAATGGCCCCCCTTTCTGCCTGACCGTCCGGGATATCCGCTTGCGGCGGAACCCGGCCGCTGCAGGCGCCGCCGACAAGCCGTCTGCCGCCAAATGTTATTCTGCGTAGCGGCAGACGGCGCTATTCCCAAGCGCAACGGCGGCTTCAGAGCCAAGTCGAGGCGCTCAGGCCCACTGTTCCTCCCAGCCGGCCTGGATGTTGCTCAGGCATTCGTCGATACTGATATCCCCAAGCAGGTAGTACTGCAGCTCTTCAAGCATGATGCCCTGGCAGGCCTCAGCTCCCTTCATGCCGCTGAAGTCGGATTTGAGTTCAGACTCCTGGAAGATCTCATAGGCCTGCTCGAAGCAGACGTCGGTGGATACGAAGTCAGGTTGGGCATTCTTGTTGCCGGGCAGGGCGTTTGCATTGTTGCACAGGCCGGCGTTTATGTCCTCACGCATGAGAAACTCCACCAGCTTCCACGCCGCTTCCTGGTTCGGGCTGTTGGCAGCAATGCCAATTCCCCAGGAGGCGTACATCATGCCGTGCGTGCCGGTGTAGGACTCCAGTACGGGCTGGCCGGAGATAACCAGGTTCATATCCGGGCTGGAGCTCTTTATGGTGTTGACCCAGGCGAGAGTACCGATCATCATTGCCACGCGCCCGTTTGCAAACTCCTCGACCTTGTCCTGGTCCACCATAGACATGGAGCCAGAGGCCAGTGCGTCGGCGTCGTACATCTGCTTGAAGGCCTCGAACACCGCTTTGAGCGTGGAGTTATTCTCAACGTTAGGCATGGAGTCTTCTCCGTAAACCGTGTCGCCGGAGGCATTCACAAAGGACACTATGTCGTTGCCCGCACAGCCGTAGTTTTCAGCCTGGAGCGGAAGGATGAAGCCAGCGTAGTCAGAGTTTTCCGCCACATATATGGCCGTGTCAACCAGCTCCTGCAGGGTCTGCGGGGCCTCGGTGATGCCGAGCTCGTCAAAGATGTCCCAGTTGATGAACAGCGGATAGACGAAGTTCGCTATGTTGACCGTGGTCATGCTGTCCTCGTAATAGGTGGCCGAGGCAATGACGCTCGTGTCAAAGCCGCTGTTCTCCGCCAGGGCGTTCAGATCCGCAAAATCGCCGGAGGCAGCCCAATCGTATATCCAAACGCCGTCCACACCGAATACATCGGGCATAGTGTCAGTGGCGGCGCCGGTGACCAGGATGTCCCTCGTTCCGGCATAGCCGTTGCTGATGAGCTCAACCTTTATGCCGGGATTCTCCTCCTCGAACTGTTCCATTAGTCCTTTGAAGTATCCGTCGGGCAGTTCAGGTTCCCACCATTGAGCAAACTGAATGGTGACTTCCTCCCCTTCCGGAGTTGCGGTATCGTTTACGCTATCGTCAGACTCGCTAGGGCTATTTGTCGGCGTATCCGTGTTTCCACAGGCAGCCAGCAGGAGCAGAAAACAGCTGAGGATTATTGCCAGTAATTTCTTCATTTTCCTTTCATTCCTTTCTAATTTGGTGGTTTTTGGACGTAATTTGGATGTGCCTCTTGCCACGATTGCTGCTTATGATTATAAATTCACGTCCGCTGCCTGTCAACCTTTTTGCGTATTCGATTTCGCATTTTGGCGTTTTCCCCAATTCGGAGCCCCTGCTTTTTAACTAACTCACATTTTCTTGGATTTAGGGCTTATACGTCCTATCGCGCGCGAATTTAGTCTATTATGTCGCTGAAAACACTTCACTTTATTTTGCTATCAACTATATCTAAAGCGAGAACGATGGGTAATCGATTCCGCACCGTCAACGCTCCAGCTCACTTATCTGCTGTATGCGGAGGCTATGTCTGCCGCCCTCGAACTGGGCCGCCAGCCATTCATCCACTATCATCTTGGCGAGATCCTCGCCCACAACGCGGGAACCCAGGCACAAGACGTTCGTGTCGTTGTGTTCTCTGGAGAGTTTGGCGGAGTATGGCTCGCTGCATACCACACTGCGGATGCCTTTTATCTTGTTAGCGGCGATGGACATACCAACGCCGGTACCGCAGAACAGCATCCCGCGTTCAAAGGCACCGCTGGCCACGGAGTTTGCCACCAGCGCTGCAAATTCGGGGTAATTGCATCTCTCTTCT
Organism: Clostridiales bacterium; assembly: GCA_004553625.1. GTDB lineage: Bacteria > Bacillota > Clostridia > Oscillospirales > Oscillospiraceae > Scatomorpha > Scatomorpha merdavium. Next base: position 18,708 of record SFKX01000016.1, on the reverse strand, counting down.
GACAGTGTTCCCATGTCGCAGAATTCTATGCCCGCCTCCTCAAGGTGCCGGCACACGGCCCTCTTGAGCTGCAGTCCGACGTGGTCGCTTCCAAGCGCGATATTCATTTGTTACACTCCTTTTACGCATTTGTTTGGCAAAAGGCGCACATCCGACGTCTATTCTTCCACAGTCGCGGCTCAAAGTCAAGGGGACGGGCTGGTCCGCCCGTCCCAGGATGTATTTAATTGACTTGTTATCCCCGTCCTGCCCCTGTAGTCGTTCCACGCTTAACGAGCGTCACCGGAATCAGAATGTTCCTGTTTTCCGGGGTCATATCCGATATCATGTCCAGTATCAGCTTGCAGGCTGCTGTACCTATCTTGTCCGAATACTGGTGTATAGTGGTAAAAGGATTTCTGCAAAAAGAGGCGATGGATATGTCGTCGAAGCCGACCAGCTTCACCTGTTCCGGTATGCTGAATCCTGCCTCTATCAGAGCCGCCTGGGCTCCGGAGGCCAGCCAGTCGGTTTGGCAGAACACGCCGTCGAACTCTCGTCCGGAGTCAATTATCTCCCGCATGACCCGGCCGCCCTCCTGGTAGTTTATGACCTCGGGGGTATATATCTGTTCATGGCCGAACAAAACGCCGTACTCTGCGCACGCGCTCATAAAGCCGGCTGTTCTGCGCTCTGTTACGGAGCTGTTGGCGATGCCGGAGATCATTACGAGATTCCTGCATCCGCTGTCTATCAGCTCCTTTGCAGCCAGGTAACCACCGCGCTCGTTGTCCGAAGAGACATAGGCGACATTTTTCTTTCCAGCGTTCAGGTGCTTAGGGTATCTGTCCACAAAAACTATTGGTACATCCGGCGGGAAAAGCCCGTCCGTCTGCTGATAGCCCTTTATGCATATATACCCGCTGACATATTGTCCGGACAGGTCATGTATGCACTTTTGCTCTATCTCAAGCGACTCGTTTGTATTGCACAGCAGAACGGAATATTGCTGCTCGAACAGGTAATTCTGGATGGTAAGCACCATTTTTGCAAAAAATTCATTGGATATATCAGGAATTATCACGCCAATGATATTGGTCCGTCTCGCCTTGAGCCCCTTGGCCAGACGATTCGGCACAAAGTCATATTTCCTTATCGTCTCAAGGACTAGCTTCTCCGTCTCAGCGGAGTATCGCCCGTGTTGATTGATTATCCTTGACACCGTGGCTGAGGATACACCGCATATATCGGCAATGTCCTGCAATTTCAATTTCTGATTAGCCAAGGGGGCACCCTCCCAGTTGCAATATTTCCCTGTTGAAAGACGCCGGATATATCAGCCGAAGCAGTTTCCAGTTGATTTTAAATTAATTATACCATATTTACAAGCCGAGCGCCACGTTTTTTGTTCCCCCACCTACTTTCGGATTTGGCTATTGACAAGCAAAGTGTATTATGCCTATAATACAGTTGAGAACTGTATTAGTCGAGTAACACGGTTTGGAGGAGGTGAGAGCTTGGTCTCGTTTGAGGGCTTCCGGGCGGAGGATGGGTCGCCCATATACCTGCAGATAATACGATATATCAAACAGGGCGTCGTCTCCGGCGAGATCGAGGACGGGGACGAGCTGCCCTCCCGCCGCGTGCTCTCCGCCCTGCTCGGGCTCAACCCCAACACCGTGCAGAAGGCCTGCCGCATGCTCGAGGACGAGGACCTGCTCGTCTCCCACGCCGGAGCCAAAAGCTGCATCAGCGTGACGGATGAGCTCCGGGAAAAGGTCCGCGCCGAACTGGTCCGTGCGGACGCCGTGGCTGCGGCCTCGGCTTTCAGAAGAATGGGCGTGCCGCTTGAGGAGGCTCTCGACCTCGTCAGGCGCGCTTATGAGGAGGAAATGATATGAAAAACAGACATCTTTCGGCTTTCATGCTCGCCGCAAGAAACGTCGTCTACAAGGCCCTGGCCCTCTCGCTGGCCGCGGCGGTGGTGCAGCTCGCGCTGCTCTTCTGGCAGTCCGGGAGCGCCTCGGACTTCCAGGCCATCTTCGACGTCTGGCCCGACAGGGCCTATTATCTCGGCGCGGCCGTGCTCTACGCCCTGCTCTGGCGCAGCGGCGTGCCAAAGGGCGGCGTGAACCCGGACTACAGTTACCGCCGCCTCCGCATCTCCGAGACCGGGGCCGCGCTCTGGCAGGTCCTGGCGAACGTGCTCTGCTTCGTCGTCTACCAGGGCTTCATCCTCGCGGCGAGGCTGGCCTTTGCGGCGATATACATGAAGAACCCCACCGTCCCCGTCAACGAGATGAGCCTCTTCTTCGCCGCCTACGGCAACCGCGGCCTGCACTACCTCCTGCCGCTCGAGGACTGGGCGACGCTCCTGCTCGTGACGGGCTACATCCTCGCCGCAGGCGCGGCCACGGCCCACGGCGCCTTCTGGGCCAGACGCGGCGAGGTCTCCGGCTTCGCCGTCATGACCCTGGTCTTTATCATAGGCTCCGGCCTCATCGCCAACGACAGGACGGCGGTCGCGGTCTGCGCGGTCATGGCGCTCGCGCTCTGCGCGGGCAGCTGCATCGGCCTCGTGGACAGGGCGCAGGACGAGCGTGAGAACCACGGGGCGCAGGATGGGGGTGCCGACGGTGCGCAGATATGAACTGCTCGCGCCCCCGGGCTTTGACGGGCGGCAGGAACTCAAGAGAGCGCTGACCTGGCTGGCCTGGGCCGTGGTCATAATGCTCGCCTGGTTCCTCCTGGCCTACTGGTCAGAGCTCAGCACGGTGCGCTCTTACAGAGAGAACGGCACGCCCATCGGTATGCGCCCATACGCCGAGGTCGCCGCCTTTGCCTATCTGCCCTTTGTCCCGGTTTTTGCCGGCTTTGTCTATCTGCTGCTGCGCAATTGGAACTACTTCCGCTCCGGCTCCAAGAGCTTTTACACCATGCGCAGGCTCAAAAACCGCTGGGAATACCCCGCTCGCTGCGCGCTGCTGCCGCTCTGCGGTCTGGCCGCGCTCTGGCTCTCCGCCCAGCTGATGACGCTGCTCTGCGGCTGGATATACGTCCGCTTCACCCCCGAGGCCTGGCTCCCCGCCGGGGCCTGGGACCAGATCCTTAGACTGCTTTTGGGAGGTTTACTGCGATGATAGAGCTGAAAAACGTGAGCAAGTCCTACGGCTCGAAGGTGGCCGTGCGCGACGTGAGCTTCAAGCTGGGTCAGGGCGAGCTCGTCGGCCTCTTCGGTGAGAACGGCGCGGGCAAGTCCACCATAATGAAGTGTATGCTGGGCCTGCTCAACTACAAGGGCGAGGTCCTGCTCGACGGCGAGCCCATCACGACGAAGAATATCGAACGCCTGTCCTTCGCCACGAGCGAGCACTCCTTCTTCCCCGCCCTCTCGCCCGAGGGCCACGCGGAGTTCTACGCAGCGCACTTCCCGCGCTTCAACGAAAAGCGCTTCCGCGTGCTGATGGACTTCTTCGAGCTGCCCATGAAGGGCGCGCCCTCGAAGCTCTCGACGGGCCAGAAGAACCAGTTCGAGGTCGTGCTGGCGCTCTCCCAGGGCGCGGACTACATCCTCATGGACGAGCCCTTCTCCGGCAACGACGTCTTTAACCGCGAGGATTTCTACAAGGTCCTGCTGGGCATCCTCGAGCCGAACGAGACGGTGCTGCTCTCGACGCATCTTCTGGAGGAGGTCGAGGGCTTCATCGGCCGGGCGCTGCTCATACACAAGGGCCGGCTCGCGGGCGACGTGTCCATGTCGGAGCTGGAGGAGACGGGCGAGAGCCTCATAGACTTCGTGAAGCGCAGCTACGGCTACCGCGCCGAGCGCATCAGCCGCGCGATAGACGAGCTGACGGGCGGGGAATAAGGCCATGAGACGCGCTGGGACACTGCTCCTGGCGGCGGCGCTGCTGAGCCTCTGCCTGCTGGCGGGCGCGAACGCCGCCCTCGCCCCGGCCTGGGAGTTGGCGGACTTCGAGCTTGAGGCGCTTGCGGGCTCGCAGGAGGCAGCCGCCGGGCTGCACCTGTATTCGCGGGTGACCGGGCAGATCGCCCGTCGCGGAGACGAGTGGAACCTTGACCTGTACCGGGAGCTCGGCATTGACTCCGCCGAGAGGGCCTTCCGCCTTGGCGGGCTGGCCTACATCGCACCGCAGGGCTCGGACGCGGACGCGCCCGCGCTCGCAAACGGCCAGGCCCAAGGCGGATACAAATATTACGGCGAGGGCTGGTCGCTGACTCCCGAGGGCGAGGACATGGGCCTGTGCTCGTACACGAGGCAGTACGCCTTCGACGGCGAGCGCCTTGCCGTGCTCACCGTCCGCGAGCCGGAGGTATTCGGTGACCCGGAGCGGTTTTTCGTGACTGTCTGCTCGCAAAACGCTCTGCTCTACGCCGCAGAGCTCGTCCTGCCCGGCGCCGGAGCCTATGTCTGGGGCCGGGTCTACCTGGAGTTTGTATAATGAGTTCAAAGAGAGGGGGAGCCCCGTGAAGCGCGGTTTTATCATACTCTGCACACTGAGCCTCGTCTCCGTCCTGGGCCTGGGCGCGGCGGGTCTGGGCCTGGACGCCCGGAAGGACGACGCGGCCCTCTTCTCCACGCAGCTCTCCGGCGACGCCGCGGCGGCGGAGGACTTCACCGTCACGGCCAGCACGATGGACAAGGGGACGTACAAGCTCTATCTCTATCACGACCTGGGCCTGGACATGGGCAGCGGCGAGCCGTCCTGCGAGTTCAAGCTCGAGACGGGCCTGCGCAGATACAGCAGCCCGCTCAGCTGGCTCAACCTCCGCAACGAGCTCAACTGCAACTGGCTGAGCGATGATTTTGAAGAGGAAAAACTGCCGGAGCCCTACCGCTCCCTCGCCGCGGAGACCGCCCCGGGCGAGACGCGCAGAATGGCGGCAAAGCTCTCGGACTGGTTCGAGGTCTGGCCCACGGACATCTCCGCGAACTACCTCGACGACGAGGACGAGGCCCGCATCCTCTCCGCGCTGGCGCCGCCCGTGCCGGAGAACACGCTGGTCAGCTTCTACGTCAGCCGGGATGAGTACGGCGCGCTCAGCGCCTACGGCCGCGAGCATGTGAGCGGCGGCGAATACCGGATAGACACCGAGACCTGCGGCGACAAATACTACGTCTTTATCCAATGCTACGACGGCCGGAACCCCGGCGAGGGCAGGCTCTACCGCCTGGACAGCATGGAATACCGCGGCCACCTTGTCCCGGATGCGGACAGCCTCGAGCTCATCCTCAGCTATGAGTCCACGCCCACGCTCGTGAGCACGTCGGAGGGCGGGGTCCTGGCCTTCGAGCGCCGGGAGGACTGCCTGCGCCTGGTGCAGTTCGGCGCGGACGGCGAGCTCATGCTGGAGAGCCTCCTGCCCCGGGACTTTGAGCCCGACGCGCTCACGCCGGTCACGGGCGAGGGCTGGGCGCTCTGCGACGAGGTGGGCCGCATCCAGGTCTTTCTGGAGGAGGACGGTCTCTATGTCCCCGCCTTCAGCTGCGACGTCTCCGGCGTCCCGGGCTATGAATTCCAGTATTACAGCTACAGCGACCCCTCTGTGCAGGAGCGCTATCTCCTGCAGGACGGACGGCTCGGGCTGGTCTGCATGGGCGGGCTCGACACGCTCACGCTCATAGTCGCGGACGGCACCGGCGTCCTGGGCAGCTGGGAGCTCGGCCTGACGAACGAGCAGCTCTCCATCCTCTACTTCGGCCTCGAGCCCTCCGCGCAGGCGGAGGGGGACGGCGATCACATCTTCAGCACAGAGGCGGGCTTAGGCCCGCGGAGGAGAACCACATGAAACGCGCTGTTTTGACACTTCTCATACTCGCCCTCGTCTCCGGCCTCGGCCTCGGGGCGGCGGCACTGGCCGTCAACTCGAAGCGGGACGCGGCATACATCGCGGCGGTCTCGGAGACGGGCGGCGGAGTCTCGCTCGAGGGGCTGAGGCTCGGCGCACAGGCCGAGTACCGCGGCAAGGCCGGCTGCCGGCTCATACACACCCTCAGCTACGACGCGGCCTCGGACAAAAGCGCCTGCTGCTTCGAGCTGAGATTCGGCCCCGAAGGCTCCGACTCCGGCGCGTACTACTGGACGCCCTTCATCACGGACAGGCTGAGCAGCAGCGGCTCCGGTACCTTCGAGCCGGAGGACCTGCCCGTTCCCTGCCGGTACATCCTCGACCGGGCGGCGCCCGGCGGGACCTACAGCGAGACCTTCCCCCTCTCGGACTGCTGCGACCACTGGCCCTTCTTCGTAGACGAGGGCTTCTCCGAGATCGGCCGGGGCCTGGACGAGCTGCTCTCCGGCGAGCTGGCTCAGCCCGTGCCGGAGGACACGGTGGTCGAGGCCTCCGTCACGCTCAACACGAACGGTGAGGTAAGGGAATATAGCTGCAATATCATAAGCGGCGACTCCGTCTGGGTCGGCTGCCGCGATTTCAAGAACTTCTATATCCTCTACTTCACCGACATGAACGCCGACTACAGGACGGAGCGCGCCCGCCTCTACGTCCTCGACGCGCTCTGGTCGGAGGAATACGGGCTCTATATGCCCGACGTGTCGAGCGCGCGCCCGCTCATGGAACTGCGGGAGCTCTCCACCAGCGTGGAGACGCCCGAGGGCGGAGCCCTGCTGCTCGAGGCGGTGGAGGACGGCTATGAGCTCATCCAGCTCTCTCCCGAGGGCGAGCCTGCGGCGCAGCTGCACACGAACTACGTCGGCGCGGAAGATGACTACGCCCAGTTCGTCGCAGGTGAGAACTGGACGCTGCTCGTGCAGGAGGGCCGCGTGACGGCCTTCGACTATGAGCGCGGGCGCATCGTATACGGCCACGAGTACGCGCTGCCCGCCGTCAGCTTCGCCTCGGAATATGATTACATTTACGCCTACGACGGGGAACGCCTCTGCGCCCTCGCCTCCGGCCGGAGCATAGGCTGGCTCTCTGCCCGGTCCGGTTACAGCGAGGACTGGCCGCTCCTGCTCATAGCGGCGGACGCGGACGGCAATGTGCTCGAGCGTGAGCTTGACTTCCCTCTGCTGCAAAACAGCTATTCCATGTTCAACTTTGAACTCTCGCTCGGCTGAGCGGAAGGAGGTACGCCATGAAACGCGCAATGATACTGCTCGTCCTGCTGCCCGCGCTCCTGCTGTCCGGCTCCGTATACGCGGCGGCGCGCGTCAACTCGACCAGGGACGCGGCCTGCTTCTCGCCGGTCGTCCTCACGGGCGACCCCGAGCTCTGCGAGGGCGTCACCATCCGGGCCTATACGTCCTTTTCCGACAGCCGTGGCCTGAACAGGCTCTATCACGAGCTCAGCCTGAGCGCCGTCTCCGGCGAGGACAGCTGCGTCTTTTCCCTCAACGAGCCCATCTGGGACACCCAGCCGGAGCAGCCGGACTGGTCCGACCGGCTCGTGCCTCAGATAGCCAGCGGGCTCTATCCGAACGACCTGCGTTCCTCGGAGCGCGTGCTGCCGGAGCACATGCAGTACGTCGCGGACAAGACCCCCGCGGGCGGAGAGTATGAGGAGGCGGTGCGCCTCGCGGACTTCTACGAGACCTGGCCCTTCTACTGCGCCGTGCTCGGGGACTACCCCGAGGCCAGGGCCGAGGAGCTGAACGAGGTCCTGCAAACCACGCTCGCCCGGCCGGTGCCGGAGGACGCGACGCAGACGGTCGAGATAAAGAAGAGAGCCGACGGCAGCGTCAGGGGCTACGGCACGAGCGGCGGCAGCGGCGGCCTCTCGCTCAGCTGCGACTGCTACGGGAACTTCTACCTCTTCACCCTGCGGAGCTCCGGCTCTGAGGACGCCGAGGACCGGACGGAGTTCTGGCTCATGGACCTCAGGTGGTCGGAGGAGGACGGGCTGTATGTGCCGGACACGGCCTCACTCCGCCTGCTCGCCGAGTGTGTTGGGCGCTCGTACATGTACTATGCTCCCGACGGCGGCGCGCTGCTGGTGGAAAGCGGCCCGGATTCCAGCCTGCTCACGCGCGTCACGCCCGCAGGCGAACTTGCAGAGGCCTATACCATACCGCGCCCCGAAGGCACATATTCCATACACATCGAGACGGGCGAGGACTGGGTGCTGGCGGACACGCTGGACGGCGTCTACGCCTTCGACTACTCCGGCGGCGGCCTCGTCGAAGGCCCCTTCTTCGACATAGGCGGCGCGCCGGGCTATGAGCTGCTCAGCCGCCCGGCGGGCGAATACCGCTACACGCTGGAGGACATATACGAATATGACGGCGAGCGCCTGGCCCTGTTTCTGGACTTCGCCCCCTCCGATGAGGATGAGCCCGCGCAGGACTATTACCGCTGGCAGGTCCAAAACAGCGACGCCTTCCTCATCTGCGCGGACGCGCTGGGCAATGTCTGCGTGCAGCAGCTGCCGAGCAGCCTCCAGACCGAGCCCGCGGAGCAAATATCGTACACGCTGGAAATGCGCTGAGCCGAGATCCCCGGCCCCTGCGTGAAATGGAGATCCCCGCTCCAACAGGGAGCGGGGATCTCCATTCTGCCTCCAAGCCTCGCAGAGTTTCGCGGCCACAGCCGCGAAATAAATTTTGATCATTTTCGGTGGCGGCGTGTACGTCGCCGAAAATACCGCTCGCGGAGCGAGCGTCGAGCAAAGTGAGGCGCAGAGCGCAGCGCAAGCCCCTTTGTCTGAGAAGGCTCCGCCTTCTCAGACAAGCTGAGTCCCCGCTCCAACAGGGAGCGGGGATCTCGCTATTTCTCCGCCGGCGCGCCGTCGTAGACTGCGCCGACCTCGCGCCGCCTGTGGAAGATGGTCAGCCAGCAGACCGCCAGGGTGAAGAGCGCCGAGACGCTCACCGCCGCGCGCGGGCTCATGAGCTCGCCCAGCGCGCCGACTATGAGGCTGAACACGCCCATGCCCATGTAATAGAGCATGCTCTCAAAGGCGTTTATCCTCGCGCGCATCCCATCCGGGATGTAGCTCTGCACGGCGGCGAGGCGCATCGTCGCGCTGCCTATGCCCAGGTAGCCCGCCGCCGCCCGGTTCAAAAGCATGAGCGGATAGGGCAGCCAGAGCAGCGTTGCGTCCATGAGCTCGTAGGCGTTGTAGACAAAAAAGGCAAACTTATAGCGCTTGCCGTGCGGTATCTCCCGCCTGTATCGCACCGCGCCGCCCAAGCTCCGCCCCGCGAACTCGGCCGCGGAAAAGAGCGAATAGAGCGCCGGGGCCGCGCTGAAATACGCCACCAGAAGCGCCGAGTAGCCGCTCCCCACGCCGTTCGTGACGGCCATGTAGGAGTATATCGCCAGAAGGCCGCGCTCCTTTTTGAGATAGGCCGCGGTGTCGCGCAGGTCGCCCAGCCAGCGCCGGAGCGAGAAGCCCTTGCCGTCGCCGCGCCGCTCCTCCCTGACGCTTATCCGGCTCTCTATGCCCGCGGCGAGGAGGGAGAGCGCGCCCTGGCCGATGAGTATGGCGGCCACGCCCACGGCCCTCATGAGCCAGGCCGCCGCCGGAGCCATAAGCACCTGCATTACGGGATAGACCATGGAGGACACCGTGTAGCCCCGCTCCTCCGCACCCTCGGGGACAAGCTTTGGGAAGATGCTCTGGTAGGCAAGGGAGTCGAAGGCCGAAAGGCTCGAGAGCAGCAGGGAGAAGAAGAGATAGCCTATGTATGTGAAGTCGTGCCTGAGCAGATAGAGCCCCGCCGCGGCGTAGAGCAGGCCGTTCACCGCGTCCCCGCCGACGAGGAAGGGCTTGCGCGGCAGCCTGTCCATGAATGGCGCGGCGGCGAGCGGCACGATGAAGCCGGGGATGACGTTTATGGCGATTAGCAGCGCCGCGGCCAGCGTGCTGCCCGTCTCCTCATACACGAGGAAGGAGAGCGCAAAGCTGCCCGCAATGCCCCCGGCCGCTCCCAGCACGGTGGCGGATATGAGCAGCGTGAAGTCCCGCGTCCAGAGTTTCGGTTTCAAGAATATCGCCTCCGCCTATATTCTAGGCCGGAGGCTGAGAAAAGAAAAGGCGGCTGTTTTGGGAAAATCAAAGCCAAAACAGCCGCTTAAATTGCATTTGAACCCGTGTATCCAGGAAAATCTAGCAGCAGCTCATAGGCCTGGCGGTACATCCGCCTTGCCCGCAGCCACTCGAGCACTCGCGGCAGGTGGAAGCTCGCGTAGCCGATGGGCAGCTCCCGCCGCATCGTCTCGAAGAGCTCCATGAGCTCCGCGCCGTATTCCTGGCGCTCAAGGTAGTCCGGGTGCTCCAGCCGGTAGCGGACGAGGCCGCAGATGCGCGGTGCGAGAGAGCGCGCCGGCTCCGACGAGGGGGTCTCGGGACTCTCCGCCCGGTCGAGGACCGCGAGGGCTTCCTCGCGCCTGCCCAGCAGCTCGCAGGCCGCGGCCAGCTTGTGCAGCTCCATCGCGCTCTCCGCGCCGAGCTTTGTGAGCGCGTCGTATGCCTCCTGCGCCCGGCCCAGCTCCAGGGCCGTGGCCGCGCGGTTATACTCTATGCTGCGCGCGGTGTCATCGTCGCCCAGAGTACGGGCCATGCGCTCCGCGGCAGCGTAGTGCCGGAGCATGGCCTCGTACTGCATACCGTTGCTGTAACAGTTGCCGATCGTGACGCGCGCGTTCATGAGAATGCGCAGCCGTCCCTCGTCCGCCGCCAGGCGGCAGGTTCGCTCCAGCAGTTCGAGGGCCAGGGTGTTGTTGCCCGCACAATAGGCCTCGTAGCCATAGAGGTAGAAGGCGCAGGCCGACCCGTCAAAGCGGCAGAGCGCCTCAAAGTCGCCCGAGAGCCACAAGAGCAGCGAGCGCTGCCTGGGCTCCAGCACGTCCTCCATGGCCCGCACCCAGTCCGGCGCGCCCTTCTCTTCCGAGAAGAGCCGCCCCAGCAGCGCCGCGTCCACGCAGTACGGCCCCCTTTCGAGCCGAGCCGCGGCAAGCTCCGCGCGCAGGCCGTCCCAGTCCTCGTAGTCGAGGGAAAAGGCCGCCTCGTAGCAGCGCTCTATGAGCTCCGCCGCCTCGGGCGTTTCATCCGTCTCCAGGCCCAGCCGTGCGAAGAGCGCCGCGACGAGCTCCGGGTCCGCCCCCTCGCGCCCGGCCTCTATCTTCGAGAGCCAGGAGATGGAGCAGATGCCGCGGCACAGCCCCTCCTGGCTCCAGTTCTTTTCCAGTCTTGCGCGCCTTATTAGCGCGCCGGCGAGTTCGGGCCTCAATCGGCGGCCTTCTTTCTGCGCCGCAGCCTGCCCAGGGGCAGGGCGCGCTTCGCCGAGGCCGCGTACTCCTTGAAGAGCAGCTCCATCGAGTCCACGAAGAGCTCGCGCTGGTCCTCGTCGCCGAAGAGGTCGCGCGCGGCGGTGAGCGCCTTGCGGACCTTCTGCTCGGTGAGGTCCGTGAGGGTCTTGGCGCCGGTGGCGGCGAGGGCGTCAAAAACGGCGTCCGTCAGCTCCTGGCGCTGCTGCAGGTCCAGCCCGTCCGCCCAGCCGTGGACGGCGTCGTTGAACACCCGGCTGCGGAAGGCGAAGTCCTCGCAGCGGACAAAGCTCGTCCCCAGGACCTCCCAGGTGTAGCCGTTGTGTGCGGAGATGCCCGTCTCCGTGCTCTCGACTATCTCGAAGTCCGCGTCGTGGCTGAGCAGCACGCCGACGAGCGAATACTGCGGCACCAGCGTGCGTATCTTCGGCGCGATGTGCTGGTATTCGGGCAGGCCGCGCACGGACTCGCGGAAGCCTGGCCCGTCGTTGTTATAGATCTCGATTATCCGCTCTTGCAGCTCCTCGGGGTTGTGCATGGCGGCGTAGACGGCGAGGTTGCCGCCCTTGGAATGCCCTCCGACGCGCATCCTGCCCTCGAAGCGCCAGGCGGCGCGCATGAGGTAGCTCGCCGCGTCCGTCTGAGCGGGGACCGCGTCGAGGCTGCCCATGTTGAAGTCCTCCTTCCAGGCGACGAGGTTGTCGTCCGTGCCGCGGAAGGCGATGTAGCGCGTCTCGTCCGGCAGGACCACCGTCATGGCGGAAAACTGCTTTTCTGCCTTCTGGTCCACATGGTAGACGTAGTCGCGCAGGCGCAGGTCCCGGAATCTCGGGGCCTTCAGCATCTTTTTGAGCATGGTGACGGCGCCGGGCGCGAGCAGTACGCCGCGTCTGACGTCCTCCTCGCCGAACTTGTCGAAGTAGCCCTGCGCGGCCTCCTGTATGCTGCGCTCGCCCTCGGAGGGGACGATGTCCGTGAAGTCCAGGGACACCAGCTTGCAGACGAGGAGGTTATCCACCTCGTTGAAGGGCGAGACGGAGAGGGGTATGTCCCCTCTCCAGTCGATGTAGTCTATGGCGTTAGGCATTTCACATCTTCTCGATCGCGTGGCGAATATAGGGGTTATACACCCGCTCTATGCTGAGCCTGCTGGCCTCGGCGTGGCCGGGGTATACCTCGTAGTCGCCGGGCAGCTCCGCCAGGCGCTTGAGCGAGCGCAGCTGGACGCGCATGTCGCCGCCGGGCAGGTCCGTCCGGCCGCAGGAGCCGCGGAAGAGCGTGTCGCCGGAGAAGAGCGCGTCGCCGCAGACCAGGCTGACGCCGCCGGGCGTGTGTCCCGGCGTCTCCAGGACCTTGAACTTCAGGCCGGAGATCTCGATCTCGTCGCCGTCCTTGTAGTAGCGGACGTCCTCGGGCAGGCGGAAGCGGCCGGAGGCCCCGCTCTTCACGACGGGCAGCTCCTTCTCGCAGATATAGAGCGGCGCGCCGGTCTCTTCCAGGACGGCGTTGGCGGCGCTCACATGGTCGAAGTGCGCGTGAGTGAGGAAAACCGCCCGGCACTTGAGCTTGTTCTCCTCCAGGTAGTTCATTATGGTGTTGGACTCGTCGCCGGGGTCTATGACCACGCAGTCGAGCGTAGCCTCATCCGTCACGACGTAGCAGTTCGTCTCGATCTGGCCGACTACCAGGGTCTTTATAAGCATGATTACAGCTCCTTTGTGTCCAGAATTATCGTCACGGGTCCGTCGTTCACGGAGGCGACCTGCATCTCTGCGCCGAACTCGCCCGTCTCGACCTCAAAGCCGCGCGCGCGGCACTCGGATATCACCAGCTCGTAGAGCGGGACGGCCGTCTCCGGCCTGGCCGCCCTCGTGAAGCCGGGGCGGCGGCTCTTCGCGTCCGCGTAGAGCGTGAACTGGCTGATGATGAGCAGGCCCGCGCCCGCGTCCTTGGGGTTCACGTTCATCTTGCCGGCCTCGTCCTCAAAGACGCGCAGGCCGCAGATCTTGTCGGCTATCTTCTTCGCCTCGGCCTCCGTGTCCTCGACGGAGACGCCCAGCAGTACCAGAAAGCCCTTGCCTATCCTTCCTCTGACCTCGCCGCCTATCTCCACGGAGGCGGAGGTCACTCTTGTTACGACTGCCCTCATGAGCTTGCCCTCCTGACTTCTATGACGCCGCGGATAGCGGCGATGCGGTTTATGATGACCTTGAGCTCGTCCAGCGTCTTGACCTCGACGGTGACGGCCGCGGTGGACTGGTCGTTGCCGATGTCGCGCGCCGAGAGGCTGCGGACCTTGGCGTTCAGGGCGTTGAGCACCGTGGCGATGTCCATGATGAGGCCGGAGCGCTCCTTGGCGAGGATGCGCAGCGTCGTGATATAGAGGTCCGTCGTGCTGTCAGCCCAGCTGACGTCTATCCAGCGCCCGTCCGCGCCCGTGGCTAGGCGCTGCTTGAGGTAGTTCTGGCAGTCCGTCCGGTGGATGGAGACGCCGTTGCCCCGGGTGATGAAGCCCACGATGTCGTCCCCCGGCACGGGTGTGCAGCACTTGGAGAACTTGATGAGGCAGTTGTCTATCCCCTCCACCAGGACGCCGTGGACGGCCTTCTGGGGCCTGGCTGTTCTCTTTTCGGCCTGTTCGTTTATCTTGTCGAGGACTGTCTTTTTCTCCGGCCTCTTGATATGCGCCAGCTCGTCCTTCACACGGTTGACGCTCCGGACCGCCGTCTGCCCGCCGTAGCCTATGGCGGCGTAGAGCTCGTCCATGGACGGGACGGATAGCTTCTTGAGGATGTGCGGGAGGACCTCCTCGTCCATGACGTCGGCCATGGTCAGGCCGTTGCGGCGGAGCTCTGCGTCGAACATGTCGCGTCCGCGCTGGACGTTCTCCTCACGCTTTTCCTTTTTGAACCACTGCTTTATCTTCGTGCGCGCGCTGGAGCTCTTGGCGAGCTGGAGCCAGTCACGACTCGGCCCCGGCGCGGACTTGGAGGTGCGGACCTCCACGATGTCGCCGTTTTGCAGGACGTGGTCAAAGGTGACGATGCGCCCGTTCACCGAGGCGCCCACCATGGCGTTGCCGACGCCCGAGTGTATCGCGTAGGCGAAGTCTATGGGCGTCGCCCCGGCGGGGAGGTTTATGACGTCGCCCGAGGGCGTGAACACAAAGACCTCGTCCGCGAACATGTCTATCTTGAGGTCGTGTACGAACTCGGTGGCGTCGGTCTCCTGCTGGGCCTCGAGCAGGCGGCGGACCCAGGCGAACTTCTCCTCGTCCCCCTCCTTGACTCCCTGCTCGCCGGACTTGTATTTCCAGTGCGCCGCAACGCCGTATTCGGCTGTGAGGTGCATGTCCCAGGTGCGGATCTGCACCTCGAAGGGTATGCCCTCGTCGCCGATGACCGTCGTGTGGACGCTCTGGTAGCCGTTGGGCTTGGCCATGGAGACGTAGTCCTTGAAGCGGCCCGGCACGGGCTTGTACATATCGTGGATCATGCCGAGGGCGTTGTAGCAGTCGGGTATGCTGTCCACGATGACGCGGAAGGCGCAGAGGTCGAAGATGCCGTTTATGTCGAGCTGCTGGGCGAACATCTTGCGGTAGATGCTGTAGACGTGCTTTATCCTGCCGTAGACCGTGGCGTCTATCTTTTCCTCGTCCATGCGGCCCTGGATCTGCTTTTCGACCTTAGCCATGAACACGCGCAGGGTGTCCATGCGGGTGGAGAGGGCGTCCGTTATCTCCTTGTAGCCCTCGCGGTCGAGGTAGTAGAGCGAGCGGTCCTCGAGCTCCCATTTTATCTTCTGCATACCCAGGCGGTGTGCGATGGGAGCGTAGATCTCCATCGTCTCGGCGGACTTTATGAGCTGCTTTTCGCCGCTCTGGTAGTCCATCGTGCGCATATTGTGGAGCCGGTCGGCTATCTTGATAAGGATGACACGGATGTCCTTGGCCATGGCGATGAGCATTTTGCGGAGGTTTTCCGCCTGCTCGTCCTCGTGGCTGGTGTACTGCACGCGGGTGAGCTTTGTGACGCCCTCCACGATGTCGGCCACGGTGGAGCCGAACTGGCGGCGCACGTCCTCGTGCGTGGCGGGGGTGTCCTCTATGACGTCGTGCAGCAGCGCGGCGACGACGGAGTCCTCGTCGAGGCCCTGCTCGGCGATTATCTCGGCCGTGGCCACGCAGTGCGTGACGTAGGGCGAGCCGTCGCGGCGCTTCTGGCCCTCGTGGAGCTTGACGGCGTATTCAAAGGCGTTGCGCACCCGGCCCATGTCCATGGCGATGTTCCCGGCCAGGATCTTGCTCTCGAGGCTTTTCCAGCACTCCTCCGGGTCCATCACAGGCTTGGGCGACTGCGGCCTTATTATCTCGTCTCTGTATTCGGAGCTGACGCCCCTCATTCCGGCTGCCATACGGCTCACCTCCCTTCTTCATATCTTTCCCTGTATTGTCTGAGTTTTTTGATGAGCGGGTGCGAGGCGAGGTCCGCCTTGCCCTGGAATTTCTGGATCTGGACCCTGAGCTCGCCGCCGCTGCGCTGGGCGCTGACGAGCCCGCTGTCCCGCATGACTCGCAGGCAGAGCAGCAGCTTTGCCGGGTGCATACCTCCGGGCCTCCAGCCGGGGACGTCCTCCAGGCTGCCCCGCGCGCCTCCGCCGCGGCGCTCCAGCCAGCGCCAGACCCGGACGAAGTCGCTCCGCTCCGGGAAGAGGTCCGAGCCGTCCCAGGGCTCAGGCAGCCTGCCGTCCAGTATGTCCCGGCAGAGCGGCAGGGTGTCGGTCAGGCGGAGCGCGCTCATGAGCAGCTGCACGGAGCGGTGACCGTGGTATTCGTTTATCTGCGGGTAGAATGCGGCGTCCACCCTGTCTCCCTCGCGCGCGCCGAGCTCGCTCTCGCGCTTGGAGAACATGACGCAGTCGAAGCTGACACCGCCCTTCACGAGCTTGAGCTTCAGGTGCCGCCCGCCGCCTATGGGCGTGACGCGGTCGAGCAGGGCGTCCGTGATGCAGAGGGTAGGCCTGGGGTTGCCGCTGCCGTAGGGCTCGAGCTGCTCGAGAGACTCGACGCAGGCCATGGAGAGCAGGGCCGGGTCGTCCACCCTGAGCTCGCAGTTGAGGCAGGGCGCCTCCGCCGGGGGCAGGCCGCGGTAATATTCCGCGATGGCGCGGCGGAAACCCTCGACCCTGTCGCGGCGAATGGACAGGCCCGCGGCCAGCGCGTGCCCGCCGTAGCCCTCCAGCCAGTCCGAGCAGGCGGAGAGCGCGTCGAAGAGGTTGAAGCCCCCGTAGCTCCGGCAGGAGCCCTTGCCGCTCTCTCCGTCCAGGCAGATCATGACTGTGGGCAGGGAAAATTCCTCCGCCAGCTTGGAGGCCGCGATTCCGATGACGCCCTGGTGCCAACCCTCTGCGGCGAGGACTATGGGCGCGTCCGGCTTTTCGCCGCGCAGGAGCCCGTGCGCGTCCTCGAATATGCCGTGCTCAAGCTCCTGCCGCTCGCGGTTGAGTCGGCAGAGCTCCGCTGCCAGGCGGGCGGCTTCCTTTTCGTCCGAGGTGAGCAGGAGACGGACGGCGACCTCCGCGTGGCCCAGGCGGCCGGCGGCGTTCAGCCGGGGCGCCAGAGTGAAGCCCACCGTCGATGCGCTGACCCTCCTGCCCAGCGCGCCGGACTCCGCCAGCAGCGCCCGCAGGCCCGGCCTGCGCGGCGAGTTGAGCTGCTCGAGCCCCAGGCGGACGATGTATCGGTTCTCTCCGGTGAGCGGCATGACGTCCGCTATGGTCCCGGTTGCGACGAGGTCCGCGTATTGCTCCAGTATCCGCTCCGGCCCGCCCTCCACTGCGCAGAGCAGTTTGAAGGCCACGCCCACTCCGGCGAGGTCCGCGTTCGGGTAGCGGCTGCCGGGGCGCTTCGGGTCCACGACGGCCACGGCCTCCGGCATGGGGCAGGAGCCGCACTCGTGGTGGTCGGTTATTATCATGTCCATGCCGAGGGCGGAGGCATACCTCGCCTCCTCGGCGGCCGTTATGCCGCAGTCCACGGTGACGACGAGGCTCGCGCCGCGGGCGTGGAGCGTGTCCATCGCGGCAAGGTTCAGGCCGTAGCCCTCTTCCATCCTGTCCGGGATATAGGTGCTGCACTCCAGGCCCTTGGAGCGGAGCCAGCTCGTGACGAGGCAGGCGGAGGTGATGCCGTCCACGTCGTAATCTCCAAAAACGGCGACCGTTTCCCGCCGCTCTATCGCAAGGCGCAGCCGGGCCGCGGCCCTGTCCATATCCTCGAGGAGGAAGGGGTCCACCAAAAGCTCCGGCCCGCCCTCCAGGAAGGCTTGCGCCGCCTCCGGCGTATCCAGGCCGCGGCGGCAGAGTATCGCCGCCAAAAGCGGCGTATATCCCGCGCGGACCAGCGGCTCAGGCGCCTCCGGCCGGCACGCGGGTATGTTCCAGGCACTGTAACTCATATTCTCCGGCGCTCAGGCCGCTTTCCTTTCCCGAATAAACGTAATAATCTATAATTATATTATTATACCACGCCTTCCCACAAGCGCAAGAGCAATCTTCGCGCTCAGGTTGGGGCTTGTTAAAGCCGCGCACGTGGTGTAAACTAGCAGCAAAGCCGTGCTTTGAAAGGAGTATCATTATGCCCAGATATATGGACCGCGCCGCCCTCAAGGCGGACGCGAGAGAGTCCATGCGCCAGTCGGCCGTCAGCCCCTACCTCACCGCGCTCATATACTGCGCCGTAGTTTACGTCATCACGATCCTCTCCACCAAGCTCATGCGGGCAGACGCCGTCACTCTAGCAAAAATGTTCTATTCCAGCGATCCGGATATAGTCATCCGGGCCTATCTCTCGCATGGACCCGGTGCCTTTGCCTACGTCATAGACCTGCTGCTCAACTTCATGCTCCAGCTGCTCTACGCCGGCTTCGTCATCTTCGTGCTCAACATGATAAGACGCCAGGCCAACAGCTTTTGGAACCTCATGGACGGCTTTCAGCACTTCCTCAAGATCATCGGCCTTAACATCGTCAGCGGTATCTTTGTGTTTCTCTGGAGCCTGCTTTTCGTCATTCCCGGCATCGTCGCCAGCTACCGCTACCGCCAGGCCCTCTACCTGCTGCTGGACCACCCCGAGATGGGGATCATGGAGTGCATCCGCGAGAGCAAGAGGCTCATGCGCGGACACAAGGCGGAGCTCTTCGTGCTGGACCTCAGCTTCATCGGCTGGGCTCTGCTTTCGATCATCCCCTTTGTCTCGGTTTACACCCTGCCCTATACCGAATCTACCTACGCCCTGTACTATGACCAGCTCCGTCGCTTCGACGCCGAGCCCGGCCCGGGCGAAGGCAACTGGTATTGACAGAAAAGAATAAAAAAACACCCGCCGAATGGCAGGTGTTCATAAAACAGTGTTAGCCAAATAACACGAAATGAGCATCTGTCAGACAGGATTGGTCAACGAAATAACACGCCATATTCAGCTTC
>SFKX01000048.1 GCA_004553625.1 Clostridiales bacterium | reverse complement strand
CCGGAGGGTATCGTTTACGGCGAGCCGGCAAGGGCCTCAGACACATATGCGGTGTTCACGGATGAAATCGGCGCTGTCGAGGATGCTTCCTCCATTTTCGCCGTCACAAGGGACGGAAAGCCCGTCGGAATGAGGACGTTTTGAAAAGCAAGGCTTTCACTGTGCAAAAACCCTATATGCTTTGCAAAAATGCAGAGAACCCCTCTCAGTCACCTATGGTGACAGCTCTCCCAAAGGGAGAGCCAAGAAATCTGTCAGAACCGTGGGGCAATGCTCTTTTATCTGTAAAAAAGCTGCGTGCCGGGGTGTCTCCCTCCGTCAGAGGCAAAACAAGGTAAGCGAACTTTCTTGACGGTATAAGCAAAAAACCGACCTGAACGGTCGGTTTTTTCATATTCAATTACATTCGTCCAGATACGCGCAGGCGGCGAGAGCGGCGACGGAACCGTCCGCGACGGCGGTGGTGAGCTGATGGACGCTCTTTCTGCGGCAGTCGCCCGCAGTGAACACGCCGGGGGTCACGGTCAGGCAGTCCTCGTCTGAGTCCGCGTAGCCCGCCTCCGTGAGCGCGATAAGGTTGGAGAATTTGCCGTTATCCGGCGCGTGGCCGATGGCGACGAAAAGCCCCGTCACGTCTATGTTGCGCGTCTCGCCGTTACAGTCAAGCTTCAATCCGCAAAGCTCGTCCTCTCCTACAAGCTCCGTTATCCTCGCGCCGAGTATAAACTCGACATTGTCCTTTGCTTTGAGCGCGTCCACGAGCTTCGCCTCGCCCCGGAAGCTGTCGCGGCGGTGGATGAGATAGACCTTACGGCAAGTCTCGCTGAGCAGAAGCGCGTCCTGAAGCGCGCTGTTGCCGCCGCCGTTCACGGCGACATCCTGCCCCTTATAAAACGCGCCGTCGCACACCGCGCAGAAGCACACGCCGTTTCCGATAAGCTCCTGCTCACGCGGCAGACCGAGCATCCTCGGCCTTGCGCCCGTTGCGATAATGACCGCCCTCGCCTCAAACTCAGCGCCCGATACGCAGCGGACGCGCTTCACGCCGCCGTTTACCGTGAGCGTCTCAACCTCCTCCAGCTCGACCTCCGCGCCCTGCTCCATGGCCTGCTCAAGCAGCTTGTCGCCCAGTTCCACACCGCTGACGGAGACAAAGCCGGGGAAGTTTTCCACCTTGGGCGACCAGGTTATCTGTCCGCCGAAGGCATTTTTCTCGATAACAAGCACGCTCTTGCCCGCGCGTCTTGCGTAGGTCGCCGCGGTAAGCCCCGCAGGGCCGCCGCCGATGATGATGATATCGTACATTTTATTCCCTTCTCTCACGAAAAAAGCCCGGCGGCAACCGGGCTTTTTTGAGTTTTCGTTTTTACTTCGTAACGTATTCCTTGATGGCGCCGGCGCCGGCGATCTTCTCAAAGTTCACGCCGTCGGTGATGATGAGGGTGGGCGCCTGCTTCACGCCGTACTGCTTTGCAAGCTCGGCGTTCTCGTCCGCCAGAAGCTTTTCGTACTTGAAGCCCGCCTTGTCCATATAGCTGCACGCGATGCGGCAGTTGGGGCAGGTGGCGGTTGCGAAAAGGATGGCGCGCGTCTCGCCGCTGACGGCAGCTTCGGCTGTTTTGGGTGCTTCCTCCTCAGCCTTGGGTCCGTTATGCTTGAGAACGGAGTTTTCGATGACGTACTCCTTGCGCTCCTTATACTCCTGGGTCTTGCCGACGTTCCAGTTCTGGACGGGGCGGTAGTAGCCGGTTATGCGGCTGTACACCTCGGCAGACTCGCCGCACTCAGGGCAGGTGAACTGCTCGCCCACGAGGTAGCCGTGGTTCTTGCAGACGGAGTAGGTCGGGGACATGGTGTAGTAGGGCAGCTTGTAGTTCTCCGCGATCTTGCGCACGAGGTTTGCCGCCGCCTCCCAGCTCGGCAGCTTCTCGCCGAGGAAGGCGTGGAACACGGTGCCGGAGGTATAGCGGGTCTGAAGCTCGTCCTGAATGTCAAGCGCCTCGAAGATGTCCTCGGTATAGCCGACGGGCAGGTGGGAGGAGTTGGTGTAGTACGGGTCTCCGCCCGGCTCGGCGGCGGTGATGATGTCGGGGAAGGTCTCGACATCGTGCTTTGCGAGACGGTAGGAGGTGGACTCCGCCGGGGTGGCCTCAAGGTTATAGAGGTCGCCGTACTGCTCCTGATAGTCGCTGAGCCTCTCACGCATATGGTCAAGCACCTGCTTGGTGAAGTCCTGGCACGCCTTGGTGGTCATGTCTGCACGGATCCACTTGGCGTTGAGCCCCGCCTCATTCATGCCGACAAGGCCGATGGTGGAGAAGTGGTTATCGAAGGTGCCGAGGTAATGCTTGGTGTAGGGGTACAGGCCGGCGTCAAGGAGCTTGGTAATGACGGTGCGCTTGACCTTCAGCGAGCGCGCCGCGATGTCCATAAGCTTGTCAAGACGGGCGTAGAAGTCCTTCTCGTCAGTGGCGAGATAGGCGATGCGCGGCATATTGATGGTGACAACGCCGACGGAACCGGTGCTCTCGCCGGAGCCGAAGTAGCCGCCGGATTTCTTTCTCAGCTCTCTGAGGTCCAGACGCAGACGGCAGCACATGGAGCGGACGTCCGAAGGCTCCATATCGGAGTTGATGTAGTTGGAGAAGTAGGGGGTACCGTACTTCGCGGTCATCTCAAAGAGCAGCTTGTTGTTCTCGGTGGGGGACCAGTCGAAGTCGCGGGTGATGGAGTAGGTGGGGATGGGGTACTGGAAGCCGCGGCCATTCGCGTCGCCCTCGATCATGATGTCGATGAACGCCTTGTTGACCATGTCCATCTCGGCCTTGCAGTCGCCGTAGGTGAAGTCCATCTCCTTGCCGCCGACGATCGCGGGAAGGTTCTTGAGGTCCGCGGGGACGGTCCAGTCAAGGGTGATATTGGAAAACGGAGCCTGCGTGCCCCAGCGGGACGGAGTGTTCACGCCGAACACAAAGGACTGGATGCACTGCTTGACTTCCTTATAGCTGAGATTGTCCACCTTGACAAAGGGCGCAAGGTAGGTGTCAAAGGACGAGAACGCCTGAGCGCCCGCCCACTCGTTCTGCATGATGCCGAGGAAGTTGACCATCTGGTTGCAGAGCGTGGAGAGGTGGCTTGCGGGTGAGGAGTTTATCTTGCCGGGGATGCCGAGACCCTGCTGGATGAGCTGTTTCAGGCTCCAGCCGGCGCAGTAGCCGGTCAGCATGGACAAGTCATGCAGGTGCAGCTCGCAGTTGCGGTGCGCGTTCGCGATCTCCTGGTCGTAAACCTCGCTGAGCCAGTAGTTGGCAGTGATGGCGCCGGAGTTTGAGAGGATGAGTCCGCCGACGGAGTAGGTGACGGTGGAGTTTTCCTTGACGCGCCAGTCCTCGATATTGAGGTACTTGTCAACGGTCTCCTTATAGTCGAGGTAAGAGGACTTGGTATTGCGCAGCTTCTCTCTCTGCTTGCGGTAGAGTATGTAAGCCTTGGCAACCGCCTCGTATCCGCCGAGAGAGAGGACGGTCTCAACACTGTCCTGTACGTCCTCAACGGCGATCTTCCCGTCCTTTATCTTCGGAA
>SFKX01000047.1 GCA_004553625.1 Clostridiales bacterium | reverse complement strand
GCCAGCACGGAGTTACACTCCTCGGCCAGCTCCGTGGGGAACTTATAAAAACCGTAGGCGTAGGCGTCCCCGGCCAGCTTCCGGCGGAACTGGGAGGCGTCGGCCACCTTCACCTCGGCGTAAGTGCGCAGCACGCCGCCCTCCCGCTCGTGCCAGACGATCACGAGGATGCTCTCGTCCCGGTAGTAGCGGATGCCGTATTTTTCCACGAAGGGGGCGTCCTCTGTCCAGACGGTGCTCTGCCCCGCCAGCAGCTCCGACGAGAGGCGCACCGCCTCCGCCACCTCTTTGACATCGGTGGTGAAACCGTAGCCCTCAGGGTCGGGTCGGGGCGCCACGGTGAGATCCTCCGGGAGACGGTAGATCTTCCGCACCACCGTCAGCCCTTCCAGAGCGCCGCTCTGCAAACGGGTGACAAAGCGCTCCGTGGCGGCGGCGGGGGAGAGGGCGGAGAGGGTGTCCTCCGGGGGCGGGGAGAGATGGAGAAAGAGGGGCAGTGAGAGCAGCAGGGCGAGAAGCAGCAAAGAGAGGAAACAGCGCTTCATTTCACGCACCTCCCGCCAGAGCGGAGAGCAGCTCCCTGTCGGGAACGATTTGCCATGTGCGGTTGGAGTAGCGGAGCGTCAGCGTCATATTGCGCTCTGAGACATAGTCTCCGGCGCGCTCCAGACGCGCGTTCAGCGCCGCTTTCCACGCCCGGAGCACCACGGCCTCCCGGTAGGAGCCGTCCTCCTCGAACACATCGGAGGCCAGACGCGCTTCCTCCACATACTGCTCCAGCAGGGCGTTGATGTCGTCTTTCAGCCCCCCGGTGAGGGCGGCGGGGTCCAGTGCGGAAAAGCGCACGGGCACAAAGGCCCGGTCCCCCTCCCGCCGGGCGTCGCCGCTCACCTCTCCGTGCCAGCTCTCTTTCAGCAGGGCGTAGAGGGCGGCGGCGTCCTCGCCGTCGGGGGTGGTCTCGGCAGGGAGGGGGCTGCGGCAGAGGGCGGAGGCGTAGAGGTTGTCGTACTCCGCGCCGTCGCGGAGATTGTCAAAGCCCTGAAGAATCGCCGCATCCTCCATGGAGGAGATCCAGAGCCGCTTTACGCGCTTGCGGCAGTTGTTGAGATTATACGCCGTGCGGAAGATCAGCTCGCCCTCGCGCCCGGCGTCGCAGGCGTTGATGACCTCGCAAACGTCCTCTCTGTGCATGAGGGTGCGCAGTGTGTTCATCTGCTTCTGCTTGTCCCTCGCCACGGTGTACTGCCAGCTATCCGGCAGGATGGGCAAGTCCTCCCTTCGCCATTTGCCGTACTTTTCGTCGTAGGCGTCTGCGTCCGAAAGCTCCGCAAGATGCCCGAAGCACCAGGAGACGAGATAGCCGCCGCCCGAAAGAAAGCCGTCCTCGCGCCTGCCTGCGCCAAGAACGGCGGCAATGCTCCTTGCCACGGAGGGCTTTTCACACACAACCAATCGGTATCCGTTCATATTCCTTTATTCCTCCTCATCGTTGATATCGAAATCATCCGGCGCGTCCCAGCCCTTTGCCCGCAGGAACTCCTTGCGCAGGGTGTTGTTCCCGCAGTCCTCGATGGCCTTCTCCACATACAGGTCGCAGTTTGCGTAGCTGTATTCGTCGAAATAGTATTTGAAGTCGTAGTAGATGGATTTGACGGGCTTGGGGGTGCGGAGCAGCGCCTCCGCGTCCCCGCAGCCCGCCTCCACAGCTTTTACGATCTTCTGCCGGATGAAGTATTCAAAGGCTTTCTTGCCGCCCCGGTATCCGGGATTTTGGGAGAGCGTCTGCCGAATGAAAAGCGCCTGCTCGCGCTTCATGATCTGAATAAGCTGCTCGCGGGGAGACGGCTCCATGGGCGATTCTGTGCTGACTGTCTGTGTCACTTTTCTTCATCCTCCCCGGCGCCCGTCTCGTCCTCGGCTTCAAACTCGTAATCCTCATCTTCCTCGTCCTCGCCGTAGTCGTAATCGTCCAGGTCGTCCGCCCCACGGGTGTCGGCCTTGGGCTTGCGGAGCTTGAACCAGTACAGCGCACCGCCGCCGCCCAGCAGGAGCAGGAGGACGACCACAATGAGCCCCGCGCCGCCGGTACTCTTTTCGGGCGCGGTCTCCGCAGGCTCGGCGGGCTGTGGCGCGGGTTCCGTCACTTCCTTGCCCGCGCACTCGCTCATATTGGTTCTGCACACCTTGCAGCCCGTGTTGATCTTGCCAACGGCGCATTTGTCCGTGCAGGCGCAGGCGGGGACGATGCTCTCGCCGTCCTTGGTCAGCGCCAGCAGGTCGGCCTCGTCCACAAGATTCAGGAAATGGACGTTCTCATTGCCCTTATCGTCCCGGTCGATGATGAGATAAAAGGTGTTGCCGCCCTTGGTCGTCACGGTGATGAACTGCTTGCCTGCGCCGAAAGCGGAGCCGATGTCGTCCATGAGCGTCAGGTTGCCGTCCGGGGTCAGGGGCGCGGAACCTCCGGCAGCGGCGTAATATTGCAGCAGCAGCTCCGGCAGTCCCGCAGTATCCGTGTCGTTCTCACCGCCTCCCGCAGAGGTGTTGAGAACCTCAAGGTATTTGCCGTATACATAGCCGGTCTGCTCCGGCACGACCACCTTGTACCAGCCGTTGCTTTCCTCCAGCACCTTCACCTCCGCGCCGTTGAGCAGACGCCCGATCACGGTGTAATCCGTGCCGGGGCCGGTGCGCAGGTTCAAATAGGTGCGGACGTTGACCACCTTTCCGGCCTGCTCCCGTTTGGCGGGAAGCGTCCAGCTCCGATCCCCGATGGTCACGGTATGGCTTCCGTCCGCATTTTCGGTCACAAGCACGGTCAGGGTCTGTCCGTTTGGGGTCTGCTCACCGGTATTCGTATTCTCCGGCTGTGTAGTTGCAGTTGGGGTTTCCATGGTCGGGTCGCCCATTGTCGAATCGACCATATCGCCGCCGCCTGCATAGGCCATACCGGAAAAGACCGTCATGCAGAGCACGACGGCCAGCGTCACGGCAAAAAATCTCCATTTATTCTTCATCTGTAAATTCCTCCGTTTTTCTGTATTCGTCGGGCAGCGCCGCCGTGGGACGCTTTTCCAGCATCGCCATCAGCGCCGCGAGCTGCTCGATGGTCAGCCCGTTCTCGCGGACGATGCCCACAATATCCGTGTTTTCCAGCTTCAGAATCTGCTCGTCCAGAGCTTTTAGCCGTGCGGTCAGCGATGCGAGCTTTTCCGCCAGCTTCTCGCGCTCCTGACGCAGCTTTTCAAGTCGCGGGTTCATAACATCCTCCTTTTTGCGTTGATATGGTTGTTGTTAAGGTAATCTGCCAAACTGGAGAAAATGGCTTCGCCAGTAGCTCGTGTCGATGGAAGCGTAGTGAATGGGGTCGCCGCAGTGGAGCATCCTGTTATTGCCCACATAGATGCCCACATGGGACGCGCCTGCGGTGTCGTAGGTTTTTTCAAAGAATATCAGGTCGCCCGGACGGGCGCTCTCCGGGGAAACATAGGCGCACATGCCCCGCAGACCCTCCGCGCCCAGCCTGCCGAAGCTCCAATGCTGGCCGCAGTTGTTGTAGACATACGAAACGAAGCCGGAGCAGTCGAAGGAGGTGTCCGGCGAGCTGCCGCCCCAGATATAGGGGTAGCCCAGATACTTCTCCGCTTCCTTGATGATGGCGGCGAACTGC
>SFKX01000025.1 GCA_004553625.1 Clostridiales bacterium | reverse complement strand
AGCCGTTCCGGGCTCCGGGTCTGAAGTATTTCTCGCGGTAGGCTCCCAGCGTCGGGCCCAGGCGCTCGCCACGGTCCAGCAGGTACATCTCAGCCCATAGATCCATCAGACCGTTGGCCGAAGGGGTGCCAGTCAGACCGACGACTCTCTTGACCTTCGGCATGGCCTTCCGGAGTGCCCGGAAGCGCTTGGCCTGGGGGTTTTTGAAGCTGGAGAGCTCGTCGATCACGACCATGTCGAAGGGCCAGCCCTGCTTCAGCTTCAGGTAGTGCTCCACCAGCCAGACCACGTTGTCGCGGCCGATGACGTAGATGTCAGCATCCACGGCCAGCGCCCGGCGCCGCTGATCTGGGGATCCCAGCACCTTGCTGACGCGGAGGTGGCGGAGGTGGTCCCACTTGGCGTGCTCTCGGGTCCAGGTGTCCTCGGCCACGCGCTTCGGCGCGATGACCAGGATGCGGTCCACCTCGAAAAGCTCATTGATCAGGATGTCGATGGCGGTCATGGTGATGACCGTCTTGCTAACCGAGGCCCATCTCCAGGAACAGGCCGAAGCGCTTATTGTTGACGATCCTGTCTATCGCCTTCTGCTGATATTCGTGTGGGATGAACTTCATCGGGCACCACCTCCTTGTCGTTTTCTTTGTGCCACCTGGCGTGCTCGGCTTGGCTGCTGAACACGCGAAGGTTTTCGGGTCTGTTGTCTCTTTTGTCGCCGTTGATGTGGTGGACGACTTCACCGGGGAGCAACGGGCGGCCCAGGATCTGCTCGGCCACGATCCGGTGCGTGTGCCTGCCGTTGGTTTTCCGGTAGCTGTCGGTCTGGCCGGTGTTCAGACGGCTCAGCGCCAGCTTCTGCCGGACCTCTTTGGTCATCCGGGTCGGGTTGAGCTCTGCGTTCATCTTTGCCATGTGACACTGGCGGCTGCAGAAGTGCTCCTGGGATCTGGCCCATTGGCTCGGCGGCATACTTATGGGAGCGCCGCAGTGGTCGCAATTTCCATATACCGGCATTATCCGATCACCTCCCAGATCCAGGCTCGCGCCTCCTTCATGCCTGCGATCACGGCCACGTTGCAGCCCTGTTTCCGGAGGCGCTCGATCTGCCACTCCTGGATTGCCCGGGGCTTCTCGCCTGTGGTCTTCAGCTCGATAAACCACACCTGGCCGCCTGGCAGTATAGCGATCCGGTCAGGCACGCCATCGTTGCCGGGGCTGGTGAACTTCAGCGCGATGCCTCCCATTTGCTCGATTTTCTGCCGCAGCCATTTTTCAATATCTCGTTCGCGTTCCATGCGTGTGTCCTCCTGTGGTAACGAGGCCCCCGGAAAAAGTTCTATAATGCGCGTATGTGCTCTCGCGGGTGCCCGTTTTCGTGTGTGTAGGGTAATTTTTAATAATCTATATAAAAACCTTGTTACCTCGTTACCGCTTGCCGTTTTTCCCTTGCGGTTGCTGGCTTTTTGGCGGTAACGTGTGGGGTAACGTGTGGGGTAACGACGACGGCGTCGTTACCATTTGCCGCCGCTGGCGGTGGTAACGAGCCCCGGGTGGTCACGATCCCGATCCTGGGGCCTCGTTACCGTTACCAGCAGCCCGGACGAACACGCGCTGCTTGCCGTAGTCCTTGATCCTCATGGTGGCGTTTGATGGTCTTTCCCACTCTGGCAGCCTTGCCATGATGGCGGCGATCTCGTCGCCGTCCTTCCTTGTCCAGTAGTTCTTCGGGCGTCCGAAGCACTCGCAGAAGATCTCCATGGCGCTGACTTTCGTGCGCTGCATGGTGCCCTTGGTGTCCGGGCTCAGAACGTCACGCTGCTGGAAGTAGTCCACGCGCTGATTCAGGTCCCAGTTGTACCAGTCCTCCGGGAGCAGGGTGTCCAGGTAGTCGATGACCTGGCCCTCGCGCTCGTCGTACATGAGCGCCGCCTGCTGCGCCTTGGCCGCTTCCTTCTCCATGGCTGCGTCCAGGTAGGAGGTCTCGCCCTCCGCCACGAAGATCATGGCCTCGGCCCAGATCTGGCTGCGGGTCTCCTCGGTCATATCCCAGACAGAGAGTGAGCCCCCGCCGTTGACGGTGACGGGCCAGAAGCGCCGGTTGCCGGTAGCGTCTCTCAGGAAGCCGGTGGTGCTGTTTGTGGTGCCGCAGATGATGGCTGTCCTCGGGTGGCGCTCCACCACGCGGCCGTAGGCTGCGCGGTACTCGTCCACCTGGCGGCTGATGAAGCCCTTCATGACGTCGACGTCGGCCTTCCTGGTGCCCTGCATCTCGCCGATCTCCATGATCCAGACGCCTTGCAGCTTCTCGGCTGCGGTCTTGTCCCTGGTGTCGGCCAGACTGAGGGAGTCACTAAACCATTTCCCGCCCAGCTTCCGGAGCAGGGTGCTCTTGCCGATGCCGGGCTTGCCATCCAGGACCAGGACCGTGTCGAACTTGCAGCCAGGCTCCAGCACGCGCTGGATGGCTCCGATCAGGGTCTTCCTGGTGACGGCGCGGACGTAGGCGGAGTCCTCGGCGCCCAGATAGTCGACCAACAGCGTGTCCACTCTCGGCACGCCGTCCCACTCGGGCAGGTTTTGGATGTACTCCCGCAGCGGGTTGAAGCGGCGCTTGTCCGTGACGATGGTCAGCGCCTTGGTGAAGCGATTCTCCGGGAACTGGACGCCGTACTGGTCGGCCACATATCCATAGAGGAGGGCGTCGTCAGCGTCGCGCCAGTATTTGCTCGGGCGGCTCCAGGGCAGCTTGCCCTTGACCTCGATGGCGCCGCTCAGCTCATTGTGCCGGATCCCCTGAAGGGCGGGGTCGTTCTCCAGGATCAGCACGGCGTTGGTGATCAGCGGCTTGATGGATCCGCTCTCAGAGAGGACGAGCTTGGTTTCCCAGTCTTCCTCTGGCTCCGGCAGCGGCTCGCCCTCGAAGTCGAGCACGGCCTTCGCCCTGGCGTCGCTCGCGAGCGTCATGCGAACGCTCGGATCCTCCGCGGCGAACTTGGCCATCTCCTTGTAGCTGGGGCGCTCGCTGCCGCTCTTGTCCTCCTTGCCGTCGTCCAGGTCGCTGAACTTGTGGAGGCGGACGAGGTCGAAGGCGTTGCAGAGCTGGCCGCCGGCCGGGTCCGTGCTGTGGTTTGAATAGGCGAAGACGTCGCCGTCATAGACCACGAGGCCGGCAGCAGTTGAGCCGGCTGCGTAGGTGTAGCGGTCCTCTTTGGCCGTCTGGGTGTAGACGTCCGGCAGGAACTTGGCGATGGCCTGGGTGATCGTATAAGTGCGGCAGAAGGCGCCCACGATGCCCTTCTTGGCCAGCGGGTCGCCTTGTTTGTCTGCCTGCTTCTTCCGGATCCCGGCCATGCGCGAGGACTCTGGCCAGTAGCTGGTGTCGGTCCAGTCCGGGTACTCGCCCAGGATGGAGTCAGCCGCCAGGAAGGGGGCGTCGTAGTATTGGAAGAAGGGCTCGACGTCCACGCTATGGCTCGGCCAGTACATCAGACGGGTCGGCTGGAAGGTGGAGTCGTCGAAGTAGTCGATGCCGATCTTCTCGGCGATCTTGCGGGCGATGGCCTCGTACTCGTCCGGCGTGACCTCTCTGTCGAGAGGCATGATCAGACGGTAGCGGGGCTTCGCCTTGGTGTGCTTATGTGTGGAGTAGACCGCCAGGGCGTTGTCGATCTCCAGGTTGTCGATGATATTGTCCCAGAACTCGGCCGGAGGGAAGTCCAGGTCGAGGGTGAGCAGCTGGCGGGCCGTGACGTAGCCGGTCTTGCGGCGGCCATCCCTCAGATGACCGCCGACGAAGCCGCCGATGTCCTTGATCTTGTCCTGCTGCTCCTTGCTCATCTTCATGTACTCGGCGTGGGTCTCTGTGGTCTCCATGGAGCGGGAGAGCTTATTCAGGAGAGCCGCCCAGCTCATGGTCTTATTCTTCCAGGAGGTCTCGAAGCGGCTGCGGCCGGTCGAGATCAGGAGGTCGCCGTTGTACTTGACCATGAACAGGGGCAGGGTGAGTTTTTCCGCTGTGTTGGTCATGGTCTCAGCACCTCCGCGTTCTGTCTTAATTTCTCAGCTGTGGCCTCAGCGGCCTCGAACTCGCGCTTTTTCTTCCGGAAGGCTGAGAGGGCTCCGGAGCGCTCGGCGGTCAGCTTCTTCAGCTGCTCCCGCTCCTCGTGCAGCCGTTCAGGGTAGCCCAGCTGTCGGGCCTTCTTCGGCTGCTCTTTGATGCAGGCCCCGAGGGTAGTGATCCGGCGCTTGGCCGTCTCGATCTGCGGCTCCAGGTCCGCTGCTTTTTGGTGGTGGTTTACTGCCTCGTTGGCGAGGCTCTTGCGGCCGTCCAGGAGCTCCTGGGCTCGGCTCTCGCAGGCCCCGGCCAGCTGCATCCGGATGACGTCCTGATGCTCAAAGTCCAGGGCGACCACCCGGAGGAGCTTCCGGATCCTGGCTGCACTTGTTGGGAAAAAGGCGTCCGGGTTGATGGTCATGTAGCCGGTCTCCCAGCGTATAGTGATAGGCTCCATCGTTGTCCTCCTTGCTTTGTAGATAGTCTATGGCGGGGGGGCACGAGGCCCCCGGGATTTATATCAGGAAAACCGGGCGGCCGCCGATGGAGATCGAGGCGTCCCAGTCATAGGCAGGACCATAGCCGTTGACTCGGCAGAAATACGTCGCGGACCTTTTGATCAGGAAAACCGGGCGGACGCCGATGGAGTGCGAGGCGCCCCAGTAGCTGGCATAGCCGCCGTCGTCGACCAAGCAGAAATCCGCCGCGGACCCCTGGCGGATGTTTTGGAGCCATCCCCACTCGTAGCTCCTGCCCTTGCATTCTGCGACGCGGTTGGCGCGTTCCTTCATCAGAGGCCACTGCTCGCAGTCGTCAGGCTCCACGTCGACGGAGTTGTACCAGTCGTCGTGCCCGAACAGCTCGCCGTAGAATGGCAGGCGGAGCAGGTCGCCGTTCTTGAAGGGCACCAGCTCCAGGGTCGCGAACTCGTCGAGGATCTTGCCGCTGTTCAGCGCTTTGCGGAGATCGCTGGCGTCGTAGCCGCCCGCGTTGGTGCTCTTTTTGTTCATCTGCATGGCCTTGTCCAGATACTGATCCAGGAAGAACAGAGCCAGGCCCTCCTCGGGCAGCTTCTGGCAGGTGGCGGTATAGTGGCCGACCTGGATGCGGTCGCCGATCTGGATGTCGTTGGTCTCAATGTTTATGTTTCGAGTGATTTTCATTTATGTGTCCTCCTTAGTCTTTCATGTAGAACGGGGTCTCGTAGCCGTCGCCCCGTAGTGGTAAACCTGGCGCCCATGGGATCTCTTTGCCCATGCAGGCGTTGATCCGCGCCAGTGCGTCGGTGTCTTCGACCGGCACGTCAACGATCATCTCATCGTGGACGTGCATCACGATGTTATAGCCCAGAGCTGCGACCCTCTGCATGGATATGGCCAGGCAGTCTCTGGCGATGGCTTGGGTGATGTTCTCGACCAGCTTGCCGCCGTAGGTCTCAGTCTCTCCCCATTGCTTGGTTTCCTGATTGACTCCCATGTAGACGATGTGCTCGCGGCCGTCCCTCGGGTCCATCTTCAGGCGGGTGTTCCAGTAGCAGAGCTTCCGGCCGCTGGGCAGCTTGATGAACAGGTTGCTGTTGATGTAGCCGAAGGCGATGCCGTTCTTCAGCCGGACGGTGCGGTGTTCCTCGATGACTGTCCTGGCTGCCAGCTCGCAGTTGCGCCAGAGCTTCACCACGTTTGGGTTGGCCCCCCGCCACTGGTCCACGACGCTCTGGAGCTCGTCCTCCGGGATGGTGCCGCCTTTGTCCATACGCTTCATGGCGCCGACGCCGCCCTGGTAGCCGCAGGCCAGCACGGCGACCTTGCCCTTCTGGCGGAGGTGGCTGTTGGCTCCGTGCTTTTCCACGGGCACGTGGTACATCATGGAGGCGGTCTCGCAGTAGATGTCCTTTCCCTGCCGGAAAGCCTCCAGGGTCCATTCCTCGCCGGCGATCCACGCCAGCACGCGGGCCTCGATGGCCGAGAAGTCAGAGACCACGAAGCGGCAGCCCTCTGATGGGATGAAGGCCGTCCGGATCAGCTCGGAGAAGACGAAGGCCGTCTCGCCGAACAGAGTGCCCATGGTCTCGAAGTCTCCCTCGGCCGCCAGCTCGCGGGCCAGAGCCAGATCCGGCAGCGTGTTCTTGGCCAGGTTGTGCGTCTGCACCAGGCGGCCTGCCCAGCGTCCGGAGCGGTTGGCGCCGTAGAACTGAAGGATGCCTCGCAGTCGGTGATCCCGGCAGTGTGCCACCAGCATCGTGCTGTACTTGGCCACGCTGGTCTTGCCCAGGGCGGTGCGGATCTCCAGCACTCTCCGGACGACGTCCGGGAGCTCCGGATCTCGCAGCGCTTCGGCGATGGTGTCCTTGGTAACGCTGGTCATCTCCACGCCCTGCTCTGCGAGCCAGCGCTTCAGCTGGGCCAGGCTGTTCGGGTTTTTCAGTCCGGTGAGCTCCTGGGCTTCCTCCTGGAGCTCCTGCCGGCGCCGGGTGTCATACTCGACGATCTTCTCGACCATGGGGATGTCGAGCGCCACGCCGTTGTCGTTCATGTGTTGGTCCAGAGCCCAGAGCTCCTGCTCTGACTCCGGTGTCTTGTAGATGGATAGCTTCCGTAGGATCTCCTGCTCTGTCACGACGTCCTGCCGGTTGTAGCCCTTGTAGAGCTGCCACTTGGCCGGGTCATGCTGCGGGAGGTTGCGCGTCCTCTGGCCGTTGGTTCGGGTCGGCTTGCACGGCTTCGAGAAGAACTGGATCAGGGCCTTGCCCTGGGGGTCCTTCAGCTTCTCGGGAGGAAGGCCCAGCGCCTCGCCGGCGCCTGCCAGGTTGCCAGGCAGGCCCAGCGTCAGCGCCTTGACCATTGTGCAGCGCCACTCTTCCGGCGGCATGGGCTTCCGGAGCCACTTGGCCAGACAGGTGCGCTCGAAGTTCGCGTTGAAGGCGGTCTTGACGATCTGGGGGTCGAGGAGGGCCTCGCAGAACTCGGCCATCATGTCAGGATCAGCATCGAAGCAGTCGATGGTCTTGACGTCGTCCTCGCCCCAGTCGTCGAAGATGTACGAGATGAGCAGGATGTCGAAGTCAGGCGCCTCCACGTAGGCGTAGACGCCCGCCTCGGTCAGATCCACGGAGCTATAGGTTTCTATATCCACGCCCATAACTCGGTGCATCTGTATGTCCTCCTTAGAAGTCCTCGTCGTCCTCAAAGTCGTCTCCGCCGAAGTCGGACTCGGCGGAAGCGCGAGCAGCGCCCAGGCGGTCGTCGTCCTTCAGCTTCTGGATGTTATTCAGGCCGACGCCGATGCCCTTGTTGCCGTTGGTGTTGAAGGGGAAGAAGTTGATGGAGGCGCGGCCCCAGCAGCCGGAGTAGACCTCGTCGGGGTCCAGGATCTCGTTCAGATCCTTGTCCACGATGCCGGGCTTTTGGGTGCTGTTGCAGTTGAGGAAGTACATACCCTCGTACTCAGGAGCCTCATCGGCACGCTCGGCGTCGCCGTCGCGCAGAGGCTGCTTCAGGTTGGCGGGCTTCTTGCCGCCCCACTTGGAGCTGATGCCGTCCTGGACAGCTGCGTCGATGGCTGCCTTGATCTTCTTGATGGTGGCCTTGTCCTCTTTAGGGATCAGCAGGCACACGCTGTACTTGGCGTCCTGGCCAGCCTGGAAGGCGCGGCTCTTGAAGATGTTCACATAGCTGAAACGAACTTTTCCGGTGATAACTTTGGTAGTAGACATTTTATAATCCTCCTTATAATGTGTAAGCTCGTAAAGATGGTCGTTTATATACTCAGCGCCCAGGCCCATGATCAGACCTCGTCGCCGGTGGTGAAGTCGGCCTGAGCCGCTTCGGTTGTGTTGATGGCTTCGCGTTTATCAGACTCCGGCACGAGGACCGGCTTGCCTGCGGGTTTGATCAGCAGGTCGCCCAGGGTGGCGGCCAGCTTCTTCTTGCCGACGAGCTTCTCCATCTCGGTGATGCCGTAGAGCTTGCGCTGGTAGAGCATCGCCTCGTCGAAGCCGGCGGCCTTCAGCTTGTCGGCCACCTGGATCTCGTCTGCGTACTTGCGGTTGCTGCGGCCTTCGACCAGCTTCCAGCCGTCGTAGTGCTCACCGGCCAGGGCCTGCTCCAGAGCGTAGGCGCTGACCTCCTCGGCCCACTTCTTCAGGTGCTCGGCCTTGGCCAGCACTTCGCCGATCTCCTCGTTGGAGAGCAGCGGGGGCTTCTGGAACTCCATCCGGGCCAGCTCCAGGTTGAACTCGGCACGCTTGCGGCAGCGGGCCTTCGCCGGGCAGAAGCGGCACCAGTCGCCGGCCATGAAATAGTCGGAGCCCTCCATGGCCATGATGGCGCGGGGCGCGACTTCCTCCTCGCCCCAGAGCAGCAGCTCCTTCAGGATGACGACCTCGCTGTCAACGTGATCGAGGCGGGGCTGCACGACGGTGGTCTTCACTGTGTCGAAGTCGTAGAGATCGCCGAACAGAGAGACGGCGCCCAGGCCGTAGAGGCGGAACTGGGGGTTGTTCTTGACCTCGACCTTGATACCTTTGCCGTACTTCAGGTCGATGACCTGGATCATTCTGCCGCCGATGATCACGGCGTCGGAAGTGCCGAAGCCCTCCGGGATCCACTGGGAAAGATCGAGGCGCTGCTCGATCATCAGCTCGGCGCCTTCGCCGGCTGCGGCGAACTCCTCCAGGACGGTCTCGACATAGAAGTCGGTGGCCTCGTCCATCTCGCCGTTGTAGTAGTCGTCCTGCTGGATCTTGGCCAGGCACTTCTTGTACTGGGCGTCGGTGATCTCGTGCAGAGCGTGGCGGAGCTTCAGCTCGGCCAGGTTGTGTGCGACTGTTCCCTCGTCGGCGTAGCTGCTGGAGCCGGAATCCGGACACTGATCAGACAGGGCGACGGATCCGGGGCAGTTGATCCAGCGGTACGCGGCCGACGCGGAGCAGCGGGCGTGCTTAGTCGGCATTGGTTTCCTCCTTTGCTGCTTCCATGAGCTTCGGCAGGTCAGCGAGTGCGACCTCGGTGAGCTTGCCCTTGCCGGTCTGCTCGTTGATGAGTTCCGCCGCGCGGTTGTAGCCGCACTTCTTGTTGAGGGCTGCGAGCTGCTTGCGGACGACGATGCGGAAGTCCTCGGTCACTTCTGCGGGTGCAGCGTCGTCAGCAGGCTCAGGAACGGGCTCAGCTTCCGCAGGGGCGGCCTTTTCGGCCTTCTTGGTGTTCTTCTTAGGGTCAGGGGCTTCGGGCGCTTCCTGGGGCTCCTGGACGGCCTCGGCGGGTGCAGGTGCCGGGGCGTCGCCGGTCACGCGGTTGGGGTCCGGCTTGTCATCCCTTGCCGGGGCGGGTGCGGTCTGGCCCATGTACTTCTGGAACTCGTCCAGATTTGCAAATTCAACGGTGATCTTCATGCTTTTATTTCCTCCTTGTTTGTGTTATAATAGGACTGTGTTCTCTTGGGCTCCGGGGCATTAGCTCCGGGGCTCAATCTTTTTGTGCAGCCATAGGCACCACCTCCTTCACAGTCTCAGACTCCTCGGCCTCTGCGGCTTCCATGCTTCTCAGGATCGCCCGGTAGGCCGATCGGGCCAGCATTGTCAGGTCAATGTCTTCCATGCGCTTGTCCTCCTTAGATGGTTTTGATGGTCTGATGACCTACGCAGCCGGTCCCCCCCAGCTCCCACACAAACCAGGAGTAGCTGGTGGCGTCGGTGCCTCGGCCTGTGAAGCTGGGACGCTTGTGCAGGGTATAGAGACCGCTGAGCGGGTGCTCCTGCCACCACTTGAAGCGCTTCTCGCTCTCCAGGAAGTTCGTCCGGAGCAGGAAGATCAGCAGGCCTCCAGGGTGCAACAGCTCCAGGCTCTTGTTGATAAACTCCAGGGCCATGCTGTAGGGCGGGTTGCCTATGATGACATCGTAGCCGCAGCCGGGGTCGTAGTCGAAGAAGCTCCCGATGGTGACGTTATCGGCCAGAGCCTCCAGGGTGGTCTGTTCCTCCGGTCGCAGCTCCACGGCGTCGATCCGGTTGTCGTAGCCGCTCTCCCTCAGCACTTTGATGATCTGGCCATTTCCGGCCGATGGCTCCAGGATGCGGTCGCCGGAGCTGATGCCGTCGAAGTTGGCCAGGAAGCTGCGGATGGTTTCCGGCGGCGTGGCGTAGAAGTCGTAGGCCTTGCGCTCGCCGCCTCGGTTGGTGGCGCTCATTGTGGCGTCCACCTGCTTCCTCCGCAGATGAAATAGTCGTCGGCCGGCATGTAGCTCTCCAGGACGAGAGCGGTCGGGCTGCCATCGTGACTGCAGCAGGCGTCACAGATGTGATCGCCTTCGCCTATCGGTTGCATATTGGCGCAGGTCTCGCAGCATTTGAAGGGCTCCGGCTTGCGCTGTCTGTTCTTTCTTCCCATGTGTGTCCTCCTTCGGTGGTAGAAAAATATTCTACCTTTAGATTAAAAAAATTAGCCGACGGTCATCGTCAGAGAGATGAAGCAGCTCGCAGAGGATTCGGATCTCGCTTGGCAGGAACTCGGTCTTGCCCTGGATCTTGTCACTCAGAGCTTGGCGAGAGCGTCCCAGCTTTTCGGCGATGAAGCCCATCTTTAGACCGGAGTCCTTGATCTTCTGCTGGAGCAGTTTCGTGTTTACTTTCATGCTTGTCCTCCTTTCCTTAGTGCTGGACTTTCTTCTGGAGTTTCAGCCAGAGCTTCATGGTGTCGCGGGTGAGGTAAAACGAGCCGCACACGGCGATGAAGTGGTCGAGGCAGGTGTGGACCACCTCGCCCTCGATGACGTACTTGGCGCCGATCCAGCAGAGCTCGAAGACGATCAGAGTGCCCAGCAGGCAGGCGAGATAATTGGAATAAAATTTGAAACGGGTCATACTTGTGCGTCCTCCTTTTCTTTGGTGGCAGCGAGCACGTCGCACCACTCGATAAATGCTCGTAAAATGGGGTTGGTGTTGCCCTGGTCAGCCCAGCCGGCGAAGCCGATCCAGCCGTCAGCGTTGAAGCTGATGCACTCCCGGCGCTCGAAGTAGTGGCTGTTGACGTAGAGGAAGCAGCTGATCAGGGTGCCGTTGGTCTTCCGTTTGAGGTCGATCCGGCGGCTCAGGTACATGGAGCCCATCGAGGTCTCGCAGTCTGCGTTGGCCTTCTTGATGTGCTTGTTCAGCAGCATGACCAGGGTGAGGATGTCGCCCTCGGTCACGTCAGCATAGGTGAGGCCCTTGCCGGCGAAGTAGGCCCGGGCCTCGTTATTGGTGCAGACGGGGAGGATCCCCGTCTTTCTCATATATGCAGCCATCAGTCCGCCACCTCCTTACTTGAGCTCGCGGATCGTGGTCCGGAAGTGGAAGCAGACGATGTTATAGCCCGCCACACCGAAGGTCTCGACCACGGCCTTGCCTTCGGTCCCGATGATGAGACCGTTGATGTCTCCCTTGCCGCCGATGTCCAGACCGGAGGCGTCCGTGATCGTACCGACGACCTTGTTGATCCGACTGATCAGGTCGGCGAGCTTGGCCTTTTTCTCGTCCTCGAGGACGTTTTCGAGCCACTGCTCGCGCTCGGTTTCGTCGCGGATCTCGAGCAGCCGGTTGGTGATCTGATCGGTCCTGGCGGCGAGTTTCTCGCGGATGCTGCGATAGTCGAGGCCGCGCTCCTTCAGGAACTCCTCGACGGCCTGACGGGGCCAGAGGTTTGCAAGGTCGCTGTCACTGGGCTCCCGGTCCTTGTAGATCTGGCGGTAGCGCTCCAGCTCGGGGAGGGTGTGCAGCGCTTCCAGACGAGCCTCGCGCTCTTTCTGGCGGAGCTCCTTCCGGTACTCGATGAAATCGATCCGGCGCTGCCGGTAGTAGATGATCGCGCTGGCCTTCCACCTCTCGAGGAAGTCTTTGATCACTTGTGGGGCGTTCGCCTCGATGAAGGCGTCCCTGCTGATCTGGGCCCCGAGCTTATCCTGCCAGTTTTTCAGGATGCGGCGGGCGTCCTCGAGCTTGCCGGTGGCGGTCTTGATGTCGTCCTCCTTGTAGCGGATATCGTACTGGTCGGCGCCTTTGGAGATCAATTTGGCCAGCTGCTCACGGTGCTTTGCGAGAACGGCCTCGCGCTTCGCGACGGCGCTCTGGGCATTTATTACCTTAGCTTCGAGCTCTTTCTTCGTCATGGTGTGTCCTCCTGTCGTTGTGTGTTCTCTTTGGTAGTAGAAAATTTTTCTACCATCAACAAGATAGCATGGGCGTAGAATATTGTCAAGATATTTTTGCAAAAATAGTAGAAAAATTTTACACTGTATGATAGAATAACCTCTGAGGAGGTGCTTCATGTATGAACGAACTCGGCAGTTTGATTAAACGGAAGCGCGAAGAACTCGGATTGAGCCAGGAGGAGCTGGCCCGGATCCTTGGATATAAACATAAAAGCAGTATAAACAAGATCGAGCTGGGACTCGCAGACGTTCCTCGGACGAAGGTGCCCGCCTTTGCGAAGGCGCTGGGGATGACTCCGGTGGAGTTCTCAGGCTGGTCGGAGAAGCGTGTCGAGAGCAGCTTCAGCTATTGCCTGGAGCAGCAGATGGCGCTCCTGGGTTACACTCTGATCTATAGCGCCGATGGCGACGTCATTTTGACCCATGGCGGCGCAGAGTACGAAGTTACGGAGCAGGACGTGAAGGAGCTGGAGGCTCGCGTCGCTCTGTATATCGACTTTATGCTGGGAGACTTAGCGAAGAAGTCCCGGAAGATCGGAGGATGATGGATATGTTCGGAAACAGAAAAATGAAGGCGGCCGCCGAGATGATGGCGCCGCAGTGGTTGAAGATAATGATCGAGAGCCGGGACATCGTAAACCGGACGACGGAGCCGGACGTCTTTTTCTCTCGGTATGATACGGTGAAGGAAAAGGCCGAGCAGCTGGCCAGCATCTCGAAGTATGTAAAGTTTAAGGGCATGAAGCCCGCCGAGGTACTGCGGCGGGTCACGGAGCAGGAAGACGCTGCCACGCGGGACATGGTGCTCCGGTGCTTCCAGAAGGCCGTGCTGAACGCTGAGAAGCTAAAAACGGAGAAGGGAAAGCTGGGCCAGTTTGAGAAGTTCCAGAGCTCCCTGGAGCCTTATTTCTTCCGGATGTCTGACGAGAACGCCAGGCTGGTCCAGGATCTACACGATGAAGCACTAAAGAAGATCGGAGGTTGATGCCATGCGCGGCGTCATTTATGCGAGATATTCACCGGGCCCACGTCAGACGGAGCAGTCCATCGAGGGCCAGGTTGCCGACTGCCAGCAGTATGCTGAGGAGCACGGCATTGACATCATAGAGATATATGCAGACCGGAAGGTCTCAGGCAAGAGCGTCGTAGGCCGCGACGAGTTCCAGCGGATGCTGCGCGACGCGGAGAAGGGGCGCTTCGACTGCGTCCTGGTGTGGAAGATCGACCGCTTCGGCCGAGATCGCCAGGACATTGCCATGGGAAAAATGACATTGAAGCGGGCCGGCGTCAAGCTGATGTATGCCCGGGAGAGCGTCCCGGAGGGCCCGGAGGGGATCATCCTGGAGAGCGTGCTGGAGGGCCTGGCCGAGTATTACTCCGCCGACCTGCGCCAGAAGGTCATCAGAGGCATGAGAGAAACGGCGAAGAAGGGCCAATACTGCGGCCAGTCTCTGCCGATAGGCTATAAAGTAGACGCCGAGCGCCACATCGTCGTGGATGAGCGCGAGGCGGCAGTTGTCCGGGAGGCGTTCAAGCTCCACATCGCCGGCGGCCAGATCCGGGACATCGTCCAGCTGTTTGCCGACCGTGGGGTCATGGGCCGGCGCGGGAAGCCGGTCTCCAATGCGGTCGTCTATCGTATGCTGCGGAATGAGAAGTACCTGGGCGAGTTTTACATCCAGGAC
Organism: Clostridiales bacterium; assembly: GCA_004553625.1. GTDB lineage: Bacteria > Bacillota > Clostridia > Oscillospirales > Oscillospiraceae > Scatomorpha > Scatomorpha merdavium. Next base: position 21,094 of record SFKX01000025.1, on the reverse strand, counting down.
GTGAAGCTGAACGTGGAGCCGATCATCGATCAGGCGACCTTCCTGGAAGCTGCCCGGCACTTTAAGACGAGCCGCAACAATGCGGCAGGGAGGGCGAAGGTGAACTATTTGCTGAGCTGTAAAATGTTCTGCGGGTACTGCGGCTCGATGATCAGCGCAGAGGCCGGCACCGGGAAGCTGGGGAAAGTGTACCGGTATTACAAGTGCGGAGACAAAAAGCGCGGTAAGGCCTGCGAACTGAAGCCGTTCCCAAAGGACCACCTGGAGGATGCGATCATCCTGGCCACGGTGAACGATATGCTGACCGATGAGATGATCGAGAAGCTGACCGTCCGGATCCTGGAAGTCCAGGAACAGGAAAACGCCGACGATCCCGTGGTGGGATTGCGTCGGCGTCTTGACTCAAATAAAAAGCGCCAGCGGAACTTGCTGGACGCGATAGAAGAAGGCGGGGCCCGTGGTCTGGTCTCTCGTTTGGCTGCCCTGGAGGAAGAGGAGGAGCAGCTGGTGCTGGAGATCCAGCGGGCAGAAATAAAAAGGCCCCGACTCACCCATGAGGTGGTCGAGGCCTGGCTGCGCTCCTTCCGCGTCGGAGATGTCACGGATGACGACTTCCGCGCTCGGTTGGTTGACACGTTCATCGCCCGAGTCGAGCTCCGCAACGATGAGGCGCTGATATTTTACAATATCCGAGAAAAGGGCCCGCACTCACGTGTTCGAGTACGGCCCGAATGGTGGAGCCCGCGCGACGGTACTCGAACCCCGAAGGTCATCGTGCTGCGGGACTATGTCGTCCTCAGAATTGCCGTATAAAGCAAAAGAGCCCCGGCGGGTGCCGGGGCTCTCTTAGTCTGTCATGTATTTGCTGGCTGTTGTGACAGCGCGGCAGGCGCCCAGGAATATGAGAGCCGCCACGCTGATCAGAGCGATCATACCACACCCAGGATGGTGCAGTAGTCAGGGTTTTCGAGGTAGATCCAGCCGGCGCCGCTTTTCAGCTTGCCCCAGCCGTCCTGCACCTCGGTGATGGTGAAGACGCCCTTGCCAGTCTGTCCCTTGACTGTGTAGCTCATGCCCGGGCCGCTGCGATAGTTCAGATCCGGGATAATGACGCGGACAGTGAAGGGCGTCGCAGGGAAGCCCTGGACGGCCTCGGGAGCCGCTTCCGGTGCCTGGGTAGTGCCGGAGCCCAGGATCTCATTGACAGCCGCAGCGATGGCGCCGTGGCGCTCATAGAGGTACTCGCCCGGGCAGGCCTTGTTGGCGTAGTCGCGGTGCACGGTCATGTTGCAGCCGTTGGCGTGGTTGACGCGGTCGGTCTTGTTGGTAGACCAGACCAGCTTCTTGATGCCGTTGCGCTTGCAGATGTCGGCCACCAGCTTGATCAATGCGGCGTAGGCTGCATCGGTCACGGCGTAGGGGTGCTCGGTGTCGCTGGCGACTTCGATGGTGACGGCGCGGTTGTCGTTCTCGCGGCTGGAAGTGCACCAGGAGCGATCCGCCTCATCGACGGACAGACCGATGGAGCCATCCTTGCCGACGACATAGTTGGCGGAGCACTCGCGGTCAGTGGTGGCAAAATAGTCGCAGCCCTGCTTCGCCGTCCACTGGCCCACGATGCAGTGGATCGTGATGGTGTCGATGGCGTGGTTGCGGGGGCTGGTCTTGTTCTTGGTGATGTTGGTGTACGTTACCAGAGGGCTGTTGCTCATGGTGATCTCCTCCTTCTCTGGGGTTGTTGTGGTGTTTGCGTAGGCGTCGTAGTATGCCTGGCCGAAGCCGGCCCGCTTTACCTTGACGGCGTTGCTCATGTTGGCCGGGCGCTCGTACTTGGTCAGCACGATGTCGGACGCCTCCTTCACGGTCCGGGCTGTCCGGAGTACCTGGAAGACGGCCACGTAGCCCTTCAGCTCCTGGAACATGAAGTCGAGCTGCATCATCAGGTCGCCGATGGACGCGCCGGTCTTCCGAGCGTAGTTGAGCATGGCCTCCTTGCGGCTCCAGTATGTCCACTGCGCGAGGCCGTAGCCGGCGCTGTCGCGGACGAAGTTGGAATAGCTCCCGGAGTCCACGGCGGCCGTGTACTCGGCGTCCGTGAGGCCCAGGCGCTTCTCGTAGGTGTTCTGGAGGTTCGTCGGATTGAGCCCGCTCTCGGCGTAGAGGTTGCCCATCAGCCCGGCCACACCGGCCGGGCTGAAACCTTTGCAGCGGAAGTAGTTCCAGATGGTCCTCTCGGTGGAGGAACCTGTCGCCTTCATGATTTACTCCTCGACGGCGCCAGTGCCGTCTGATGTGTTGCCGGCGTCTGCCAGGCCCTCGCCGATGACGTAGCCGATGACAGTCGCGCCGGCCATGATTAGGCCAGTGACCTGAGTGGCAGTCGCCTCGGCGCCGCCCAGGGCGATGATGAGCATGGACACAAAAGACGCCACGCTGAGCCAGAACTTACGGCTCGTGAGTTTACGGATCCAGTCGATTTTTTTCATGGTCTATTCCTCCTTGTTTTTGTGCAGCGGTAGGCGATCTACCTCTGCCATTACTTTCTTTGCCGTGCCATTTCCGCCGAGCTCCAAATAGGGCTCATAGAGATAGTCGTGCAGGTTTTCGTATTCATCCTGGGTTATGTAGCCGCGCTCGATGTAACTGCCGCCCAGGTAGACGATGCGGTCGTGGCCGAGCCCGAGCAGCATGGCGCTCTGACGCTTCATGGCGTCGTCGCGCTTTTTGTCCTCCTCGGTCCGGCCGTCCTTCTTCTTGTCACGACGCTGGATCAGGTAGAGGATGATGGAGCAGCCTCCAGATCCTGTCAAACCTGCGATCAGCGCGGTGATGATGTTGGTGAGCTGGTCGGGAGTCATCGGCGAGGTCCCTCCATGCTGTTTCGTTTCTCCATCTCTTAGTTGCTCCTTGCTTAGAATTATGCCCCCACGTAGATCTCCGTGGGGGCGTTGTGGGCTTTACTCAGTGACCAGGTCGGCCAGTTCCAGGTTGATCAGCATCTCCTTGACCTGGGGCTTGATCAGGTCAGGGACGCTGTCGTAGGTACGCTTGCCCTTGACGATCAGGGCGACGTAGATGACTGCCATGTTGTTCACCACCTTTCTGAGCCAGGATCTGAAGCGCCGGATCATCTTACTCCTCCAGGAGTGCGCGGACTTCGTCGCGCAGATTTTCGGGCACGTCGTCGATGGTTTTGAGCCCCTTCTTGATTAGGGAAGCGTAGATTTTAGCCATACTTAAATACCTCCTGCAATGATCATTTCATAGACCTCAGCCAGAGCGAGCTGGAGGTCGGTGATGCTGTTGACGTTGGTGGCCAGAGCAACTGCGACGAGTTCCTTCTGTTTTTCCTCGGCCGTCTTCTCGGCCAGGATAAACCAGCAGCTCTTGCCGACCTTGCTGATCTGGACCAGCTTCATGTCCTGATAGGTCTGGGTGCCGTCAGGCCCCTCGATAGTCACGCTGGAGAGCTTACCGGTGAAGGTGTCCTCGGTGACAGCGGTGGAGCTGATGAAGTTGTTCCCGTTGAGGTCGAGGCCGTCGAGGGATGTGCCATCAGCCAGTGTAATCTTCCATGTCCTTTTTTCCATTTTGGTCTCCTTCCGAACAGCTCATAGTAGAGGCTGCTCATGTTGTAGATTTGGTCGTGTGACATAATTTTGTAGTGACTGCCCAACCAGGACTTGAACGAGTTCTCGACGGTTGGGCAGTCAATCCGGCCGGTGTCCAGCAGGCGCTTGTACGCCTTCAGCTTCCGGCGTTCCCGGGTGATGTTCTTCGGGTGGATCTTCCGGATCAGGCGGCCGGACTCCGTCAGTGAGTAGCACACCTGCAGGTGTCTGAACAGGGAGGAGAGCTTCACGATCCGGGTCTTCTTTTCGTTGATGATCAGCCCATACTCCGCCGCCTCCTTCCTGAAACCTTCCAGCACGCTCACCAGGAACTCCTTGGAGTCTGAGACCGCATAGAAGTCGTCGGTGTAGCGGGCGTAGTGTTTGATGCCTCTGACGATCTTGGCATAGTTGTCCACCCGGTACGGGTAGATGATGCCGACGTTCTGGGAAGGCTGCGAGCCTATGTCCACGCCCTTCCTGAGCATCCTCTCGCCGGTCAGCAGCTCCGGATCCACGCCGCAGTTGAGCATCGGGTTGACCTTGCCGGCCATCATGGCCGCGATCTCCTCGTCGGAGAAGCGGGAGACGTCCTGCTCGAAGGTCTTGAAGATCAGGCGCGTCAGCATCTCAGAGATCAGCAGCGTCTCCGGATCTTCGACCTCGCGCTCCAGAAAGTAGTCGAGGACCTCGATGCACTTGTCGTGCGGGATGTTGGCATAATAGCCAGAATAGTCCACCAGCAGGATGTAGCCCTCGTTGGATCCGTGCTCCATGTAATACTGGTGCAGGTGAGCCTCGAAGCGCCGGCGGTGGAAGGCCACGCCCTTGTCCTTCTGCGAGGCGCCGTTGTCGTAGATCAGGTACTTGCTGATCGCCGGAGTCAGGACCTCGTCACAAAAGAGGTGGTTGACGGTCTTGTCCACCATCGTGTTGCTGGTTATGTAGCGCGGATGGCCGCGCTCGTTGATCGGGAACTTGTTGCCTGGCTCCGGTTTATAGTCCCCGGTGATGAAGTCCTGCCGGATGTGGGCAGTGGTCAGCAGGTGGTTCATCTCGAACAGCTGGGTGCTGTGCTTGAACTTGCTGCTTTTCATGGCCTTGGTGCCGGCGTCGTATATTAAATTTGCATCATAAAATACATTCATAAAAACCACGCGATAGCCCCATCGGTCGTAACCGGGAGCGTCCTGGTTAGCATTTACCAGCTGATCCCGCTGGACGGATGGCCTCTCCTTTCCCATAGCCGCACGCGGGAGCCTGCCCGTAGAATGTAGTGCGGTTGTGAAATCCGGGCGGACGCCGATGGAGTTCGAGGCGTTCCAGTTGTTGGCATTGCCGTTGTTGTTGACATTGCAGAAATTCGTCGCGGACTGGACGGCACAAACAGAGGCCACCCTATAGGGTGTTAATCTTTCAGGTGCTTCAGGAAGCGGTTGTCGGACTGCCGGAGCTTCTTCACCATGTTGAACAGCTTCTCGACTTCGAGCACGATGTTCATATACCGGTTTTTGTCAGCCGGCAGCGCCTCGGCGATGTACTGGAGCTCGTCCTGGAGCTGGTTGCAGCACTTCAGCGCCTGGTTGAGCTCGTCGCGTCTGTCCAGGTACTCGACACGGTAGGAGGGCCAGATGGTATCGGCCGCCCTGATGTGCTGAGCGATGGCGCAGGCGAGATCGTCCACTCGGTCGCGGTGGCGTTTGATAAACCAGCAGGCGAAGTCTTCCTCCAGGCTCCGGATGGCCTGCGCCACCTCTGCCTTGTGCTCTGGGTCCTGGATGTGCTTGGTCTGCTTCTGGATGGCTGCCTCCAGCTTCTTCTCGCTGTAGGCGAAGCTGGCCAGGAGCTCGTTGGCGATCATTCTGCGGATGTCCAGCGCCTTGTGATGGGCCTCCAGGTTTGAATGAGCTCGTTTACTTTTAGGGATGTCTGACACGCTATCTTATGCCGCGGACCGGACGTCTCTCAGCCACCAGTTTTCTCTGTTCGTGATCAGGTCCGGGCGTGCCTGGAACAGAGCCAGCTGGCTCTTGTCTGCGCCGGTGTCGTGGCCGTTCTGGGAGCCGCCTCCCCATGCGTAGGAGCCGTAGACCATCTTTTCGTTCATCAGGTCGATCTGGCTGTCGTACCACGCCCAGCCGGAGCTGATGCCGTTGCCGACGGCGTTGGCCAGGAGGATCCTGTGAGTCAGGATGTGATCCGCGCCGAAGTCGGCCTTGACAGTGGCCAGAGCATCAGCCAGGCCGGAGGTCTTCATCTTGCTGCCGTAGTAGGAGCCGGTCGTGTCATTAGTGTCATTCATAACGCCGTTATAGAAGGACCTGTCAGGAATGACCAGCATATGATGGGTAGTCAGTTCTGTGTCGCCGCAGTGCAGACGGTAGTCAGCATGGGCGGCCCAGTATTTGCGGCCGCTGATGGTCCAGTGGCCTCCGGTGCGGACCAGGTCGAACTTGCCGGCACGGATGTCGGCGGACTGCTCGGCGGTGAAGCTGGTGCCGAGGCTGTGCTCGTAGATGAAGGAGTTGGCTCTGGATGCACCGGTCTGGCCGAGCATTGCGGTCAGCTCCTTCAGGGCTTTGATGTCGTCGGCGTTGGTGCCTGCCAGGCCGAAGACTTCGTTGATGGCGGCGATCAGGCTGGTCTTGTCCTCAGTCTCCAGCGTGGTCAGGTCTCCGTTGATGAAGGCCTTGATGGCTTTGAGGGGGATCCTCTTGACGCCTGTGCCGTCTGCGAGTCGTACCAGGAGAACGTCCTCCCCGCTGGCCACGGCAGCCAGCTCGTCGTACTCTGTGAAGCGTTTGCCGTTTGTTACATCAATCTGCATAATGTTCCTCCTTATGCGATTTTATATTTCCAGTCGCCGATGATCGCGTTGCCATCGTCGTCCAGGATCGGGTTGCCGTCATCGTCAACGATGTGAGTGAACAGATCGTTGTGGATGATCATGTACTCCAGCGCGGTCAGGCGCTCGTCCAGATCGCTCGTCTTGTTGATGAGCCTGCCGGCGACGTCCTCGTCCAGAAGGCCCTGCACGGTGGCAAACCACTCGTTGAAAGCGTTCTGGCTGGTGCGCTGGAACTCTTTCATGGCCTCCGTGATGGCGGTCAGGTCTGTGTTGCCCTTGGTCTCCAGCGCCTCGATGTATTCGTCGATGGCAGCCGTGAAGCCGTCATAGGCCGCCCTGGCCATCTGCTCGAACTGGGAGTAGCTGGCGTTGGACTTGGCCACAAATTCAGCATAGAAGGCATTGAACTGGTCATAGAAGGCCTCGGTGTCGATGCTGTCGATGAACTGGGTGATGTAGCCGCAGACTGCGCTGTTGGGGCGGGTGTCGCTGATGGAGCTCTGGGTGATGACGGTCTGGTTGGCGCTGACCGTCACATTTGCCAGGCCCAGCTCGTAGTAGTCGCCGCTGACGGGCTGGATGAGCTCCGGAGCCTGGGGCGTTGCCGCTGCCGTGCCGGTCTTCACGATGATCTCGCAGAGGCGCTCCAGGTAGTTGCAGCGCAGCACGACGCGGTCGATGCGGCTGTAGCTCGTGGGAGCTGTGGCCAGCTGGAAGGTGGCAGGGGCGGGATCGTAGGCGAAGGCGCCGTTGATCAGGCCGAAGCCAGGGCGGACCGTGACGCTCAGGCCGGTGTCGCCTGCCAGCACTTTGAAGCAGTCGGCAGGCTTGGCCAGCACGCCGTTGGTCAGCAGTTTGGAAAAGAGCAGGCGGAACAGTTCCGACGTCTCTGCTCTGTCAAAAATAGGCATACCCTCGGAGTCCACGCCGGTGATCTCCGAGTCAAAATAGCCGTATCTCATGGCCATGTTAAAATACCTCCCTTTGGATGATTTTCGTGATGCTGGTTATCTGGTCATTGCCGAAGACGACGGAGAGGGTCTGCTTGCTGCCCTCGTAGACCTCCTGGATCTCGGTGATCCGCTTGGTGGTCTCGATGCCGACGTCTGCGTAGCGGTAGGTGCAGAGGTCGCCCAGGTCGAAGTCCACGCCATAGGTCAGGTTGGCGTTGGGGTCCACGTCGCTGTTGACGGTCTCGATCTTCTGGTACTCGGCCAGCTTCTCCAGGCCGCGCTGACGGAGCAGCGCTCTGTACTGGTCGGCCGTGTACGTGTGCTCGTTGCCGGCGTCGTCCTGGTAGGTGCTCTGGAGATCCCGGGCGTCCACGTAGAGCTCCCGGCGCTCCTCGTCCGCACTGCTGCGGAGATCCACCTCCACGATGACACGGGCGGAGCCTTCTCCCTCGCCGGCGACATAGGCGAAGTTCTTATACTCGGACTCGTCCCGGTCGTAGACGGCGTTCTTGACGTTGTAGAAGCTATCCGAGAAGATGGCCCAGCTGTTCTCCGTCTGGTCGTCCGTTCTGTCCTTGCCCTTCCACACCTCGAAGATGAGGTCGTTGTTCAGGTAGTCGTAGCGCAGCCGGTGGCTGAGCTCCTGGGTCTTCTCGATCTCGTAGAGCTTGTCGCCCAGGTTGTCTCCGGTGGCCGTGACCGTGACGCTCGCGCCGACGCCCTTCAGCTCGCCCAGTTTGACCTGGGGGATCTTCCGGTCGGCGTCGCTCGGGTTGATCACGTAGCGGTCCACCATCTTCCGGCCGATGACCTCCGGCGTGCCGGTGAGGCTGATCTGCGTATTGAGCACGCGGCCGTTCAGAAGCTCCTCGGAGAAGTAGCCCTTGCAGTAGGCCGTTCGGGCGCCCTTGGCGTCTCTCGCGAAGTTGACCTCGCGGATCACGCCCAGCTCGTCCCGGTCGTTCCGGTAGAGATAGCGGCCGGTGTTCATCAGCGTGAAAAACTCGGCGGGAGTGTGTAATTCAAAAAGGCCCGAGGCATAATACCGGCGGTCCCAGATGAGGGTATTGAACACGCTGACGACGCCCAGCGTGTCGAAGTTCTGGTCGAGGATGATCAAATTCATGCGCTACACCCCCAGATACTTCGGAGTGTAGAACAGATTGACGTCCAGGTTGGTGTAGTTCCCATCCGCGTCGTACTCCAGATAGTTGTCGCCCACGTCCAGCTGGAAGGGCTCACTCCGGCGGTCGATGTGCTGGTAGTAGTTGACGCCGTTCAGAGTGATGACCTGGTGCCGGTCGTTGGTGTCGATGAGAAGCACGTCGCCGGTCTGCATCGTGACATTCACGCGCATGAACTGGCCCGTGCCGGTGTTCGTGATCTTAGGGTTGACCACGGTGCCCCTGGTCGCGATGAACTGGATCTGGACGCCGGTCGGGACATCTCCGTCGTTGCTCAGCACGACCTCCTTCTTCAGCGTTCTGTAGCCGGCAGTGTTGCCGCCCAGGAGGAGGCCACGGGCTTCTGGCTTGTAGTCCAGCTTGCCCGTCGCCATCCTCTTGCTGAGAGAGATCCAGGGGAACGAGAACAGCGGCGTGATGTTCGCCATGTTCTTGCCGAAGTTGTCCACATTGAGCATATACGGATCCGGACAGATCAGATCCACCAGGATCTTCAGCTTGCTGTCCATGTTCTTTGATGTTGCGAAGGTCCAGCCCTCCAGCTCGTACTCGATGTTGCGGCTGACGCCCATGTTGGTGATGAGCGCCTTGCCGGTGTACTTCGGATTGAAAAACTTGATTACTTTGGCCCGGTTTTCCGGGTTGTTCTTGCTGCTTCTGAAGCTGGCCTCGATGTGGATCGGCCTCGGTTTGATTTTCTTGCCATCGACAGACGCCCCGTCCACCAGGGCGTTGTCTGATGTGCTGATCTCCACCTCGGAGGACTCTAGGCCGGACACGGCAGTGATGTCGATGTCCTCGCCTGGGCCCATTCTGAGGGTCTTGCCGTTGCAGGTCAGCTCGATGGTTAATGTGTTTATTGTCATTTCACACCTCCGACCATGTTCCGCAGAGCCTCGCGCTGCTTCTTGGCCACCTCAGAAGGAGTGGCCACGGGCACGTTGTAGGTGTTGCTCTGCTCCATGCGATTGTCGTTGTAGACGGTAGTGCCGGCGCCCGCCATTCTCAGCCCCGCAGCGTGCGAAGCTCCGACGGTTAGTTGCCCGGCGCTTGCCGACATCTCGGCCCGCATGGCACTGACGAGCTCGCCGGCCTTGGCCTTCATGTCCTTCAGCGTTGCAGGCATGGACTTGTCCAGGCCTTTGCCCACGCCGGGCATGATCCAGCGACCGACCTCGTCCGCGAACTCTTTGGACGGGGAGTTGATGCCGAGGGCGTCCTTTGCGGCGTCCAGCAGGCTGCTTGCCAGGCTGCTGACCTTGTTCGTCAGCCAGTTCCATCCGGAGCTGATGCCGTTCCAGATGCCGCTGACGATGTTGCTGCCGATCTCCGTCATCTTGTTCGGCAGGCTTGCCAGGCCGTTTACGATGGAGTTGAACAGCTGGGTCGCCGCTGTGGCGCCCTTCTGAGCCAGCTGAGTGCCCCAGGTGACGACCTTCTGGGCCGCCTGGCTCAGATAGTCCCAGACCTTGCCCGGGAGCTGCTGGAGCGTGCTGGCGACCTTGCTGAGCATATTGCTCGCGGCGGTCGAAGCATTGGAGACCATCTGCTGGCCCCAGGCCACCACTTTATTGACAGCGTTGACCAGGTGCGTCCAGATCTGCCCCGGCAGCTGTCTCAGGACATTGGAGACCTTTGTGGCCATGTCCGTGATGGCCTTCTGGGCCTTGGCTGCCATATCGGTGCCCCACTCCTGGAGATCTGTCAGGATCTCAGAGAGCACCTGAGCCACCTGATCGGGCAGAGTTGCCAGGCCATTGACTAGCCCGTCTACAATGTAGCCGCCCTGTTCGGCCATGACCGTGCTCGGGCTGTTGATGCCGAGAAAGTCCTTGATGCCGTTGAGGATGTTGCTGCCCAGCTCACACGCTGCGTCCCATACCTGGGAAGCACCATTAGCCAGTCCGGTTACGATGCCGTTAATGATTTCCGGCACGGCCTCGCCGATCTTGGCGATAATATCCGGCACGGCCTCTTTGATCTGGCCCCAGAGCTCTTTGGCGCTCTCCAGGACCTGAGGGCCGGCCGCAATGAGGCCGTCGATGATCGCCGTGATGATGTCGGGCAGAGCTGCGACCAGCTCGATGACGATAGTCGGGATGGCCTCGATCAGAGCCATCAGGAGCTCGATGCCAGCCGCCAGAATATCGGGCGCAGATGCCACCAGAGTCGTCACGACGGACTCGATGATCTGCGGAAGAGCCGCGACCAGGGCGTCGATGATAACGGGCAGGGCGTCCACCAGTGCGAGCAGGAGCTCGATGCCGGCGTTCAGGATCTCAGGAATGGAGGAGACCAGGAACTCCACGATGGAGCTGGTGACCTCCGGCAGTGCTTCGATCAGTACGGGAAGCGCCGCAAGGATGCCATCGGCCAGGCCCATGATCAGCTGAAGGGCGCAGTCGAGAAGCGCCGGCAGTTGGTCGATCAGGGCGGTCACGGTGTAGGCGATCAGCTCGACGAGAGCCGGCAGGAGCGTCGGCAGCATGGAGCTGATGCCGTTGACGATGCCGGTGAAAATATCCACCAGGCAGCCCAGGAAGGAGCGGAGGCCGTCGCCGTTGATGAAGTCCGTGATGGACTCCACGACCATCTCGGCCATGCCCTCGAAGTCAAAGTCGAGGACGGCGTCGCGGGCCTGCTCCAGAATACCCTGGCCAGCAGAGAGAACGGCCGGCACAATGGCAGCGGCCAGATCCGGGATCTGCGACACGATGGCACCGGCCAGAGCCGGCAGCGTCTCAGCGAAGCGGGGGACGATCTCGGCCAGGTTCTTGACGATGTTGTCCGCAGCCGTGGCGAAGGCGTCCGCCAGCTGGTCGGCGTCGCTCGATCCGTTCATAAAGTTGTCCCAGGCAGCCTTGGCCGAAGCCATGGAGCCCTCCAGAGTCTCGGAGGCTTCCTTGGCAGTCGTGCCGGTGATCCCCATTTCCTCCTGGATCACGTGGATCGCCTGGTAGACGTCGTTCAGGTTGTTGATGTCATACTTGACGCCCGTCAGCTTCTGTGCATCGGCCAGCAGTCGCTCCATCTCGGTCTTCGTGCCGCCGTAGCCCAGCTTCAGGTTGTCCAGCATGGTGTAGTTCTGTTTTGCGAAGCCCTGGTACGCGTTCTGGATCATATCCATGGACGTGCCCATCTTGTTCGCATTGTCGGCCATGTCGATGATGGCCATATCCGCCACTTTGGCGGCTTCCTCAGTGTTTCCGCTGAGGGACTGGAGCAGGGACGCCGAGAAGCTCGTGACCGTGCTCATGTAGTCGTTGGCAGACATTCCCGCCGTCTGGTAGGCGCGATCAGCTGCGGCTATGACAGCGTCAGCCGTGTCGCCGAACAGCGTCTCGACGCCGCCCACATTCTGTTCGAGAGCGCCCACACTGTCGAGGGCTGTCTTCCCGAGGTTGACCAGGCTATCGACTGCCCTGGTCATCATCTGGCCGCTGAACACGCCCAGCGCCTGCTGGGCGATGCTCGCGACCTTGCCCATCCCCGACTGTAGACCGCCGGAGTCCAGGCTTGTATCAAATTTTAGGGTTCCATCTGATGCCATGACCGTACCTCGCTACCATTCAAAAGTGCGGCAGGGTTGCCGCCGTTCATAAGTAGTTTGTTAAGGTCACTTTCGAGCTGCTGACGGTCAGCCGACTGAGGGAGCGCGTAGACGCGCTTCAGATACTCATAGTGCTGCCGTTGCTCCTTGGAGATCTTGGCCGGGATCTTCATCGTGCGGTAGCCGATGATTTTGACCAGCTGCGTGTCTTCAGGAAGCGATCTAAAGAGGGCTCGGAACTGCCACCAGTGGAGGGGATGCCGCGCCAGGTCCAGGCCGTAGGCCTGCATAAACGCGGAGTAAATATAATCAGCGTCGTGCTCGTAGGAGAAGGGCGGGTCTTCGTCGGCGGCGCCGGACGTTTCGCCCGTCGTCTCTGCGGGATCCGCGCCGCAGCGATAAAACCAGACCAGCCTGCCGAGTGCTTCATCGAGCACGTCAGAGTCGAAGACGACGCCGGGAAAGTACAGGTGCAGGGCGGTCTGGAGCTTCTCCAGATCATCGAGCCCTGGGTCTTGCAGCACTTCTTCAAACAGGATCCCCGTCCGGAAGTCGCTGCTGATCGGGACCATCTGGCCCGCGATCTCGACCTGTTCCGGCAGGCCGTCGATCAATAAATTCAGTGCTTTTTACCCTTGCCGTGCTTCTGAGAGACGAACTGCGCGGTCTGCATATTACGGACGGCGTTCTGCTGGCGCTGGGTGTAGCGGTTGGTGAAGTCGTTCAGGGTCTTGCGTTCTCCGGCAGCCCACTCGCTCACCTTCTCGATGGCCTTCAGGTGCTCCATGACGTTCATCTTGCCGCCGAACAGCTTGACGGCCGTGCCGGCGCCGAAGATCTCGTCGAAGCAGGTGTTGACCACCTCGCACTGTGCGCGGTAGTTGGCCGCAGCGGTCGGGAAGTTCTCGCCTCTTTTCTGCTGAGCCGTGTCGCGCATTTTAATCATCGCGGTCTCGAACTTCTCCATGAAGTCGGCGTCCATCAGGTCGCCTTCGAGCTTGACGTTGTTAATGATCAATTCCATTATTCTGTTTTCCTCCATTGGTCGGTGCTATGAAAAAAGCACCAGCAGGCTGCACCGTTTGGCCTGCTGGTGCCTGGTCGCTCACTGCCTGATCAGGCCAGTCGCGCGGAGCCAGTAGTTGCTTAATTAACCCGCAGACTGCGCTGCGGTGTCATACTTGCCCTTGAAGTCGCCGGCCGTGAACTTCTTGGTCACGGTGTCGAACTTGCCCTGGATAGGATCGCCGACGGCGTGCAGCACGCCGGAGACGCTGATCTTCTCACCACCAGCGCCGGAGTTATCGCTGACCTCATTGGCCACGGTGAACTGGCGGGCAGTGTATTCGGCGGTAGCCTCGGAAGGAGTGCCGATAGGGTTGAACAGCTCGACGCGGACGTACTTCAGCTGGGCGTCAGTGCCGGTCGCATGGTCGCGGCCCATCTTCCAGAGCTTGTAGATCGCCTTCTGGGAAGGGATCAGACGGGACTCATAGGAGAACTCCGTCTCGTAGCCGGTGATGTCAGTGGACGCGGTACTCTCGTTGATGTAGGTCTCGCTGTCGGTCTGTGCGTTGGGGCTCTCATCCAGAGTCGTGAAGCCGGTGCCCATGAGCTCGAACACGCCGTCGATCTCGGCATAGTCCGCGATGGCGTTGCGAAGCAGGGCGGCACGGCTCTCGTCAAAGAGCTGGAGATTGAACTTTTTCATGTGCTTATGCCTCCTTGTGATAAATGAGTTCTAACTGGATCTGGTAGCGTGCGTTCCTCATGGACTCGTCGAACATATAGCCAGACGAGAGCACGCTGAGCTGTTCTGGGTGCATACCTTCCGGCAGCTCCGGAAAATTGCCGGCAGCCTCCTGAGCCTCGACCCAGTTGGCGAAGTCCTCGTAGAAGGTGCTGTTGGCGATGTTCTGGAGCCGGTCCATGCTGTAATACTCCCGGCTGCCGAAGTTGAACTGGTAGCGCCGGTCGGAGCTGCCGTCGATGTATGTCTCGATGATCGGGTTGAAGATCCCCGTCTCGATGGTGTACTCCTGCGGTTCGTCCCCCAGGGCGTCCACGCGGAACACTCCGGCATTGAGGAGAGGGCAGTCCTTGAAGAAGTCAGCGACGCCCTCGATGATTGATTTGACCATTTCGGGCCTCCTTTACTTGTTGACCAGCTTCAGGATCTGCGTCCTGTGTGCGGTTTTCATTCGCTCAAACCACATACCGCCACGCCTGGAGTCGTAGCTGCGGGTCTGGCTGGTGTTGTAATACTGCCGGCGGGCGTATGGTGCGATGTACTGCACCTCGCCGGAGCCGATGACGGTGCCCAGCGTGCCGGATCGCTCCAGGGCGCCGGTGCGCTTTGGGACCATCGGAGCGCAGAGCCTGAGCACTTCGCTGTCGATGATCTCCTGCTTCTTGCTGAGCACTTCGTTCATTCTCGGGGCGCAGCCGGCGTTCCAGATCAGCTCGGCCTTGCCGTTCTTTCCCTGGATGATGGCGCCCCTGGGGTTGGTGATGGGCTTAAACGCCATTATTCGCCTCCGATCCGCCAGTGCTTCACGGCGGCCGAGCCTCTGATGGTGTTGTCCGCGTACTCCTTGACGTAGATCAGCTGGCCGAGCGCCTCCATCTGCTTCTGATCGACCGGAGCCGTCAGCTCGGTCGCCATAGGCAGCACATAGTCGCCGGTCTGGAGCGTCCACGCCTTGGCGGCTGCCTCCTCGTCCAGCTGGCGGAACTTATCCGCCGGGACGTAGCTCCGGCCGTCCTGGATCTTCGCTCCCAGCGGGATCCTCAGCTTGTAGGCGAGGCTCTGGGAGTGAGCTCCGTCCGTAGAGTGGCCGGAGCTCTTGTTCTCCAGGAAGGACGCGCTGCGGATGCAGGTCGGGAAGTAGACCTCGCGCCGATCAGCGCCCAGGCGTTTGTTAAAGACTGTTATCGCAGTCTGCACATACATGGCGGCAGCCTCCCTTCAGGGATCGGCTCAGCCATCCGGTCGGCAGCAGGTAGACGCGGACCGCTTCGAGGATCTTCTTGCGGAGCAGTTCCTCAGCGGTCTGGCCATCCTGGCCCTCCGTGATGTAGGTCACGGAGTAGCCGTCGTTGGTCTCGCTTTTCACACCTGCAGCCTGGTTGCCGTTTGCGCTGGCCTGGTTGTTGTGATAATGGACGACCTCCGCCGCAGCGCAGACCGCGAGCTTCACGCGGTTGTCCTCTTTGGCGAAGATGTCCCCGTTGATATAGGTCAGGTAGCCGATGACCGCCTCCGCTTTGGCCTCGACTTTGGAGAAGTCAGCCTCGGGGATCGTGTCCCCGAAGGTCTGCTTGTAAAAATCATAGGAGACGTACATCAGGCTGCACCTCCTTTACTTAGGCGCCGGCAGGGGTCAGCACGGCAAACGGGAAGCGCTTCGCCTTTTCCTTGGCCATGGCGTTGACAGGGTTCGGGATCTCCCAGCCCAGACGCATGACAGCACGAAGGGCCACCATGTCGTTCTGCATCAGGTTGTAGGCGATGGTGCCGTCAGTGTTCTGCACGACGCCCTCGGTGAACAGCTTGAAGGTGATGTCCTGGCGGATGCTGTAAACCAGCTGAGAAAAGTCGCCGGAGATCATGTGGGCCTTGGTCTTGTCGAAGGCGCCATTGCGAGGGAACTGGATGGCGGAGCCGTCCAGGGTGTAGTTGCCGGCCTGCTGCATAGAGTTCAGGAACAGGGGGTTGCCGCTGTTGTTCTTCAGGCCACGGAGCTTGGCACGCATACCGATGTCAGCGACGTGACCGGTCACGAAGTAGCCAGACTCCTCCACCTTGGAAATGGTGCCGCCTTCGCCGAGCAGATCGGTGTAGAGGTCAGCGGTGATCTTCTTAGTGGAGCCAGCGGCAACGGCAGAAGGCACCAGGCCCTCTCTCCAGGTTGCCGGCTTATCGGTGCCGAACAGGATGGCCGCGTCAATGACCTGGCCGAAGGCCTCCTGGATGCGGGGACGGACCTCGCCCCAGATGTCATAGTCAGCGTCGTCCAGCACGGCCTCGGGGATGGGCACGATGACCGCGATCTCCTCGGCGACGATGGTCTTCTTGTCCCATGCCTGTCTGGTGGTCTTCTTCTGACCGGTGTCGCCGTTCACGAAGTAGGCGATGGGCAGAGCGTCCAGAACAGGGAGACGGGTCTGAGCTGCGGTCATATTGGCCAGACGGCGGCCCATGGTGAGGACAGCGGACTGAGCGATGGCGCCCTGGATGATTTCCGCAGCACGGTCCTCGGGGATCAGAGACTCGGCGCCGGATCTGTCAATGATCTGAGCGTCGGTCGCAAAAAGCTGAAGATTAAAATACTTTTTCATGTGGTTATTCCTCCATAATTTTGTTAGTTGCGGCCCGCTTTTCTGCGGATGGCAGCGTTGATGAAGTCGTTGCTGTTCTGATTTCCAGAGCTGCCCGCCCCGGAACTTTCCGTGCCGGTCTTCACGCGGTAGGACCCGCTGCCGCTGGTAGTAAAGCGGGGGTTTTCTTTCAGGAACTTGGTGGCGGCCTTCTCGAAGTCGAGCTTGCTGTCCTCTTTCATCAGGGCCGCGATCTTGAACATGACGTAGTCAGTGTCCTCGGCGCGGACGCCCTTCTGGGCGAGGGTCTGGCTGTTCTTCATCTGGGCCAGTTCTGCGAGCGCGTCATCGCGCTCTTTGGTGATGGCGTCCACATTGGGGCGCTGTTTCTCGCGGTTGGCCTTGAAGTCTTTGATCGCCTGGTTGATTTCCTCCTCGCTCATGCCCTGCTGCTTGAAGTAGGAGCTGAGAGCGGCCTTCTCGGCGCGTTCTGCACGAGCCTGGGCGATCTCCTCGGCCTGCTGGAAGCTGTAGCCTCCGGTGCCTCCATTATTCCCGGCATTTCCCTGGCTGCCGTTACCGTTCCCAGCGTTTCCACCCTGACCTCCGCCAGAGCCGCCCTCGCCGCCGTTGTCAAAGAGCTGAAGGTTAAAATGCTTTTTCATTGGGTCATTCCTCCGTTTTTGTAATGTGCGTGAACATTCCCGCCGGCTCAGAGCCCGGCGTCTGCTCATAATAAAAGCGCCTCGCGGCGCTCAAATTATCGTTATTTCTCCATAGCTGTCCCGGATGCCTTCCAGGCCCAGGACATAAGTGCGGACCAGCGCCCGGCCGATCTCGTTCAGATCCGGCCAGCTGATGACAGTGCTGCCCGGGCTGACGCTCTCCTGGATCTCGATGCCCGCCACCTCGCGCAGCCCCTCGATCAGTGTGAGGGTCAGCGCCGAGACGCCGGCGCAAATTATGTTGTGCCCGGGAGACGCCCCAGGGAGCCGCTGTGCGTGCCCTGAGACGGTGATCCCGGTGTCCTTGACGTTTATCCGGATCATGTGCTTGCTCCCTTCTGAGCGGCGTCCTGGGCCGCTCTGCGCTGCTTCTCGGCGCGTTCTTTCGCACGGTTGGCCGCTTTGGCCGCCTGCTCGGCCTGCCATTGCGCGTAGACCTGCGGGCTCGGTGAGATCCTGCCCGGGGTGCGTCCCGTGTAGATGCGCTCCGTCTGCTCCTCCAGGCCCATCGCCTTCGAGAAGCTGCGGTACTGTTCCAGCTGGGCCTGGTACTTGCACTGGGCGATGGTAATATCTTCCTTGTCAGCCCCTCCGGCACGAAGGAGCTGCACCTGCTCACGCCGGGCCCTCATGGCCGTCTCCATCTGCCTCTGCTTCTGGGTGGCCTCGTAGGTGGTGTACTCCTTGCCACGGAAGCGTCGCGGAGTGTTTTCCCTGGCGTTCTGCTCCTCCAGCCATTCGTCGGTGTAGAGCCGCTCGCTCACGCCAGGGATGAACGGGTAGTATTTGTGGTGGCAGTTCCAGCCCAGCAGGCCCGGACCGGTGCCCAGGCCGCACTTGGTCGTCAGCTGCTCCTTGGTGTAGACCTTGCCCTGCCATGCAGCGTGATCCGGACGAGCTCCGGCGTGCCATGTGACCTCGAAGTAGTCAGTCCCCAGCCGCTGGGCGTTCAGATCCGTGACGTGCTGCGTCAGCTGGCCGAAGCCGGTGAGCAGCGCACGGCGGGCGGCCACGTCCACGCGATTGTGCCAGCCGCTGGAGTAGTCCACGCCGTAGTCGCTGCCGCCATCGCTGAAGGCGTGGTCGGTCCGGAGCCCGGAGGCTGTCATCTGGCTGACCATACGGCGGACCAGCGTGTTGTAGTCGTAGGCGCCGTTGGCCATGCCGGTGATGGCGTCGTCCAGGTAGCCGTTGTAGACATCAGCCAGGGGCGTGCTCGTAGAGGCTGCGGTCGCGGGTATATTCCCGCTCGATGACCTCAGCGTAGAGCCGGCGGACTTCCTCCTCGTTTCCGTCCACGGCCTTCCGGATCAGGTCCTCGATGTCCTGGGTGCTGTTGCCCAGGATGATGAGGCGCTGGATCTGCCAGTCGGCCGAGTCGGTGATTGTGCCGGCCTTCCGGATCCGGCGGATGATGTCGTCCATGATCGCCATCTCCAGGTCCCGGAAGCGCTTCTCGACGCCGGCGGCCAGTAGGTCGTGGTAGCTCTGATCCATTACATCAGAACGCCGGCGGACTGGTCAGGCAGCTTGCTGGCTGCGACCTCCTCCGTCTCGCCGTACCACTTCGAGCGGTACTCCGGCAGGCCCATGGCGCCCATGGCGACGTCTTTGCGGTCCTCGGCTCTTTCCGTCTGCTTGTCTTCGATGATGGAGTCGTCGAAGTCGATCACGATGTCGGTGTTCTCCACCAGGCCGGGCACGTTGGCCGTCTTGCCCAGGCGGATGATGATCCGGAGCAAATCCACCAGAACGTCGTGCAGGATGATCTCATGCTTCTGGATCGTCCGGTACATATCGGAGTTTTCGCTGATGACCTGGGTGGCGGTCGCGACCGCGCCGCGCTCGAAGCGGTAGTATTGCGTGCCAAAACCACACTTGAAGGAGAGCAGGTTCAGGTCGTTGTTGATGGCCTGCTCGTGCTCCTGCACTCTGAGCGCCATGTTGCTCTCGTGGATGGCCTCCTTGGTGTCTTTGAAATAGTCCTCCGGCAGCTTGTAGAAGACGCTGTCCTCCGGATCAAATACCAGGGAGCCGTCCGCCGTGGTCAGAAGCTCCGGAGAAACGAAGACACGCTTGCGGCCCAGGGTGAACTCATTGGCATAGCTGTCATACTCCAGGTCGATCTTGGCCAGGATGTCGAGGCTATTGGCGAAAAGCGCCACGCCCATCGGGTTTGTGTCATCCTCGTCCACGTTGTTCGCGATGTTCAGCTTGTCAATGACGAACTGGGGATGGTCGCTGCCGGTCTCGACCCTGGCAGCCAGTCCACTGAAGTGTGGGATCTTGTTCCACTCGTCAGGAGTCAGCTCACGGCCGGCGCCGCTGGAGCACTCCACGACGGTGTTCTCGATGACATACTGATGGCCCAGATCCTCGCCGTTTTCATCCCTCCACGGTTCCAGCTTGTGGTGCTGGAACTGTGCGTACTTCTTGCGCTTGTAGGTCTTAGGGAAGACGAAGATGCACTCCGTGATCCTGGAGTTCTCCCAGGCTGTGGGGTAGATGTTCTTGGCCACCACATAGTCCATTTTGACGTCGGCACTGATGACACGGCCATCGTCATCCACTTCCATGTTGGTCAAATATGGCACATAGGCCACGGTGCCGCAGGCGGCCTTGCGCTCTTGGTACTCGTTGCCCTGGACCGCAAAGTTGGCAGCCTCCAGCACCTTGTTCACGAACTTGGCCGTGGCGTCGTCCTGGATGGTGATGCGGACCCTCTCATTGAGCAGCAGATCGCTGATGTCCTCGCAGATCTTCTTGCCCATGCCGAGGCTCTTGCGCTGGCAGCGTGTGTACTGCCCAGCGCCATGATAAACGCGGTACTGGTGGAACTTCTTGACGTTCGCCCTGTACCAGCTGTCCCAGATGGCGATCTTGGTGTAGAAGGAGCTGTCGATGGTGTCGATGCCCTTCTTTTTGAAATACTCGAAAATGTTCATTTTATGACTCCTTCCGGCTCATCCTCTTTTTCCTTGGTGGGCAGGTGGTGCTTAATCTTCGACCACATCCCCATGACCAGATAGCGGATAGCGTCCATGCAGTGATCGTCCACTTTGACCGGCACCTCTCGCCCCTTGTCGATGCTGTCCTTGTCGTATTCGTAGAGACCGAACTCCCGGACCGCGTTCTCCTGATCCGGAGACACGGCCAGCATCTTGAAGGTCAGTAGCTTCTGCACCCGGGAGATGCCCAGGGCCACATCGTTCTCAGCGTCGCGGATCAGGACGGTGTAGCCGGTGCCTCTTGCGGCTCGTTTGATCTCCTCCATCAGACCGCGAGCCGATGGGTCAATGAAGGTATAAAAAGTGCTGCATGAGTAGGTCTCATGCAGCAGGTTCAAAAACTTGACGAAGTCCCCGGCGTACTCGCTGGGGCTTTTCTGCGTTCCGGTCTCCCGGCCGCTGTGGTAGTATTCCGCCAGGCCGTCCAGCTTGTGCTCGTACTCATTCAGGCCGGCCGCTTGGTAGGTTGTGGCGTTCTGCTGGCCATAGTCCACGCCGATGCCGATGATCCGGTAGTGGTCACGGCTCGGGCGCTGGATGGCAGCGTCGCCGAACATATAGTAGATGAGCTCGTCCACGCCGATGCTGAGGCCGAGCCAGAGCCATCTCCACTGGCGCTCATCCACTTCGCGGAGGATCTCAGCCGCCTCAATCAGCTTGGCGCCCAGCCAGTCAGGAGGGACGTCCCGGTAGTCCACATGGACGTGGATGCAGTCCGGGCGCTTCTCCATCTTCCGGCACCAGACCACCACGGGGGCGTTGGGGTTCTTCGGTGGGTTGTAGAGGTAGAGCATCTGGAAGCCTTCGGCGTTGCCTCTGATGAAGGTCGCCTCGATGTTCTGGAGCTCGTCCTCGCCCTCGCCGTCGGTGAAGAACTCGCTGACCTCATCCAGCA
>SFKX01000024.1 GCA_004553625.1 Clostridiales bacterium | reverse complement strand
GCCATACTCAGCCTTTGAAGCTGAATATGGCGTGTTATTTCGTTGACCAATCCTGTCTGACAGATGCTCATTTCGTGTTATTTGGCTAACACTGTTTTACGAACACCGCCCTTTTGGCCGGCTGTTTTTTTAGTTAACTGCACTCTCCTCCGCGAACTGAAAAAGCCGGTCTTTTGACCGGCTTTTTTATGTATCAATATATGTCCTCGACGACCTTTTCGGGGGCGCGCTCGAGCTCGGAGGGGTTTTTGAGGTAGTATTTCATGTACTTGAAGGCGGCGGCGTAGTAGGCGCCGTCCACGATGCGCTCGTCGCAGACGATCTTGTAGTCCACATATTTGTGCTCGACGGCGCGGCCGTGCCTGTCCAGCTCCACGACCCGGCGCTTCGCCCCGAAGGCCAGGAACACCGGCAGGTTGCCGAAGTTGTAGAGGTGGTGGTAGATGGGCGGGATGCCGAGGGAGCCGAGGTCCGTGACGATCATGGAGCCGTGGAAGGGGCTCGCGCGCAGCAGGGACATGGGGATGAGGTCGAAGTAATCCATGACCTTGAGTATCCACACGGCGAACTTCAGGAAGATGCCCGGGATCTTCATGAGCACGCCGGCGACCTTTTCGGTGCCGCTGTCGTCCGAGGAGCGGATCTCCTCGACGGCCTCGTTCATCTTGCGGTAGACGTCGTAGATGGTGTCAGTCGGCTCAAAGACGACCTTGGCGCAGGTCTCCTCGGACTCCGTCGTGATGCCGCGCTTGACCATCATGTTGACCAGGATCTCGTTTCTGGCGTAGATCTTCTGGCCCGCTACGAAGCGGTTGAGCCCCGGCAGCTGGGAGATGACGCGGATATACGCTGCGATGAAGAGGTGCAGCATACCCAGGCCCTTGCAGCCCTCCTGACGCTTGGCCCGGAGCCAGCGGTCCGTTTCCGTTATCTCTATGCTGCCCGCGAACTGGTTGCAGGCGTCGTTGCGCTGTATCATTATGTACGGCTCGAAGAGGTTCAGCGCCGGCAGGGTGCGCAGGCGGCGGCCCTCTTTTCTGTCGCCCAGGCGGCGGCGGTAGCCCGTGTTACTCATGCTCTCTCCTCCACTGAAGCAGTTATTTCCTCAAGGATTTTACATTATAATACGTTTTCCACTTTGAATCAAGTCCAAACTGCTTATTAATCGCTTGAAGTCTCACATTCGTGAAGATTGACAAAATTCTGACGCATGTTTCGGCGTGGAAATCGTGGCAATTTTCTGCGGGGTTTTGAGCAAATGCGCTTGCTTAATTTAGGGTGTTTTGGTATTATTATTGGTGCAGATACTTGACGGATGATGGCGCTTTCCGCATCCGTCTTTTTCGGTGGGAGGTGTATCAATGTCTTTTGAAGCGATCACAGCGATAAGCGAGGCCGAGGAAAACGCAAAACGCATGAAGGCCGAGGCGCTCGCTGCGGCGAAGGCGGCGGAGGCCGCGGCGCAGGCGGAGGGCCGGGCCGCGGTGGAGGCCGCGGAAAAAAAGGCCGCCGCAGAGCTTGCCGAGCTGCGCGCCAAGTCTGACGAAAAGGCCAAGGAGGACGCAAGGCAGCTCGCCTCGGACACGGAAAACAGGAAAGCGGCGATGCGCGCCAGGGCGGACGCCCGCCTCGAAAAGGCCGCCGCGCTTATCGTGGAAAGGGTAGTGAACGGCTGATATGGCAATCGTTAAGATGAAAAAGCTCAGGCTGCTGGCCATGTCCGCGGACAGGCAGGCGCTGCTGCGGGAGCTGCTGCTCCTGGGCTGCGTCGAGGTGAGCGAGCCGGCCGAGCTCCCCGAGGAGGCGTTTCCAGCGCTCTGCCGCTGCGAAGGCGCGGGCCTTTCCACGGTGAAGGCCCAGCACGCGGAGCTCACGAACGCGGTAAAGCTCCTCGACAAATACGCCCCGGAAAAGCAGGGCTTCCTCAAGCCCCTGCCCGAGACCGAGGCCGCCGCGCTCCTGGACGAGGAAAAGCTGTCCGCCGGAGTCGAGCTGGCGGAAAAGCTCATGGAGCTCGAGGAGCGGATAAGGCGCAACAACGCAGAGATCCAGCGCGAGCAGACGACGCTCGAGTCCCTGGCGCCCTGGCTGCCCCTGGAGCTGCCGCTTTCCTGCAAGGGGACGGAGCGCGCCGCAGCGATGACGGCGTCCCTGCCCGCTGCGCTAGACCTGGCCGAGGCCGACGCCGCGCTCGGCGCCGCCGCGCCGGAAGCCCAGCTCTTCCGCGTCTCGGACGACAGGAGCCTCCATTACGTGCTGCTCGTCTGCCTCAAAGACGAGCTGGACGCCGCGCTCGAGGTCCTGCGCCCCCTGGGGCTGAACCTCATGAGCCCCGGCGAGTTCGACTGTACGGCCAGGCAGGCCGCTGAAAAATGCGAAAAGAAAATTGCGGACCTCGGCCGCGAGAACGCGGAGCTCGTCTCCGCCATCGCCGCCGAAGCCCCGCACAGGGCCGAGCTCAAGCTCCGCGCCGACGCGATGACCACGAAGATCGCCCGCGCAGAGGCCGAGTCCAGGCTCATGCAGACGGAGACCGCCGTCTGCCTCCAGGGCTGGGTCCCCGCGGAAAAGGAACAGGAGCTCGCAGGCGTCCTCGCAAAGTACGACTGCGCCTGGGAGACAGAGGACCCCGCCGAGGACGAATACCCCGAGGTCCCCGTGAAGCTCAAGAACAACCGCTTCACCAGGGCGCTCAACATGGTCACGGAGATGTATTCGCTCCCCGCCTACGACGGCGTGGACCCGAACCCGCTCATGGCCCCCTTCTTCATCCTGTTCTACGGCATCATGCTCGCGGACATGGGCTACGGCGTCCTCATGATAATCCTGGCGCTCGTCGTCCTGGGGAAGAAAAAGCCCAAGCGCGGCACACGCAACTTCTTTGAGCTGCTGCTCTGGTGCGGCATCTCGACCACCGTCTGGGGCGCGATAACGGGCGGCTGCTTCGGCGACGCGCCGCTCCAGATAGCCAAGATAATCAATCCGAACACCACCTGGCAGGGCCTGCCCTCGCTCTTCACCCCGCTCAACGACACTATCATGATCCTCCTGGGCGCGATGGTGCTGGGCGTCATCCAGATAATAACCGGCATGATAATCAGCTTCGTCGAAAAGTGCAAGGCCGGGGACGTGTTCGGGGCCGTGTTTGAAGAGGGGACCTGGTGGGTCATCTTCGCGGGCGGCGCGCTCGCGGCGCTCGGCATCGGCAGCGTGGCCGGAGTGCCGGTCGTGCTCGTCATCGGCGGCGTGATGCTGTTTATCGGCTCCGCGAAGGGCAAGAAGGGCTTCGGCATCTTCACCGGCTTTGTCGGCGCCATATACAACGGCGTCACCGGCTACTTCGGCGATATCCTCAGCTACTCCCGACTCATGGCCCTCATGCTCGCGGGCAGCGTCATCGCCCAGGTATTCAACACCATCGGCGCGATAGCGGGGAACATCGTCGTGTTCCTCATCATCTCCATAGCGGGCAACGCGCTGAACTTCGCGCTGAACCTGCTCGGCTGCTTCGTGCACGACCTGAGGCTCCAGTGCCTGGAGTACTTCGGCAAGTTCTACAAGGACGGCGGCAAGCCGTTCAGACCCCTTGAGATCAACACCAAATTTGTAAACGTCGCTACAACCGACAAATAAGAGGAGGAAATTACGATGGAAATGAGTTTTCTTGAACAGTTCGGCGGAATGGCACTCGGCCTTCTGGGCGCCGGTCTTGCGGCCGCTCTCTCCGGCATCGGCTCCGCCAAGGGTACCGGCATCGCGGGCGAAGCGGGCGCGGGCCTGCTGTGCGAGGACCCCAGCAAGTTCGGTAAGGTCATGATCCTGCAGGTCATCCCCGGTACGCAGGGTCTGTACGGCCTCGTCGTTTGGTTCTTCGCCTCCTTCCGCATGGGCCTGCTGGACGGCACCATTATGGACCTCACGGTCACCGAGGGCCTGCGTTACTTCGTCGCCTGCCTGCCGATGGCGCTCGGCGGCATGATCTCCGCTATCGCCCAGGGCAGAGTTGCGGCGGCGTCCATCAATCTGCTCGCCAAAAAGCCGGACGACTGGTCCAAGGGCATGGTGCTCTGCATCACCGTCGAGTTCTACGCCATTCTGGCCCTGCTCGCCTCCATGCTCATGATCCTCAACATCGGTTGAGCGGCGCCTGATCGGCAAGGTTGGGACTGCCATGAACGGGATCGAAAAGATAACCGCCCGCATCAGGGCGGACGCGGAGGCGGAATGCGCCGCCCTCCGCGCCGAGAGCGAAGCGCGCTGCGCCGAGATCCGCGCGGAGAACGAGCGCCTCGCCCAGGAGCGCTATTGGGCGCTCGTGCGCGAGGGCGTCAAGGAGACCGAGCAGCGGGTCCAGCGCATGGGCAGGACCGCCCGGCTCGAGGCCAAAAAGAGCGTCCTCACGATGAAACAGGAGGCCGTCTCCCGCGCGTTCGACAGGGCGCGCGAACTGCTCGCCGAGCTGCCGGAGGCGGACTACGTCGCCTTCCTCGCGCGCGAGGCCGCGGAGGCCTCGGCAACGGGGCAGGAGGAGCTCATCCTCTCGAAGAAAGACAGGGCCGCCGTCGGCGCGAAGGCCGTCAAGGCCGCCAACGAGCTGCTCGCCAAAAAACGCCCGGACGCCGTGCTGACGCTCTCGGCGGAGACGCGGGAGCTCGCCGGCGGGCTCATCCTCAAGCAGGGCGATATCGAGGTAAACTGCTCTGTGGATACCCTGCTCGAGCTCTCCAGGGGCGAGCTCGCGGCGCGCGTGGCGGAGGTGCTCTTTGAGGGCTGAAGCCGCTGGCCGCGGCGCATACTGAGAGACAAGGGGGTTAGAACTTGTCTAAAAAGACGAAGGATACGGAATATCTGACTATCTCGGCCATGCTGCGGGCCAGGGAGGCCTCCATGCTCAGCCGCGAGAAGATGGACAGGATGCTCGCCGCCGCAAGCTACGCAGAGGCCGCAAAGCTCCTGGCCGAGTGCGGCTATGAGGACCTCTCCGAGTCGGACGCCGCCGGGATAGACGCGGCGCTCTCGCAGCGCAGGAGCGCGGCCTTCACGGAGCTCGCGGGCCTTGCGGCGCAGAGCGAGGTAGTGGATATCTTCAGGCTCAAATACGACTACCACAACATAAAGACCCTGGTCAAAGCGGCCGGGGCGGGCGTGGCCGGGGAGCGGCTGCTCTCCGACTGCGGCAGGGTCCCCGCGGCAAAGCTCAGTTCCGCCGTGGAGGAGGAGCGCTTCTCAGACCTGCCCGCGGACATGGCCGCGGCCTACGAGAACGCCAAGAGCATCCTGGCCAGGACCTCAAACCCCCAGCTCGCGGACTTCGAGCTGGACAGGGCCTATTTCGCGGAGCTGGCAAAGCTCGCGGAGAAAACGGGCAGCGAGTTCGTGCGGGGCTACGTCCGCACCCTCATAGACAGCGCCAACCTGCGCGCCGCGGTGCGCACCGTGCGCATGGGCAAGGACCGCGAGTTCATGCTGACGGCCCTCGTCCCCGGCGGGAACGTGGACAGAGACACCCTCTGCCAGGCCGCCGAAAGCGGCGAAAACCTCGCCGCGCTCTACGTCTCGTCCTGCCTCGAGCAGGCGGCGGCCCTCGGCGCAGAGGCCATGAAGGGCGGCGCCATGACGGACTTCGAGCTCGCCTGCGACAACGCCGTCTCCGTCTACCTGGCCCGGGCCAAGACCAAGCCCTTCGGCATAGAGGCAGTTGCGGAATACCTCGCCCTGCTCGAGAGCGAGATAACCGCCGCGCGCATGATCCTCACAGGCCGCCTCGCCGGGATAGAGCCGGAGGTCATTCGGGAAAGGCTGCGTGATATCAATGCTTAAAATCGCCGTTTTGGGCGGGCGCGACACGGTCATGGGCTTCAAGGCGCTCGGGCTGGACGTCTTTCCCGCCGGCAGCGCCGAGGAGGCAAAGGAGGCCTTCCGCCGCCTCACTCGTGAATCCGAAGGCGAATACGCCATCATCTATGTCGAGGAGAACCTGGCCCGAGACCTCGAACACGAGATCGCCAGGTATAAGGACGTACCCAGTCCCGCGATCATATTCATCCCCGGCAGAGAAGGCCCGCTGGGTCTCGGCCAGGCCGCGCTGAAGGCGGCCGTCGAAAAGGCCGTGGGAACAGACATTTTGTAAAGAAGGTTTGCAGATGAGCGGAATTATAACGAAAGTATCCGGCCCGCTGGTCGTGGCCGAGGGCCTGGCCGACGCAAACGTGTCGGACGTGGTCCGTGTCGGCAGCCAGCGGCTCATTGGCGAGATCCTCAACATGACCGGAGACTCCGCGTCCATCCAGGTCTATGAGGAGACCTCGGGCCTCGGCCCCGGCGCCGAGGTCGTCACCACGGGTCTGCCGCTGTCGGTGGAGCTCGGCCCCGGTATGCTGGAAAACATCTACGACGGTATCCAGCGTCCCCTGCCCGAGATCCGCGCCCTCACCGGCGAGACCATCACCCGCGGCGTCCAGGTCGCGGCGCTCAACCGCCAGAAGAAGTGGGACTTCGTCCCCGTCGCCCAGCCGGGCCAGCACGTCGCCGCGGGCGACGTCCTCGGCACCGTCCAGGAGACCAGCGCCATCCTCCACAAGATCATGGTGCCGCCCGGGGTCAGCGGGACGGTCAAGTCCATCGAAAAGGGCGAGTTCACCGTGGACCACGTCGTCGCCGTCCTCGAGGACTACAACGGCAAGACCCGTGAGCTCACCATGGTCCAGAACTGGCCGGTCCGTATCGCCCGGCCCTACAGCCAGAAATACACCCCCGCCAGGCCCATGAACAGCGGCCAGCGCATCATAGACACGCTCTTCCCCATCGCAAAGGGCGGCACCGCCGCGGTCCCCGGCCCCTTCGGCTCCGGCAAGACCGTCGTGCAGCACCAGCTCGCCAAGTGGTCCGACGTGGACATCGTCGTCTACATCGGCTGCGGCGAGCGCGGCAACGAGATGACGGACGTCCTCATGGAGTTCCCCGAGCTGACCGACCCCCGCAACGGCGAACCCCTCATGAAGCGCACCGTCCTCATAGCGAACACCTCCGACATGCCCGTCGCGGCCCGCGAGGCCTCCATCTACACGGGCATCACGATAGCCGAGTACTTCCGCGACATGGGCTACGACGTCGCCGTCCTGGCAGACTCCACCTCCCGCTGGGCCGAGGCCCTGCGTGAGATGTCCGGCCGGCTCGAGGAGATGCCCGGCGAAGAGGGATACCCCGCCTACCTCGCCAGCCGTCTCGCCCAGTTCTACGAGCGCGCGGGCGTGGTCGAGTGCCTCGGCTCCGACGAGCGCCGCGGCTCCGTCACCGCCATCGGCGCGGTCTCGCCCCCGGGCGGCGACACCTCCGAGCCCGTCTCCCAGGCCACCATGCGCATCGTCAAGGTGTTCTGGGCGCTGGACTCCTCCCTGGCCTACGCCAGGCACTTCCCGGCCATCAACTGGCTCACGTCCTACTCGCTCTACGTGGACACCCTCAAGCCCTGGTATGAGAAGGAGTTCGGCGCGAAGTACATGCAGAACCGCGACAAGGCCATGCACATCCTCCAGGAGGAGGCCGAGCTGCAGGAGATCGTCCGCCTCGTCGGCCAGGACGCGCTCTCCCCGAACGACCGCCTCACCATGGAGACCGCCAAGATGATCCGCGAGGACTTCCTCCAGCAGAACGCCTTCATCGACGAGGACGCCTATTCGAGCTACCTCAAGCAGTTCCGCCTGCTGGACATGGTCCTCCAGTACGACTCCGTCTGCCGCGAGGCCATCGCCGCCGGCGCGGACATGAACAAGCTCTTCAACATCCCCGCGCGCGAGCGCATCGGCCGCGCCAAGATGGTGCCGCAGGACGAGGTCGTTGCGGCCTTCGACGGCATCATCGACGAGATGAAGGCCGAGATAGCCGAAATTGCCGAGGGAGGTGAGGACGAATGATCCGTGAATACAAGACTATACGCGAGGTCGCCAATCCTCTGATGGTCGTCAAGCAGGTCGAGGGCGTCACCTACGACGAGCTGGGCGAGCTCGAGCTGCCGAACGGCGAAAAGCGCCGCTGCAAGGTCCTCGAGGTCGAGGGCGACACCGCAGTCGTTCAGCTCTTCGAGTCCGCGCAGGGCATAAACCTCGCCGGGACGAAGGTCCGCTTCCTGGGCCACCCGCTGGAGCTGGGCGTCTCGGAGGACATGCTCGGCCGCGTCTTTAACGGCATGGGCGAGCCCATAGACGGCGGCCCGGAGATCCTGGCGGACGCGCACCGCGACATAAACGGCCTGCCCATGAACCCCGCCGCCCGCGCCTACCCCGCCGAGTTCATCCAGACCGGCGTCTCCACGATAGACGGCCTGAACACCCTGGTCCGCGGCCAGAAACTGCCCATCTTCTCCTGCTCCGGCCTGCCGCACGCCGCGCTCGCCGCGCAGATCGCCCGCCAGGCCCGCGTCCTCGGCGCGAATGAGAACTTCGCCGTCGTGTTCGCGGCCATCGGCATCACCTTTGAGGAGTCCGAGTACTTCATCCAGGACTTCCGCCGCACCGGCGCAATAGACAGGACCGTCGTTTTCTCGAACCTCGCCAACGACCCCGCCGTCGAGCGTATCGCCACCCCGCGTATGGCTCTGACCGCGGCCGAGTACCTGGCCTTCGAGAAGGACATGCACGTCCTCGTCATCCTGACCGATATCACGAACTACGCAGAGGCCCTGCGTGAGGTCTCCGCCGCGAAGAAAGAGGTCCCCGGCCGCCGCGGCTACCCCGGCTACCTTTACACCGACCTTGCGACGATGTACGAGCGCGCCGGACGAAGGATAGGCAAGAAGGGCTCCATCACGATGATCCCCATCCTGACCATGCCCGAGGACGACAAGACCCACCCCATCCCGGACCTCACAGGCTACATCACCGAGGGCCAGATCATCCTCTCCCGCGAGCTGCACCGCAAGGGCATCGTCCCGCCGGTGGACGTCCTGCCGAGCCTTAGCCGTCTGAAGGACAAGGGCATAGGCGAGGGCAAGACCCGCGAGGACCACTCCGGCACCATGAACCAGCTCTTCGCCGCCTACGCGCGCGGCAAAGACGCCAAGGAACTCATGACCATCCTGGGCGAGGCCGCCCTCTCCGAGGACGACAAGCTCTTCGCCAAGTTCGCGGACGAGTTCGAGCGCCGCTACGTCAGCCAGGGCAACGAGACGAACCGCACGATCGAGGAAACGCTCGACCTCGGCTGGGAGCTTCTGCGCATACTTCCGAGGAAGGAGCTCAAGCGCATCAAGCCTGAGTACATCGAGAAGTATATGCCGGAAGAGAAGTAAAGGCGGTGAACTATGCCTAAGACCGCTGTTACGCCGACAAGAATGGTCCTCAACCAGCTCAAGGGCCGGTTAAAGACCGCGCGGCGGGGACACAAGCTCCTCAAGGACAAGCGCGACGAGCTCATGCGCCAGTTCATGGACGTGGTCCGGCTGAACAAGGAGCTCCGCCGCAAGGTCGAGGAGGGCATGACGGGCGCGTTTGCCTCGCTGACCGTGGCCAGCACGATCATGTCGCCGGAGATGCTCGAGCAGGCCCTGCTCTATCCGCGCCAGAGCGTGGAGCTGGGCATGAGCTTCAAGAACATCATGAGCGTCAACGTCCCCGTCTACAGCTTCCGCACCAAGAATAACGACCCCTCCGAGATCTACCCCTACGGCTTTGCGCAGACGAGCGGCGAGCTCGACGACGCCCTGGAAAAGCTGGCGAAGGTCTTTGAGGACATGCTGGAGCTCGCCCAGGTCGAAAAGACCATGCAGCTTCTGGCGGAGGAGATCGAAAAGACCCGCCGCCGCGTCAATGCGCTGGAATACGTCATGATCCCGAACTTTGAGGAGAGCATCCGCTACATCTCCATGAAACTGGAGGAAAACGAGAGCTCGACGAAGGTCCGCCTCATGAAGGTGAAGGACATGGTCCTCGAAAAGGCGCACAACTTCGAATACTGAAAAACGCCGCCGCGGCCCCTCCGAGCCGCGGCGGTTCTTAAAAGGGAAGGAGCCGACAAGATGCTGGAATACAAGTTCGGCGCCCGGCTGCTGATAAGATAGGGGGCGGGGGATGCGCAGATTTACGCTTCTGCTGCTGGTCCTGGCGCTGCTTTTTGCCCTGCCGGGCTGCTCCGCGCGGGAGCAGAGCATATATGAGCAGGACTACGACTACCTTTGGGACATATTGGATAACGAATACCCGCACTACCACGTCGCGGAGCGGCTGCTGGGCCGCGACCTGGACGAGATAAAGGAGCAATACGCCGCGCTGCTGACGGAGGTAGAGTCGGCGGAGGAGTTCTACGAGCTTGTCGTGAAGCCCTGCCTGGACGAGTTCAAGGTGAACGGCCTGTCCATCGGCCACCTGGACGCCCTGGACGCCGCCTTCTACAACAGCTGCGTCCAATCGCTGGACGAATACCCGGACGACCCCAGGATACAGTTCCGCCGCGACGAGCTGCTGAACCCGAAGGCCCTGCAATTTTACCGCTCGCCCATCTTCCGGGAGGGGGCCGGGGCCGCGCCGCTCGCCTTTTATGTGGAGACCAACCAGGTCATCCGCTACTTCCCCGAGCAGAACGCCGCCTATGTGCGCATAAAGCACATGACCAACGACCCGGACGACGGCAAGGAGCTTTTGAGCTTTTTCGCGGGGCTCGAAGAGCGCGGCTATGAGCACTGCATCATAGACATCCGCGGCAACACGGGCGGGGACACCATGCACTGGATGGCCTACATCGTGGGGCCGAACTTCGCAGAGATGCCCCGCTGCGACTTTTACCAGCTGCTCAAGGGGGACTATGCCCGCGAATACGCGGAGTGCTACGGCATATGCGCCCGGCCCATCTCGGAGCTGCCCCTGGAGGAGCTGCCGGAGCTCTGCCCGGAGGACCTGGAGGGCGTGGATAGCTTTTTAGTAATGGAAAACGGCACGATGAAGATAACATACGGCGCCTTTGAACCGCCGCTCTACACGGGCCGGTTCTGGCTCCTGACGGACGGCCTGGTCTATTCCGCCTCCGACAGCCTCGCCGCCGACGCGAAGGCCTCGGGCTTTGCCACGCTCGTGGGCGAGCGCACGGGCGGCAACGGCATAGGCTACAGCCCCGTCATCCGCTGCCTGCCCAACACGGGCATCTGCTTCCGCTACGACTCCGGCCTCGGCCTGAACCCGGACGGCAGCGCCAACTCCGAAGTCGGCACCGCGCCCGACTACGAGTGCGAAAGCGGCCAGGCGCTCGATTATTGCCTCGAACTCATCGAGGCGGGCAAATAAAAAAAGCCGGTCCTTTGACCGGCTTTTATTCTTAGCCGCGGGTGAAGCTGCCGCGCAGAAGGAGGGTCACCGAGCCCTCCGCGTAAAGGCGGCAGGTGGCGGAGGCGGCGTAGAGGTGGTTCTGCTCCAGCGCCGCGCCCGCGGCGGTCTCCGCGCCGCTCGTCACGTCCGCGAGAGAGGCGCTCGCCGTCACCGTGCCGCCGCGCGGCACCAGCTCCGAGCCCGCCGCCAGCTCCAGCGACTCCCCGGCCGCCAGCTCCACCACCGTGAAGCCGCCGCCCGCGCTCTGGCCCGTCGCCTGGGCGAGCTTTTCGTCTATGCTCCGCTCAATCTGCGGGCCGAGGACCTCGTCCAGGTAGCTCTGGGCGATGAGCGGGTCCGACTGAGTCCCGTAGTTCGAGGCGGCGTAGGCCCCTATCCCCGCGGCGGCCACCGCCACTACCAGCACCAACACAGCTATCTGCCACTTTTTCATCCTATGTACCTCCCGGATCTCGTCCCCCCGGCTCTCGCCGGGGGGCTTTTTCTCACTGGGCCAGGCCGAAGCTCACGGCTATGGCGCTGTTGACCCTGTCCATCGTCGGGCCGTCCAGCTGGCCCATGCGTTCGCGCAGGCGGGACTTATCCAGCGTCCTGATCTGCTCGAGCAGGATGACGCTGTCCCGGCTCAGGCCGTAGTTGCGCGCCGACAGCTCTATGTGCGTCGGCAGCCGGGCCTTTCCCGTCTGCGAGGTTATCGCCGCGGCGATCACCGTCGGGCTGTGCCGGTTGCCCGTGTCGTTCTGGACGATGAGCACCGGCCTCATGCCGCCCTGCTCGCTGCCCACTACGGGGCTGAGGTCGGCGTAGTAGATGTCTCCGCGCTTTACTGGATTTGGCATTGGCTTCACACTCCGTATACTGCCCGTTCACATTATATGTAACGAAGCGGGCAGCGGTACTTTTACCGCCGATACTATTTTCGCACGGAGCGGCCTTTTTTATTCACATTCATTCGATATACACGCGCGGCACGCGCGGCGAGATCGCGCAGAGCAGTTCGTAGGAGATCGTCCCGGCGAGCGCGGCGAGTTCCGTGGCCTCCGGTTCGTCCCCGAACACCGTCACGATGTCCCCGGCGCGGACCTCCGGCATGTCGCTGACGTCCACCATGCACATATCCATGCATATCCGCCCGACCTGCCGCGCCCGGCGGCCGTTTATGAGGACGTCGAACCGCCCCGAAAGGCTCCGGTGCAGGCCGTCCGCGTAGCCGACGGGGATCACCGCGAGGCGCATGTCCCGCTCGCAGGTGAAGATCCGCCCGTAGCTTATCGTGTCGCCCGCGTGGTGCTCCGTCACCTCCGCGACGCGCGTCAGAAGGCGCATCACGGGTTTGAGGTCCAGTCCGCCGTGCTCCGGGCCGGGGTAAAGCCCGTAGAGCAAAAGCCCGGGGCGGACCATGTCGAGACAGGTCTCTCTGAAGTTTACCACGGCGCCGCTGTTGGCGCAATGCCTCATGCCCAGACTGCGGCCGGTATCTTTTTCCAATTCATCCGCGGCGCGCATGAAGCGGGCGAACTGCTCGGCCGTGAAGCTCTCCCCCGGCTCGTCCGAGACGGCGAAGTGCGTGAAGAGGCCCGTCACCTCGAGGCCCGGCAGGGAAGCGAGCTCCCGCACCGCGGCCATGTCCCGCGGGGAGGAGACGTCGAAGCCGGTGCGGCCCATGCCCGTCTCCAGCTTCACCTGGCACTGGAGGCGGAGCCCCGTGCCTGCCAGCGCGCGGCTCATGGCGCGGGCGCAGTCTATGTCGCCTATCGTCTGGACGGCGGGCAGGCGCGCGATGTCCGGCGCGAGAAAGGCCGGGCTCGGCGCAAGGATGAGGATGGGCATTTTGAGCCCCGCCTCACGCAGCTCCGCGGCCTCCTCGCAGCAGGAGACGGCGATGCAGTCCGCCCCCAGCGCTTCCAGTCTTTTTGCCACCGTCACCGCGCCGTGGCCGTAGGCGTTGGCCTTGCACAGGCCCGCAAAGCGGCAGCCCGGCGGCAGCACGCGGCGTATTTCATTATAATTGTGCTCCAGACGGCGGAGGTCTATCTCCGCCCAGGTGCGTTTATCCTCGTTTCTCATGTGTTCGCCTTCCGATTCAGACAATTGCAAAACTCTCTATCCGGCAGACGAGGAGCGTTTCCCCGCTCTGTGTGCCGGTGAACTCTGCGTAAACGGGCGCGCCGTCCTCGCCCAGGCGGAGCGTGATGCCGTACTCGTCCTCCGGGACGAGGGAGAGGACGCTCTCCGAGCCCTCCGTCCAGGCGAGGGCGACGTGCGCCGAGCGCAGCGCCGAGCAGAGCAGGGGCAGGGCCGTCAGCGCGCAGGGGTTCTCCCCGCCCGCGCCCGCGTCCAGGACCAGGCCCTCGAACTCCAGGGCCGCGCCGCCCTCCGCGCCCAGCCGGGCGCGCACCCCGGCTATCTCCGCCGGGGCCAGGACCTCCAGCTCGCTGCCCTCCGCCCCGGAGACGCAGCGCAGGCGGTACTCCGTCCCGCCGCCCCCGCCGGAGCAGTCCGTCACCAGGGCGCCCAGCTCCACGGCTGCGCCCCCGAGCTTCCCGCGAAGCTCCTCAAACTCCATCTCCGCCCCCGAGCCGCCGCAGCCCGAGGCGGGCAGCAGCAGGCAGAGCGTCATCAGTGCGGCCAAAAGCCTCCTGTGCATAAGCTAGACCTCCGTCACGGTTTTCAGCGCGGCCGGAAGCTGGTCTGTCATATCCGTGGGCGTCATGCCGTATTCGCCCCTCTCCGCGGCGGCGAGGTCACCTGCGAGGCCGTGGATGTACACCGCGGCGCGCGCCGCCTCGCGAAAGGGCAGCTGGCAGAGAAGCGCCGCCATGACACCCGTGAGCACGTCCCCGGAGCCGCCCCGGGCCATGCCGGGGTTGCCGGTCCCGTTCACGAAGCACTCCCCGTCCGGGAAGGCGATGACGCTGCCCGAGCCCTTGAGCACCAGCGTGCAGCCCCAGCGCTCCGCGAAGCGGCGGGCGGAAGAGACCCTGTCCCCGTCCAGGAGGCCGCCCAGGAGCGCGAACTCGCCCTCGTGCGGGGTGAGTACGCAGGGGCAGGCGGCTTCCTCGAGGGCGCGCATGTCCCGCGAGAGCGCCCAGAGCGCGTCCGCGTCCAGGACGGTCGGCACCCGCGAGGCGGCGAGCACGCCCTGGACCAGCTCGACCACGCCCTCGCTCCGGCCGAGGCCGGGGCCGATGGCGAGGCAGTCCATCCGCTCGAGCCGGGCCTCGACCTCCGGCAGGGCCTCCGCCGTGAGGCGGCCGCGCCCGTCGCAGGGCAGGGGGAAGGGCATGGCCTCGTCGTTCTTGAGGGCGCAGATGTCGTAGATGCGCTCCGGCACGCCCAGCCACACCAGGCCCGCCCCCGAACGCACCGCCGAGCGCGAGGCGAAGTTCGGCGCGCCGGTGTAGCCCGTGCTGCCCGCCAGGATGAGCAGACGCCCGTAGTCCCGCTTGGAGCTCTCCCGCGCGCGGCGGGGGAGAAGGGGAGGGGTATTCGGTTTTGCTATCCCGCTTTTCATGGCATAACATTATACATTTTTCAAATTAATTAGTCAAATCATTTGACTTCCGGCTTCGGCTGTGCTATAAATGTATTCCAGTTGAAGATGTTTTATCGCTGAGAACGGGAAAATGGTTCCGTAAACGCGCAGCAGAGAGGATGGGCCGGCGGCTGGGAGCCCTCCGCGCGGGAAGAGCCTGGTTCGCCCGGGAGCTCCGGCCAATCACCGGCGGGTAAGCCCGTTACAGCCAGGAGAGCGGCCCTCCGGGGCCGAAAACGGGTGGTACCGCGGAAGTTGGGTCTTTCGTCCTGTGGGACGGGGGGCCTGTTTTTTTGTTGTACCGAGATGAAAGGGGTAGTCAGAAGTAATGAAAGAGATGCTGGAAAAGCTCAGAGAGCTCTCCGCCGCCGCCATAGCCGAGGCCGCGAGCGCAGAGGCCCTGGAGCAGCTGCGCGTGAAGTACCTCGGCAAAAAGGGCGAGCTCACCGCCATCCTCAAGCAGATGGGCAAGCTCGCGCCGGAGGAGCGGCCCGTCATGGGTCAGCTCGCCAACAGCGTGCGCGCCGAGCTCGAGCTGCGCCTCGAGAGCCGCAGGACCGCGCTCGCCGAGGCCGCCATGGAGAAAAAACTCCGCGACGAAACGCTCGACGTGACGCTCCCCGGCAAAAAGGGCCGCGCCGGGCATAAGCACCCGATGGACCTCGTCGTGGACGAGATAAAGGATATCTTCATCGGCATGGGCTTCGAGATAGACGACGGCCCGGAGGTCGAGCTCGCCAGCTACAACTTCGACCGGCTCAACACCGACGAGGGCCACCCCGCCCGCGAGTGGACCGACACCTTCTACCTCGACGAGGCCAGCCGCACCCTCCTGCGGACGCACACCTCGCCCATGGAGCCGCGCATCATGGAGAGCCGCGAGCTGCCCATCCGCGCCGCCGTGTTCGGCCGCTGCTACAGGAAGGACGAGGTGGACGCTACGCACAGCCCCATGTTCCACCAGATGGAGGGCCTCGTCGTGGATAAGCACATCACCTTTGCGGACCTCAAGGGCGCCCTGCACAACATGGCCGTCCAGATGTACGGCCCCGGCACCGTGACCCGCTTCCGCCCGCACCACTTCCCCTTCACGGAGCCCAGCTGCGAGATGGACGTCCAGTGCCACAAGTGCGGCGGAGTCGGCTGCCCCACCTGCAAGGGCGAGGGCTGGATAGAGCTGCTCGGCGCGGGCGTCTGCAACCCCAAGGTCCTCAAGATGAGCGGCATAGACCCCGACAAATACTCCGGCTGGGCCTTCGGCATGGGCCTCGAGCGCGCCGCCATGCGCCGCTTCAAGATAGCCGACCTGCGTCTTTTGTTCGAGAACGACGTCAGGTTCCTGGAGCAATTTTAAGGGAGGGCAGCGGATATGAAACTTTCTAGAAAATGGCTCAATGAGTTCGTGGACCTCAGCCTCGAGGAGAAGAACGACCGCGAGTTCGCGGAGGCCATGACCCTCTCCGGCTCCAAGGTGGAGGGGACGGAGGTCCAGGGCGAGAATATACAGAACGTCGTAGTCGGCAAGATAGTCGAGATGGTCCGCCACCACGACTCCGACCACATGTGGACCTGCCAGGTGGACGTCGGCGGGCCGCGGCTCTTGCAGATCGTCACCGGCGCGCAGAACCAGAAGGTCGGGGACCTCGTCCCCATCGCGCTGGACGGCGCGGTCCTGCCCGGCGGAGTGGAGATACACACGACCGTTTTCCGCGGCGAGCTCTCCGAGGGCATGATGTGCTCGCTCAAGGAGCTGGGCCTCACCCTGCACGACTTCCCCTACGGCTATGAGGACGGGCTCTTCATCCTCCAGGAGGACTGCAAGCCCGGCGACGACATCCGCCCCGTCATCGGCCGGGACGACCACGTCGTCGAGTTCGAGATAACCCCGAACCGCTCCGACTGCCTTTCCGTCATCGGTCTCGCGCGCGAGGCGGCCGTCACCTTCAATAAGACGCTCAAGCTGCACGAGCCCGTCGTGAAGGGCTGCGGCGGCGGCAAGACCGTGGCCGACTACGTCCGCATAGACATCGAAAACCCGGACCTCTGCCCGCGCTACACCGCCAGGATGGTGAAGAACGTCAAGATCGCCCCCTCGCCCAAGTGGATGCGCGAGCGCATCGCCGCGATGGGCATGAGGCCGATAAACAACATCGTCGATATCACGAACTACGTCATGATGGAGTACGGCCAGCCGATGCACGCCTTCGACTTCGCCTGCGTGGACGGGGACCACATCGTCGTCCGCACCGCGCGCGAGGGCGAGACCATCCGCACCCTGGACGGCACCGAGCGCAAGCTGAACACCAGTATGCTCTGCATCTGCGACGAGCACAAGCCCGTCGGCGTGGCGGGCGTCATGGGCGGCGAGAACTCCGAGATCGAGGGAGACACGGCCTTCGTCCTCTTCGAGAGCGCCAACTTCAACGGGACTTCCATCCGCCGCACCGCCGCCGCCCTCGGCATGAGGACGGACGCCTCCGCCCGCTACGAGAAGGGCCTCGACCCCTACCTCACCATGCGCGCCGTGAACCGGGCCTGCGAGCTCGTTGAGCTTTTGGGCGCGGGCGAGGTCGTGGACGGATATGTGGACGTGTTCCCGGCGCCGCCCGCCCCGCTCAAGCTCGAGCTCGACGTGGCGAAGGTCAACTGGATACTCGGCACGGACATCGCCGGCGGCACGATGCGCAACATCCTGCGCCGCCTGGGCTTCACCATAGAGGGGAACACCGTCACCGTCCCGAGCTGGCGGCTCGACATCAGCGCCGAATACCACAACAACGACTTCGCAGAGGAAGTCGCGCGCATCTACGGCTTCAACAACATCCCCGGCACGCTCATGGAGGGCGCGGGGACGACCCAGGGCGGCTTCACCCAGGAGCAGCTGGCCGAGCGCCTGCTCGGCGCGGTCTGCCGGGCCGGCGGCTTCGACGAGGTCATAACCTATTCCTTCTACAGCCCCGCCGGCTGGGACATGATACGCCTGCCGCAGGACTCCCCCCTGCGCGACGCCATCCGCATCCTGAACCCCCTGGGCGAGGACACGAGCTGCATGAGGACGACGATGCTCCCCTCCATGCTGGAGGTCCTGGCCCGCAACTGGAACTACCGCAACAAGAACGTCCGGCTCTACGACTTCGGCCGCATCTACAAAAAGCGCGCCGACGGCCTCGCGGACGAGCCGAAGCAGCTCACCCTCGGCGCCTACGGCGAGGACATGGACTTCTACGCCATGAAGGGCGCGGTCGAGGCCATCCTCGAGGCCCTGCGCATAGAGGGCGCGGAGTATAGGGCGGTGACGGACAATCCGAGCTACCACCCCGGCCGCTGCGCGGAGCTGGCCGTGAACGGCAGGCGGCTCGGCGTCTTCGGCCAGGTCCACCCGCTGGTGGCGAAGAACTACGGCGTGGCCGACGAGCTCTATACGGCGGAGCTGGACTTCGGCGCGCTCTTCGCCAGCCGCGTCACCGAGGTCTATTACACGCCGCTGCCGCGCTTCCCGTCCGTGAACCGCGACATCGCCGTCGTCTGCGACGACGCGCTCACGGCGGGCGAGCTCATCTCCTGCATCCGCGAGGCGGGCGGCGAGTACCTCAAGGGCTGCGAGGTCTTTGACGTCTACCGCGGCGCGAACATCCCGGAGGGGAAGAAATCCGTCGCCTTCTCGCTGACGCTCCGCTCCGACGACCAGACCCTCACCGACGCCCACGCCGACGAGGCCGTCCAGGCCGTCCTCGCAGCGCTGCACGCAAAGTTCGGCGCGGTCATACGCTGAGCGTTTTGTAATCGAAAAGTAATATTGGGGTGCTTTACACTTCCGTGAATTTTGGTATAATGAGATTCAGTTGAGAAAGAACTGGAGGGTACCGGCATGGAAGATGTAACGAGGAGATTCACTGCGATAGACAACCGCAACGAGACACGCGAGATCCTGTCCTCCGTGTACGACTCTCTGAAGCTCAAGGGCTACAACCCCATAAACCAGCTCGTGGGCTATATAATCTCCGAGGACCCGACGTATATCACGAACTACAACAACGCGCGCAGCCTCATCTGCCGCCTGGACAGGGACGAGCTCCTGCAGGAGCTGCTCGTGAGCTACCTCGGGAAGTGAAAACAAAAGGCAAAGGCGCGGAGCTTCTCGCTCCGCGCCTTTTGTCTTGCCGCCCTGCGGGGCGGCTTTTTTTATTGCTCCTTGTGCGTGTGTACGGCGCACTCGGCCTTGAGGCCGCGCAGCATGTCCACGCCGTGCTTGAGCGCGGGCAGCACCGCCGAAAGGCTTTCCGTCGCGGCCTTGGCGCTGCCGGGCAGGTTGATGATGAGCGTGCCGCCGCGCAGGCCCGCTATCCCGCGGGAGAGCATCCCCCGGGGCGTTATCTGCACGCTGGCCGCGCGCATCGCCTCCGCTATGCCGGGCGCGACCCGGTTTATGACGGCCTCCGTCGCCTCCGGGGTCACGTCCCGGCGGGAGAAGCCCGTTCCGCCCGTCGTCACGGCCAGACATACGTCCAGCTCGTAGGAGCAGTTCACGAGCTCGCCCTTGATGAGCTCGAACTCGTCCGGCACGATGTTGCAGTATTCCACCGTCCAGCCGTCCGCCTCCAGCATTTCCTTCACGGCCGGGCCGCTCGTGTCCTCACGCTCGCCCCGGCTGCACTTGTCGCTCACGGTTATGACCGCCGCCGTATACTTTATCTCTTCTCCCATGCTCTTAACCTCTCCTTACCGCGCAAGGCGCGTATCTCGAAGAGATTATAACAGATTCCGCCCCGCCTTACAAGCCCGTATCGGCTCATTCCCACTCTTCTTACGAAGCTTAACTTAACACATTTTGTTTAGCGATTATTGCTTCGTATCCTCTTGATTATCTAATGTATTCGTATTATCCTGACTTAAAAAGC
>SFKX01000046.1 GCA_004553625.1 Clostridiales bacterium | reverse complement strand
ACCGTCGGCCCGTCGGTTTGGATCTCCACTTGGGCGGTTTCCGCTGCATATGCGAACGTCGTGCCGAAGCACAGGGCGAGTGCGAGGCATGCCGCCACCATGAAGCGAAGACGCTTTCGGGCGGGCAGGCCCTTGCCTGAGCCTCGGCGGCTTGCAGCCCGCGCTTCGCCTGCCTCTGCCTTCCGGGCATCGGGCGCGGCGATCTGGCTGCCGCGCCTAGCCTCTATCGCCGCCAAGGTCCTCATGCGGACGCCCTCGGGCGGTTCGATGGAGGCGAAGGCATCGCGTACCTGCGATTCTATGCTGCTCACGATAGCGCCTCCTTCAGTTTCTTCTTGCCCCTTGCGATCCAGGAGTACACGGTGTTGACGGGAACACCGAGCTCCTCTGCGATCTCCGGCGCGGTCCATTGCTCGCAGAGAGACAGGTAGACGGCGGTTTTAGGCGGTGTGTTTGGCAACGGTTTTCTCGACATTTTGGCTGCCCGGTTCCGACAATCTGGCAAAAGAACCGCCGATGTCTCAGATTTCTGCCTTCCCGAGCATCAAGGCCTTGTCCATCCTCTTGCTCGTGCCGTTGAACTCGACGAGTCTTCCATGGTGGACCACCCTGTCGATCATCGCGGAGGCAAGCTTGTCGTCGCCCAGGATCGTTCCCCATTTGCTGAACTCGATGTTGGTGGTGAACACCACGCTTCGCTTCTCGTAGCATGCTGACACCACCTGGAACAGCAGCCTTGCGCCGTTGATGTCCAGGGGCACGTACCCGAACTCATCCAAGATCAGAAGGTCGGCCTTTGCCAGGTCCCTCATGAACTGATCTAGGGCGCCTGCAGAGTTCGCCATCGTAAGGGCCATGACGAGCTCCGCGGTGGTGAAGAACCTGACCGTCTTGCCGGAGCTCGCGGCGGCAACGCCGATGGCGATTGCCAGATGGGTCTTTCCGCGGCCGGTCTGGCCATAGAACACGAAGTCCTGGGCCCTGTCTATGAACCCCAGCCCCATCAGGTCCTCCGCAGTGTAGCCTTCGGGGAAGGACACCTGGGAGAAGTCGTAGCCTTCGAATGACTTGACTTGCGGGAACTTTGCCTTCCTGAACAGCCTGTCGCGCTTGCGCCTTTCCCTGACGCCCTGCTCGTCATCGAGCAACGCGACCGCCGCGGCGAGCTGGCCCGGCGTTGCCGTGGCGCAGAACCTGTCGATCACCTCGTTGGAGAAGTACATCATCCTCGCCTTGGCCTTGAACTCCCTTGCCTCTTCTGCCTTCAAAGCCATTACCTGCCCCCTATTCCCAATGCGCGGTCGTACTCCGATAGGTCGACGGGCTCGTCATATGCGATGGCGCCTCCCGCGCAGCGTGCCGCTGCGACGGCGACCGACGCCGCATCCACCCTGCCCGTCGCAACGAGCGCCATCTCCATGGCCGCGACGGTGGCGTCCCATCCGCGAACGGCGACCTCGTCCCTCATGGTCCTCAGGCTGGCCCGAAGGTCGCTTTTGTCCTTGCCGTCGAGATGGCTCCTCAGCGTGTCGGGCATGCATGCCCTCACCTTGCTGTTCGCCCATCCACCCGGCTTTCTGCAAAGCGTCGCTATCTGGCTCGCAGGCTGCGACGAGTCCGACGGCGCATCTCCGTAGGCGCGCTCGTGGCTGCACACGAAGGTGCCCTCCTCGTCGTATATGCGCACGTCGGTGGCGCCGAGCCCCACTATCAGCATCGTTCCCGCAAGCGCCGGGTCTGACGAGTAGAGGTGCTTGCCCTCGATGCGGACCTTGCCGTACTTGTCGGCCTTGGGCCTGACGTAGCGCACGACGTCGAACGGTTTTTCCGGCAGGCCCGCCATGGCTGCGCGGTCCTCCGCGAATAGACGGGCCTCCGGCTCGCCCTTGCGCCAATGGTTCTGCTCGGAAAGACGCATGCAGCGGTCGAGCAGGTGGCGGTTGTATATGTCGGTGCCGCCGATGCGGGGAACGGGCACGAACAGGTTGCGGCGGATGAAGCCGACCTTGTTCTCCACGTTGCCCTTCTCGTTGCCCGAGTCCGGGTTGCAGAAAGAGTAGTCGAACCCGTAATGGGCGGAGAAAGCCGCGAACATCTCGGTGGTCCTTACGGTCGAGCAGGCCTTCCTGCCGACGCCGGTGGCGTTGTCGAACACTATGCGCGTTGGGACGCCGCCGCAGTACTCGAATATGTTGCGCAGGCCCTGGCAGACGCACTCGGCGTTCTGGCCGGGGAACACCTGCGCCAGACCGACGTTCGAGTAAGGGAAGGTGACGACGAAGTACAGCATCCGCCTTCGCACGCCGCCGACGTAGAAATCGGCTTCGCCGAAGTCGGCCTGGGCCTCGCCGGGGGCCCATACAAGATCGAGAAACGCCTCCTTGGATTCCCTGCGCTCTGCCTTGAGGCGGGCGACGTAGTGGCGGACGGTGGACTCGCTCGCCTCGCAGCCGCACTCGTCTCTGAGGCGGGCGTGTATGCGCGCGGCAGTGTGGCGCTGCTTGCGCCATGACCTGGCGTCCTCGTCGAGCCAACCCTCGATTATGCTGCGGTATTGGTCCATCATCGACGAGCCCGGGCGCTTGACGGGCATCTTCGGGGAGAGGTCGTCAAGGGCGAGGTATTTGTATACGGTGTCGCGGCTGACGCCGGTGATCCGACTTATGGAAGCGATGCTCTCGCCGCTCTTTCTCAATTGCCGTATAGTTACGACTTGGGACATGCTGATCATTTTCCTTTCTGGCCTCCTTAGTCGATTACCGAAGCAATGACCAGGTTAGACCGTTAGCTTGTGATCGGCATGTTCTTTGCTGTTATGCCCGAATCAGGTCAGCCGAAGTGTCGACTTTTACGCTACCGCATACACTTGAAGAAGCCCTTGAGAAACCACCGTTGGCGGGCATCGGGCCTGGTATTGGGCTCAAAGAGAGCGTAGATGGTCTCGTAGCGGCGCGTGTAGAGGCCGATGTTGAACAGGCAGCGCTCGCCGTCGAACACGAGCGGCAACGAGGACGGCGCGGCATGGTCGGCGTCGCGCCCCACGAGGTAGACCGCGCGGCTAAACGAGAACGACAAGTAGTTCTTGAGAATGCGGTTGCCAGCGCCCCAATCCTCAGGATCGGCCAGGTCAACCAGGCGGTCGTAGCAGGACTCCGGGCAAAACGCGAAGTCGTACAGATTGCTGCAAAGCGTGCTGGGGACAACCATGATGCATCCTTCTTTCGGGGGTGGCGACGGGCACGCGAGCGTGATGCTCACAAGCGGCGGCCGGGCATCCAAGGGGTTTCCGACCAAAGGAAACTATAGCGGTCTTATGGAGGTGGAGGCGCGGAGAAATAAAGCTGAGTGCACCTGAAGGAGACTGGGAGAACAGACGGCTTGCCGCACTCAATCCCAGCTCAACCCATTGCCAGATGTAACTTTTGGCCCCCAGAAACTTACATCTAGCCCGGTTTCATCGCAAAATCGCAGTCTTTTCCGGCTCGCATGTAAGTTAACTGACAACCAGCGTAGCCTGATGCGTCGGGCCGCATTCTCAATCTCGCCCGCATCAGAACTCCTCCGACTGAACAAACTTT
Source organism: Clostridiales bacterium (assembly GCA_004553625.1). Lineage (GTDB taxonomy): Bacteria > Bacillota > Clostridia > Oscillospirales > Oscillospiraceae > Scatomorpha > Scatomorpha merdavium. Next base: position 173 of record SFKX01000046.1, on the reverse strand, counting down.
ACGGACGGCCCCCCGAGGGCGTGCCGCGGGCATACAAAGGACACAGAAAGGAGGTCGCCATGCCAGCGACAATGGGCAGAAACGCCGAGGAGAAGCACCGCACTAGCTCGGCTGTAAAAGACCGCGTGACTGAGATTTGCTCCCAGTGGGAGTCGGGCCTGTCATGAGACCCG
>SFKX01000045.1 GCA_004553625.1 Clostridiales bacterium | reverse complement strand
CGCTTCTGGGCGCGGTCCTCGAGGGCCTTGAGGGCGGCGGCGGGGTCCTTGCTCTTGGCGAGGAAGATCATCGCGGCGATGATGTAGGGCTTGTAGCTGGCTTCCTTGTAGAGCGGGGTGCGGTAGCGGTCGAACACGCTGGCCTCGACCTCGCCGTCCTTGCAGCTGACGTCGTTGATGTCCGCAGGCAGGCAGTGCAGGTACAGAGCCTTGCCGTCCTTCGTCGTCGCCATCAGCTCCTCAGTGCAGCACCAGTCCTTGTGCTCCGCGTTCTGGGCCAGCAGCTCCTTCTCAAGGGCCTTGATGCCCTCGGTGTCGCCCTCGCCGTAGAGGTTCGTCCTCTTCTCCATCGCGGCGAACGGAGCCCAAGACTTCGGATACACGATGTCCGCATCCTTGAAGGCCTCGGCCATGCTGTTCGTACGGGTGAAGGAGCCGCCCGTCGCAGCCGCGTTCTTCTTCGCGACCTCCTCGACCTCCGGCATGACCTCATAGCCTTCCGGATGCGCCAGCACCACGTCCATGCCGAAGCGGGTCATCAGACCGATGACGCCCTGCGGAACAGACAGCGGCTTGCCGTAGCTCGGGGAGTAAGCCCAGGTCATCGCCAGCTTCTTGCCCTTCAGGTTCTCCACGCCGCCGAACTCGTGGATGATGTGCAGCATGTCAGCCATGCACTGAGTCGGGTGGTCGATGTCGCACTGCAGGTTCACCAGAGTCGGCTTCTGCTCCAGAACGCCGTCCTTGAAACCCTCGGTCACGGCCTCAACAACTTCCTTCTGGTAGGTGTGGCCCTTGCCGATGTACATGTCGTCACGGATGCCGATGACGTCAGCCATGAAGCTGATCATGTTCGCGGTCTCGCGCACGGTCTCGCCGTGGGCTATCTGGCTCTTGCCCTCGTCCAGGTCCTGGACCTCGAGGCCCAGCAGGTTGCAGGCGGAGGCGAAGGAGAAACGGGTCCTCGTGGAGTTGTCACGGAACAGGCTGATGCCCAGGCCCGACTCGAAGATCTTCGTGCTGATGTTGTTCTCACGCATGTAGCGCAGGGCGTCAGCAACCGTGAACACGGCCTCCAGCTCGTCGTCCGTCTTGTCCCAGGTCAGGAAAAAGTCGCCCTCGTACATGTCCTTGAAGTTCAGCTTGTTCAGCTTGTCTATGTACATCTGCAGAGTCTTGTCCATTTCTATTACTCCCTTTCTTTTATTCACTTAATGTCGTTGTCGGTGAGGGTCGCGCGGAACTGGCTGACGTCAGCCGTCTTGTTCTCTTCCTTGTACAGACCCGGCACGGCGGCGTACACCGCGGCGCAGGTCACGAGGTCCTGCTTCCAGGTGATCTCGTTCGGCGCGTGGGCCTGGCTCTCCGCGCCGGGGCCGAAGCCCACGCAGGGGATGCCGTAGCGGCCCTGGATGGCCACGCCGTTCGTCGAGAAGGTCCACTTGTCTATGAGCGGGCGGTGACGCAGGTGCATCGCGCCCTCGGGTCCGATGCGCTCCTCGCCCCACAGCGCGTGATGGGCGTCAACGACCGCCTGCACGTGAGCCGCGTTCTCCTTGTTGATCCAGGTCGGGAAGTAGCACTCGGTCTCATAGACCTCGCCCGTCCACGACGGACGGTCGTACATGTACATGCTCACCTTCACGTCGTCGCCATATTTCTTCACGTTCGGCAGGTTCCTTATCTCCTCAAGGCAGCTGTCCCAGGTCTCGCCCGCGGTCATGCGGCGGTCGATCGAGATGGCGCAGGAGTCCGCAACAGCGCAGCGGCTCGGGCTGGTGTAGAAGATCTGGCTCGTCGTGCAGGTGCCGCGGCCCAGGAAGCGCGCGTCCTCGTAGTGCTCGGGGTTGTACTTCGGGTCGAGCATCTTCACGAGGCCCTTTATCTCGACGCTGTCGTCCGCGGGGTTCTCGTTCAGAGCCCTGACGTCCTGCAGAATGTCCGCCATCTTGTATATGGCGTTGTCGCCGCGCTCGGGGGCGGAGCCGTGGCAGGACACGCCCTTGACGTCCACCCTTATCTCCATGCGGCCCCTGTGGCCACGGTAGATGCCGCCGTCCGTCGGCTCGGTGCTTATGACGAACTCGGGGACTATCTTGTCCTTGTTGTAGATGTACTGCCAGCACATGCCGTCGCAGTCCTCTTCCTGCACGGAGCCGACGACCATGATCTTGTAGCCCGCGGGGATGAGGCCGAGGTCCTTCATGATCTTCGCGCCGTACACTGCGGAGGCCATGCCGCCCTCCTGGTCCGAGCCGCCGCGGCCGTAGATGACCTCGTCGTCCTCGTAGCCCTCGTAGGGGTCGTGGGTCCAGTTTGCGATGTTGCCGATGCCGACGGTGTCGATGTGGGAGTCGATGGCGATGATCTTCTCGCCCTCGCCCATCCAGCCGATGACGTTGCCGAGGCCGTCCACCTCGACCTTGTCGTAGCCGAGCTTTTCCATCTCGGCCTTGATGCAGGCCACTACTTCTTTTTCCTCACAGCTCTCGCTCGGGTGGGAGATCATCGCGCGAAGGAAGCGGGTCATGTCCGCCTTGTAGCCTTCGGCAGCCGCCTTGATTTTCTCGAAGTCCATTTTGCGCATCCTCCTATGTTATTGTTGTTTTGCTCTTATTTAAATTACACCTGCTTGCCGCCCCAGACGATGGCGCGGTAGTTCTCCGGGTCGGTGTCGCCCTCGGTGCTGAACATCAGGACCACGCTGTTCTCGTCCAGGCCTATTGCTTCCTTAAGCTCCTTGTACTCCGGGTCCGTCATGAGCGTCGCCACAAGGCCCATGCCAACGGCGCCGGACTCGCCGGAGACGACCTGCGGGTCGCCCTTCACCGGAGCGCCCAGCATCCTCATGCCCTTCGCAGCAACCCAGTCCGGGCAGGAGACGAAAAAGCTCGTGTGGTTCTTCAGTATGTCGAAGCCGATCGTGTTCGGCTCGCCGCAGGCAAGGCCCGCCATGATCGTCTGCAGATCGCCCGTAGCAAACTTGATGCTGCCGTCGCCGGCCGCTGCGCTCCTGTACAGGCAGTCCGCGACTTGCGCCTCCATGACCACCGTCGTCGGGCAGTTGTCCGGGTACAGGTTCGCGAAGTAGCCCTGGATGGCTCCCGCCAGGCTGCCCACACCCGCCTGCACGAAGATGTGCGTCGGCCGCTCGCCCAGCTGCTCGGACGCCTCAGAGGCCATCGTGCCGTAGCCTTCCATTATCCAGGCCGGGATCTTCTCGTAGCCGTCCCAGGCCGTGTCCTGAACCATGACGCCGTGCTCTGTGCTCTCCGCCAGCGCGTTCGCCCGGCGCACGCACTCGTCGTAGTTCACTTCCTCGATAGTGACCTTCGCGCCTTCCTTCGCGATGTTGTCGAAGCGGGTCTTCGTGCTCCCCTTCGGCATCAGCACTACGGCCTTCTGGCCAAGCTTGTTCGCCGCCCAGGCCACGCCGCGCCCGTGGTTGCCGTCCGTCGCCGTGAAGAACGTCGCCTGGCCGAACTCCTCGCGCAGTTTCTCGCTCGTCAGGTAGGCGTAGTCGCACTCCGACACGTCCTTGCCTACCGCCTCCGCTATGTAGTTCGCCATCGCAAAAGAGCCGCCCAGTACCTTGAACGCGTTCAGACCAAACCTGTAGCTCTCGTCCTTCACGAACAGCTTCTTAAGCCCCAGCTCCTTCGCCATCCCGTCCAGCTTCGCCAGCGGCGTCTCCGCGTACTGCGGGAAGCTCTTGTGGAACGCTCGAGCCTTCTTCACATTCTCGAGACTCATCACCGGCAAACTCAGGTCCCCCGTCTTC
>SFKX01000044.1 GCA_004553625.1 Clostridiales bacterium | reverse complement strand
AGACGCCAAAGACGATGACCCGCCGGATGCTCCGCCTGCTGTCAAGCAGGTACAGCGCGTCTACTGCCACTCGTTATGCCACCTCATCTCCATCTCGCCTCCGTCTGTGGAGGCAATCTCGTGCAGGCCCGGCCAGTATCCAGGCCGCCACAGCGTCCCGCTCACGTTGATGCGCGCCTCCGCGTGCGCGCCGTCAATCGTCAGGCTCTCCGTCGCGGTGTCCATGATGACCGTCTGACCGGCGTTCAGCGCGCCCTTGAGCGTCAGGATCGGCACGCCGTCCATCGTGAAGACAAGGCCGTCCCGGTCCGTCATGACCGTCTGCCGCAGGATGGGCCTGCATACGTAGGAGCCGCCGATACGCGCCCTCAGGCTGCCCGCGCCGGAGGAAAGGCTCTTGGCACGGTCGCGCGCCAGCGGGCGCGGCAGAAGAAATCGCACCTCTACCTTGCCAAAGCCGCGCACGAATTCCGGGTCGCTGATGCTTTTGAGCCGCGCGTCGTAGCAGCGCGATGGCCTGTGCGTGGGCACCAGCTCCGCCGTCGCCGTGCCGCGCGCGCTCCCGGCCCAGGCGGCCAGCAGCTCGCGCGCCGCCCAGCCCTCCTCGCGGCTTCGCCCGGCGATGTTCACGCGCACGGTGTACTCGCCCGCCTCAAGCCGCTCGTCGGCAATAATCCCGCCGTCCGCCGTCTCGATGGTCTCCTGCGCGCGCCCCGCCGCGCCGGGCGGGATCTCCTTCTCCACGCTGAGCGCCCTGTGCACCGTGCGCAGCTCCACGCCGTTAAAAATCATCCGCGCCCCTCCTTATGGACCATATGTGATTGCACGGTCAATGGCATTTCCAATCGCAGCCGAATCCGTTTCCACTGTAGATTTGGATAGCTTTTTGCCGTCAATGTAGCTGTTCACGTTGACAGTAAGCCTTCCCTGTCCTCCGTAGCTTGTCGCTGATCCTTGCCCCGGCATAACCACCTTTGGTCCGGTTATAGGTTTGTTCAGTTCTGCTTCGATTGCCTGATACATTGCCGCCGCCGTAGATGCAACCGTATCGATCTGAGCGTTAAGGCCATCATTGACATATGTTCCAATATTGTCTCCGATCGTCTTCATGTCGGTTTCGGCGTTCTGCTCTTCGCTTTCCGCACCATCGACAATCTCGCTGACCATATTCTTTCCGGTTTGACTGTATGTCTCTTTTGTATCCACGCCGCTCAGCTTATCGGCCCATTCGATCAGCTTGTTTTGTACCGGATCCTCTGTGTTTAGCTTTTCGACAGTCCCGATGACCGATACAACCATTTCGTTGAGTTTATCGACAAATACGGACATCGCCTCAATGCCTGCTGTTGCAGCCGGCGTCATGGTTTCACCAAGCCTCGCCTGCGCGTCCGTAAGCTTCGCCTGTGCCTCAAAATACTTGACCAGTGCCTCGTTTTCGGCCCTGTATTTTTCAAGCGCTTCTTCGGCCCCATGACCGCTTAAAAAGGACAGCGCAACGGACTCCACCGCCTCCTGTCCTTCTTTGCCTGCATTGGCCAGCGCTTTGTTGACCGTATCCAGGTCAAGGCCCATGCGCTCAAGGTATTCCGCATACTGGCCGACTGCGTTGCGTGTGGCGATGGTCTCCTGCAAGCCGTCTGCCAGGCTCTCAAATTTGAGCGTGTCAGGGATCTGGATGATCGCGCCGCTCAGGCGCTCGACGGCGATGGACAGCTCGTCAGCCTCAAACCCGGACGCAAGCAGGTTGCTCAGTCCCTCGATGGTCGCGTCCATGTCGCCCGTAATGCCGGAGACATCGACCGCCATCTTTTTGACGGTCTGAAAGCTGATGCCCGCTTGATCCGCGTTGGTCTTGAGGAAGGCCATCGTCTTGTTGTACTCAGCCGTCTCCTCAACAAGCCCTGTCACAGCGTCATACGCGCCCTTCACCGCGCCGCCGATCGTCCCGGCGACGTCAACCACCGCAGAGATGCTCGTCATGGCCTTGATGCTGCCCAGGTCGCTGTCCAGCTTGTTGACCATGCCGTCAAACTTCCGGCTCACGTCGTCCGCTGCCTCGCCGATGCCCTGCTCTAGCCTGCGCCCCGTGCGCTCGCTGTCGCGGCCCAGCTCCTCCATGCGCTTGTCCGTCTGCTCATGCTCCTTTTTGAGCCTGGACAGGGCTGCGTATGCGTTGTTGAGCTTGATTCTGTATCCGTCCGTCTTGGCGGACGCTTCTCCATAGGTTTGTGCGCTGTCGGCGACGGCGCCCTCCAGTGCGCGGATGATCTTCTCCTGCTGCTCGATCTGGCTGTTGAGGCTCCGGCTCTTGCGTCCGAGGTATTGCATCTCGTCGCCCGTCACGTCAAAATCGGCGGCGGCGGCCTTCATCTCGCTGGCCATGACGCGCATGCCGCGTCCCGCCTCGCTGATCGCCCGGTTGAATTCCTTCTCGCCGTCCAGGGACAGCGTCGTTTTGATCTCGCGTACCGCCATGCGCGTCAATCCTCCCTTCTGCGCCGGAGCATGTGCTGCTCATCGTCGTATTTTCGGCGCATGAAAAACATGTCCATCACAAATCCGGGCTCAGAGGACAGGATTTCGTCCAGCGTAAGCCCGGCAATCAGTCCGTAGCCGATGCACTGTCGGCTGCTGAGGCTGATGGCGCCTCCTCTTTTTTTTTGAGCTCCTCCTGCCTGAGTTCCTCAAGCACGACGTCGATCACCTCGTCGTCGTCCTGCTCGGCCTCCTCGCGCCGCATGCCGATGGTCAGCGCGGTCTTGGCCAGCCGGTTCGCCAGCTTGATCTGCATGGGGCTGAGGCTGTCGATCAGGTCGTCCTCGGTCACGCGCTCCTCGATGCCGCGGTAGCGGTTTCCTGCTGTGGCGGTTGCCGCGCTCAGCGCGATCATCGCCGTCACGGGCGCGTCGTCGCTGTCGATGCGCTCAAGCAGCCTGTTCAGGCTGCCGAGCTTCTCCTCGATCTCGACCCACGCGCGCACGGTAAAGCGGAAGAGCAGCTCTCTCCCGCCTGCATTCATGGTCAGCGCCATATGCCCTCCTGTCAGACAGACGAGATGTTCGCCTTCGCGTCAAGCCATGCCGCCGCCTGGGCAGCCGTCTCAAACTCGACCTGATCCATAAACGCGGGCACGCCGCTGTCGTCGATGGCCGCGCCCATGATGTCGCCGGTCGCCGTCTCGGTCTGCCACTCGATGGTTTCGCCCTTGGTTTTTGCGCTCTCTCCGCTCAGGGCAAACTGCATCTTGTGGATCCAGGTGGCCGTGTACTTGTATACGCCCTTGTAGATCATCACCGTCATGTATCCAAGTCCGATATACGGGGACGGCTCGGAGGTCATGCGGTAAATCGTTTTGTCGCTCTGCGTGACCTTGCGCACGCCAAAGAGCGAGACGCGCGCCTCGGGCAAGAATTCGCTGCCGCCGATGCTGATCGTGCCGCTCGCGGCGGAGTTGTCGCTCTCGCCCATCACGTCGTCGCAGTAAAACTTATTCTCATCACGGTTGTACGTGATGTCCGCGGAGACCGCGCGCGTGGCGATCATGCCCGTGCCGTATACGATCGGCTGATTCACCGGCTCGCTGGTGATCGGCGCGGCGACAACGTGACGCATGCCAACTTTCGGCATATTGTTTTCACTCCTTTACTGATTCTGCAAAAATTGTTCCCAAACCCTGATCATGGCGGGCACGACCGTCTGCTCGGAGATTTTGTCTGCGTCGTCGACCCATCTGCTTCCCCGGATTTTTGTCGTGCCGTAATGCAGGATAAACGCCTTCTCCGCGTTGCGGATGTTCCTCTTGTCCTT
>SFKX01000015.1 GCA_004553625.1 Clostridiales bacterium | reverse complement strand
GCTGAAGCTGAAGGTGATAAACCTCAAGACCGACCCGCAGCTCATGGGCGCCCTGGGCGCGGCTGAGTACGCGAGGCAGAAGGGTATGGCCAAGGGCGCGTGAGGCCCGGCCCCCGAGCCCAAACGAAAGGAATGGTCAGATAAATGAAGAAAGGCTGCATATTCGGCAAGGTCTTTAAGTTCCTGTTCAAGGCCGTCTCGCTCACGTTCGTGCTGCTCTTCACCGTGTATATGCTGAACCTCGATATGAAGCTGGTCGGCTGGCTCTACACGGTCCTGAACAAGTTCCACGACCGTAAGCCGAGAGACATTGCGTTCTGAGAATGGAGCTCTATAACAGCACGATCAGAGAGCTGATGGAGAAGCTCGGCGGATACAAAACGCAGAGCTGGGCTTACGAGCCCGCGCGGGCTTGGAAGGACCTCGGCCAGAACGAGCTGGTCCTCACCCGCGACGCGGCTTTCGAGCTGGGCGGAGGCAGCAATCCCGCTTCCAACTGCACCTGCGTCACAACGGACGCGGCGCTCGTGCCGGAGGACAGGATAATCCTCGTCGGCCCCGACCTCGGCTCCATCCGGGCGGATACGCCCTTCGCAAGGCTGGTCCTCCTCCACGTGAACGACATCAGCGGGGACGACCAGGAGGCTTTCAGGACCATCCGGGACATGGAGTTCGTGAAGTACCACGTCTACCCGGAGGGATACATGATGCGCGTCTCGCCCGAAAACCAGCGGGAACAGGTGCGCGTCTCGAAGCAGGCCGTGAAGCGGGGCATCAGCTTCCGCGCCATCGGCAACAGCTTCATAAAGAAATACAAGGAAAACAAGCTGATAGATCACGTCTGCGTCATCTTCGCTACAGGCGACCGTGAGCTGTGCAAGGAGCTCGCGGATATTGCGAAGCGCGTGGACAAGATCACGCTGACCCTGAACCACATCATGGACGGACTGGCTACGGACTGCTCGGTCTGCTCCTTCAAGCAGGTGTGCGACGAGGTCGAAGGAATGAAAGAGCTGCACTTCAAAAAGGGCGAAGCCCCGATGAAGCTCGACTAAAACACAGATTATCAAAAAAGTACCGCCCCGGGAAATTTCCCGGGGCGGTATCAGTCTGCCTCCAAGCCTCGCAGAGTTTCGCGGCCGCGGCCGCGAAATGAATTCTGATCATTTTCGGCGGCGGCGTGTACGTCGCCGAAAATACTGCTCGCGGAGCGAGCGTCGAGCAACGCGAGGCGCAGAGCGCAGCGCTGTCCCCTTTGTCGAAGAAGGCTTTGCCTTCTTCGACAAGCTAGTACCGCCCCGGGAAATTTCCCGGGGCGGTATTCTCTGTTTCGCGGCTTACAGGGCCTCGATGAAGCGGAGGAAGGCGGCGCGGCCGGCCTCCGTGCGCTTGTAGACGCCCGCGTGCTCCAAGACCTTGGCAAACACCAGGCCCGTCTCGTGCCGGACGACGTCCAGGGCGTTTTCGGGCGTGAGCTCGTAGTTTTTCGCAAAGCCCTCGGCCCAGTCGGCGTGGGCGGCGGTGAGCTCGTCCGCGCGCAGGTCCGCGCCGCGGAGCAGCCCCTCGGCCACGGCGGCCAGCTCCGTCTTGAGCCGCGCGGGCAGCACCGCCAGGCCCATGACCTCTATGAGGCCGATGTTCTCCTTCTTGATGTGGTGCAGCTCCGCGTGCGGGTGGTAGACGCCCAGGGGGTGCTCCTCCGTCGTGATGTTGTTGCGCAGGACGAGGTCCAGCTCGTAGTCCGAACCCCTGCGGCGGGCGATGGGCGTTATCGTGTTGTGCGGCTCGCCCTCCGTCTCCGCGAAGATGAAGGCCTCTTCGTCCGTCCAGCCGCGCCAGAGCTCCAGCGCGCGGGTCGCCAGGCGGATGAGCCGCTCCGGCTCCGCGGAGCGGATGCGCAGCACGGACATGGGCCACTTCACGATCCCGGCCTCCACGTCCTCAAAGCCGCGGATCTTGACGGGCAGCTCCACCGGCGCCTTCTCCATGGCGAAGGTGTAGCGCCCGCCCTGGAAGTGGTCGTGCGCCAGGATCGAGCCGCCGACGATGGGCAGGTCCGCGTTCGAGCCGACGAAGTAGTGTGGGAACTGCCGCACGAAGTCCAGCAGCTTGCGGAAGCAGGGCTCGTCTATCTTCATGGGCGTGTGGACGCTGTTGAGGACGATGCAGTGTTCGTTATAATACACATAGGGCGAATACTGCATGAACCAGGGCGAATCGTTTATCGTGATGGGGACTATCCTGTGGTTCTGCCTTGCGGGGTGGTTGACGCGGCCGGCGTAGCCCTCGTTTTCGGCGCAGAGCTGGCAGCGCGGATAGTTCGAGGCGGGCAGGTTCCGCGCCGCGGCGATGGCGCGCGGGTCCTTTTCCGGCTTCGAGAGGTTTATGGTGATGTCGAGCTCGCCGTAGTCCGTGGCGGTTTTCCACTGGACGTCCTTGGCGATGCGGTCGCGGCGGATGTAGTTGGTGTCCTGGCTGAACTCATAGTACCAGTCCGTGGCCTTTTCCGGGCTCTCCGCGTAGAGACTGCGGAACTTCTCGATGACCTGTGCGGGCCGCGGCGTCAGGGCGCCCATGAGCCTCGTATCGAACAGGTCCCGGTAGACGACGGAATCCACCTCCAGCACGCCCCGGGCGTGCGCGTCGTCCATGAGCTCGTCCAGCACGGCGGCAAGGTCTATCTCTCCCAGCTCGCCCTCTTCGTGCTCGCAGCCGTCCAGCCGCAGGATATCCAGAATGGTATTGAAGGCCCAGGTCCTCTCCGTGGGCTGGATGAGCCCCTTCCTGATGCAATATTCCACCAGGGAGTCTATCGCGCGTCCTGTGCTCATTTCCTCTCCTCCTAAAATTTATCTGCACTCTTCCATTATATTGCCTGCCGCTCCAAAATTCAACAGCCGCCGCAGATTTTAGCAGCAAAAAAGGCGGGCGTACGCCCGCCTTTGCTTTTTCCGCTCAGTCCGCCTCGCGCATCCAGTAGCCCACGCCGATCTCCGTAAAGATATACTGCGGCTCCGCGGGGTTTTTTTCCAGCTTGCGCCGTATGTTCGCCATGTTCACGCGCAGGATCTGCCGGTTCTCCTTTGTGCTCATGCCCCAGAGCTCGCGGAGCATGTAGTCGTAGGTCAGCACGCGGCCCGAGTACAGGCCCAGCATGGAGACGATCTTGTATTCGTTCTGCGTCAGGTGGACGCTCTGCCCGTCCACAAACACGCGGCGCTTGTCGTAATCTATCTCCAGGCCCCCGGCCTTGAAGCGCCCGCTCGTCGCCAGGCTGCTGGAGGTCGCCGCGGTCCGCGTGTGGCGCAGGGCGGTCCTTATCCGCGCGAGCAGTTCCGAGGTGCCGAAGGGCTTCGTCACATAGTCGTCCGCGCCCAGGTCCAGCGCCTCTACCTTGTCCCGCTCGTGCGTCCGCGCCGATACCACGATTATCGGCAGGTGCGTCCACTCCCGTATGAAGCGCAGGACCTCCACCCCGTCCATATCCGGCAGGCCCAGGTCCAGTATCACCAGGTCCGGGCAGTGCGAGGTCACCATCGTTATCGCCTTTGCGCCGCTGTTCGCGGAGATCACGTCGTAGCCGTTGGAGCTCAGGACCGTGGTCATGAAGCTCAATATGCCCTTTTCGTCCTCGACTATCAGTATCTTGTCCTTTGCCGGCATTGCCCGGCCCCCTTTCGTCCTCTATTCCGTGAGCGGCAGCTCGAACCAGAACACCGCGCCTCCGCCCGGCCTGTTCGCGGCGCTCATGTCGCCGCCGTGCGCCTTGACTATCGTCCGGCAGACCGTCAGGCCGATGCCCATGTTGTGCCTGCCCTTGGAATCCACCGGCGCCGCGCCCGCGGGCTTGTCCTCAAAGAGCAGGGGCAGCGCCTCCGCGTCTATCCCGCCGCCGTCGTCCTCCACGGCGAACTTCGCCCGGCCCGCCCCGGACGTCACGCGGACGGTTATCCGGCTTGTCGTCCGACCGTGGAGCACCGCGTTCTCCAGCAGGTTCGTCAGCACCTGGCAGATGAGCACCGCGTCCATCGGGACGAAGAGCACCTCCTCCGGCACCTCTGTCTCCACCGGCAGCTCCGGGTAGAGCTTGCGGAACTTTCGCACCGCGTCCGCCACGACCTCCTCCACGGCCTCCGGTATCTTCTGTATCTGCGCGCCCTCGCCGCCCACTCGCGTGATGGAAAGCAGGTTCTCCACCATGCGTATCAGCCACTCCGAGTCGTCCCGGATGCCGTCCAGCAGCTCGCGGCGCTTGTCCTCCGGCAGCTCGGGGCTTTCCAGCAGGACGCTGGCCGAGCCCGCTATCGAGGTCAGCGGGGTCCGCAGGTCGTGAGACACCGAGCGCAGCAGGTCCGCCCGCATCTTTACCTTTTCCCCCTCGAGCCGGAGCCGTTCCTGTTTCTTCACCGCCGTGGTCAGCGCACTCGTGCTTATCGAGACCGTCAGCATGGTCACAAAGGTCAGGGGGTAGCCCGCAATCGTAAAGTTGAACTCCATGAAGGGATAGGTGAAAACAAAGTTCACCAGCAGCACCGCCGCCAGGCTCGCCGCGATGCCCCAGGCGTAACCGTTCGTCAGGCGGGCAACGACGTGTATGCAGAGCACAAAGATGAGCGAACTCGCCGCCGAGCTGCGCGCTATCCCGTTCATGCCCGCGCAGATGAGCGCCGTCGCGCCCAGCAGCCCGAGCGTCACCCCGGCGTTCCTCCACCAGCTTCCCCATCGCTCCATGGCTCCACCCCCTCACTTTGTAATATAGCACAGCCGGTATAAAGATGGCATTAAGAATTCACCCGTGCAAACGGAAAGCGGCCCCCATAACGGGGGCCGCTCCGCTTAGCCGCGCCGCTGTGCTCAGCGCTGCTCGTTAACATATATGGATACTCGGTTCTGGATGAGCGCCGCGGTCTCCTGCGCCGTCTTTTCTCCGGCAAAGAAGCTGCTGCACTCCTCGGTTATCATCTCCATGATGGTCTTGTCGTAGCTGTAGGAATACTTGACGGAGGCGATCAGCTCGCGCAGGGCCTGGGCCTCTTCCTCGCTCATGGCATAGATCTCAACATAGAGGTCGTCCCAGCCCCAGCCGCCGACGGACTGCTCCACCTGCTCGCCCGTCTCCGGGTCGGTGGAGTACTGCTTTTCCATGGCCTTGGCCTCTGCGGCGTCATAGGCCGCCTTGTTCAGGGGGTAGCCGTAGATATAGCGGCGGTCGCTGTCGTAATAATCCTCCGTCAGCATGGAGCGCAGGAAGCTCCATGCCGCGTCCTTGTTCTGGCAGCTTGAGCTGATGCACAGCTTGCTGCCGGAGGGCGCCGCCACGTTGCCCGCCCGCTCCGCGGAGGGGTAGCCCTTGAAGGCTATCTCGCCGCCGAACATCGCCTCGTACATCTGATACTCCTGGAAGTCCGCCGCCGTCATGGAGACCAGCAGCTGACGCCCCTCGGATACCATGGCCGGCGTGCTCTCGCCGCTCGCGCTGGTGGCATCCGAAGGCATTTCCATGCAGAACTCCAGGATCTCTATGAAGCCCTCGCTGTCAAAGCCGCACTCGCCCGTCTCCCAGTCCACATACTGGCCGAGGCTCAGCGTCAGCATGGTCGAGAGCATGGTGCTCTGGGTCATATAGGGCTCCATCACATACTGGACCTCCGGGTGCTCCCGGATGACGGCCATCATCTCGTCCATCGTCCAGCCCGGCTCCGCGCCGACGACGTCCGCCCGGCCTATGAGGCTCATGACATAAAAGCCCGGCGCTATGGAATAGAGCTTGCCGTCCGACTCAAAGGAGGCCAGGATGTTCTCGAAGAAGCTCTCGCGCGAGAGCTCGGAATCCGAGTCTATGAACTCGTAGAGGTCGCAGAGCAGGCCCTTCGCCCCGTACTGCTCGACGGGCAGGTTGTCCGCCACGAGCAGGTCCGGCACGTTGCCGCTTATGATCTCGGTGTTCAGCTTGGTGACGCCGGCGAGGTAGTCCTCCTCCGTGGCGTACTGTGAGTAGTCGGAGACCTCTATCCTCACGCCGCTGCCTGCGCGGTTGAACTCCAGGATGCTCTGACGGAGGTTGGAGTCCAGACCCATGCAGGCCAGACGCAGGGTCTGCACCTCCGGGACCTCGGAGGCGTCCTTCTTCACGATGCGCGCGAGCTCGACCTTCTGCAGCTCATAGTTCGAGAGCAGGCAGTTTATCGAGCCGTCCTCGCCTATGAACATGCTGCGCATGCCGCTGTCGTCCACGTCGCAGTTTATGAGCGAGGCCAGGCGCTCCGTCTCGCCGCTCTCCAGGTCCAGCCCGTACACCGCGGAGGAGTCCACATAGCAGAGGTCGTAGTCCCCGCCGCCCGGGTAGAGCTGATAGGCGTTCATCGGCAGGGCGAGGCTTTCGCCCAGGCCTTTCTTCTCAAAGTCATAGATCTGGAAGGCCATGCCGTCCATCGTGTTCGTGCGGAAGCCCACCCGGCCGTCCGGCAGGATGATGGGCGAATCCAGCCACCCCTCCTGCGCCTCGCAGGACAGGACCTGCCCCTGCGCGTCCACCACGACCAGCACGCGCTGGCCGTAGACCAGCAGTATGCTGCCGTCCGGCCCCGGCGCAATATTGCCCACCGACTCGGCATAATAGCTCTCGCCCTGGGCCTCCAGCGCGGCCTTGGCCGCCTCGCCCGCCGCCGTAAGGTCTATCTCGCCCGTTCTGGCGCCGGTCCCGTCCAGGATGGACAAGCTGCTTTCCGTCACATACTCGGCGTACTCATACTTCTCTTCCTCCGTGCCGGAAAAGCCCTCGGGCAGGTTGAACTTCGTTCCGCCTATGTACTCCGCCGCCAGCAGCTTACCGTCCGAAGTCGGGACGAGCGCGGAGATATCCGCATAGCTCTGCTCAACGCCCTCCGGCGGCTCGGGCTGAACGTAACCCGGCAGCTGCGTGAACTCGCCCGCCTGAGTATCGCAGCACCAGAGTCTGGGCGTGGAAGTGCCGTTTTCCTCGTCATACTCCGTGTAGCTGAAATAGAACTTTCCGTCCCCGCTGAAAGCCTGGTTGATGTAATCCACATCCGCCAGCTCCGTGAACTCGGAGACCCAGACCTTGCCCTCTGCGTCCTGTTCCGGCCCGGACGTCTCCTGTACGCCCGGCTCTGAACCGCAGCCAGCCAGAAGCGTGAGCATGAGCGCCGCCGCCAGGACAAGAGACATATACCTCGTCTTTTTCCTCATTCTTGTTGTCCTCCAAATCGCTGTACTATGCCTGCTGACACAGATGATAGCATTTTCCCGCACACCCTGTCAAGGACAGGCCTCCAGATACTCCTCCAGGCAGAGGCCGTTTTCCATTATGTAAACCGCCGCCTCCAGGCCTACATAGCGGAAGTGCCAAGGCTCCCAGACAATACCCGTCAGCTCCGATTTCTCCGGCGGATAGCGAAGAATAAAGCCGTATTCCGCACAGTGCTCGCGGAGCCAGACCGCCTCCTCCGTCTGCGCCCAGCTCTCGTCCAGGTCCGGGTGTGCGTTTGATATTATGTCAACTGCAAGGCCGAGCTGGTGCTCGCTGGTGCCGGGTCGGGCGACCTCGTCGGCGGCCAGCTCCTCGGCCTCCTCGCGGGAAAGGCCGGTCTCTATCATGACCCTCTCGACCTTGTCCTCGAAGAGCTTTTCCTGATAGGCCCAGCTGCGCCAGCCGGAGGTGACAACGAGGTCCAGCCCCGCGGCCCTCCCGGCATCCAGCAGCGCGCGCAGGGGCTCCACGGCGCGGCTGTCCATGAGGTAGCCGCCGTCGGCCTCCTCCGTCTCCGGCTCGAAGTCCTCCGGAAGCGGGTTCTGCGCGTTCACCAGCCGGAGCCGCCAGTCCTCCTCCCGCACGGGCTCCGGGAGGCCGGCTTGCTCCGGCAGGCCGCTGCGCGCCGCTTGTGCGGGCAGGTCCGGCTCCTCATCTCCGCCCCGCAGGCGGTCCGAGAGCCTCGCCGCGCCCATGCCCGTCAGCAGTATCAGCGCCGTCGCCAGCAGAAACAATACAAGCCTTTTCATGCCCTTCTCCTTTCCGGGCGGCAAAAACCGCCCCGTATCGACTATGATACAGGGCGGTTGTATCCGATTTTCGTCAGACTTGCATCATTTTTGCATATTTTTTGTAAAATATTCAGCCTTCCAGCCTCAGCTTGATGTCCAGGAGCAGGGAGGCGGCGTCCTCGTAGGCGTGGATCTGCACGCTGTAGTCCCGCGTTTCGCCGCTGACGCTGTTTTTGAGTTTCAGCTCGAAGGGTACGCTGTCCTCCACGGCGTCCCAGACCTCGTATTCGTCCATATCCAGCGCCGTGCCTATGGAGCCGATGAGCCCGCCGATCTCGTAGATTTGGCCGTCGCTGTAGTTGCCGAGGTTCTGCACGCAGCTGGCGCTGTAGTAGCAGTAGAGCAGGTCGAGCGAGTCCACGTCCAGCACGGCGATGAACCAGTTGCTCCAGTCGCCGGTCCACTCGCGGTAGTATTCGAGGATGCGTATGCTGTTCACACCGTCCGAGATGGCGTAGAAATACGCGCCAGTCGAGGCGACGCTCTGAACCGCGCCTCTGTCGCAGACGAGGGCGTTCTCCAGTGCGCCGATGCGCTTCATGGCGGCCATGGTGACGCCGCTGTCGAGCTCGCCGACGAGATGCGTGCGCTCCAGCTCGCCGGACTCGCAGCGCTCGTAGAGCGAGGCGCGCTCCGCGGCGCTCAGGTCGGAGGCGGGCGTGGGCGCTGGCGTCGTCGCGCCCGGCTCCTCCCCGCCGTCGAGCATGAGCGCCGGCACGATGAGACAGACCGCGAACACCAGCGCCGTCAGCGCCATGGCCGCAAAGGTACCCGAGGACTTTTTCACGCCTCGCCGCCCCCCTTCAGGAGGACGCGCACAGTCGTCCCGACGCCGGGCTCGCTCTCATATTCGAGGGCGGTGCCGTGCAGCTCGGCTATCCTCTGGCAGAGCGCCAGGCCCAGGCCGGCGCCGTTCTGCGCCCGGGACCGGCTCTTGTCTATCATGTAAAAGGGCTCCGTTATGCGCGAGAGGTCCTCCTTCTTCATGCCCCGGCCGTGGTCGCGGACATAGAAGGCGTAGCCCCCGTCCTCGCGCTTGCCGAAAAACTCCACGGTCTGGCCCTTGCGGGAGGCCTTGCGCGCGTTGTCGATGAGGTTCACCATGAGGGTCTTGAAGAGGTCCGGCTCTATCTCGACCTCACCCTGCTCCCAGCGCATGTCGAGGGTCATGCCGTCGGAGGCGAGGCTCGGCACCGTCACGGCGGCGACCTCGCGGATGAAATAGGGCGCGTCGAACCTGCGCCGCTCTATCCCCTGTTTGCCGGAGACGATGATCTCCATGAGCTTGAGGGAGAGCGCCTCGAGCCGCTTGCCCTCCGAGAAGATGTAGCCCGCGGCGGTGAAGCGGTTCTTGGGGCTCATCTCGCGGGAGCGGAGCATATCCGCGTAGCCTATTATGGCGGTGAGCGGGGTCTTTAGCTCGTGCGCAAAGCTGGCGATGAACTCCTCCCTGCGGTCCGCGGCCTCCTCGAGCAGCTTTATTTCGCCCTCGAGTTCCTCGGCGCGCTGCTGCTTTTTCGCCGCGTCCCTGGCGGCCCTGGTCTGGCTCCGGAGCGAAAAGAGCGCGACCAGCCCGCCCCCCGCCGGAGAGGCGGTGAGCAGAAAGGCCGCGTATGCTCCGTAGCTGAGCGCCGCGCCCCGGCCTATGGCTATGCAGGCCCCGGCGCAGATCACCACCGCCACCACGCAGGTGCAGGCGAAAAACAGTCCCAGCGGAAAGGCCGGGCGCGGGGACTTAGAGCTCAAGTCGGTATCCCACCTTGTAGATCGTCTTTATCTTGTCGTCCCAGTGCAGCTTCTTGCGCAGGCGCTGGACGTGCAGGTCCACCGTCCGCGAATCGCCCATATATTCGCTGCCCCAGACGCGCTCGTATATCGTCTCGCGGAAGAGCGCTATGTTCCGGTTCTGCACAAATAGCAGCAGCAGCTCGAACTCCTTCGCCGTCAGCGGGATGGGCTTCGTCCCCTTCGTGACGGTGTGGGAGCGCGTGTCTATCGTGAGTCCTTCGATCTTTATCTCCGTCAGCGTTTTGCCGGCGCGGCGGAGCACCGCCTCCACCCTCGCCAGGAGCTCGACTATCTCAAAGGGCTTCACAAGGTAATCGTCCGCGCCAAGACGCAGGCCCTTCACCTTGTCCGCCATGGTCCCCTTAGCGGTCAGGAATATGACCGGTATCCCCAGCGGCTTTATAAAGTCCAGCAGCTCGTAGCCGCTGACCTTCGGCAGCATGATGTCGAGGAGCACAAGGTCGAAGCTCTCCTTCTCCAGGAGATTCGCAGCCTCCATCCCGTCATAGGCGCGGGCGCAGGAATAGCCCGCCTCGGACAGGTTCATCTCTATGAGATCGTTTATGGGCTTCTCGTCCTCCACGACAAGTATCCTGTACATGCCGTTCACCTCCGGCTATTACGATATACCCCAAATGCATCAAATTTGCATCATATCCGGCCAGTTTCCGGAAAAAAGCTGAAAAAAATTTTGACGAAATTTTGGCCCGTATATCCGGTAATATTGACGAAAATGCACAGCTTATGTTCCCGGCCCTAGATGTTCTCCAGCAGGAAATGCGCCGTGTTCTGCATTGCAGCGGAGGCGCTGCGGCTGGGGTACATCTGAAAGTCGTGCCACATTCTGTCCCAGACCTCCAGCCGGACCTCCACCCCCGCGGCGCGCATGTTCTCCGCCAGGCGCTCCGCGTCCGAAAAGAGGATCTCGTGCGTCCCGACCTGGACGAGCGTCGGCGGGAAACCCGAAAAGTCCGCGAAGAGCGGCGAAAACTGCGGCAGGCTCGGGTCCATGTCCCCGGCGTAGGCCGCGCGCACCGCCGCCATGTATTCAGGCGTGAGCGCAGGGTCAATCCCGGCGCGCTCTCGCAGGCTCTCGCCGGACATCGTCATATCCGTCCAGGGCGACATCAGCAGCAGCGCCCCAGGCAGCATCCGCCCCTCCGAGCGCAGTTTCAGGCAGAGCACCAGCGCCAGGTTCCCGCCGGCAGAGTCCCCGGCGAGGACGATGTCCCGCGCGCCGAAGCCCATGTGCATGAGGTGGTCCCAGGCCGCCTGCCCGTCCTCTATCGCCGCGGGATAGGGGTGCTCCGGCGCGAGACGGTAGTCGAAGGCCAGAACGTCCATCCCCGTCGCGCGGCAGAGCTTCGAGGCCAGGACCTTCGAAAAGCCCAGACCGCCGCTCGTATAGCCCCCGCCGTGGCAGTAGAGGATGACCCTCCGCCGCCTGTGCTCCCGCTCCAGGCGCATCCAGGCAGCCTGCATCCCGCCCAGCTCGAAGGGCTCCCACACGAGTCCGGACATCGACGCCGCCATGTTCCCCAGCGCGTCCTGGGCGCGGCGCTGCTTCTCCAGGTCCTCGCTCGTCATCGCCTCCGGCTCGCCCAGACTGTGCACCGCCTTGAGCAGCCGCATGAAGGGTTCGAGCTTCAGCTTTTCCGGCTCACCGCCCAGCTTGTATTTCTTCTTTGACATGCCGGTCTCCTTTCGCGCCTACATGTGGAACCGGCGCCGGGCCTCTTCCCTCAGGGACGGCACGCGCCGGACGATGATGAGCGGTATGCTCAGGCCCACGCAGCTGGCCAGCACCACCAGCGCCCAGCCCGGAGTCCAGCCGCCGAGGAGATATCTGTCGCAGATGAACTCCGTCAGCACGGCAAAAAAGCCCGCCGAGATAAGCACCAGTATCGTCGAGACCAATATCGAGCAGCGTCGCGTGCGTATCACCCAGTACAGCAGCGGGATGACCGCAACGCCCGCCGCGATGATCGGCAGGGCCAGGCCCAGGAACCAGTCCATGCCGTCCAGCGCCACAGCGATAATGCATATATATGCACCGACGGCCAGTACGTCCAGCGTCAGCCGGACCCAGATGAACATGCCCCGAATGAGCAGCGGCGGCACGAACCAGACCCAGAGCATCGCCATCGCTCCGCCAATGAAGAAGGACCACCAGACGTCGCTGTAGAACACCAGGTTGAGAAGCCCGCAGCAGATCGCCACGGAGAGCAGCATTGCGCTCAGAAGCAGGGCCGCCTCCCTGCGCGAGACCGGCGCGACCTCTTCGCGGCGCACCGGGAAGAAGCCCGGCTCCGCGGCGTCGGGCGGGCAGACGGGGTTCACCACCGGAGTCCGGCAGAGGGGACATTCCCTCGCCCCCGGGCCCAGCTCCACGCCGCAGTTAACGCAGTATGACACAGCAGCACCCCCTAACGGTTGCTCTCGACCCGGACGTGCAGGCCCTCACGGACCAGAAAGCGGAAAAATTCGCGTTCCAGGTCGTTCTCCTTCTGCACGCCGGAGAAGGTTATCTCGAATACGTCGCCGCAGCTTATCGCACAGACGTGCGGCCTTGCGACCGTAGCTTGCCCCAGAACGGCCTCCACGTGCTCTATAAACGGTTTCATGGCGTCCGGTAGGGTAAACACACCAGGGTTTGTAAAAACGGCGCTGTAAGGCTCCACGCCCGTCAGGTGATAACTCAGGTGCATGATGGGGTTTTTGAGCGCCCGCGGGATGAGGACGAGGAAGGGGTTGAGCAGCAGGCGGACGCCCCTGGTCATGGCGGCGCGCAGCTTGACCGGCTCGGCGCTCAGACGCATGTAGTGCCGCACGAGCGAGATGAGTCCGGGCAGGTCGTAGTCGCCCAGCGAGGGGTCCACGCTGGGCTGGACCGTGATGATGAAGTTCCTGAGCGTCTGCGTCGGGAAAAATGCGCGCAGGTTAACCGGGACGGCCAGGGTCACGGGCCTCTCGCGGATAGGGCGCTCGCGGCGCTGCTTTTCGATGAGCAGCAGCATGAGCACGGCGGCGAGGTATTCCGTGACGGAGGCGCCGTAGCTCCTGGCCTTTTCCCGCAGCTGTGCCGAGGAGAGAAAGCCCATCGTGACGTGGAAGGTGTAAAACGGCTCGGGCGTGCCGCGGTTCTGATAGGCTCGGGAGACCCTCGGCAGGGCGCGCGAGGCCTTGCCCGCGTAGCGGAGGTAGGCGTCCTCCCTCTCCTCGGGCTTCGGGGGCTCGTCGAGGTCTATTATGCCCTCGCCCGGCGGGATGTCCCGGCCGAGCTGGCGCAGGTATTCCGCGAGGACCGCCTTGAAAAAGGCTATGGCCCCCGCCCCGTCCGCCAGGGCGTGGAACACCTCCAGCGAGATCCGGCAGCGGTAGTAGTAAAACCGGATGAGCCAGCCGCTGTCCTCGTTGAAGCGGACCGGCCTGCAGGGGTCCGCGACGTCCTCCCGGACATAGGGGCCGGGCGCGTCGTTCGGCTCGAAGTAATACCAGAAAAAGCCCCGGCAGATCTTGACGGCAAAGCCCGGAAAGCGCGGCAGCGCACGGTCCACCGCCGCCTGTAGCGCCTCCGGCACGACCCGCTCCGTCATCACGGCGGAGAACCTGTATATGGCTGAAAACTGGTCCCGCTGGATGGAGGAATACATGAAGCTCGCGTTGTCCATCCTGTACCAGGGCCTGAGCGGTCTGTCCATAGTCGCCTCCGCAAAAAGTCTGCTCTGATTTTACCATTTTAGCCGCTTCGCCGCAAGCCAAAGAAAAATGTTCAAAATTTTTCGGGGAACATTTTCGCGGCGATGGAGTCATATGGCCACGGCGGCAGCCCCGCCGAAATACTTGCAAGGAGCAAATGAAAAATGAAAAAGATCATTGCTGCGACGCTCTGCATCGCAATGTGCCTGGCGCTTCTGAGCGCCTGCGGTACCCAGAACCAGACCGACCCCAGCGACGAGCCGATAACCAGCCAGGAGCCCTCCGACACCCCCGAGGCCAGCGACACGCCCGAGGACACCGATACTCCGGAGGATACCGATACGCCGGAGGACACCGACACCCCTGAGGACACCGACACGCCCGAGGATACCGACACGCCCGAGGAAAGCACCAGCGCCCTGGCCGACGCTATAACCGCCGCGCGCAGCGACGAGGAGAATGAGGCCTACGCCGTCATGAGCGACAAGGACGCCATTGAGGACATGTACTACACCTCCGTCGGCTTCACCGCGGCCGACGTTGACGAGATCGCCATGAGCATCTCGCTCATAAACGTCAAGGCCTACGGCATCGTGGTCGTCAAGCCCGCCGAGGGCTGCGAGGAGACGGTCAAGGCCGGCCTCCAGAGCTTTATCGACACCCAGTGCAAGAACTTTGAGAACTACCTTGCCGATCAGTATGAGATCGCCAAAAACGCCAAGCTCGAGACCCTCGAGGACGGGACCATCGTCATGGTCATGTGCGAGAACGCCGACACTGTCTATGAGTCCATTGTCTCCGCTCTGAGCGCCTGAGAGGTTTTCAACAGACTTTAGACAGGTTTTCAACATTTTGGACGGCATAGTAGGATATAGCTGCTGCTGTAGCTTATTCTCCTGCCTTCCTTCCTGTTGAGTTTGAGGTTGATGTTGAGGTTGATATTGAGTTTGAAGTTGAAGTTGAAGTTGAGGTTGAGGTTGAATTATATTTGGCATCGATCCGCATAATTTCGAAACGACTCGCATCGACTCGCATCGATCCGCATAGCGAAAATAAGAAAGGGACCCCCGGGACAAACAAAGTCCCGGGGGTCCTGGTACGCCCGATGCGATTCGAACGCACGACCTTCAGAGTCGGAGTTATAATTTTACCGTTTTGCAGCGTCTCGTAAAATGCCGCAAAGCCGCATGATTGCTAGCTTTTCTCTAATGGTACGTTTCGGAACGTGACGTATTTTAGTTGAACTTTTCGGGTAGTAGTTGAACTTTTGTTGAACTCAAGATCCGCTCGAGCGGCGCACACAACACCGAGTTCACCTTGCCAGACCAAGCGCCCGTTTATCCCGCTCGGCCTGCGTCTCTATGGCGCGCTCGATGAACGCCTCCACCGTTTCCCCGGCGCTCTCGGCGGCGCTGCGGGCCTCGGTGAGCGCTTTGGCCGTGAGCAGTGCGCCGCCCACCTGAACCGCTACACCGCTCACAGCAGCGTCTATGGCCTCGTTCACAAAGGCGTTGACGCTTTGCCCTCGGCTGTCTGCAAGCGCCTTCAGCTCGGCCTTGCGTCCCTTCGGCACCGTCAACTCTATCCGGTCATAATTGTCCTTGACGTATTTGTGTACGGCGCGCTGCTGCGCCTTCGACACCGCCATGCACTCCACTCCTTTCGGGAGCGGCAAAAACTTTGCCCTCTCCTCCCATTGTAGCTATATTATACCTCACAAATCTACTCCCGTAAATAGAAATAATCGACAAATATATTCCCGTAAATATGTCTATTCCGTCTATTGATATATTCCCGTAAATATAGTAAAATACAATCACAGCAAGGGAGAGACAAGGCGGACGAAGTAAGCGAGAGCTGAAACAAGAACGCAAGGTCAGACCGGGGCGGGATGCGATAAGACGACCCACCGAGGCGCGCGCAAGGCCTCCCGGCTCTCTCCCAAAATGAGGAGGTACACACATGAGCACAAACGACATCGCCGCGAAGTGTCGCGAGCTGCGGGAGCTGCAAGCCCTCATCGACGAAGCGCAGGCCGAGGCCGACGCCATCAAGGACGCGCTCAAGGCCGCTATGGGCGACGCAGAGGAGTTGCGGGCCGGGGAGTACAAAGTCACATGGAAAACCGTCAAGGCTGTTAAACTCGACGTGAGCGCCCTCAAAACGGCCCTGCCGGACGTAGCTGCCAGATTCAGCCGTGAAAGCGTCACGAGGCGCTTCTGCGTAGCATGAGCGGCGGAGTATACGCACAGGTCGTTGAGGCCTGCCGCCTGCGTGAGTGGTCGCCTGACAGACGCGAGTTTCTCCGCGGGATGATGGACGTGTTCGGAGCCAGACCCGTAAAAGGAGATGGCGACAACCTTGTCGAGTTCCTTCAAGCTGTATATAACGCCGGGCGGGTACACGGTATCCGCGAGGAGCGCTCGAGACGAGTACAAAGCTAAGGGGCCGCGCTTGCGGCCCCTTTTTCAGGCAAAAACGTCGGAATTATCGCGGCTGGCTCGCGGCTTTGCTGGGCGTCGGAGTTCGCTCGTTGTTCCTTGCATTGCTATTTCGCAATATAGCAAAAATGGCATTTGTTATTATCGCGGCTGGCTCGCGGCTATTTGGGGGGAGCGTCTTGCTTTGTCCTTGGTTCGTGCGTAGTACCGCCGTATATGACCGTGGCGAAGTGCTCCAACGCTCGAGCCTCACGCTTGTACACACTGCGCGAGTCGGCATAATAGTATTCAGCCCTTAGCCGCTCCACAGCGCCGCGCTGTCGCGTAATATGCATGACCTCGAGCACGTGCCGCTCGTCGGTAGTGAGCGAGTCCAGCGCGTGCCTGACGATGCTGACGTCTAGCTCGGTCATCTCCAGCTGGAGCCGAAGATTGTCCCTGCGCTGTATGAGGCTCTCTATGCGGTCCTCGTCTCTGCCGCCGGGCATCCTATCTAGGCGCGACGTGCGTGCTGAAGTCAGCGCCAGATCAAGACGCCGTATCTCGTCCGGAATAGTTTCCAGCGCTGCGCACTGCGCTCTGTGTAGGCGGAGCCTCTCACGCGCGACCCGGCACTGCTCTTTTGTCATCTCCGTTCATCCCTCCATAAAGCCGTAGCTTTTTTTCGAACCCAACGCTTTGTGTGTGTCTGCACGAGGCGACGAATCAGCGCCCCCTTGCGCTGTCCGCTCGGATAGATAGACATGGTAAATCTTAATATAGGCCCATTGTATGTGCCAGGCGAAGAGCTTGAAATTCTCACTGGTGGCCCATTGCATATCCCACCCTTGGAGGCCGGGGCAACGGGGTGGCACATTCTATGGGCCAGTATGCGGGAGCTGGTGGCACATACTATGGTTGCGGACTTTGTTTCCAGCCGAATGCAAAACGATAACGAGCCGGGGCGTATTGGCTGTATGAGCCGTCCTCCACGCGCTCAATAAAGCCACTCTCTACAAGCCTGTCCACTGCAGCACGAAGCGAGTTCCTCGGGATGTAATACGTCTTGGACGCAAGAGACTGCGGAAATACAAATTCTCTTTTGCCTGATGCGTGTGCCGCCATGCACATATATGTACGCTGTGCAGACAGGGGAAGAGAAGCAAACACCGGGGACGCCATGAGGCTATTTGCAACCATAATAAAAGGCTCGCGCTTGCCGTCCGGCTTCGGTGTCAGCCACGGGCGAAGATTGTCTGATCCACCGACCCGACGTTTTTTGCCGGACATTCGCCTCCCCCCTTACCGATCGTCCATCTCACCGATATGCAGCTCCATCTGTCCATCACCGGGGATTCTGTTCATAGCCTCTGCAACGCGCAGTATCTCAATGCCGCGGCGTCGCAGCGAACGTATACAGCGCGCCTTCTCCTCGTCGTTTGAGGGCATATAGAAGCCATTGAGTGTGTCCGAGCATATCGGCACACCGCTCAGGCGCTCGGCGGATATGCGCGCCTGAATAGTCCGCGTGTCAAGTCCCGTTAGCTGGGACAGTTGTCGGCTTGTGAGTCCGTTCTCCGCACCGACGGCGAGCAGCTCGGCTATCGAGCGTTGACCTCCCGGAGCGGCTGTGGTAGACTGAGTTACGGGGTCTACAGCCGCTCTGCAATGCGCTTTATTCCCCTCTGCTCGCCCGGGTGCTGCAACGCCCGGACGGGCTTTTATTTTTTCTCTCATGCGCCCAGCCCTCCTAACATCTCGAGCAGTCGGTCATAATTGACCAGGCATTTCCGGCCTGTGTGGATACAGGGCAGCTTGCCCTGCTTCTCTAGCAGCCGGAGCGTATACTCGCTGAGCGGCCCGAGCCGCGCCGCCGCGCGGATACTCATCATGCGTGGGGGTTCAAATTGCATCATTTTTGCCTCCTCCGCACGCTGCCTGTTCTTGCTCGAACTGTGCTGCTTTTCTCTCCCAGTAGCGGCGGTTTTGCTCCTTGACCTTATCTGGGTTTTTCCGCCTCCACTCCCGCAAATATGCGCGCTGTGCCGCTCTCGCTTTTTCGCTGAACTCTGTCATGATTATCTCCTTTCTGTTCTTTATCATTACTCGTTGACAAGTTTGGCTTGCTAATGATATGATAGCAGAAAGGATTTCTTGCTGCAAGCATAATTTGCTTTCGCTTTGTCAATCGCAAGAATTTCTTGCGGATCGGAGGTATACTATGTCAACATCGCTAGAAAAATACAACTTCGCGTTTCCTACACGGCTTCGCGAACTGATGACGGCACGTGAGGTAACAATGACTGCACTTGCAAATGCGCTGGGGATATCGCGACAGGCTGTGTCTCAGTATCAGGACGGCTCCACACAGCCAAACATGCAAAAGCTTATCGAAATTGCTAATTATTTCAATGTATCCACGGATTACTTATTGGGCTTGACGGATACGCAGAGCACGAATGCGGACGCCCAAAAGGCGATCGCCTATACGAAACTCTCTGAGCGCACAATAAACCTGATACATTCGGATTCAGTATTCGGCCAAAACTTCCGTACACTTGTAGGATTACTTGCTGAGTTGGACAATTCGGCATTTCTAGCCGCTGCACTCCTCGACTTTGTAGATAAGGCAAAAACGGCTATCTTCGAGTTTAAGAGGCTAGTGAACGGAGATGCGCTAATCGGTGAAAACGGGCCAGATGAGCTGGATGAAGCAGTCTCGCGCAAGCGCTATGACACCGAGCGGGCTTTTACCTATATGCTGGACGAGTTGCTGAAGCGCGAGAATTATCATGAGCTTCTGGACGCGGCGAACAGGGAACTCTCGGACGATTCTGGTGAGTACAACGATGCGTCGGTACGGAACGCCATTCTCGCCAATTTGGAGCGCGTTCGAAGCGGAGAGGAGGCCCGCGGCAATGGCTAACCTCCAACCCCGCCGGGACAAGTCCGGCAAGCTGGTCTCGTACTCTATCCGCGTCTTTCGAGGCCGGGGAGCGGACGGAAAGCAGCTCAAGCCGTGGACGGCCACCTTCGACGTCGCGCCGACGTGGAGCGAAAAGACCGCGCGAAAAAAGGCCGAGGCTTTCGCCGCGACCTTTGAAAAGCAGTGTCGGGAGGGCTTGGCTTCTGATACCCGCCAGACCTTCGAGCAGTACGCCGAGTATGTCCTCGTCCTGAAGGAGCAGCGCGGCGACGCACACAAGACCATAGTCGACTACCGCAACATGACCGAGCGCATATACCCCGAGCTGGGCCACATAAAACTGCGCGACTTGCAGGCGCACCACCTGAACGAGTTTTACGGCAAGCTCATGCAGCCGGGGCAGAACAAGCGCACAGGCGGAGGACTGAGTGCAAAAAGCGTGCTGCGCTATCACCGGTTTATTTCGATCGTGCTCGCTCAGGCGGTCAAAGAGGGGCTCGTCCCCTTCAACGCCGCCTCCCGCGCCGAGCCCCCGCGGGCGGAGCGGAAAGAGGCAAACTACTTGCAGCCAGCCGACATAGATGCGATAAACGCCGCGCTCAGGACCGAGCCGCTCAAATGGCAGGCGCTTGTACACCTGCTAATGATTACAGGTGCAAGGCGTGGAGAGGTGCTCGGCCTGAAGTGGGAGGATGTGGACTCTGCCCGCTCGCGGGTGTTCATCTGCCGCAGTATCTCATACACCCCCGACAAGGGCGTTTATGAGGGCAGGCCGAAAACCAAGTCCAGCGAGCGCTATGTTGCCATACCGCCGGAGACCATCTCCATGCTGAAGGATTACCGCGTCTGGCAGCTTGAGGAGCGGTTCCGGCTCGGCGAGTATTATCAGGATCGCGGCTATGTGTTCACGCGGGACGACGGCGCGCCGATGCACCCGGACAGCGTGACGACATGGCTTGACCGCTTCTCCAAGCGCCACGGCCTGCCGCACATAAACCCCCACGCCTTCCGGCACACAATGGCCTCAATGCTCTACTTCGGCGGCATGGACAGCGTGAGCATATCAAAGCGCCTCGGCCACGCGCAGGTCAGCACGACCTCAGACATATACGCGCACGTCATAGCTCAGGCAGACGCCCAGAGCGCCGACATGCTCTCGGATATCTACTTCAAAAAGGCTCAAACCGGTTGAATTTTGGAGGCGAGTTGAACTTTTGTTGAACTTCTCGCTCCGCGTGAAAATCCAAATAGCCCAAAAAGTAAGAAAAACCGCCTGTTTCAAACGAAACAAGCGGTTTTTTGTGGTACGCCCGACGGGATTCGAACCCACGACCTTCAGAGTCGGAGTCTGACACTCTATCCAGCTGAGCTACGGGCGCATTTCGGCTCAGCCATTATAGCAAATACCTCGGGCAAAGTAAATAGTTAAGTTTGCCTATTCGTGAGGCTTGTGCTATACTGGTTATCTAGAAAAATGCTCGTGATTGAGGATATGCCATGAAAAGACTCAAATCTTTCGCCGCACTGGCGCTCTGTCTGGGGCTGCTGCTGGCTCTGCCCGGCTGCGGCAGCGTCACCGCGACTGAAAAACAGCTCTTCGCCATGAACTCGGCCGTCTCCATCAAGGCCTATGGCAAATCCGCCGAGGCCGGGCTGGAATCCGCCGCCTCCGTCATCAACTCGCTCGGCGTCGCGCTCGACCCGAAGCGTGACGGCTCCACCGCCTACACGATCAACAACTCGCAGGGCCAGAGCATCGTCGTGACGGGTCAGGTAGCGGAGATGCTGCTCATCGCCCAGCAGGTCCACGCCCTCTCAGGCGGCGATTTCGACCCCACCGTCTACCCCCTCGTCAAGGCCTGGGGCTTTGTGGACGGGCTCTACCGCGTCCCCTCCGAGGACGAGATAGAGAGCCTGGTCAAAAACGTGGACTTCTCCGCCGCCACCCTCTCCGCCATGACGGATACGGACTCCTACCTCTTCACCCTGCCCGTTGGGATGGAGTTCTCCTTCGCCTCGCTCGGCCGGGGCTGCGCCGCCATGTACGCCGCCCGCGCCATGCAGACTTCGGGCGTCGAGGCCGGCATAGTCTCCATCGGCGGCAATATCCAGACCTTGGGCGACAAGCCCGACGGCCTGCCTTGGATCATAGCGGTCCAGGACCCGGCAAACCCCTCGGCCTATGCCTGTACGCTGAACCTCTCCGGCAGCCATGCCGTCTCCACCTCCGGCGGCTACCAGCGCTATTTTACCGACGAGAAGGACAACACCTGGACGCATATCATAGACCCCGGCGACGGTTACCCCGCCGACTCCGGCGTCCTCTCCGCCACCGTCGTCGCGGAGAACGGCATCTACGCGGACGCCCTCTCCACCGCCCTGTGCGTCATGGGCGAGGACCGGGCCAAGGACCTCTACCAGGACTCCACAGACTTCGAAATGGTCCTCCTCACGGACGACGGGCGCGTCCTCGTCTCCGAGGGCCTGTCCGAGGCCTTTGAGCGCTCCGGAGACGGCTACACGCTGGAGTACGTCCGGAAATGAGGCTCGGCAGGGAATTTTTTCTCCGGGACGCGCTGGAGGTAGCGCCGGAGCTCGTGGGCAAGACCCTCGTCAGCAGCCTCCCCGGCGCGCAGGAGCGCCGCCTCGTAATAACCGAGACCGAGGTCTACCGCGGCGTTGAGGACAGCGCCTGCCACGCCCACCGCGGCCGCACCAAACGCACCGAAATGCTCTACCGCCCCGGCGGCGCGGTCTATGTCTACCTCTGCTACGGCATACACTGGCTGCTCAACGTCATCACCGGCCCCGAGGACTTCCCCCAGGGCGTCCTCATCCGCGCCTGCGAGGGCTTCGAAGGCCCCGGCAAGCTCACAAAATACCTCGGCATCACCGGCGCGCAGAACGGAATAGACATCTGCTCCTCCCCGCTCCTCCGCATCGAGGACGAGGGCAGGAAGGTTAACATAATAACAGACAAACGCGTGGGCATCGCCTACGCTGAAGAGGCTGACAGGGAAAGGCTGTGGAGATTTAAGCGAGGTTGACATAATGCCAGAGTTCGGAACGGAACTGAGATACGTTAAGGGAGTTGGCGAGGCGCGGGCGCGGGCCTTTGGGAGGCTGGGCGTCCACGACCTCGCCGGTCTTGTTTCGTTTTTCCCGCGCGCATACGAGGACAGGACGCGCCTTGTCAGGATAGCCGAGCTGGCGGACGGGGACCTGGTCTGCGTCGAGGCGGTCGTCGGCACGGAGCCGCAGCTGAGCCGCATACGCCGCGGTCTGGATCTCCTGCGCTTCCGCGCAGTGGACGAGACGGGCGCCATGCAGCTGACCTTTTTCAACCAGGCCTATCTGAAGGACCAGTTCCGCAAGGGCGAGAGCTATGTTTTCTACGGCCGGGCGCAGGTGAAGGGCCGCTTTGTCTCGATGACGAACCCGGTGTTCGACAGGCTGGCCGACTTCGGGCGGGTGACTGGGCGGATAGTTCCGGTCTACCGCCTCACCTCCGGACTTTCGCAGAACACGGTGCGCTCCGCCGTGCGCCAGGCGCTGGACCTGTCCCAGGGCCGGCTGCCGGACGGGCTGCCGGACTGCGTCGCGGACGAATACAAGCTCTGCACGGCGCGCTATGCCTATGAGAACGTCCACTTCCCCGCGGACATGCAGGCGCTGAGCCTGGCGCGGCGGAGGCTGGTGTTCGAGGAGTTATTCGTGCTGGCCTGCGCGCTGGGGCTCCTGCGCGGCGGACGCGAGGGCGCGCAGGGCCGGGTCCTGCGCGGCGCCGGACTCGGGACCTTCACCGGCTCCCTGCCCTTCTCGCCCACGGGCGCGCAGCTGCGGGCCATGCGCGAGGCGATCGGCGACATGAGCTCCGGCAAGCTCATGAACCGCCTGGTACAAGGCGACGTCGGCAGCGGCAAGACGCTCGTGGCTGCGGCCTGCATCTGGTACGCGGCGCAGTCGGGCGCGCAGTCGGCCTTCATGGCGCCGACGGAGATCCTGGCCGAGCAGCACTACGCCACGCTCACGGGCTTCCTGGAGCCCTTCGGCATCCGCGTCGCCAAGCTCACGGGCTCCATGCGCGCGGCGGAAAAGCGCGCCGTCCTCTCCGGCCTCGCCTCGGGCGAATACGCGCTCTGCGTCGGGACCCACGCCCTGCTCTCCGGCTGGGTGGAGTTTAGGGACCTCGCCCTTGTCGTGACGGACGAGCAGCACCGCTTCGGCGTCCAGCAGCGGGCCGCCCTGGCAGAAAAGGGCCTGCGCCCGCACATCCTCGTCATGTCCGCAACGCCCATCCCGCGCACTCTTGCGCTCATGATCTACGGCGAGCTGGACGTCTCGCTCATAGACGAGCTGCCCCCGGGCAGGCAGAAGGTGGACACCTTCGCCGTGGACGAAAGCTACCGCGCGCGGCTGGGCGGCTTCATCGAAAAGCTCGTGTCCGAGGGCCGCCAGGTCTTTGTCGTCTGCCCGCGTATAGAGGAGGGCGAGGAGGCCGGGGACGGCCTCAAGTCCGCCGAGGAACACGCGGAAGAGCTCAGGCAGCAGCTGCCCGGGCTGAGGATAGCCTGCATCCACGGCAAGCTCAAGGCCCGGGAGAAGGACGAGATCATGTCCCGCTTCGCCGCCGGGGAGACGGACGTGCTCGTCTCCACAACGGTCATAGAGGTCGGCGTGGACGTGCCGAACGCGGCGCTGATGGTCGTCGAGAATGCGGAGCGCTTCGGGCTGTCCCAGCTCCACCAGCTGCGCGGGCGCGTCGGGCGCGGAAAGCACAAGAGCTGGTGCATCCTGGTTTCAGACGCCAAGGGCGAGGAAGCCCGCGCCCGGCTCCATGCCATGACGCACATCTCCGACGGCTTCAAAATAGCGGAGGAGGACCTGCGCCTGCGCGGCCCGGGGGACTTCTTCGGCTCGCGTCAGCACGGCCTGCCCGAGCTGCACATAGCCGACCTAGGCGCGGATATGAACGTCCTCAAGGCGGCGCAGGATGCCGCAAAAAGGCTCCTGGACTCGGACCCACGGCTCGAAAGGCCCGAAAACAAGCGCCTGCGCTCTCGCGCCGGGGAACTCCTGGCCGCGTCCGGAGACAGGTTCAACTGAGCGAGACCCCCGCATATACTCTCATGAGTACAAGCGGGGGTCTTATTATGCGAAAAAGGTTGATTGTAAACACCTTCCTGCTGACGGGCGCGTCACTGCTGATGCGCTGCATAGGCATGGCCTTTCAGGCCTGGCTGGCGGGGCGGATAGGCGCGGCGGGGATAGGGCTCTACCAGCTGGTGATGAGCGTCGAGCTGCTGGCGACGACCTTCGCCGTCAGCGGCATCCGCTTTGCCGTCACGCGGCTCGTGGCGGAGGAGATAGGGCTCAGGCGCGGCGACGGCGTCGGCGGAGCGATGAGCCGCTGCGCCGCCTACAGTCTCGCCTTCGGCGCCGCGGCCTGCGCGATACTGTATTTTTTTGCGGAACCCATCGGTTTTTTGTGGATAGGCGACGCAAGGACCGTCATGAGCCTGCGCATACTCGCCTTCGGTCTGCCCTTCATCGCGCTCTCCTCCGTGCTCTCGGGCTACTTCACGGCTTGCGGCAGAATATGGAAGCCCTCCCTGGTCCATCTCATCGAGCAGCTCATCTGCGTATGTCTGGTGGTGGCATTCCTCTCCCGCGCGCCGGAGGGGGACATTGAAAAGAGCTGTGCGGCGGTGGCGGCGGGGGTGACGGCCTCGGATATGCTCTCGCTGTGCATGATGCTCGCCTTCTACATCGGGGACAGGAAGCGGCATGGCGAGCACGGCGGCGGCCGGGTCCGGCTGACGGCCAGGATGTTCGGCGTGGCGCTGCCGCTGGCGGTGTCCGCCTACGCCCGGAGCGCACTCTCCACGCTGGAGCACTTGCTCGTCCCGCGCGGTTTCCGGCGCTCCGGACTCTCAGCGGACGCGGCTTTGGCGGGCTACGGCGTAATTCAGGGCATGGCTATGCCCATAATCGGCTTCCCCTCCTGCCTTTTGGGCGCCGTGGCCGAGCTCACCATACCCACGCTCACCGAGGCCCAGATGCGCGGCGACGCCGCAGGGATACGGAGGATAGTCGGCAAACTGCTGAAGCTGTGCGGCGGCTTCTCGCTCGCCGCGGCGCTCATCCTCTGGCGCTTCGGCGGCGCTCTGGGCGAGGCCGTCTACGGCTCCGAGGACGCCGGGCGCTTCATCCGCCTGCTCGCCCCGCTCGTGCCGCTCATGTACACCGATATGGTCGTGGACGGCTGCCTCAAGGGCCTGGGCCAGCAGGTCTGGAGCATGGCCATAAACATACTTGACGCCGCTCTGGGCGTGCTGCTCGTGTGGTATTTTCTTCCTATTGGCGCCCTCACGGCCTATCTCTGCATCATCTATTTCAACGAAACGCTGAACTTTGTCCTCAGCCTCCTTCGCCTGCGCCGCGCCCTGCATAAATACGCGCCGCCCGCCAAATAAAAAAAGCCTCGCAGAGTTTCGCGGCCGCAGCCGCGAAATAAAGTGCGATCATTTTCGGCGGCGGCGTGTACGTCGACGAAAATACCGCTCGCGGAGCGGAGTGTCGAGCGCAGCGAGGCATGAAGCGCAGCGCAAGCCCCCTTTGTCTGAGAAGGCTCCGCCTTCTCAGACAAATAAAAAAAGCCCCCGGACGGGGGCTTTTTTCTGTCTGCCTATTCAGATGACCTCGGCCAGGGCGAGGGCGCAGAGGACGAGGGTCGCCAGGACGAAGAGGAAAACCAGCGTCATGCCCAGGCGCTTCTTGCCGGCCACAGGGGGCGCGGCGTGCTCGGACTCGGGGATGAGCTTTGCGCGGCGCAGCGCGGTGACGACGGGCTTATACAGCAGCAGGGTCGCGGCGAGGTTCATGCCGCCCTTGACCGCGTTGAAGGGCAGGAACACCGGCAGCAGCAGGTCAGCGATGGCCTCGCGCGGCATGCTCTGATAGATAGGGGTGACGAGGTAGTTCCACAGCAGCATGACCACGACCAGGCAGATGACGCCGGTGACAAGGCCGATGACGGCGCCCTTCATCGTGTGGTGCTTTTTGTAGATGAAGCAGGCCGTGCAGCAGAAGCTCGCGGTGGCGAGGAAGTTCATGAGGAAGCCCCAGGGGCCGGTGGTGCTGATCGTGACCATCTCGATGAAGGCGACGACCAGGGCCACGGCGGCGGCGGACACGGGGCCGTAGATGAAGCCGCCTATGCAGATGACGACGTCTTTGAAGTCAAAGTCCAAAAAGCCGTAGACGCTCGGCATCAGCTTGGAGACCAGCATCACCACATAGGCGAGGCAGGTTATCATAGCGAGGGTTGCGAGTTTCTTCACGTCCAGCTTGCGGACTGCGGGGGTCTTTTTTGCTGCATCCATTTTAAATGCACCTCTTAACATAGATTAACGCCCGAAGGGTGTCTCCTTCGGGCGTAATAATTGCAAAGGTGCAAAATACGCATCTTCTTCCATCCAGACTGTACTGTCGGTATCGGAATCGCACCGATTCATGCATTGGCCGAAGCTTCCGCTCGCGGACTTTACCGCCGGTCGGGAATTTCACCCTGCCCCGAAGACATCTTTTCGGTTGTCGTGTTCATTATAGCACGGCCCGGCCTATTTTGCAACAGTATCTTTTTCCTCACATCTGCTCCGGCGCCTTCACGCCCAGGATGTCCAGGCAGACCGCTATCGCGCCGCGCACGCAGTCCGCCAGCAGCAGACGGGCCTCCAGCACGCCGGGCTCCGCGCCCTTTATCCGGCAGGCGTTGTAGAAGCGGTGGAAACGTGCCGCCAGCTCCATCGCGTAGCGGTTTATCCTGCTCGGGTCCAGCGACTGCGCCGCGTGCAGGACCTCGTCCGGCAGCCCCGCCAGCTGCTTTATGACCTCGCGCTCCTGCTCCGTCGTCAGCAGCGATGCATCAATATCCGCCGCAGTTGGAACTTTATGCCCATCCGCCGCAAGGTTGCGCAAAACCGAGCAGATGCGCGCATGAGCGTACTGCACATAATATACAGGGTTCTCGCTGTCCTCGCGCACTGCGAGGCCGAGGTCGAAGTCCATCTGCGTGTCCGGCCTGGAGTTGAAGAACCAGCGCGCCGCATCCACGGGTATCTCGTCGAGCAGGTCGCCCAGGGAAATGGCCTTGCCCGTCCGCTTGGACATGCGCACGACCTCGCCGTCGCGCAGGAGCTTCACTAGCTGCATGAGCACTATGTCCAGCCTGTGCTGCCCGTCCAGACCCAGGGCGTCCAGCGCGCCCTTCAGCCGCGCAACGTGACCGTGGTGGTCCGCGCCCCAGATGTTGATGACCCGGTCAAAGCCCCGGACGTCCAGCTTGTTGCGGTGATAGGCTATGTCCGCGGCGAAGTAGGTGTAAAAGCCGTTCGCACGGCGGAGCACGTCGTCCTTGAGGTCCAGTTTTTCAATGTCCTTCTCGCTCTTGCCCGCGGCGCGCAGCTCGTCGCCCAGGATGCGCGAGGTCGCCAGCCAGAGCGCGCCGTCCTTCTCATAGGTGAAGCCGCGCTCGGTGAGCTTTGCCACCGTGTCCGCAACAAAGCCGCTCTCGTGCAGGCTGCTCTCGAAGAACCACTCATCGTATTCTATGCCGTAGCGGGCGAGGTCGGCCTTCATCCTGGGCAGGTTGTGCTCCAGGCCGAAGCGCGCCATGGCCTCGTGCCGCTCCGCGAGGGGCCTGTCCAGCCAGCCGGCGCCCTTTTCCTCCAGGAAGAGCCGCGCGAGCTCTTTTATATCGTCGCCGTGGTAGCCGTCCTCCGGGAACTCCACGGCCCCCTCGCCCAGGACCAGCTGCGCATAGCGCGCCTCTATCGAGGCGGCGAACTTCTCTATCTGGTTGCCGGCGTCGTTCACATAGAACTCGCGCCAGACCTTCGCCCCGGCCCGGGACAGCACCTCAGCCAGCGTATCGCCCAGGACTCCGCCGCGGGCGTTGCCCATGTGCATCGGCCCAGTCGGGTTGGCGGAGACGAACTCGACCATCACCTTCTGGCCCTGCATCGCCGCTGAGCGCCCGTAATCCGCGCCCTCGGCCTGCACCGCCGCCATCACAGCGGAGTACCACTCCGGCGCCAGCCGGAAGTTTATGAAGCCCGGCCCGGCCGTCTCCGCCGCGGTGAAATAGCTGCCCTCCAGCTCGAGGTTAGCCGTCAGCGCCTCCGCTATCTTCCTCGGCGCCATGCGCAGCGCCCTCGCGCCGGCCATGGCGTGGTTTGCGGCGAAGTCGCCGTTGTTCGCGTCTTTCGGGACCTCTACCGTCCCGGAGAGCGCCGCGCCGGAGGGCAGCTCGCCCTTTTCCGCCGCGCGCTCCAGACTGCGCCTCAGGAGCGCGTCTATCTGTTTTTTTGCCTCTTCAACAAGATTTGCCATCTGCCGCACCGCCCCGTTCTCTCACGTTTATCCTGAACTTGTTCCGTCCAACGACGGCGTGGTCAAAATCCACCACGTAGTCTATTTCCATATCTCCGCCCTTTGGGCCGAGCGTGGAGTGTATCCTGTGCGTATCCAGGCCCATCGTCGCCGAGCCGAAGGGCGTGTCATACAAAAAGGTGTTCTTCGTCCCCTCGCGGAAGATCATCTTGCTCGTCAGCGTACCCTCGCGCGAGAGCACCACCTCCGTCGGCGTGAAGGTGAACGAGGTGCGCGTACCCTGCATCCCCGTCAGCTCGCTCTCCATATAGCTGAGCTCGCCCCGCCCGTCGCGGAAGCTGTATTTGCCCTCGGTGACCAGCTCCACCGAATCGTCCGTACCCTGGGGGTAGTTCTGCACCCCGGTTATGGAGATTATGACGTCTTTCATCCTGCTATTTCACATCCTTACACATGGCCTGGTATTATACATCATATGCTGCGGACTGTCAAAGCCTTACGGAGATATTTCCACGAGCTTCAGCCCTTTTTTCAGAGCATAGCGCATAGTGTTGAAGGTCCCGCCCTGACCGCCGCCGAACACGGCTATTATTACCGCGGACCTGTCCACCATGTACACATTGCGCTTCTGCATACAGCCCGCCCAATATTCCCGGCTCACTACAGTCACCTTATCGCAGGCGGAGAGCACCCGCTCATAGCGCCGCTTGTCCCAGGGCGACAGCCCTCTGCTCTGCTCCTCATACGGCACCGCCGCCTCCAGCGTTATATCCGGCAGCTCCTCGCGCAGGCGGAGCACCTCCTCGGCAAAATACATGTCGCTCCCGCTGGCCATCCCGCAGATGAAATGCCTGATGCCGCCTTCATATTCCTCCCTGAGCGCCTCCCGGAGCTTGCGCTTGAGCTCAACACAGCGTATGTCCCCCTCATTGGTGTGCCAGGGCAGCTTTGAACTTCTGTGCCCGGTAAAGCAGCATGTCTGCTCCCTTTCCACTTCCATGCCCTCGCCCCCTTCCGCAAGATTCTATCCTCATATCCCGCAAATGTCAAAGGTTATCGCGCAAAAACAAGCGGCGCCCGGAGAGAAGTCGGACGCCGCCTGTTTCAGCCCCCGACGCCGGACCTGCAGCGAACGGAGACCTCTGTGGGGAGAGAGAAAAAAGCCGTCAGAGAGAGGCTCATCAAATGTTATTCATTTAACAAGCCGTAATCATAATAACACATATTTCCGGCTTTGTAAAGGGCTGAAGCGCATATTTTGTTAAATTTTTATTTTTCTTTATCCAAAGAAGAGCCGGACGGCCAGGGCGGAGGCTGCAAAGCCCGCCAGGTCGGCGCAGAGCGCCGCGGGAACGGCCCAGCGCGTCCGCCGTACCCCGGCCGCGCCGAAGTAGACGGCCACTACATAGAAGGTCGTCTCCGTGGAGCCGAGCATGACCGCCGCCGTTCGGCCAACATAGGAGTCCGGGCCGAAGGACTGCATGAGTTCGGAGGCCGCCGCCATCGCTCCGCTGCCGGAGATAGGCCGCAGCAGCATGAGCGGCGCGGTCTCCGGCGGGATGCCGAGCAGCTCCAGCGCAGGCCGCAGCAGTTCCGTCAGGGCCTCCAGGGCGCCAGAGGCCCGCAGCATATACACTGCCGTCAGCAGCGCGATGAGCGGCGGCAGGATGCGCAGGAGCGTAGTCAACCCCTGACGTATACCGTCCAGCATCGCCTCGAACACGTCCGTCCCGGTCAGCAGGCCCCAGAACGCCGTGGCCGTGAGGACGAGGGCCGCGGCCATATCCGCAAGCGTGCTCATTCCGGCCACACCCTGGAGAACAGGGCCGCCGCGGCGAGCCCGGCCGTCACGGAGAGGACCGTGCTGAACCACACCGCGGGCAGGATGTCGAAGGGCGCGGCCGCGCCGTAGCCGGCACGGAGCGCCGCCGCCGTTGTGGGCAGCAGCTGGATGGAAGCCGTGTTCAGCACGACGAGGAGACAGAGCTCCCTGTCCGCCCTGTCCGGCCTGTCCGAGAGCCGGACCATGCCTCGCGCCGCCTTTATGCCCATGGGCGTGGCGGCGTTTCCGAGCCCGAGCAGGTTGGCGGAGACGTTTGAGGTCAGGGCGTCCAGCGTCTCCTGATCGCGGGAGGCGCGGGGGAAGAGCCGCCGCAAAACAGGGCGCAGCAGCCTGGACAAGATTGCCGTCAGTCCCGAGCGGCGCATCACCTCCATCACGCCGGACCAGAGACAGATGAGCGCCCCCGTCTCCAGGATGAGCTTAACCGCAGCCGGCGCGCCCTCCAGGGCCGCCATCCCGGTTTCCGAACCTTTTCCGGTCATTGAACCGTAAATTAGCGCGATCATGAGCGCTATTGTCCACAATTTAGACATATTGTTCATTCCTCCCAATTAGGCGGCTTTCAAATCGTCAGATTTCTTCATGTATAATTATTCTCCGCGTGTTGACTTTATGACGAAAGTCAGATATAATTTTGGAGTGCCGCTAACTGGACACGGCAGATTTGGAGGGAATTTAATGAAATCAACCGGGATCGTAAGAAAGGTAGACGAGCTTGGCCGTATCGTGCTCCCCATCGAACTGAGAAGGACGCTCGATATAGCCGAGAAGGACAGCATGGAGATCTACATCGAGGGCGACGCTATTATCCTCAGGAAATATCAGCCCGCGTGCATCTTCTGCGACAGCGCGAAGGACATTGTCTCCTACAGGGGCAAGAATGTCTGCTCCGACTGCATCCGTATGCTTGAGGAGAAGGTCTAAGGACTGCCTGCGCAAAACGAAAAGACAGGGCCTGCCGGGCTTGCCGGTGACCCTGTCCTTTCCTTTTTTGGCCGTCAGGTCATTTTCTCCTGCTTGACCTTGTGGTCGATGACGTGGCGCGAGGCCAGCTCCCGGCGGACTTCCTCCGGGGTGATGCCCAGCTCCACCATCAGTACCATGACGTGGTAGGCGAGGTCCGCCATCTCATACACCGTCTCGCGCCTGTCCCGGGCGTGTGCGGCGATGATGACCTCCGTGGACTCCTCACCCACCTTTTTGAGTATCTTGTCGAGCCCCTTTTGGAACAGATAAGTCGTGTAGCTGCCCTCGGGCAGCTCTTTTTTTCTGCCCTGGAGCAGCTCGTAGAGCCCGTCGAGCGAGAACTCGGAGAGCTCGTCGCTCTCATAGACGGGGTTAAAGAAGCAGCTGTCCGCGCCCGTGTGGCAGGCGGGACCGGCCTTTTCGACCTTCACGACCAGGGCGTCCAGGTCGCAGTCCGCCGTTATTGAGACGATGCGCTGCACGTTGCCGCTCGTCTCGCCCTTGCGCCAAAGCTCCTGACGGCTCCGGCTCCAGAAGCAGGTCCGGCCCTCGCGCATCGAAATTTCAAGGCTCTCCCGGTTCATATAGGCCAGGGTGAGCACTTTTTTGCTCTCCGCGTCCACAACGACGGCGGGTATGAGGCCCCGTTCGTCGAATTTCAGTTTATTAAGGTCCATGTCACAGCCTCACATTTATCCCGTTTTGCCGCAGCTCGGCCTTGAGCTCCGGTATTTTTACCTCGCCGAAGTGGAAGATGGACGCGGCTAGCCCTGCGCTCACCTCCGGCACGCGGCGGAAAAGCTCCGTGAAGTCCCCCGCGCAGCCCGCGCCGCCCGAGGCGATGACCGGCACCCTGACCGCCTCGCACACCGCCTCGAGCATGGGCAGGTCGAAGCCGCCCTTGACGCCGTCCGTGTCGATGGAGTTCACGACGACCTCGCCCGCGCCCATCCCGACGCAGCGCTTTATCCAACCGATGGCCTCTATGCCCGTGTCGTCCCTGCCGCCGCGCGCGAAAACGCGAAACTGCCCGTCCACGCGCTTTATGTCCGCCGAGAGCACCACGCACTGGTCGCCGTAGCGCCGCGCGGCCTTTCGGACCAGCTCCGGGTCGCGTATAGCGCCCGAGTTAACGCTCACCTTGTCCGCGCCGCACTTGAGCACGCGGTCGAAGTCCTCCAGGCTCGATATGCCGCCGCCCACGGTGAGGGGTATGAAGATGGTCGAGGCGACCTCGCGCAATATGTCCGTGAAGAGCTTCCGACCCTCGGCCGAGGCGGTGATATCGTAGAACACCAGCTCGTCCGCGCCGCAGTCTGAGTACCAGCTCGCCAGCTCGACAGGCGAATTGACGTCCCGCAGGCCCAGGAAGTTCACGCCCTTGACGACCCTGCCGTCCTTGACGTCGAGGCAGGGGATTATCCTTTTCGTTATCATCTTGCCGCCTCCACCGCCTCCCGGAGTGAAATGTCCCCGGTGTAGTATGCCTTGCCGATTATGGCCCCGTATAGGCCCAGCGCGCGGAGCCTCGCCACGTCCTCCAGGCTCGAGACCCCGCCCGAGGCGATGAGCTCGAGCCCGAACTCGCGCTGCAAGCGCTCATAGAGCTCCGCGTTCGCGCCGCGCATGGCCCCGTCCCTGGAAATGTCCGTGCAAATGACGGTCCGGACGCCAAGGGCCTCGACCTTGCGCAGAAAGTCCTCCGCCGTGAGGCCGGAGTCCTCGCGCCAGCCCTTTATGGCGACCCTGCCGTCACGCAAATCCGCGCCGACGGCTATCTTTTCTCCGTATTTCTGCACCGACTCGGCCAGGAGCCGCTCGTCCGAGACCGCCGCCGTGCCGAGGATGACTCGCCCGACCCCGGCCGCGAAGGCGCGGTCTATGGCAGCCATGTCCCGCAGGCCGCCGCCGCACTCGACGAAGAGCCCCGTCTCTTTTGCAATGCGCTCGATGATGCCCAGGTTCGGAGTGCCGCCGTCCCTCGCGCCCTCGAGGTCCACGGTGTGCATCTGCCGCGCGCCCTGGGCCGCGAAGTCCCGCGCCACGGCGACGGGGTCCTCGCTGTAGACGGTCATTTTGGCGTAATCTCCCTTATAGAGCCGCACAGCGCGGCCCTCGTAGAGGTCTATTGCCGGGAAGATCAGCATGTCTCAGCCCTCCAGTTCGCAGAAGGCCCGCAGGATGCCGAGGCCGACCTTGCCGCTCTTTTCCGGGTGAAACTGGCAGCCGTAGAGGTTTTCCCGCTGCACCGAGGCGGTCAGGTCGATGCCGTATTCCGTCGTGGCCGTAGTGCTGTCCGGGCAATTGTCCGCGTAGAAGCTGTGAACGAAATAGACGCAGTCGCCCTCCTTCACATACTTGAGCACACCGCCGGGCCGTCGGAGTTTCAGGGCGTTCCAGCCGATGTGGGGTATGGGCAGACCAGAGGGCAGTCTGCCCTCCATGCCGACCACCTCACCGCCCAGCAGGCCGAGTCCGGGGTGCTCGCCGTATTCGAAGCTGCGCTCGAATAGAAGCTGCATACCGAGGCATATGCCCATGACGGGCTTACCGCTTTTTACCGCGCGGCGGACTGCCTCGTCCAGGCCGCTGGTGCATAATTTTTCATAGGCATCCGCAAAGGCGCCCACGCCGGGGAGGATGACCCTCTCCGCGTCCGCTATCTTTGCGGCGTCTCCCGTGACGGCGGCCTCCTGGCCTATAGCGGCGAAGGAGGACTTGAGCGAGAACAGGTTGCCCACGCCGTAGTCGATTATGGCTATCATCAGAGCACTCCCTTCGTCGAGGGCAGCGCCCCGCCCGTCACGGCGACGGCCTGACGCAGCGCGCGGCCCAGGGCCTTGAACATGCCCTCTATGATGTGG
Organism: Clostridiales bacterium; assembly: GCA_004553625.1. GTDB lineage: Bacteria > Bacillota > Clostridia > Oscillospirales > Oscillospiraceae > Scatomorpha > Scatomorpha merdavium. Next base: position 36,610 of record SFKX01000015.1, on the reverse strand, counting down.
TGCGAGTTGAGCCCGTCGAGCTGCCGGATGTGCAGGCTCATGAGCGAGGTGTTCACCACTGCCTGGAAAAACTCCCGCGCGAGCTCCGTATCGAAGTCCCCGACCTTCTGGGAGGGGATATCCGCCGTATATCTGAGGCAGGGCCTGCCGGAGAGGTCCACGGCGCAGAGGATGAGCGCCTCGTCCATGGGCAGGAGAATGCTTCCGTAGCGGTTTATGCCGCGCTTTTTGCCCAGGGCCTGGGCCAGCGCCGCGCCGAAGCAGAGGCCGATGTCCTCCACGCTGTGGTGCGCGTCCACCTGCAGGTCGCCCTTGCAGCTCACGGAGAGGTCAAAGCCGCCGTGGAGGGCCAGCAGGGTCAGCATGTGGTCCAGGAAGCCGACGCCCGTCGATATCTCCGCCCTGCCCGAGCCGTCCAGCTCCAGGCTCAGGACCACCGAAGTCTCCGCCGTCTCGCGGCGCACCTCGCTGTTTCTCATGTGTCTCAGCTCACTTTCAAGATTTCGTCCGTCGCGGCGAGCAGCGCGTCCATCTGTTCCGGGGTGCCTATGGTGATGCGCACCCAGTCCGCGAGCTTGCCGCCCAGGTAGCGGATGAGTATGCCCCGCTCGCGCAGAGCTTCCATATATTCGCGCGCGCCGATTAGGCAGGGCCGCGCCAGGACGAAGTTCGCGCTGGAGGCGGTCAGCTCAAAGCCGCGCTTCACGAGCTCGGCCGTCAGGCGTCTGCGCTCGAGCGCTATGCGCCGGCAGTTGGCTGCGCACTGAGCCCAGTCCCGCACCGCGGCGGCCCCGGCGGCGAGCGCCGTCCGGTTCACGCTGTAGGGGTTCGTCGAGTATTTGAGCTTTTTGAGGTCCTCAATGAGCGGCTCCGGCCCCAGGGCGTAGCCCAGCCGCGCCCCCGCCAGGGAGCCGGACTTGGAAAAGGTCCGCACGACCAGCACGTTCGGGTATTTAGAAACCAGCGGCGCCGAAGTCTCCCCGCCGAAGTCCACATAGGCCTCGTCCACGACGACCACGCTCTCCGGGCTGCCCTTCACGATGCCCTCCACCGCCGAAAGCGGCAGGGCCACGCCCGTCTGGGCGTTCGGGTTGGCGATCACCACGCAGCGGCCCGTACCGGTGTAGTCGCGCGGGTCTATTGTCAGGCCCTCGCCCATGGCGGGGCGACGGACGTCTATGTGGTAGAGGTCCGCAAAGACCTCGTAAAAGCCGTAGCTCACGTCCGGGAACACCACGCCCCGCTCGCAGAAGGCGAGAAAGCAAAAGTTCAGGATGTCGTCCGAGCCGTTCGCCAAGAGGACGTTGCCCTCGCCCAGGCCGAACTGCTCCGCCAGCAGACCGGCGAGCTCGCGGCAGGCCGCGTCCGGGTAGAGGTTCAGCGCCGTCGCCGCCTCGGAGCGCAGCGCCTCCAGCACGGCGGGCGTGGGCGGGTAGGGAGATTCGTTCGCGTTCAGCTTTATATATTCTCTGTCCTTCGGCTGCTCGCCGGGGACGTATGGCTCGAGGTTTGAGAACTTGCTGTCCAGAAAGCGGCTCACTCCGAACGCCCCCTTCGACGTATCGTCGCGGACACCGCGTGGGCGTGCAGGCCCTCCGTGTCCGCAAAGAGCGCCACGTCGTCCGCGACGGATTCAAGCCCCGCCGCCGTGTAGTAGGAGAAATAGCTCCGCTTCACAAAGTCGTCCACGCCGAGCGGGCTCGAGAAGCGCGCTGTACCCATAGTCGGCAGGGTGTGGTTCGTACCGGAGAGGTAGTCGCCCAGGGGCTCCGGGCAGTAGTGGCCCAGAAACACCGAGCCGGCGTTGCGCACCCTGCCCAGCCAGTCGAAGGGCTGCTCCACGCAGAGCTCCAGGTGCTCCGGCGCTATCTCGTTTGCAATGTCCACAGCCTCGGAGAGATCGTCCGTCACGATTATCTTGCCGTTTGCCTCCAGGGATGCGCCGGCGATATCTTTCCTGGGCAATATCTCGAGCTGCTTGTCGAGCTCGGCGGCGGTCTTTTCCGCGAGCGCCGCGCTGTCGGTTATGAGTATCGCCGTGGCGAGCCTGTCATGCTCGGCCTGGGAGAGCATGTCCGCCGCGAGCCAGGCCGGGTCCGCTGTCCCGTCCGCGACTATGAGTATCTCGCTCGGCCCGGCGATCATGTCTATCGCAACCTGGCCGAACACCTGGCGCTTCGCCTCCGCGACGAAGGCGTTGCCGGGGCCGACTATCTTGTCCACCCTGGGTATGGTCTCCGTCCCGTAAGCCAGGGCCGCAACGGCCTGCGCACCGCCGACGCGGAACACCCTGTCCACTCCCGCGACCTTCGCCGCAGCGAGGATGGCCGGGCTGACCTCGCCGCCCGTCGCCGGGGTGGTCATGACTATCTCGTCCACGCCCGCTATCTTCGCCGGGATGCAGTTCATGAGCAGAGACGAGGGATAGGCCGCCGTGCCGCCCGGGATATACAGGCCCACGCGCTGCATGGGTATCACCCGCTGGCCCAGCATGGAGCCGTCGGGCCGCGTCAGAATATAATCGTGCCGGACCTGCCGCTCGTGGAAGGCCCTTATATTCGCGCTCGCGCGCTCGAGCACGCGCAGGTACTCCGGGTCCACGGACTTCACCGCGGCGTCCAGCTCCTCCGCCGTCACCTCTAGCGGCACTCCCGCCGCGTTGTCAAACTTGGCGTTGTACTCGCAGAGCGCCCTGTCCCCGTTTTCCCGGACGTTCTGTATTATCTCCGACACCGTGCCGGAAACGTCCCGCCCGGACACCGCCCTCGCAAACAGCTCGGAAGCGGGGGTCTCGCCGCTCTTCATGATCTTTATCATCACGCTCTGCCTCCTTCCGCCGCCCCGGCTATCAGCTTTGCCAGGCGGCTTATGCCCTCGTATTTGAACTTGAAGCTCGCCTTGTTGGCGATGAGCCTCGCGCTTATGGGAAGAATCGTCTCGAGCACGCGCAGGTCGTTTTCCCGGAGGGTCGTGCCGGTCTCGACTATGTCCACGATTACGTCCGAGAGACCTATTATGGGCGCGAGTTCGATGGAGCCGTTCAGCTTTATGATGTCTATGGCGCGGCCCTGGCCGCTGAAATACCGCGTTGCGATGTTCGGAAACTTCGTCGCCACGCGGAGCGTACCGGTACGCCGCCACTGCTCCTCCCTGCCGGCCACGCACATCCGGCAGCGGCCTATGCCCAGGTCGCAGAGCTCATAGACATCCGGCGAGTACTCGAGCAGGATGTCCTTTCCCGCGACGCCCATGTCCGCCGCGCCGCGCTCGACGTATATCGCGACGTCCGAGGGCTTCACCCAGAAGAAGCGCAGCCCGTTCTCCTCGTTTTCAAAAACCAGCTTGCGGCTGTCCTCTCGTATGCCCGGGCAGCCGCAGCCCGAGCGCTCGAACATGTCGTAAACCTGCTCGCCCAGCCTGCCCTTGGGCAGGGCTATGTCAATCGTCTGCTTCAAGCAAAACCGGCCTCCCGTTTTTCATTTTCATCGCCCTGCGGCAGCGCGCCGTACCCTCCGTGCCGGGCTGGACCCGGACGCTCTGCCCGGCCTCCGTCAGCTCCCGCACCGCTGCGGCCAGCTCCTCCGGCGTCTCGCCGTCCGGGATGAGCAGCACGTCCGCGTCATACTCCTGCTCCGGCGCGCCCAGGCGCTCCAGCAGGTTCAGATACACCGCAAAGCCTATGGCCTGTTCGTCCTTGCCCAGCTTGCGCATGAGACTGTCATACCGCCCGCCGGAGAGCACCGCCGAAGGCGCGCCCCGGACGTAGCCCTTGAACACCAGGCCGTTATAATACTCCGTGTCGCAGGTGATGCTGAGGTCCAGGTTCACGTTCCCGGCGCAGCCGAAGGCCTCCAGGACGCCGAGCGCGCTGCCGAGTTCCAGCGCCGCCAGCTCCTCCGCCGGGGTCGCGGCGGCCTCCGCCAGCTTCGGCAGCAGTTCCCGCGCCGGGCCGTAGAGCTCCACCAGCGCTGCCAGGCGCTCAGACGGCTCCGCGGGCGCGCCCGCCGAGGCGCACACCGCCCGTATCGCCTGGATGCTCCGGCTCCCCACCGCGCGCAAAAGCTCCGCGCGCTCCGGGCCGCGCAGGCCCAGCTCGTCCACCAAAGCGCAGAGATAGCCCATGTGCGAGAGGTCCAGCACCCACTCGTCCGTGACCTCCATCAGGCTCCGCGCCGCCAGCATCAGCACCTCGCCCTGGACATAGGCGTCCACAGTGCCGAGGTACTCCAGCCCCGCCTGCGTTATCTCCTGAAAGCCGAGGCCCGAGTCCGGCGCGCGGTAGACGCTCTCGTCGTAATACACCTTCTCCGCCGCGCCCTCGCCGCCGAGGTTCTTCGCTATGGACAGCGTCACGTCCGGCTTGAGCGCCATGAGCCGCCCGTTCGTATCCGTGAAGGTGATGACGCTGCCGCTCGGCAGAAAGCTCCGGTTGCCCGCGTAGAGGTCATATTCCTCAAACTTGCTCATCCGGTAGGGCCGGTAGCCGAAGCGCGAATACAGCGCCCGCAAACTCCGCACCAGCCTCTCCTCCGGCCTCAAAATGCTCTCCATGCTCTTCCTCCGCTGCACTTTACCTTGCTAATGTGATAGCACGCTAATATATTACCACCGTTGCCGCGGATGTCAAGAGTTTTTCCCGGCCCGGGGTATGTTTTGTACTTATGTAAACCTATTTCCCCACGCAGAAGCGGGAAAAGATGCGCTCCGTGACATCGGCCTTTACGCTGCGCCCGGTCAGCTCGGAGAGGGCGTCTAGTGCGTACTCGGCCTCTGTGAGGACGGCGTCGGGCGTGAGGCCTTCGTCCATGGCGCGGAGGGCGGATTCCAGCGAGCCGAGCGCACGGTTCATCGCCTCGGCCTGGCGTGCGTTCGTGAGGATCTCGCCCGCTGGCTTCTCCGGCTCCGGGAAGAGCCGCGCCACGGCCTCGGCCAGGGCGTCCAGGCCCTCACCCGTCCGGGCGCTCAGGCTGACCACGGCGTCAAAGCCCTCCGGCTCCGCCGCATCCGCCGCCCTGGGCAGGTCGGACTTGTTCATGATGCAGACGGCGCGCTTCGCCCGCTTTGCGGCCTCTATCGTCTCGCGGTCCTCGGCGCGCAGGGCCTCGGAGCCGTCGAACACGGCCAGCACCAGCTGCGCACCCTCGGCGGCCGCAAAGGCCCGGCGCACGCCCTCGCGCTCGGCCTCGTCCGCGGCCTCGCGCAGGCCCGCCGTATCCGTCAGGCGCAGCAGCACCCCGCCCAGCAGGGCCTTTTCCTCTATCGTGTCGCGCGTCGTGCCGGGCTGCGCCGTGACTATCGCCCGGTCGTAGCCCAAAATCGCGTTCAGCAGCGAGCTCTTACCCGCGTTCGGCCGGCCGATTATCGCCGCGCTCACGCCCTCGCGCAGCACCCGGCCGCGCTCAAAGCTCGACAAAAGCTCCCTCAGCTGACAGCAGCCGCCCTCCAGCCTGCTCCGGTAGCCGGCAAGCTCAAAGGGTTCTATGTCCTCGTCCGGGTAGTCGAGCACCGCGTCGAAGTGAGATATTATGTCAACCACGTCCGAATACACCCGCTCCGCCCTGCGGCTGAGCGCGCCGCCGAGCTGACCGGCAGCGTTTTCCGCGGCGGCGGCGGTCTCGGCCTCTATGATGTCTATGACTGCCTCGGCCTGGGTGAGGTCGAGCATGCCGTTGAGGAAGGCGCGCTTTGTGAACTCGCCCGGACCGGCCTGCCTGGCGCCTGCGGCGAAGAGCAGCTCCAGCGCGCGCCGGAGCACGACGGGCGAGCCGTGGCACTGGAGCTCGGCGGTGTCCTCGCCGGTATAGCTGTGCGGGGCGCGGCTTATGGTGCACAGGCACCAGTCCAGGACCCGGCCGTCCTCGCCGCAGAGCGCGCCGTAGACCAGGCGCCTGTCCCCGTGTTCGGACATCCGTCTGCCGTCCGCGGGGCGGAACACCCTGTCCGCCGCCTCCAGCGCCTGCGGGCCGGAGACCCTGACTATGCCTATCGCGGACACGGAACCGCCCGTGGCTATCGCCGCAATGGTATCGGACATTACATTCACTCCTTTAAAAAAAGCCGGCGCATGGCCGGCTTTTTTCCATATTTATCAGCCCAGCGTCACGCTGCGGCGTTCTGATGTGTCGAACATTCTGACGATTATCGCGGCCACCTCGCTGCGCTTTATGCCGCTGTCCGGGAGGAAGGAGCCGTCCGCCAGTGAGCCGTCCAGAATACCGGCCCTATAGAAGGCGTAGATCTCCTCTGAGCCGATGCTGCCCACGGCAACGTCCGGTATGGCTCCGTCCGCGACGGAGTTTATCTCCGCGTATTCGGAGGCAGGCAGGGCCTTGTAGAAGAGACGCACATAGTCCCGCCTGCTGATGGGCGAATCAAATTCCTCGCGGCTGAGGCTGCCGTAGCTCTGTGGGGCGATGCCGTTTTCAACGGCGTAGCTCACATAGGTGGTGTACCAGGGGCTGCCGTTTTTGAGCGTTACGGCGCCCTCATGATAGAGCTGGTGCATACACGCGGCAATCTTGACCGCCTGGGCGAGCGTGAAGCTCTCGTCCGGGCCGTAGCCATTTTCGGTGATGCCGTCGATAAGGCCGAGGGCGACTGCGGCGTAGACGTAGTCATAGTACCAGCTGGACTCCGGCACGTCGTCAAAGACGATGTTCTGCCCCGCGACGGAGCTGCGCCCTCCGGAGACAAGCAGGACGGACGCCGAGGACGCCGTCACGGTGGCGGAGGAGTCCTCGCAGACGATATACATCTGGCCGGGGTTCACGCGCCCGTTCACGGCCTCGCCGCCGACGGAGACGTTGAGGAAGTCGCCGCTGTCTATACGCACGGAGGCGGAGCCGGAGACCAAGGTCACGCAGGCGCCCTCCGCGAGCTTGAGACCGGAGCCTGCGGCCAACTGGAGCAGCTCGCCCGCTCCGGTACCGGAGATGGACTCATTCAGCTTTTTTTCAGCGGCTTCGACTATGTCCTTTGCCCAGTTTTCCGCATAGCTGCGCGTTACCAGCGGGTCCGACGCGCTGCCCGCGGCCAGGGCGCCTGACGCGCCCGCCAGCAGCGCCGCCGTCAAAAACAGGGCCAGCAGTCTTTTGCGCATGGGGACACTCCCTTATTTCTGGTTTTTCACGCCGGCCTCTGCGTCTATCCGTTCGGACATATAGTAGCCGAGAGCCAGCAGGCTGTCCGAGAAGTGGATGTTCTCCACGATGACGTCCGACTCGGCCACGTCCAGCTCCACATTCGTGAAGTTCCAGATGGCCCGCACGCCGTGGCTGACCAGCTCGTGCGCTGCGCGGTTGGCCATGATCTTCGGCACGGAGAGGACCGCCATATCGACGTGGTTGTTCTCAAATATCTGCGGAAGCTCCGAGATGTCGTGCACGCGGATACCGGAGATATCCGTCCCGATTAGCTCGGGGCGAACGTCGTAGGCGGCGACCATGTGGAAGCCGTATTGCTCGAAGCAGAAATTCTCGATCAGCGCGCGGCCGATGTTTCCGACGCCGACCAGTATGACCGAAAAGTCGCGGTTCATGCCGAGAATCGAGGCTATCTCCCCTCGCAGGCCCGTGACGTTGTAGCCGTAGCCCTGCTGCCCGAATTCACCAAAGCAGCTGAAATCCTGCCTTATCTGAGAAGATGTCAGAGACATCTGCCGGCCCAGCTCGCCGGAGGAGATACGGTCCACCCCCGCGGTCTTGAGCTCGTCCAGCTTGCGCAGATAGCGCGGGAGCCGCCTTATTACGTTGTTGGATACCTTGAGCTGTTTCACTTTTCCCACCAAGTTCCTTTTTATGTCGCGCCCGTTCCGGGCAATTTCATTTCAGCTTATGATTATAGCACAGCGTGTCTGGTGTTTCAAGTGAAAATAATCCGCAAATCTTGCGGAAAAATATCAAAAAATCCCCTCAATTTGCCGATTTGGACAAATTGAGGGGGAATAACAAACCGCTTTAGCCTATGGCCTCGAGCAAGTCCTCCGCGCTTCCGGCCGCGCTGTAGAAGCCGACGCCCTCACGCAGACAGAACAAATTGTCTCCGTTTATCCAGACGCTCATCGTCTCGGAGCCTTCCTCATATTCGAGGCTGACAAGGTAGATCGCTTCGCCGGAGACCTCCTCCGGGGAAGCGTCGCTCTCGAAGCTCAGGAGCTTCGCAAATTCCGCGATACGCTCCGGGTCATCCGTCTGGGTCTGAGCGGCGCCGCTCACTCTGAGCATGACGGCCTCCTCGGGCTCCGGCAGCTCCAGCGAATATGGCATGGCCGCGTCCGCCCCGTTCTCCTCCGCGGGCATATCTTTTGTTTCGACTACGCCGGGCGCCGCCGCGATGCCAAACTGCGCGGGCTGAGCCCCGCCGGCATCTGCCGTCCTGCTCCCGGACGGCAAAGCCAGCCGCACCGTAGTCAGCGCGGCCAGAGCTATGCAGGCGGCCAGGGCAAGGTATTTGGGCCAGCTCTTTCCGGGCTTTTTCGCCCTGCTCGCCCCGGACTCGCCCTGGGTCTTGACGGCGGCCATCACTCCGGAGCTGAAACCTGCCGGCGCGGCCTCCTCCCCAAGCGAAAGGGAGATCGCCCTGAACGCATCGCAGAGTCTGCGGCAGCGTGAGCACTCCGCCATATGGGCTTCGAGCCCGGTCTTTTCAGGCTCCGGCAGCTCGCCGTCCACATAAAGGCTTATAAGTTTCTCGTATTCGCCGCAATCGCTCATGCGTTCACACCTCCCTTCCGCTCGTTTGACGCGCCCTGTCCCGGAATGTTCCCTTCCCGAACTAAAATCTCGCAAAGTTTTTTGCGCGCCCGGAAGATGCGGGACTTCACCGTCCCTTCCTCGAGGTTCAGCGCCCTGCCGATCTCGTCGTAGCTGAGGCCGTTTATCTCGCGAAGCAGCAGGATCTCGCGGTATTCCGGCGTGAGCTGCTCCAGCCCGCGGCGCACGGCCTCGCGCAGTTCGCTGCGCTCCAGCCCCGCCTCGGGCGAAAAACGCTCGTCCGGGATCTCCAGCTCACCCTCGTCTCCGTCCTCGTCCTCCCAGCTGAGCGAGACCGTCCTCCGCTTCGCCCTGCCGCGCAGGAAGTCGATGCAGATGTTGCTCGTCAGCCTGTAGAGCCACACGGAAAACTTGCTCTCCCCGCGGAAGCTGCCCAGCGAGTTGAAGGCGCGGATGAATGCCTCCTGCGCCATGTCCCGCGCGTCCTCCTCGTTGCCCACCATCCGGAGTGCGAGGCTGTAGACCTTATTCTGATGTTCCAGCACCAGCGCCTCAAACGCGTCGGCGTCCCCGGAGCGCACCTTGACGATGATCTCCAGCTCTTCTTCCCGGGTCATAAGATCACTCTCTATAATATTATATCTATGGGCGGTCTGCCCTTTGTTATGTCTGAAGCTATTGAGCGCAGCTCGTCCAGCGTGGATATCCGGACCAGCTTCTGCTTCCAGGCGGCAGAGTGCGGCACGCCCTTGAGATACCAGGGCAGCCTGGCTCTGGCCTCTATGCAGGCGAGCCTCTCGCCCTTTTCGAGGGCGGCCGTCTCCACCTGGCGCAGGGCCGTCGCCATTCTCTCCGCGAGCGGCGGACGTTCCGGCGCTTCCCCGCCGTCCAGGACGGCGTTTATCTCTGCGAACAGCCAGGGGTCCCCGAAGGCCCCGCGGCCCACCATGCAGGCGTCCGCCCCGGTGTAGCTCAATATGTGCGCCGCGTCCGCTCCGGAGAAAACGTCTCCATTTGCGATTACGGGTATGCCGACGGCGCGCTTGACGTCCCTGATAACGTCCCAGTCCGCGCGCCCGGCGTACATCTGGACCCTGGTCCTGCCGTGGACGGCTATGGCCGCGGCCCCCGCCTGCTCGCAGAGCCGCGCAAGCTCCACGGCGTTCACGCTCCCGCCGTCCCAGCCCTTGCGTATCTTCACCGTCACCGGGACCGGTACGGCCCCGGCCACCGCCGCTACGATCTCCGCCGCGAGCTCCGGCGTTTTCATTAGCGCGGAGCCGTCGCCGGACTTCACGACCTTGCCGACAGGGCAGCCCATGTTGATGTCGATAATGTCCGCGCCCGAGAGCTCCAGCGCCCTCTTTGCGCCCTCGGCCATGGACTGGGGCTCGTGGCCGAAGATTTGGGCCGAGACGGGCCTGCCGTCCTCCGGGACGTGCAGGAGCGCGGCTGTCTTTCTGTCATTATAGCACAGGGCCTTGGCGCTGACCATCTCCGTATACACGAGCGCCGCGCCCTGTTCGAGGCACAGGCCACGGAAAGCAGAGTCCGTGACCCCGGCCATGGGGGCGAGCACCGCCCTGCCCGCGAGCCGCAGCGGGCCTATCGAAAAGCCCGCGCTCACTTGAGGTCGAGTCCCACGGGGCAGTGGTCGGAGCCCATTATCTCGGGGCAGATATAGGCCTTGTCTATCCTCTCGCGGAGCCTGTCCGAACAGAGGAAGTAGTCTATGCGCCAGCCGACGTTCCTCTCCCTGGCCGCGGCGCGGAAGCTCCACCAGCTGTAGGCGCCCTCGAGCTCCGGGTAGAGGTATCTGAAGGTGTCGGTGAAGCCGGCTTCGAGCAGCTCTGTCATTTTGCCGCGCTCCTCGTCCGTGAAGCCTGGGTTCATGCGGTTGGTCTTTGGGTTTTTGAGGTCTATCTCCTCGTGCGCGACGTTCATGTCCCCGCAGATGACGACGGGCTTGATGTGGTCGAGCTCGACAAGGTAGTCGCGGAAGGCATCCTCCCAGCTCATGCGGTAGTCGAGCCGCTTGAGCCCGTCCTGGGAGTTGGGGGTGTAGACACAGACAAGGTAAAAGTCCTCAAACTCGAGGGTTATGACCCTGCCCTCGGAGTCGTGCTCGTCGTGGCCGAGGTTATACGAGACGCCGAGGGGCTTCACGCGGGTGAAAACGGCGGTGCCGGAGTAGCCCTTTTTCTCTGCATAGCACCAGAACTGCTCGTAACCGGGCAGGTCGAGCTCTATCTGCCCGGCCTGGAGCTTGGTCTCCTGCAGGCAAAAGATATCGGCGTCGAGGCCCCAGAAGATGTCCTCAAAGCCTTTTTTCATAACGGCTCGCAGGCCGTTTACGTTCCAGGATATCAGCCGCATGACCAGGCCTCCCCTCTCACCGCGACGAGGCGGTTTATCTTGACGCCCTGCTCGTGGAACTTGGCCTCGTAGTCTGTCATAACTCCCGTGACGCCGTTTTGGTGCAGGTCGCGGGTGACTTCTCTGAGCTCCCAGCCGCAGTTTTGGAACTGCTCGAGGCTCCACTCGAAGAGCGGGACGTTGTCGGTCTTGAGCCAGACCTCGCCGCCGGGCGGCAGCAGGTCGAAGTATAGCTTCTGGAAACCCGGGGCTGTGAGGCGGCGTTTGAACTGTTTTTTCTTGGGCCAGGGGTCGGGGAAATTTATGTAGATGCGCGAGACCTCGCCCGGCGCGAAGAACTCGGGCAGGAGGACTGCGTCGCGGTCGAGGAAGCGGACGTTTGTGAGGCCGGCGTCGCGGACGCGCTCCATGGCGACGACCATAGCGTCGGGGACCTTTTCGACTGCGCAGAGCAGCGCGCCGGGTTCAGCGGCGGCCATACCCGCGGTGAAGCGGCCCTTGCCGCAGCCGAGCTCGAGGCAGAGCCGGTCATGTCCCGGGAAATCCGCGAGCCAGCGCCCGCGGTGAACTTCGGGTGTATTTTCAAGCAGCTCGGCGCACCTTTCCCAGCGCGGCACGAGGTTGGGCTTTTTTCTCATTCTCAAATCATATCACGCTCCGCAAGAATGATAACATATCCTGACGAAAACTTCAACGAAGAAAAGGTTGCGGATTTATCGGAAGCATAGTATAATCAAAATTCACCGGGGTGTTGCGCAGTCGGTAGCGCGCCAGCTTTGGGAGCTGGAGGCCGTGAGTTCGAGTCTCACCACTCCGACCATCGCCCCGAAAGGCCGCCGTTCACAGCGGCCTTTCGGCTTTCGTCCTACTCTCGTGTCCTATCTGGAATAGCGCTAATGGCATACCAACAAGCGTATTCCAGCTGACGGCTCTATAAATCCCAGCACGGCTCACAGTATGGGAGGGATGTTGTAGTGGCAACTTTAGTGTCCTATGGTCGTGAAATACACAGCATCTTTCAGCTATTCGGAAACAAAGAAAACGACATCACTTTAAGCATGGCATGGGCGTTGGCAAAATGTCCGGAATTCCTCAAATCTATAGTCTTTAAAGTATCCGGCTTTTCTCCTGACCCAAAGGACATCACCATAACAAACCAGCAATACGACTCCGACACTGGAATCACGGATATCGAAATAACGGACTATAAAAACTTTCACATGGTCATTGAAGCCAAGCGAGGTTGGCTTCTGCCCGGCGCCGAACAATTAACAAAATATTCTATCCGAAGCAGCTTCGTCAACACGACTTACGCTTATAAACATATCGTCTCCATGTCGGAATGTACTCAAGAGTATGCCAAATCCCGTCTGCCGTTTCAGATGGTAAACGGCATTCCGGTATCTCATCTTTCCTATAGAGAAGTTTATAGAATGGCTCTTAATTCCAAAGCTAGGTCAAACAATGAGCAAAAGCATCTTCTTCAGGAGTTTTGTGAATATTTGAGGTGGATAATGACCATGCAAAAACTTGATTCAAATATGGTTTATGTGGTGGCCCTCAGTGCACAGCGGCCTGAACGATGCAGTATCACTTGGATCGACATCGTCCAAAAACATAATAAGTATTTCTGCCCTGTCGGCGGCAACGGTTGGCCAAAGGAACCTCCCAACTATATTGCGTTTCGTTATTCTGGCCAGCTTCAATCCATTCACCACATTGAAGGATACTCAGTAACCAACAACATACACGACGAAATTCAGGAAATGCCGGACGAAGTTTGGAATGTCGAGCACTATGTATATCGGCTGGGACCTGCTATCACACCTGCAAAGACAGTGAAAACAGGTAAAATATTCAAAAACGGTCGTGTATGGGCTATGATTGACACTCTGTTGACTTGTGATACGATAAGTGAAGCGCGAGATCTGACGCAGGAGAGACTAAGCCATATGTCAAACGCCTGACCATCTCATTTGCACCCTTACGGCAGCAGGCGGTCAAACAAGCAAAGATACAAATTGTTCCTACTCTGTATAAGTAAAAGCGCGGAGCGCCCTGAGACGGGAGTTCCGCGCTTTTTTGCAGCTCCATTTCAGATATCTGCGGGGCCATTACTTACGCGCTTGAAAATCCTCCGAGAAACATGACACACAGTTGTCCGGCTCTTGTGATATAATACAGAAAAACACAGGGAAAGGCGGCGCGGCGCATGAAGATGGAGCGGCTCATCGGCATTCTGTCCATTCTCCTCCAGCGGGAGAGGGTAACCGCTCCGGAGCTTGCGGAGCAGTTCGAAGTGTCCCGCCGGACCATTCAGCGAGACATCGAGTCCATGTGCCGGGCGGGCATCCCTATCGCCACCGCCCAGGGAGCAGGGGGCGGCATCTCTATCATGGAGGGGTACAGGGTGGACCGCACCGTGCTCACCGCCCCGGAGATGCAGGCCATCCTGGCGGGGCTCAGGAGCCTGGACAGCGTCAGCGGCAGCCGCCGTTACGCCCAGCTGATGGAAAAGCTCAGCGCCGGGACGGGCGGACTGGTCCCCGGCGGCGCCCACATGCTCATCGACCTCTCCTCCTGGTACAAGACCAGCCTGCCGCCGAAGATCGAGCTCATCCAAATCGCCATCGAGCAGCACCAGACGCTGCGCTTCGCCTACTTTTCACCTAGGGAGGAGTCGGTGCGGACCGTCGAGCCCTACTATCTGGTCTTTCACTGGTCGGCCTGGTATCTGTGGGGCTGGTGCAGGACCCGGGAGGATTTCCGTCTTTTCAAGCTGAACCGCATGACGGAGCTCGCGTCCGGTGAACCCTTTGCGCCCCGGCACGCGCCCCTGCCCGACCTGGCCCCGGAGCGGATATTCCCTGCCAAGTATCAGGTCACCGTCCTTTTTGACCCCGCCTGCCGCTGGCGGCTGGTGGAAGAATATGGGGCTGACCGTTTTGCCGAGGAGTCGGACGGCCGGCTGCGCTTTACCGGCGGCTTCCCGGACGCGGAAAGCGTGCTCAGCTGGGTCCTGACCTTTGGAGACAAGGCGGAGCTGCTGGAGCCGGAGGAGCTGCGGGAACGGCTCGGGGTTTTGAGCCAAACATTGGCCGACCTTTACCGTGGGAGGAATTAACATGGCGTCTCATGCGGATTTCGTGAGCTATGTGGCCGAGCAGCTGCGGGAGGCCGGAGTAATCCGCTGCCGGAAGATGTTCGGAGAATACGGCCTTTACTGTGACGACCTGTTCTTCGCCGTCATATGCAACGACCAGCTTTTCGTGAAGCCCACTCCGGAGGCGGAAGCGGCGTTTCCCAATCTGGCCAAGGCCCCGCCCTATGAGGGAGCCAAGGATTATATCCTCGTGGAGGACGTGGAGGACCGGGAGCGTGCGGCGGAGCTGGTACGAATCACCTGTGAGGCGCTGAAAAAACGCCCGAAAGCAAAGGGAGGAAAGCAGCATGTCCTTTGACTACAAGAAAGAGTACAAGGAGTTCTATCTTCCGCCCAGAACGCCCGGCATCGTCACCGTGCCTGCAATGAATTTTCTGGCCGTGCGTGGGCGTGGCGACCCCAATGAGGAGGGCGGCGCCTACAGGCAAGCTCTCGGTATGCTCTATGCAGTGGCCTTCACCATCAAAATGAGCAGGCTGGGCAAGCACAAGCCGGAGGGCTACTTTGACTATGTGGTGCCGCCGCTGGAGGGCCTGTGGTGGCAGGAGGGCGTACAGGGCGTGGACTATGCCCGCAAGGAGGATTTCCAGTGGATCTCCCTCATCCGCCTGCCGGAGTTTGTGACGAGAGAGGTCTTTGACCGTGCCGTCCGGGAGGCCGCCGAAAAGAAGCGGCAGGACTTTTCCGAGGTGGAGTTCTTCCCCTGGGAGGAAGGGCTCTGCGTCCAATGTATGCACCTCGGCCCCTATGACGACGAGCCCGCCACTGTCGCCGCCATGAAGGAATACGCCGAGGCCCAGGGCTATGAGGAGGATTTCCGAGCCGGGCGTTTCCACCATGAGATCTATCTGAGCGATGCTCGCCGCTGCCGCCCCGAGCGGCTGAAAACGGTGATACGCCAGCCGCTGAGGAAAGCGGTCAAACACATGAACTGAGAATAGGAGGCCGTCATGAACATTCAAGAGCAGAGAGAAGCTCAGATACGCCGCTGGTTTTCCATGTGGCTGAACAGGCAGGACACGGGCATCGCGGACCTCTTTGCACCCGACGCCGTCTACATTGAAAGCTGGGGACCAGAGTATCACGGCAGCGGGAAAATCAAGCTGTGGTTTGACGAGTGGAACACCCGCGGGACCGTGGAGCACTGGGACATCCGTCAGTATTTCCACAAAGAGGACCAGACCGTGGCGGAGTGGTCCTTCCGCTGCGCGATGACGGACGGTGTTGTCCAGAGCTTTGACGGTCTCTCCCTCATCCGCTGGAATGAGACGGGTCAGATCTGCTTTTTGCAGGAATTCGGCTGCAATGAAAACCGCTATGACCCCTATGCCCAAGGGATGTCCCCTGTGTTCCGGGAAGAACAGGCGCTGTGGTTCTAGGGCGGGAGCGGCATGAAAGGCTTTACGTGAAAAGAGGCGCGCTTTTCCCTGTGCAGTCTCAACTGCGGCGTCGGCCCGGGGCCGAACGGGAAAACGAAGAAAGGGTGATCGCATGGCAACTTCCAAGGCGACAGTCCATTTTCCCTGCTCCATAGAGCGGTTGTGGCATACGGTGACCGACCTCGCCAACACCGCCTGGCGCAGCGACCTGGCGGGGGTGGAGGTTTTGGACAAGACCCGCTTTGTGGAGCACAGCAGAAGCGGCTATGCCACTGTTTTCACCGTCACGGCCTGCGAGCCGTTTTGTTTCTGGGCCTTCACCATGGAAAACGGCAACATGTCCGGCTCCTGGGAGGGAAACTTTGAAGCGGCGGAGGGCGGCGCCAGGCTGACCTGCACCGAAACCGTCACCGCCAAACGCCGGTGGATGCGTCCCTTTGTCCCCGGCTATCTGAAACGGCAGCAGAAGCTGTATCTGGACGATCTTCAAAGGGAATTGCAGAAGGGAGGCACACCTCATGCTTGATACAGCGCCGGGCGCTGAGCAAATGACCGCCTTGGTCGGGGAAACTTTGTATGCGGCCTGGAATAAACTATGCGAACTGATCGACGAAAAATATGAAATGGAGCGTTTGTGGAGCAGCGGCGGGAAGGCCTGGACATATGAATACAAATACCGTCGGGGCGGCAAAACCCTGTGCGCGCTGTACGCAAGGGAAAACCGCATTGGATTCATGATCATTCTGGGAAAAGATGAACGCTCCAAATTCGAAAACGACAGGGCGAACTACTCGGAGCAAGTTCAAAGGCTCTATGATGAGACCCGCACTTACCACGACGGAAAATGGCTGATGTTCGAGCCGGAGGACACCTCCTTGTTCGACGACTTCATCAGACTGTTGGGCATCAAAAGGAAGCCGAACCGTGGGTGATCACCGGCGCGCCAATGTATATTGCAGAAAGCTCCGCCGCTCGCAGTGGGCCGCGGTGGAAGCCGAGGGAGGATAACGCGAAATGGAAGAATGTCTGATCTGCAAGGCGCCTCTTGAATACCTGGTCCGGGACGAGGTCATGGAGTGCGCCGTCTGCCATAAAAAAGAGCCCAGCAAAACCCGCTGCGTGAACGGCCACTATGTCTGTAACGACTGTCACACCAAAGGTATGGACAGCATCTTCGGCCTGTGCCTCTCGGAGACTTCAACAGACCCCATAGCGATCGTCCGCCGGATGATGGACCTGCCCTTCTGCCATATGCACGGCCCGGAACACCATGTGATGGTGGGAGCAGCCCTGCTCACCGCCTACAGGAACGCCGGGGGCGCTCTGGATCTGGAGAAGGCCCTCCGTGAGATATACAGCCGCGGCAAGGCCGTTCCGGGCGGAGCCTGTGGCTTTTGGGGGGCCTGCGGCGCAGGTATCAGCGCGGGTCAGTTTCTGGCCATCGCCACAGAGTCTACGCCCCTGGCCCGGGAGCCCTGGGGTCTGAGCAACAGGATGACCGCCCGCGCCCTGGACAGCATAGGCAGCGTGGGCGGCCCCAGGTGCTGCAAACGGGACTCCTTCCTGGCCATTCTCGCAGCCGTGGACTTTGCCCGTGAACACCTGGGAGTGGAAATGGAAAGGACGGTCCCAGTCTGCTCCTACAGCGCCCTGAACAACCAGTGCATAGGCAGGCGCTGCCCCTTTTCGGCGGCGGGCCGCTAGGACCCCGCCGGACATGGTTCAGCGCCCGCGCCCGTGGCGCTTGCGCAGGTCCGCCTCTATGGCGTCCTTCCAGTGCTCATCCAGCGGGGCGCGTCCACGGACGGCGGAGACCGCCTGGCATACGACCTCGTAGTTGAGGCGGGTACCCTCGCCGTCGCAGCGGTAGTTCGCGGCCCGGTCCGGCGCTATGCCCAGGCTTCCGGCCGTTTCCACGGCGTCTATGTTGGCGCCGAGGAAGAGGAATTCCCAGCCGTATTTCTCCTTTTCGTGCTCTATCATGCGCCTCACCTTGTCGGCCGTATACCGGCGGCTGGCGTTTTCCATGCCGTCCGTGGTGATGACGAACAGCGTGCGCTCCGGCACGTCCTCCGGCCTGGCATATTTGTGTATGTTCCCGATGTGGCGGATGGCCCCGCCCACCGCGTCCAGCAGAGCCGTGCAGCCGCGGACGCAGTATTCCTTTTCGGTGATGGGACGGACCTCGCCCAGCTTCACCCTGTCGTGCAGCACCTCGATCCTGTCGTCAAAGAGGACGGTGGAGACCAAGGCCTCGCCGGGCTCCTTTTTCTGCTTTTCCAGCATGGCGTTGAAACCGCCGATGGTGTCCTTCTCCAGTCCCTGCATGGAACCGCTGCGGTCCAGGATGAATACCAGCTCCGTCAGATTCGTTTTCATAATAAGAACCCCCTATTCTGTGTTGTCCGGTTTACAAGCACAGTATAGGGGGTTTCCTATCCTCATTGGTCGCCTCGCAGGCGACAAATCTTTCGCCGGGCGCTCTCCGCGGTCTCAGCCGCCGAGCAGGCTCTGGTCGAAGGCGAACAGGGCCTCGTTTATCTCAAAAATGTTATAGTTTCCCCGCGCGATGAAATATTCCACGATGATGTCGAATTTGCTCGCATGGGAAAAGGCAAAGCCCGCCTTGCCGAGCAGCTCGCGCGCCTCCTCAAGCGGCAGCTCCAGAGCAACGGCAAAGGCCATGGCCGTCGGCTTGGAGGTCTTGTAATGGACGTCCGAGCGTATCTTGGAAAAGAGCTTGCGGTCTATGTTGGCCTTCTTGTAGCACTGCGCGTCCGTCATGCCGCGCTCGTCTATCTTCCGAAGCAGCATCTGCGAAAAACTCTCGTCCAGCTTCTCCAGGGCCTCGTCCAGGCTCATGGGAGCAGCCGCACAGGGCGCGGGCAGAGCCTCAAGTGCCATAGCCCGGCGGTAACGCTGCTCGCGGCTGTCCGAGTGCTCGGACACATAGACGTCGTCTATATATGCGGCGATGTCCGCGAACAATTTGCCGCCGATGTCATAGGCGGCGCGGTCAAACACCACGAGATAGACCGTCATCTCGTGTTCCAGCAGGAAGTCCCCGATGGTATCGACCGCGGTCTTGAGCGCCTGGTCTTTGGGGTATCCGTAAGCTCCGGACGAGATGAGCGGGAACGCCGCCGTCCGGCATTTGCGCTCAAAGGCCAGCTCCAGAGCGGAGCGGTATGCCGAGGCCAGCAGCTCACGCTCCCCGCATCCCCCGCCCCGCCAGACGGGACCCACAGCGTGTATCACATATTTGGCCGGCAGGCGATATGCCCGGGTGAGCTTTGCCCCGCCGGCCTTGCAGCCGCCCAGAGCGCGGCACTCGGCCAGCAGTCCGGGTCCCGCGGCGCGGTGGATGGCGCCGTCCACGCCGCCCCCGCCCGTCAGGCTCTCATTGGCGGCGCTGACGACGGCGTCCACATGCATGGCGGTTATGTCGTTGCGCACGATATGCAGGGGCATGTCGCCACCTCCCTGCACACCATAATAACATGACTGAGCCGCGTCTGCAATCGCAGCAGACGCGGCTTTCCGTGAATATCAAATCGCCTATCTCTTGCAGCTTCCTCTGCACCCCGCTCCGAAAGCGCCGGAGAGCAGCCAGCCGACCACGCCCATATACAGCATGGAGCTGAAAGGGTTGGAGGTAATGGCGCAGGCTCCGGTGGAGCAGCCCACCAGGTAATAGTAGCCCAGGCCGGCAAGCGCCCCGCCCAGTGTGAAAAGCGCCGGACGCAGCCATCTCTTCAAACGTTCCTTCATGTCATTCGCCTCCTGCCAGATATTCCTCCGCCATGTGGACCGCCGCGGCCCCGTCGGCCACGGCCGTCACCACCTGACGCAGGGCTTTGGTCCTCACGTCGCCCACGGCGTATACGCCTGGGAGACTGGTCTTTGTCGTCTCGTCTGCCGCTATATAGCCGTTTTTGTCCAGCTCCAGCTGGCCTTTCACCAATTCCGTAGCCGGCTTCCTGCCGACGCTGATGAAAACTCCGTCGCAGGCAAGCTCCGTCTCCTCGCCGGTATTGACATCCCTCAGCCGCACTCCGCTGAGCTTGTCCCCGTGCAGGAGCTCGACGACTGCGCTGTTCCAGCGGAATTCAATATTCCCAGCCTGCGAGAGCGGCCTGTCGTATGCCTTTGTGGCCCGGAGCTTGTCCCGGCGGTGGACAAGGATCACCTTCTCCGCAATGCGGCTCAGCGCCAGCGCGTCCCCTGCCGCGGAGTTGCCTCCGCCCACCACGACCACGGTCTTGCCCCGGTATCTCATGCCGTCGCAGGCGGCGCAGTAAGCGACACCGTGTCCAACCAGCGCAGCCTCGTCCGCGAGGCCGAGCTCCCTTGGGCCTGCTCCTGTGGCCAGCGCCACGGTCCTTGCGTAAAATACGCCCTCGCTGGTCTCCAGGACCTTGGGTTCGGCGGCGAGCTCCATGCGCTCCACCTCTGCATAGACCGTCCTTGCGCCGAGGCGTTCAGCCTGTCTCTGCATCTTCTCCGCCAGCGTGTATCCGTCTACCCCTTCCTCGAAGCCGGGGTAGTTGTTTATCTCCTCGCTCAGGGCCATCTGGCCCCCGGCGGAGAGTTTCTCCAGCACGAGGGTGTCCAGACCGGCGCTGGCAGCGTAAATCGCGGCCGTATAGCCTCCCGGGCCTCCGCCCACGATTATCATGTCGTAAACATGCGTCTTGCTCATGCATCCCGCCTCCTCACTCCGCCAGGACGTTACGGATAAACCCGTCGATAGCAGCCTTGGACCCGGGGTTCACGATGGAATCCACGGCCTTTCCATCCCGGTACATTATCAGGGTCGGGACCACCTCTACCCGTTCCGCATCTGCCAGTGGAGCTTCTTCGTCTATGTTGACCTTTGCTACCACGAGCTTGTCCGCATATTCCTCCGCGACTTTTTCATATGCCGGTCCGAGGCGGCGGCAATAGCCGCACCACGGAGCCCAGAACTCCACCAGGACGGGCCTGTCCATGCTTTTCACCCGCCTGAATTCCTCACTGTTTATGTTGACAGCCGCCATTTAAGTCAGCCCCTTTCTCTTATCTGTGCATAGGATACTCCAAAGAGGCTTCGTTTTCTGTGATGAAATCACACGGCGGCTGACTCTTGTCCGTGTGTTTGCAGACGGCCTCAGCTGCGCGGCATACGCATAGCTTTCATGCATGGGCGAACATTCTTTATAGGCATTTGCTATTATTCGCTCCAGGTGATACAATCTAAATGCGCAAAGCGGCCCGCGCAGGCGGGCTCTCATTGAAACAGGAGGCATGAATATGGCGGTAAAGCAGACGGCCGGCAGGGAAAGCATGGGCGAGTTCGCGCCCAAGTTTGCCCAACTGAACGACGACGTATTGTTTGGGGAGGTCTGGAGCCGGGAGGACAAGCTCTCCCTGAGGGACCGCTCCCTCGTCACCGTAACGGCCCTGATGGCCCAGGGCCTTGTTGACTCGTCCTTCAAGTATCACCTGGAGGAGGCAAAGAAGAACGGCATCACACGCCTGGAGATCTCGGAAATACTGACCCACGCGGCATTTTACGCCGGCTGGCCCAAGGCCTGGGCGGCCCTCCGCGCCGCAAAGGAGGTCTGGTCCGGACCCGAGTCCGAGTTTGAGGACGCCAAGGCCCGTCACCAGAGCGAGATGGTATTCCCCATCGGTCCGCCGAACGACGCATATGCAAAGTTCTTCATCGGCCGGAGCTACCTGCAATATGTCTCCACCTCCCAGGTCGTGGCCTACAACGTCACCTTTGAGCCCGGCTGCCGCAACAATTGGCACATCCACCACGCAGAAAAGGGCGGCGGACAGATCCTGCTCTGCCTTGCAGGACGAGGCTATTATCAGGAATGGGGCCAGGAGCCGCGCGAGCTGCATCCGGGCGACGTTGTAAACATCCCGCCCAACGCAAAGCACTGGCACGGCGCTGCGGCGGACGGCTGGTTCTCGCACCTCTCCCTGGACGTCCCGGGCGAGGGCTGCAGCAACGAGTGGCTTGAGCCCGTCTCCGAGGAGGAGTACTCCAAGCTCGCTTGAAAACTCAAAGCGGATACGGAAAAAGGCGCGGAGCAGTGCTCCGCGCCTTTTTCTGCCTTCCAAGCCTCGCAGAGTTTCGCGGCCGCAGCCGCGAAATAAAAGCCAAATGCGTTTTTCCCGGGGGCGTGTACCTCGGGAAAAACACATCTCGCGGAGCGAGCGTCGAGCAAAGCGAGGCGCAGAGCGCAGCGCAATCCCCTTTGTCTGAGAAGGCTCCGCCTTCTCAGACAAGCAAAGGCGCGGAGCAGTGCTCCGCGCCTTTGCTTGTCAGTCCCGCTCAAACCAGCGCAGCCGGCAGAGCTCGGACCAGAGCTTGTTTTCCAAGTATTCAACGTCCTCAGTGACATAGAGGCGGTTGGTCTCGTCGGTGTAGTGTATCCTGGTGAGCTTCCCGCCCTCGCGCAGCAGGAACCAGCGGTAGCGGCGCGTCTCGGTGGCGTAATCGAAGCTGTCGAAGCAGGGGAAGAGCTCCGTGTAGTAAAGCACCTGCCTGCCGTAGCGGTCCCGGCAGAAGGTCTTTGCCGCGTCCGTTTCGACATACAGCTCTTCCAGCCCCGCATAGCTGCGCCCCGCCGCGGTGAAGCCGCCCGGGACCGGGAAGGTCCGCGTCCGCTCATGCGGCTCGCGGACTTGCAGCGGCGCGCCCTCCGCGTCCAGTTCCCGGCTCGCCCAGCGGATGCGGCAGCTCGCATAGCTGCTCTGCCGGTAATCCACCCTTCGCCCGTCTCCTACGCGCTCCGGCGCCATATCCGGCTCCCGCGCCGGCTCTTCCCGCCTCTTTCCAAAAAGGTTTTTGAACATCGCGCGCACCCCCCTCTGAGAAGATTTTCCGATGATACCACAGAACCCGGGGACTTGTCACGCTGTTTTTTGAAGGATTCAGCCCTTTTTGGGCTTTTTTCGGAGCTTCAGGCTGAGTCCCCGCCGTGCCGCCGCCTGCTCCAGGAGCTCCGATGCAGCCGCGGCCCGCTCCTTCGCCGCCGCGGAGTCGAGCTCAGCCCGCCCGTGCAGCTCCGCCAGGACGGCGTTCAGGTCCTCGGGCGGGAGCAGATACGCCGCCGTGTGGAAGAGCGTCTTGTGCCGGCCGTCGTTGTAGCCGCGCAGCAGCTCCTCCA
Organism: Clostridiales bacterium; assembly: GCA_004553625.1. Classification (GTDB taxonomy): domain Bacteria; phylum Bacillota; class Clostridia; order Oscillospirales; family Oscillospiraceae; genus Scatomorpha; species Scatomorpha merdavium. Next base: position 13,815 of record SFKX01000015.1, on the reverse strand, counting down.
GCGCGTCCAGCTTTGCGTCCAGCTCCGCCGTGTACGCCTCCAGGCCCAGCTCGCGCGCCCGGGCCAGGTCGCGTTCCCGGCTGGAGTGCGGGACAAAGGAATCGCTCTCGTCAAAACCCGCGTATAGGCCGCAGGGATACTCGGCGCAGTCGCGGCAGAATTGCAGTCCCCCGTGCTCCAGCGAGCAGCGGGCCATCCGGCAGCTCTGATTTCCCTCGCCTCCGCCGCAGCCCGGACAATAGCCGCCCACGCGCATGGAACACAGCGCGCAGTTGAGGCCGCAGAGCGAAAACTTTGTGCATTCTCGCGTGAAGCCCTTCATGCTACCTCACTTCCACTCGCGCCTGAGTATGCGCATCATGATGAAATCGCTGTACTCGTTGTTGTAGTAATACGCCTCTTCCAAAACGCCTTCCTGCTTGAATCCGATTTTCTTATAGAATTCCAGCGCATCCGTATTCAAGCCCACTACTCCGATCGAGACGCGATGCATTTCATACTCATTGAAGGCCATGTCAAGCATTATACGGATCGCTTCCGTCCCGCAGCCCTTGTGCTGCATCTTTGGATCAGGAATGATAATCGTAAGGTCGGTCTGGTGCCATGCGGGAAACATGCGAAGCAGGCCGGTCTCGCCTATGATATTGCCTTCTAGATCCGTAATGGTGAACCAGACCGAGTCTGCCGATTTATGGTTGACGTTGATGCAGGTCTTGACCTCTTCTTCATCGGTGGGTTTCTCAAAGCCGCATTGAAACATGACTTGCGGCTGATTGAACCAATAGGCAAAAAACGGCGCGTCCTCTTCTCTTTGCTCACGCAGAATGAGCCTTTTCCCCTTGATCTCCTTATCCATGCGCTTTCAATAACCTTTCTTTTTCGATTGGCCCGGCCAGAGCTTTACACCATTATACCACAAAGACGGGACAGCCGCCTGTAATGTTGGGCGCGGGGCGCTTTTTTTGAGATAATTCTTTAAATGTTCACAATTATATGTTATAGTATGTGGTCGACCCGGTATATTTTGCAAGTATCGAAAGGCTGAAAGGTATTATGGGATTTTTACAGAAACTCTTCGGCTCGCACAGCGACCACGAGCTGAAACGGATATATCCGATCGCGGATAAGATCGAGGCGCTGGAGCCTCAGATGCAGGCGCTCTCCGACGAGCAGCTGCGCGCCAAGACGGACGAGTTCAAGGCGCGCTACCAGTCGGGCGAGGACCTGGACAGTATCCTGCCCGAGGCCTTTGCCGTGGCGCGGGAGGCGGCCTGGCGAGTGCTGGGCATGAAGCCCTTCCGCGTCCAGCTCATAGGCGGCATCGTGCTCCATCAGGGCCGCATCGCGGAGATGAAAACCGGCGAGGGCAAAACTCTTGTCGCCGTCCTGCCCGCCTACCTCAACGCCATTGCGGGCGAGGGCGTCCACATCGTAACCGTCAACGACTACCTCGCCAAGCGCGACTCGGAGTGGATGGGCAAGGTACACCGCTTCCTGGGCCTTTCCGTCGGCCTCATAGTCCACGGCCTCAACGCCGAGCAGCGCCGCGCCGCCTACGCCGCGGACATCACCTACGGCACCAACAACGAGATGGGCTTCGACTACCTGCGCGACAATATGGCCATCTACAAGCAGCAGATGGTCCAGCGCGGCCACGCCTTCGCCATCGTGGACGAGGTGGACTCCATCCTCATCGACGAGGCGCGCACCCCGCTCATCATTTCCGGCCAGGGCGACGAATCCACGGACCTCTATAGGAAGGCGGACGACCTCGTCCGCACGATGAAGCGGGTAGTCGTCGCCTCCGTGGACGAGAAGCAGGAGGAGGACGAAAACCTCGACGCAGACTACGTCGTGGACGAGAAGGCCCGCACCGCCACCCTCACCGCCCGCGGCACGGCCAAGGCCGAGCGGTATTTCAACCTTGAAAACCTCTCCGACCTTGAGAACTCCACACTTGCGCACCACATCAACCAGGCGCTCAAGGCCCACGGCGTCATGAAGCGCGACATCGACTACGTCGTCAAAGACGGCGAGGTCATCATAGTGGACGAGTTCACGGGCCGTCTCATGCTCGGCCGGCGCTACTCCGAGGGCCTGCATCAGGCCATCGAGGCCAAGGAGCATGTGGACGTCCAGCGCGAGAACAAGACCCTCGCTACCATCACCTTCCAGAACTACTTCCGCCTCTACGGCAAGCTCTCCGGCATGACCGGCACGGCCCTGACCGAGGAGGAGGAATTCACAGCCATCTACGAGCTCGACATCATCGAGATCCCCACGAACAAGCCCGTCATCCGCAAGGACTGGCCGGACGTCGTGTATAAGAGCGAGGCGGGTAAGGACAAGGCCATCATCGAGCAGATAATCGCCTGCCACGAGAAGGGCCAGCCCGTGCTGGTCGGCACCATCTCAATTGAGAAGAGCGAATACCTCTCCTCCCTGCTGAAAAAGCGCGGGATACAGCACAATGTCCTGAACGCCAAGCAGCACGAGCGCGAGGCGGAGATCGTCGCCCAGGCGGGCAAGCTCGGCGCCGTCACGATAGCCACGAACATGGCGGGCCGCGGCACGGATATCATGCTAGGCGGCAACGCCGAATACCTCGCCAAGACCGACCTCAAAAAGGCCGGCTTCGAGGAGGACGTCATCACCGAGGCCACCGGCTACGCCGAGACGGAGGACGAGGAAATCCTGCGCGCCCGCACCATGTTTGCGGAGCGCCTGGCCGAGCACAAGAAGGTGACCGACGCCGAGGCCGAAAAGGTCCGCGAGGTCGGCGGCCTCTTCATCCTCGGAACAGAGCGGCACGAGTCCCGCCGCATAGACAACCAGCTGCGCGGCCGCGCCGGACGCCAGGGAGACCCGGGCGAGAGCCGCTTCTACATCGCCATGACGGACGACATCATGCGCCTCTTCGGCTCCGAGCGCGTCATGGGCATGATGGACACCCTCGGCATGGACGAGGACACCCCGCTCGACCAGAAGATGCTCTCGAACGCCATCGAGCAGGCGCAAAAGACCGTCGAGAGCCGGAATTTCCAGACCCGCAAGAACGTCCTCGAATACGACGACGTCATGAACGTCCAGCGCAACGTCATCTACGATGAGCGCCGCAAGGTGCTCGACGGCGAGGACCTCCAGGCCTCCATCCGCAAGATGATAGAGGAGTTCGTGAGCAGCACCGTGGCGGACGGGCTCGGGCATGAACAGCACCCCGACCTCGCCGCCGTGAACGAGGCGCTTGCGCCCTTCGGGAAATTGTTCCTGCGCCCCGGCGACATCCGCATATCTCCCGAGGAACTGGGCGGTCTCAACGCGCAGAAGCTCACGGATATGGTGCTTGAAAAGGCCCTCGCCTTCTACGACGCCAAGGAAAAGGAGCTCGGCCTCATGCCGAACGGTCAGCCCGTCATGCGCGAGCTGGAGCGCGTGGTCATGCTCCGCGTCGTGGACGAGTACTGGATGGAACACCTCGACGCCATGACCGACCTCAGACAGGGCATCGGCCTGCGCGGCTACGGCAACACCAAGCCCATCGACGCCTATAAGAACGAGGGCTTCGAGATGTTCGAGGCCATGATACACGGCATACGCGAGGAGACCGTCCGCCGGCTCTTCGTCGTGCGCGTGAAGAAGGAAGAAAAGCTCGAGCGCAAGAGCGTCTCGAAGAACGCCGCGGCAAACGTCGGGGGCGACTCGAGCGTCAAAAAGCAGCCGGTAAAAAAGATCAAAAAGCCCGGCAGGAACGACCCCTGCCCCTGCGGAAAGCTCAGGCCCAACGGCCTGCCGATGAAGTATAAGGACTGCTGCGGCCGCAACGAGTGAGCCGCTTGAAGGAGGCCCAATGTCCGCATTTGTTCAGCACGAAAATGGCGGTCTGGTCTACATGACCGCCCCGGTCATATCCGCAAAGCACGCCTTTACAACGAGATACGGCGGCGTATCCGAAGGGTATCTCGCCTCGCTCAACCTGGGTTTTAACCGCGGCGACGAGCGCGAGCGTGTCCTGGAAAACTACCGCATCCTGGGCCGGGCGCTGGGCATAGACGTCATGCGCGCCGCCTATACGAAGCAGGTCCACGGCACGCACGTCCGCCTCATCACCGAGTCCGACCGCTGCTCCCCTACCGACCCGGACCCCTGCGATTCAGACGGGCTCGTGACGGACGTCCCCGGCCTGCCCATCTTCTGCTTCACCGCCGACTGCGTACCGCTTCTGCTGCACGACCCTGTGCGCGGCACGGCGGGCGCGGTACACTGCGGCTGGCGCAGCTCAGTGGGCGACATCCCCGGCGAGGCCCTGCGCATCATGGTTGGACTGGGCTCCAGGCCGGAGGACGTCCGCGCCGCAATAGGCCCCTCCATAGGCGCCTGCTGCTTTGAAACGGACGGAGACGTCCCGGAGGCCGTGCGCGCCTGGCTGGGCGCGGCGGACGCAGAGCCATATATAAGGCCCAAGAATAACTCCGGCAAGTTCCTGGTGGACCTGCGCGGCGCGCTCAGGTGCAGGCTCCTCCAGCTCGGGCTCGCGCCGGAGCACATCGCCGTCTCGGACGAGTGCACGGTCTGCCTGCACGAGAAATACTGGTCCCACCGCTATTCCAAGGGGCAGCGCGGCAGTCAGTGCGCCGTGATCTGCCTCTGAATCTGGGAGTGTGACATGAAAAAACGCCTTTTATCCATAATATCCGCGGCGCTGGCGCTCTGCATGCTCGCGGGCTGCGGCCAGGCCGCGCCCAAAGAATCCGCCCCCGTCGAGGGCAACCTGCCCGGAACAGAACTCGGCGTCTCGGACGCCGCAGACGAGATCTTCTCGCTCAACTACAACTCCGGCGCCAGCCTCAACCCCTACGCCACCAACGATACCGATAACCTCCTCATAAGCCAGCTCGTCTATGACAACATCTTCGAGCTGGACGACGAGTATAACCTGAGCTCCCGCATCATCACGGACTACGAGACGACGAACGGCGGCAGCTACTGGACCTTCACCGTGGATACCAGCATCAAAATGCACGACGGCACTAACCTCACCGCGGCGGATGTGGCCTATTCCATCTCTCTGGCCAAGCAGACCTCCCGCTATCGCGGCCGCCTCACCTACTATTACGGCGCGAGCGCCACGAGCGACAGCACCTTTGCCGTCTCTCTCGGCAAGGCGGACATGCTCTTCCCCTATCTGCTGACCATCCCGGTCGTCAAGAACGGCTCCTCCGGAGAGGCCATGCCCGCCGGCACCGGGCCTTATAAGTACGTCGAGGGCGAAAACTACGTTGAGGCCTTTGACGGACACGTGAACTACCAAACCCTGCCTGTAGACAAGATCTATTTCAAGGAGTATTCTGAGACAGTGGACATCATCACCGCCTTTGAGGACTCCTATATAGACCTCGTGGTGAACGACCCCTCCGGCAAGTCCAACCTCGGCTACGGCGGCAATACTGAAACGCGCTATTATATGACCACGAACCTCCACTACTTCGGCTTCAACTCGGAGGCGCCCTTTGTGGGCAACGCGCAATACCGCTATCCGCTGCAGCTCGCCGTGGACAGGGAATACGCAGCGGGAACGCTGATGCAAAAGGGCGCCGTAGCTTCTGCCCTGCCCGTGTGGCCCAGCAGCCCGTTCTATAGCGAGGGCATCGCAGACCAGGTGAAGTTCGACCTTGAGCTCTGCGCTATGGTGCTGGACAACCTCGGCGTCACGGATATGGACAACGACGGCAAGCGCGAATACGTCGAATACAGCAAGACCCAGGACATCAATATTGACCTCATCGTCTGCTCCGAATCCGCTGGCAAGGGCGACATAGCAAAGCAGTTTGCCTCCGACATGGGCAGCCTTGGCGTCACCGTAACCGTGAGGGAACTCAGCTGGACGGAATACCAGAACGCCCTCACCAACGGGGACTACGACATGTACTACGCCGAGGTCAAGCTCGGCGCGGACTTTGACCTCACCAGCATCCTCACCGAGGACGGCTCCCTCAATTACGGCAAGATTAAGGACGAAAACTACGCCACCTATATAAACGCCTTCCTCGCAGCGGACGAGCTCACGCGCACCCAGGCCTGCGAGGTGCTGCTCAACTACATCACCACCAATGTGCCGATCATCCCCATCTGCTTCGAGCGGCAGGAAGTCATAAGCCACCGCAATGTGATCACAGGGATGAACCCGAACGCCAGCAACGTATTTTACGGCATTGAAAACTGGACGATAACCTTTTCCAATGAAACTGACGAGGGGGAGGAACAGTAAATGACAGACAGAGAACTCATGGACAAGGCCCGCGAGGCATCGGGGATGGCCTATGTGCCGTATTCGCAGTTTCCGGTCGGCGCGGCGATAGAGTGCTCAGACGGGACTGTGTTCACGGGCTGCAACGTGGAAAACGCCGCCCTGGGCAGCACGATCTGCGCCGAGCGCACCGCCGCCTGCAAGGCGGTCAGCGAGGGACACCAGGACTTTGTGAGGATTGCCATTTGGGGCGAGGGAAAAGACTACTGCATGCCCTGCGGGGCCTGCCGCCAGTTCCTGGCAGAGTTCTCGCAGACGATGGAGGTCCTGTGCGCCAAAGCCGGGGGCAGGTATGTGAGCTACAGGCTCAACCAGCTCCTGCCGCACACCTTCAACTACTGAGATGGAGCTGGAACAGCTCAGAATATTCTGCGCGGCGGCGGAAAGGGGCAGCTTTTCCCGCGCTGCCGCCGCGCTCTATATAAGCCACTCCACCGTGTCCCGGGCGATATCCTCGCTCGAGAACACGCTGGGCGCTGCGCTCTTTTCCCGGGACAGCCGGGGCGTCCGGCTCACGCCGGCGGGCGAGGTCCTGCTGGACGGCGCGAGAGAGCTGCTGCGCCTTGAGGAGGAGCTGCAGGTCAAAGTCAGAGACACAGGAGGAAAGATATGACAAGAAAAGGGAAATTGCTGAGGTTCTCCGCAGCGCTGCTGGCAGTGCTCTGCCTGACTGCGCTCATGCCCGCCGTGCCGGCCAACGCCATAGGCATGGGCAGCATAAGCGTCAGCTTTTCGGACGTGCCGGAGGGCTCCTGGTACCACGACTATGTGTACCTCTGCGCGAGCTGGGGCATCATAGACGGCAAGGAGGGCGACAAGTATTGCCCGACGGATTCGCTCAAACGCGGTGAGTTCCTCAAACTGCTCACCATAATTGGCGGCCTCGCGCCCTATACCTGGGACACCAGCGTCCACTGGTCCCAGCCCTATTGGCAGATCATGAACGACAACGGCGTCCTCTGGGGCCTGGACATAAGCTGCACCCGCTCCGCTCTGGAGCAGCCCATTACGCGCTATGAAATGAGCGTGATGATAAACAACCTCTGCAACAACGTCTATTCCGAGACGCCCGTCGTGCTGGATTCACCTTCCTCCGTCATAGGCGACTATGACGCGATGGCCAGCAAGTACCATGAGCCCGTCGTCCAGGCCTACGGCAAGGGCATCCTGGACGGCTATGACGACGGTATGTTCCACGGCGAGAGCACCCTCACCCGCGGTCAGGCGGCGGCGGTCGTCGTCCGCACCTGGCTGACCTCTGAGAGGCTTGAGGTCAAGGAAGCCAGCGAGGTCGAAACGCCGACGGGCGGCGGCTCCAGCATCACGCCGGAGGACTCCTTCGCCTGGCAGAGCCGTTCCATGATAGACGCCTGGGGCAACGTCAGCGCCGAGGGCCGTCAGCTGCTCTTCGGCAGCAGCAGCAAGAGCTACTTCACCGGCTCCGAGTCCAACCTGAGCGACTACATAGTCACCATCCAGGTCCGCACCTGGGATATAAACAGCTCCGGCGCCAAGTACACCCGTACCTGGAACCTGGAGGTCAACAAGATGGTCGCGGACGAGGTCAAGGCCATCTTCGAGGAGATCTATAACGACCCGGAGCAGTTCCCGATCCACGCGCTCGGCGGCGCCCGCTATACGGATACGCTGCGCCACGCATGGGGCTGCGCGATAGATATAAACCCCGTCGAGAACTACTACTGCTACACGACCACCACGCCCTACACGGCTATAACGGGTACGACCTGCTTCAAGTACAGCGACAGCCCGTATTGCATCACGCCGGACAGCAGCGTGGTCCGGGCCTTCGCCAAGTACGGCTGGGGCTGGGGCGGCGGCGATGCCGACAACAACTACAGCGGCTGGAACACCACCGCCGACTACATGCACTTCTCCATCCTTGCCAGCGGCGGCTGATACGAACAAAAAACTGCGGGGGTCCCGTCCGGGACCCCCGCTTCTTTTGCCTTTACTGTTATTTTTCGACGAGCGCCCAGATGAGCTCGGCCTCGCCCGGGCCGTCGTTGCGGCTGGAGTGCCGCTGGCCGGCGGGGATGAAACTCGCCCCTCCTGCCGTCATGTGCAGGACGCCGTCCTCTTCCGTCTCGCAGCTCACGCTTCCGGAGAGGATGAAGGCGTATTCGTCCGCGTCGTGCGCCGCCCAGGGTACCACGGTCCCCGCCGGGAAGATCGCGTGGCCCATAGTCACCTTTGCGCCCTCCGCGGCGGCGAAGAACTCCGTCATCGCCACGCCGTCGGGCCGAACGTTGGTCGGGGCGGTCTCAAGGTCCGTTATCTTCATTTCGCAGCCTCCCTCTCCGGAGTCAGGCCGACGACATCGAAGCTCTCCGGGTCCACGATGACGCCGTAGTCCGCCTTCGCCTGCTCGAGGGTGATATATTCGTTCTTCACGTCCAAGGCCACTTTGGCCGGGTCGCGCTTCATCGGGTCGCCGTAGCCGCCGCCCGTGGCCGTGACCATGCGGACGACGTCGTTTTTATTCATCACCCGCCGCGCCACGATGCCCATGGGCTCGGACACGTTGCCGTCCGCGTCGTGGAACTGGAAGTAGTTGCAGGAGCCGTCCTTGCCGCCGGCAGCGCCCCAGACGGGCCACTTGTTGCGACCAAAGGAGGCCGTGAAGCTCTGGTTGTCGTTCATGGACCTGTAGGTCCTCACGCAGCCTGAGCCGCCGCGGTACTCGCCAGCCCCCGCGCCGTCCGTGTGCAGACTGTACTCGTCCACGCGGATGCCGTAGCGCGTCTCCGCCATCTCGACGGGGACGTTATAGGTCTCGCCGTCGCCGACGCAGAACTGGCCGACCTGGCCGTCGTGGCCGCGGCAGGCGCCCCAGCCGCCGACGGTGGGCTCAATGATGAGATAGTCGTTGCCGAAGTCCTGATGCGTACCCGCCATGAGCACAGTGCAGACCGAGAGCAGATGCCCCGCGCCCAGCGACTCCGGGAACACCGGCGCGAGCGCTTTCCACACGAGGTCGATGGCGTATATCATGCTCTCGTAATAGCACGAAGTCGCCGCCGGGCGCTTGGCCTGGAGGACGCTGCCCTCCTCGCAGACGATGCGCAGCGGCGCGAACACACCGTCGTTCACCGCGAGCTCGGGGCCGATGATGGACATGAAGATGACCTTGACGCCCGCGTAGGCCGCCGTCGCGCCCGTATTCACGCAGCCCGCGACCTGCGGGTCGGAGCCGGTGAAGTCCGCGAGGAACTCGTCGTCCGTTATCGTTACCTTGACCTTCAGGTGGACGGGGCTGCCGTGGCCGTCGTCGTCCATGTACTCGTCCATCTCCCAGGTACCCTTGGGCATCTCGGCCAGGCGCTTGCGCGCGACCAGCTCGCCCTGGGCGATGAGCCGCTCCATGGAGCCTTTGACGACCTCGACGCCGTACTTTTCGCACAGCTCGTTTATCCGCTTCTCGCCCGTGCGGAGCGAGGAGATCTGACCCCACATGTCGCCCTGGGAGATCTGCGGGTAGCGCATGTTGCTGCGCATGAGGTCCCAGACGGGCTCGACCAGCTCTCCCCTGTCCACGAGCTTGACGCCGGAGAAGCACAGGCCCTCCTGGTAGGTGTTCGTCGCGTCCGTGGTGAAGGAGCCGGGGGCCATGCCGCCTATGTCGCTCCAGTGGGCCTTGTTGCCCGCGAAGGCGATGAGCTCGTCATTGTAGAAGATAGGCATGACCATGCCGACGTCCGACATGTGCGTGCCGCCGCCTATGAAGGGGTCGTTTATGATATACACGTCGCCGGGGTGCAGGTTCTCCTTGCCGTATTTGTCCACGACGGCGCAGATCATGGGAGAGATCATGCCGATGAAGCCGGACACGCCGTTGCCCTGGGTGAGCAGGCGGCCCTCCGCGTCCGCTATGCCGCTGGCGTAGTCGAGCGTTTCGTAGATTATGGGACTCATCGAGGTCTGGGCGAAGGCGTAGAATATCTCATTGCTGACCGCTATGAGCGAGTCCTTGACAATGTCGAGTGTGACGGGACTGATATTGAGCTTTTCGGACATTTACTCCACCTCCATGGTAACGACCAGGTTGCCGAACCTGTCCACGCTTAGGCTCTGGCCGGGGCAGACGACCGTCGCCGTCGTCGGCTCCTCGACTACCAGCGGCCCCTCTGCCGCGGCTCCCGCGCCGAGCTTGGCCCTGTCGTAGATGGGCGTCTCGAGCCATCCGTCGCCGGAGAAGAACACCCGGCGCGTCTCCTTGAGCGCGGAACTCACGTCCCCCTCCTGCGGGGCGATCTCCTTGAGCTCCGGCTTGTGCAGGCGTCCGTAGGCCACGAGGTGCAGGTTCACGATCTCCGCCGGGGTGTCCGGCAGGCTGAAGGTGTAGAAATGCTCGTGCGTCCTGTGGAAGCGCGCCATGATCTCGGCCCGGTCCTCCTCCTTCCAGGGGACCGCCGGGGCCGCGACCTGCACGGTGTGCTCCTGGCCCATGTAGCGCATGTCGGCTATATAGGTGAACACCGCCTGGTCCTCGGATACTCCCTCCTGCGCGAACACCGCCTTCGCCTCGTCCAGAAGCTCCGTCCACATGGCGTTGAGCTCCTCCATCGGGGCAGTCGAGAAGCTAGTTATCCTCGTCTGGATGAAGTCGTGCCTGATATCCGTCATCAGCATGCCCCAGGCGGAGAACACAGAGGCCGCCAACGGCACGATGACCTTGCGTATATTCAGCTCCTTTGCGAGCGTCGGCCCGTGCATCGGCCCGCCGCCGCCGAAGGCCACCATCGTGAAGTCACGCGGGTCGTAGCCGCGCCGCACGGAGATGAGCTTCAGGGCGTTGTTCATGTTCGAGTCCGCCACCCTGATGATGCTCTCCGCCGCGCCCTCGTCGTCGAGGTCAAGCGCCGCGCCGACCTTCTCACGCAGGGCCGCGCGCACGGCGTCCAGGTCTACCTCCATGTCGAAGTTCTTCGCGGAGAGCCTGCCGGCTATGAGGTTCGCGTCCGTCGTCGTCGGCTCCGTGCCGCCCTTGCCGTAGGCCACCGGGCCGGGCAGCGCGCCCGCGCTCTTCGGGCCGACCTTGAGCGATCCCGCCTCGTCAATCCACGCGATGGAGCCGCCGCCGTTGCCTATCTCCACAATGTCCACCACTGGGGCCATGATGGGATATCCCGCGTTGCGCTCGTCCTTCTCGATGTAGTACGAAGTCGTGACCTTGACCTCGCCGTCGTCTATGAGCGAGCACTTCGCCGTAGTCCCGCCGACGTCAAAGGCGATGACGTTGGGCTCGCCTATGAACTTGCCCAGGATGGACGCGCCGAAAACGCCTGCCACGGGGCCGGACTCGACGACGTTAATAGGCGTGAGCTTCGCCTGCTCAAAGGTTGTCGTGCCGCCGTTGCTCTGCATGATATACCGCGAGCCGGAGACCTTGTCTCCGTCCAGCCGGGTGCCGAGCCGGTCTATATACGACGAGGCAGTGGGCATGACATAGGCATTGAGCGCCGCCGTGGACGTGCGCTCATACTCGCGCCATTCTTTTGTTATGTCAACCGAAGGGCTGACAAAGACCTCGGGCCAGAGCTCCTTGACATAGGCCGCGGTCTCGCGCTCGTGCGCCTCGTTGGCGTAGCTGTTTATGAAGCATACGGCGATCGCCTCGACGCCCTCCTTTTTGAAGTACTCAACGGCCTTTTCGATGTCCTCGCGGCAGAGGGGGGTTATGGCCTTGCCGTCATAGGAAACGCGCTCCGTGACCTCACGGCGCAGGTAGCGCGGGATAAAGGGCGCGGGTTTTTCAAAGACCATGTTGAAGAGGTCGGGCCTGTTGCCGCGGGCAAGCTCGAGCACGTCGCGGAAGCCGCGGGTGGTGAGCAGGGCAGTCTTTGCGCCCTTGCGCTCTGTCAGAGCGTTGATGATGGTGGTAGTGCCGTGGAAAAAGGCGGTGATACTCTCAGGCTTCACTCCGCTCTTTTCGAGCACGTCCATGACGCCCGCCTCAAAGTTCGGCGGCGTGGTGTGCGCCTTTTCCTGCACGAGCGTGCCGTCCTCGCCGATGGCGACGAGGTCGGTGAACGTGCCTCCGATATCGGTTGCAACTCTCATTAGCCGGTTCCCTCCGTTTCTTTGGATACACAAGCAGCAGAATACCACGTTAAACTGCAAAAGTCAATCGCCGCATAGGCGCACAAGTTCGCCTTTCCGTGTGTATTGCGGATTGAATCGCGGTGCGGCTTGTGGTAAAATACTGTTAAATTCAATTGGATGGCGGTGTTTTTATGCGGCCAATGCAAGTGCTCCCTTTGCTCTCCAAGATGCCGCAGATAACAGATTTTCTGGATATCATCGAGTATCTTGATGAGAACGGACTTCTGGAACACATGACTCTCATAGGCGGTTGGGCGGAGATCATGTATGAGATGGCGCATATCCTGCCCGGGCTCCCGGCAATGCCCCACTTTATGGATATCGCGTTCCTCCTCAGAGACCCCGACGCCTTGCCGAAGGGCGTTAACATACACGATATCTGCAAGCAGAAACACTGCACCATCACCTCCCACTATCTCGCGGGCTACTCCAGTATCAATATGCGCATGATGTCCACCGTCCGCTTCCTGGTATCTGCGGACGACGCGGGCGGCGCCGATTTTATGGACACCGGCTTCGGCGTCAGCGCATTTTCCTCTCCGTGGCTGCGCATCGTCAAGGACCACACGCTGAACGCCTCCTGGTACGGTGTGAATTTTCCGATAGCTGAGCCGGAGTCTCACATCCTCTACCGTATCATGTCCAGCGGCCGTAACCATCTCTGCGTTCGGAGGATGCTGCCATATGTGGACAGAGACAAGCTCTTCGAGCGAATATCGGAACTCAATATGGACGAGCGCTCCAAACTCGGCCCCATTCTCCTCTGAGCGCGCAAAGCCCGCCTTGGCCTAAATAATATGAAAAACCGCCCCCGAGGGGGCGGTTTTTGTTTGTTAGACATTTTCAGGCGGTGATCACAGCTCGATGAAGCGCATGAGCATCGCGGCGGCCTGGGCGCGGGTGGTGCTGGCCTTCGGAGTCAGAGCAGAGTTCTCGTCGCCCTCGATGACGCCGGTGCCGCAGGCCCACTGGAAGGCCTCCATCGCCCAGTCGCTGACCTGATCGACGTCGACGTAGGAGAGGATGTTCGTGTCCTCACCGATGCTCACGTCGTAACCCTTGTACTGCGCGTAACGGTAGAGCATCGTCACAAGCTGCTCGCGGGTGACCTCGCCGGTCGGGTTCTCGCCGTCGGACACGCTGTTCGCAGTCGCCCACTCCTGGGCCTTGGCGTACCAGCTGTTGCCGCCCTCGGTGTCTACGCCATCGAGGCGGGCGAGCATCGTCCAGACCATCGCACGGGTCAGGGTGCCGTTCGGCTGGAAGCTGTAGCGGTCCATGCCGTTCATGATGCCGTTCTCGTAGACGTACTTCACAGCCTCGTAATACCAGGCGTTGACGGAGACGTCGGTGAACGGGAAGTCGGGGACGTCGGGCTCATCGGGCTC
>SFKX01000014.1 GCA_004553625.1 Clostridiales bacterium | reverse complement strand
AGAATTGTCCGCGGTCCTCTCAGACCGCGTCCAGAAGTCCCTTCTCTGGTGCTTATTTGCATAAGCTTTTGCTTACATTGTTTAATTTACAAGGTACACGAGCTCTCGTTTTGGGCATCTTTCACAGTGCCGTTTCCCGAGCGCTTGATTAATATACCACCTCCTGCGCGACTTGTCAACAACTTTTTTCAAAAATTTCGAGGTTTTTTTCCGTATACAAAATAATGTGGTTGAGATGGGGTATACTACCCACATGTTTGACTTTGCTTCAAAAAAACCCGGCCTCTCCATGGCCGCTATATCTGAAACTTTCTCCGGATGCGAGGATTTCGAGTGCCGCGGTATTCTGCCCGGCCTCGACGACGGCGCGGGAATCTATGTCTGCTGGGTGGACGGTTTGGCTGACGGGACCGCCATCTCAGAGGACATCCTGCGCCCTCTTACGGAAAGCTGCAGGACAGACGCCCCAACGGAAAAGCTCCTTCTGGAGCTGCTGGAGCGCGGAGGAGTCTATTCCAGCACTGTCCGCCGCCGCACAGAGCCATGTGACGTCGTCACGGACCTGCTCGCCGGCTTTTGCTGCCTCATCTCAGATGCAGCTGCTCTCGCACTGTCGTTTGAGGTCCGCTCCAAAGCCACGCGTTCCATCTCCTCTCCATCAGTTGAAAAAAGTATAAAGGGCGGTAAGGACGCCTTTGTGGAAACTCTGCGCGTCAACACCTCTCTCGTCCGCCGGAAACTTCGCACTCCCGAACTGCATCTCACGCAGACTGTTGTGGGCAGGCGCTCAGGCACCAGCGTTGCCGTCATGTACCTCGAGGGCATAGCCAAAGACGGCCTGCCCGAAGAGGTCCTTCGCCGCATAGACGGTATCGACATCGACGGTCTCCTCTCCGCCGGAGACCTGGAGGAGTACATCGTAGACTCGCCCCGCTCGCCCTTTCCTCAGCTGCTGCACACCGAGCGGCCGGACACCTTTGCCATGCACCTGCTCGACGGGCGCGTTGGCATCCTGGTGGACGGGCTGCCGCTCGGCTTTGTCCTGCCCGGCGGTCTTGCCGCCTTCATGCGCGTACCCGAGGACTCTGCCGACCACTTCCTCGTGGCCTCAATGCTGACCCTCCTGCGTTGGGCGGCGCTTTTCCTTTCGCTCTGCCTGCCTGCCGCTTTCGTGGCGATCTCCATGTACCACCAGGAAATGCTGCCCGTCAAGCTGCTGCTCTCTATGACGGCTGCAAAGCAATTCGTCCCCTTTGGAGTTGCGGCAGAGGTCATCGCCATGCTGCTCTCATTTGAACTGCTGCAGGAGGCCGGTCTGCGCCTGCCGGACCCTGTCGGCCAGACCGCATCCATAATCGGCGCGCTCATCGTGGGCCAGTCCGCCGTGGAAGCCAAGGTCGTCTCGCCCATCGCCGTCATAGTCGTGGCGCTCGCGGGCATATGCGGCTACGTCATGCCCAGCAGGGACTTGGGCGCTGCACTCAGGTTGTGCCGCCTGATTTTTGTGCTCGCGGCTGTGCTTATGGGGCTATACGGTCTTATGGCAGCTCTCGCCCTCCTCATACTCCACCTCTCCACTCTGGAGAGCTTCGGTGCGCCGTATACTGCGCCCTTCACTGACCGCGAAGGTCCCGGAGCGCTCACCGGACTCATAAAACGTCCGAATTCTTCCGACAAGTTCCGCTCTCCGCACTTGGCGGGCCGAAACAAAAGGAGGCAGAAATGAGGCGGTCCATTGCAGTTGTGCTCATTCTCTGCGCATTTTTGCCGCTCTCCGGCTGTACTCTCTCCGTATACAATAACTATAGGGAGCTCGAGCGGCTCCAGGTCATAGAGACAGTCGGATTTGACGCCGCCCAAGACGGGGGCGTGGTCCTCTCGATCTCCGCCGGGCGCGACGCCTCCGGCAGAGAACCGGTGCGGGCCTCAGCCGAGGCCCAGTCCGTGACTGAGGCCATGCAGCAGCTGCAGGACCTCTCCCGCAGCGACGAGCTCTTCTTCTCCGGTACGGGCTGCATCCTTCTTGGCGAGGAGGCTGCCGCGGAAACAGCACGCTGGCTCGAACTTGTTGCGCGCTCGGACTCTCTACGGCTGGACACACCGCTTTTCATCGTGCGCTCCGGAGAGGCCGCGGAACTCGTGACGGAAGCCGGCGGAGAAGAGGGCGACATCACTCAAATCATGCAGGCCCTCATCAGCTTTGCAGAAAAGAGCGGCCCTGCCCGAATATATACCTGCGCTGAAGCGGCGCGTTCTCTCGTGGAAAACGGCGCCGCACTGGTGGGCGCGGTGCGCGAAGGAGAGGACGCTTCAAAAGAGGGCGGGCTCACCGCAGAGCTTGACGGCTACGCCATCCTCGGCGGCGGAGGCAGGCTCATGTCCTATGTGGACGGCGAGGACGCCCTGGGTATCGGTCTTTATTGCGGGGAGCCCGGCAGAGCCGCCCTTACCCTGGATTGCGGCGCCACTGCCGAGCTGGCAGGCGGCAAGGTAGGTCTGCGTCCCATTCTCGATCCAGACAGCCGCCTTGCAGGACTTGTGGCCGAGGTCAGTGTCGAAGCCCTTGTCATGGAAACCACGACCCAACTGGACCTGAGTTCAGACTCGGCGCGCGAAGAGCTCGAATCCGAGCTGGCACAGCGTGCCGGGACCTGGGTATACAATATATTAAATAAAAGCATCTCCCTGGGCCTGGACTTTCTCGGCATCGGCCAGAGACTCGAGCGTGAGCAGACCGAGCTTTGGCGCAGCCTGCCGGAACCTTGGAAGGAGCTGCTGCCTGAACTTGAGCTGGAGGTCCGCACCTCTGCCGAGATACTCAATATCCGTGAATTCGCCGGGCCTCCGGACTGGTATGGTGGGGTGAACTGAGATGAATGACAACAAATCCGCCGGCCTGACCGCGAGACAGGCCTCCGCCATCGCCTTCGTCGCGCTTCTTCCCCCTGCCACCCGGCTGCTGCCGGGACTCTGCGCAGAGCTATCCGGGCGCGCGGCCTGGCTCTGTCCACTGGTCGCCCTGCCGTTTCTTGCTATCACCGCCTGGCTCGTGGGTAAACTGACGACCAACGCCGCCTCCGACGAAAACCTTGCCGGCCTCATTCTACGCGGCCTTGGTCCCTACGCCGGGGCGGCGGTGCTAATTATTTATGCGCTGTGGATGGTTTTTTATGCTGGATTCTCTCTTCGCAGCTCCGCTTCCAGGTTCATATACACGATCTATCCGGGCGCGCCGCCCTGGCCTTTTATCGCCTCGGGTTTTGTCATGGGGCTCATAGCCGCGCTTTCTCCCCTGCGCTCGCTTGCGCGTGCCTCTGAGCTCTTCCGCTGGCTGCTGATCCTTGCGCTCGTGCCTATCCTGCTGCTTGGCACGCTGGAGATAGACGCAAAGAGTCTTTTTCCGATATATCTCTCCGATGCTGTGCCGGTTCTGGAAGGCGCTCTGCCGGCCCTGGGCGCAGGCGCTTTTCTGATAGTCAATATGGGTTTTCTGGACCGGGGACCCGGCAAGTTCAGGCGCGGCCGCTTCGGGCTGTCGGCGGGACTGCTGATGTTTCTCGTCGTTGCGGTGACGCTGGGGCGTTTCGGCCCGGAATTGACCGGGCGCCTTACCTATCCTTTCTTCGCGCTGGTTCGTAACACCAGCGTGTTCGGAATTACGGAGAGGATAGAGGCTTTGGTGACGGCGCTCTGGGTATTTTCAGACTTTGTGCTCTTCACATTTTCCATTGCCGCCGGTGCGAGCTGCCTTCGCTCGGCTCTGGGAGCCGGTCAGGACGGCCTGGACGAGCGCCGCGGCCCGCTCGAACTCCGCCGGGGACGCTGGGCGCTGTGGCTCTGTGCGGTTTCCGCCGCCGCAGTCGCCGTGTTCATCGCCCCGGACTCTGCAAGCCTCAAGCTGGTCTCAGAGCTCATTGCGCCTGGCCTGAACCTCATCATGCTATTCGGGCTGGCGCTGCCCGCCCTGATCATCGGCAGGATCCGCGGGAAAATCTAAATCCCCAGAACGCCCTTGGCGCAGTCTATCATGCGCCGCATCGCCGGGGACGCCGCTTTGCCGGAGCGCATCGCCATACCCAGGGTCCGCTTGAGCGGCGGGTCCAGGGGTATCGCGGCGACGTCCGCCGTGCTGCCCTCCAAGATGAGCTTCGGCATGATAGTAACTCCCAAATTGTGCTCCACCATGGAGAGTATCGTCACGTCGAAGTTCGAGGACAGCTTAGCCTTTTTCGGTATTCCCGCGATGCGCATCGCCCGGGCCAGGTCCTCGTCCGGCTGGTTGGAGGAGGTCATGTACACCAGGAAGGGCTCTCCCTTGAATCGGCCTACGGGAAAAACCTCCGCATTCGCCATCGGGTGTGTCCGCGGCAGGACGGCCATCATCGGGTCGTCCTGTATCCTTATAGTCTCAAAGTTGAAATGCGGCTGCAAACTCGTGAAGGCGATATCTATACGCCCCGTACTGAGCCACTCCTCCATCTCCGGTCCGTTGCCCTCCAGGAGCTCGACGGCGATACCGGGATAGCGCTCCTGGAAGGCTTCCAATATTCTCGGCATCCAGCGCAGGGAAATGCTCGAATATGTCCCTACCCGGACCGTCCCTCTCTCGAGTCCCCTGGTCAGCGCGGCCTCCTGCGCAAGAGTCGCCGCCGCCTGGACTACCTCCCGAATGAAAGGAGCCAGGCGCTCCCCCTCCGCCGTGAAACGAACTCCGCGGTTCCCGCGTACAAGCAGCGGAAAACCTGCCTCCTCCTCCAGCGAATTGATGATGTGCGTGACGCCGGACTGCGTATATCCCAGGGCTTCCGCAGCCTTCGATATGCTTCCAAGCTCCGCCGCGGTAAGCAGCGCCGCCAGTTTTACCGTGTCCATATTCTGTCTCCCCTGATATTAATAACTTTCATATCTGATATTATAATATCGCTCTTTACTAATATCAATACATATGTTACTTTTTAAACGAAAGATGCAGCGCCTTATGTAGGCGCGCCCATATATAATTGATTTTCCTCTTCCAAACTCCCATATCCACAAAAACGCCGCCGGATTTTCCGACGGCGTTTTTGTTTGCTTTTTACTCTTTCAGCTCAGTTCAGGTCAAAAAGCTCATTGAGGTCCAGATCCTCAAACTCCGCTGCCCAGACCGTCTCGGCGTTTTCGATCCAGCCGTTCAGGCGCGCCTCATAGAGGTTCGCCGCGGCCACGGCTCTTATCGTATACGGAGTTCCGGTTGAGTCGAACTGCAAGACCCTGTCCTCCGCTGTGAGCGGCATGCGCAGGATTATGTGATAGCCGAAGCTGCTCTCCACTATACCGGAAAGCTGGCCGGGCTCCAGAGCTGCGACCGCCTCGGAAAACTCTGTTACCATATCGTCCGCTGTGAAGCAATAGCCGTCCGGGAAGGCGGCGAGCCCTGTATCCTCGCTCTTTTCCTGCATGAGCGCGTCGAAGGCGCTCTCCAGCTCCTGGCCGCTCTTGCCCTCCAGCTGGGCGTATATCTCCTCGGCTTCGGCCAGCTTTTCCGCCTTGGCCGCCTCGTCTATGGGCTCGCCCTCGGCATCCGTCGTCTGGATGAGGATGTGCTTTGCCGTCATGAAGCTGTATTCATCGGCAAAGTCCTTTACCTCCTGCTCGGTCAGCTTTTCTCCCGTTCCGCCGTAAAGCGTGTTGTAGGCACGGGAATAGAGCGCCGCCGTGCGGTTCATGAGCTCATAGAGCTCGCGGCTCACATAGGTCTCCTCCAGAGCAGCGAAGAGCTCCTCCTCTGTGCCGTCCTCACCCGCGATCTCCTTTATGTCGCTCTCGAGCAGGGCCTGCAGGGCCTCCTCGTCTTCCTTTGTAAGTTCCACGCCCTCCTTCCGGGCGTTCACATCGAGCGCGTGGTACTGGACGCAGTAGCTCTTGGCAGCGTCTATGAGCATTTCGCCTATGGTCATTTCGCTGTTATAGATATATGGAGTGCTGAAGTCGGTCACCGCGCCCATGTCGTTCACGTAGTTGGTGTAGCAGTAATAGAGCCAATAGAAGAACTCGCCCCAGTCGGCGTTCTCGCCGTCCACGGTGAGCACCGTGGCGTCCAGTTCGTGTTTTGCCCTTGCGGCGTCCCAGTCGAGCTGCAGGGACGAGGCGTCTCCGGCGCCCGTGTTCTCGGGGGCCGCGCTCACGCCCAGGTCCACATCCTCCAGCGAGCCGCAGCCCGCCATCAGTCCCAAAGCCAGCGCCAGGCACAGCGCGGCAGATATCAGCCTTTTCATATTTTCCTCCTTAGTCCTCTTTTGAATATTTATCCGTCTCAGCCCAGGCCGCGGCAAAGCGCGAGGCCTCGTCCAGGACCCTGGACTTCGGCGGGAGTTTGAGCGATATTCTTGGCACGGAGCCCGCCTCCACACGGAGCCGGCCCTTGAATTCCGGCCTGGCGTAGAGCTCAGAAACCCTACGCATGTCGAAGGCGGAGAGCGTGAAGCGAAGAGCGCCGGCCTTCTGGCTTATATCCGTTATTCCGGCCCTGCCGGCCTCGCCGCGCAGCAGCGCCACGCGCACCAGCGCCGTCACGGAGTCCGGCGGCTCTCCAAAGCGGTCTATGAGTTCGTCCAGCACGTCGTCCGCGTCCGCCTCCGTGCGGATTAGCGCTATGCGGCGGTAGAGGTCCATGCGCTGCTCGGAGGAGGCGACGTAGCTCTCCGGTATGTTCGCCGTGACGGCGAGATCGGCTGTGGAACTTGCGCGGTTTACGGGTTTTTCGCCCTTTTCCTCCAGCACGGCTTCCTCCAGGAGCTTCAAATACATATCGTATCCCACGTCTATGAGGTGGCCGGACTGTTCCGCTCCCAGGAGATTTCCAGCACCGCGGATCTCCAGGTCACGCATCGCTATGCGGAAGCCCGAGTTGAACTCCGCAAACTCTCTTATCGCCTCGAGCCTCTTTTCCGCGATCTCCGTCAGCACCTTGTCCCGCTTGAAAGTCAGATAAGCGCTCGCACGGCGCGTGGAACGTCCCACTCTGCCGCGGATCTGGTGCAGCTGCGCAAGGCCGAGTTTGTCCGCGTCCTCTATTATGAGAGTGTTTACGTTGGGAATGTCTATGCCCGTCTCGATTATCGTCGTACACACCAGCACCTGGACCCGGCCCTCGACCATGTCCTCCATGACGCGGGAGAGCTGTTCCTCGTCCATCTTGCCGTGCGCCACGGCTACGGAGGCGCCGTCCAGCAGCTCGGATATCTTCAGCGCGGTGCGCTCAATGTTGTCCACACGGTTGTGCAAGTAATATACCTGCCCTCCGCGCGCGAGCTCGCGGCGCATAGCCTCCGCCAACACGCCCCAGTCGTGCTCCATGACAAAGGTCTGGACCGGAAGCCGGTCCTGCGGCGGCTCCTCTATCGTGGACATATCCCGTATCCCCGCAAGCGCCATGTTCAGCGTCCGCGGTATCGGCGTGGCCGAAAGGGTCAGCACGTCCACCTGACGCGCCAGCTCCTTGATATGTTCCTTGTGCGAGACGCCGAAGCGCTGTTCCTCGTCAACTATGAGCAGGCCCAGCTTCTTGAACTCTATATCCTTCTGCAGCAGTCTGTGCGTGCCTATGACCAGGTCGCATTTGCCGCTCTTTAGGTCTTTGAGCGTCTGCCGCACCTGCGCAGGAGTCCGAAAACGGCTGAGTACCTCTATGTTCACCGGGTAGCCGAAGAAGCGCTGCATCGCCGTCTGGTAGTGCTGCTGGGCCAGGACCGTCGTCGGCACCAATATCGCCGCTTGGCAGCCGTCCAGTATGCACTTCATCACGGCGCGGAGCGCGACCTCCGTCTTGCCGTAGCCAACATCGCCGCAGAGCAGGCGGTCCATGGGCATGGGCTTTTCCATGTCCCTTTTTATCTCCTCCACGCAGCGGAGCTGGTCCTCAGTCTCCTCGTAGCCGAAGCGCTCCTCGAATTCCAGCTGCCAGGGCGAGTCCGGCGCAAAGGCGTGTCCCTCCGTCCGCGCACGTTCGGCATAGAGCTGGATGAGGCCCTTTGCCAGCTGCTTTGCCGCCGCTTTGGCTCTGGACTTCGTCCTCTGCCACTCGGCGCCGCCCAGTTTCGAGAGACGCACGGGCGTGTCCTCGCCTGCGCCGACATATTTCGTAACGAGGTCCAGCTGTGTCGCCGGGACGTACAAACTATCCGTCCCCGCGTAGCTTATCTTCATATAGTCCTTTTCGGCCCCGTCAACGGGCATGCGGACGACCCCGGCAAAACGGCCTATGCCGTGCTGCTCGTGTACAACAAGATCGCCTACGGCGAGGTCTGCGCAGGAGCTTATTTTCTCTCCCACGGCCTTCTTGCGCCGCTTTTGCCGGCGCAGGCCCGCGGACATCAGCTGCGTATCCGTCAAAACGGCCAGCCTCAAAGCGGGGTATTCTATTCCGGAGGACAGGCCCCCGGTCGTCACAATGCACTCGCGCGGCTCGGGAAGGCGCTTAAGCTTTTCCATCAGCATGGCCCCGCCCGTCTGGCGGAACATTCCGCAGAGTATGTTCGCCCGTCTGGAATCTCCAGCCAGCACCAGAACGCCGCAGCCGGCTTCCCTGTAATGCGCCAGGTCCTCCTTTGCCTGCTCCGCAGAACCTCCATAGGAGGGCAGCTGCTTGGCCTGTATCTGTATGATGCTTTCAGGCTCCAGAGGATATCGGCCCGCCGTAAAGGCGTCCGCAAAATAAACACAGCGCTCGGAGAGCTTCTGCCAGACGCTCTGCTCCGAGACGTGGAAGTCCTCGGCCTTTGCCTGCATGCGTCCGGAGGAATTGAGCGCTGAAATATCCTCCTGGATGCTCTTTATATAGTCCCGCGCCCTCTCCATAAACCTGCCGGGCTGCTCGCAGACCACGACGGCGGAGGAATCTATGTAATCAACGGCGCATGCGGGGTCTCCATAGATCAGTTCTGCATATTTATCCGCTGCACGCAGCTCAGCTCCGTTCTCAAGGCGTTCCGCATCCTCGAGAAGCGAATCCACCAGCTGCTTTTGAACTCCGCCCTTTTTCTCCAATCTGGCGGCCCTGCTTTTCAAAGTTTCCGCCAGCGCGGCGGCTCCTCCTCTGGACAGGCCCGGCAGAGTTTCCGCAGCGGGAAGGACTGTGCACATTTCCAGACTTTCCGTCCGTCTCTGGCTCATTATGTCGAAATGAGCCATGGAATCTATTTCGTCTCCCCAGAACTCTATTCTGACGGGCTGCTCGTGCGCCGGGGAGAAAAAGTCCAGTATTCCGCCTCTTCTGGAGAATTGCCCCGGTCCTTCAACCTGGGCGGAGCGAGAATATCCGCAGCGGATCAGCGCGTCCTCAAGGTCCTCTGGAGGCATTTGCGCCTTCATATCGATATCAAAGGCTGTCCGCTCAAAAGACGAAGGGGGCATAGCCCGCTGAAAAAGTCCCTGCGCTGTGAGGATAGCCACGCCCGTGCCTTGCTTCAGCTCTCGCAGAGCGCCCAGGCGGCGCTGTTCAAGCTGCCTGGATGCCGCGTCAGCCTGGATGAATACGTAATCTCTCCCCGTTAAAATGGATGCTCTTTCACCAATAAACGCATATATATCAGCTGCAACGGCCTCCGCAGAGGTTTCATCCGGGGAAAGGATCACCAGGGGTCTGCCTGTTTTTGCGCGCAGAGCGGCGCAGAAGTGCGCGCGATGAACGGCGGAAAGGCCTGTAATGAGCGCACAAAGCCTACCGCTCTTCCCGGGCAGGGGGAGGGCGGCTGCTTCCGGTATTTTAAAAAAGGCTTCTGCCAGGAGTTTCGTTTCCATGATTCTGATATTATAGCAAACTCACCTGTCAAATTCAATAAAAACAGGCCGTTATCATTTGTTATATTTTCTTGCTGCGAGAAAAAAAAGTGCCTGTTTTTCTAGACAAAAGCTAAAAGTGTTATTATAATAGTAAAGGATGTGAGTTGCGCCCTTGCATGTAGGGGCGTTTTTTTCTGAGGGGAGAGATGAAATGGACCCGCTCAAAATAGTTTGGGAAAACGTGCTTGAAGAGATCAAAAAGCAGATCAGCACAACGGCCTTCAATACCTGGTTTGCAGACTGCGAGCCCTATCGCCTTGAGGAAGAGAGAATAGTCGTTTTGACTACTTCGGAACTCAAGCAGAAGGTCTTGAACGAAAAATTTACAGACGTCATACACAAGGCGCTCTTTGAGGTTTTTTCCTGCGACATGATTTTGGTCATCATCACGCAGGATGACGCAAAGATGATGGAATCCAGGCAGTTCGCGGCGAACACTCCCCCGGAGATGGACGCCTATACATTCGATAATTTCATCGTCGGCCCCTCGAACGAGTTTGCGCACGCGGCTTCAGTGGCAGTCGCCAGCAACCCCGGCAAGGTGTATAACCCGCTTTTCATCTACGGCAACTCCGGGCTTGGAAAAACCCACCTGCTCATGGCGATCTGCAACGTCATTCATGAGAACAATATGGAACTGCCTATAGCCTATGTATGCGGAGACGAGTTCACAAACCGCGTCATCTCCGCTATCAGGAACGGCACCATGGACGAAGTCAGAAACGAATACCGCAACGTCGGACTCTTTCTGATGGACGATATCCAGTATATCGCGGGCAAAAGGAGCACCCAGGAGGAGTTCTTCAGCATTTTCAACGCCATATACAGAATGGGCGGCCAGATAGTTATAACGGCGGACCGCCCACCTATAGACATGAGCATCCTGGACGACAGATTGCGTACCCGCCTGGAGGGTGGACTCATGGCGGACGTACAGCCGCCGGACGTTGAAACGAGAGTAGCAATAATACGCAGCAAGGCAATGCAGCTGGGTATGCAGCTCACGCCCGAAGTGGAGTCTTTCATCGCTGAAAACATTACCTCCAACGTGAGACAGCTGGAGGGCGTCGTCAAGAGGCTCACGGCATATAGAGAGATACTTGACGACAGCATCACCATAAACTCCGTAAAACGCGCGATAAAAGACGTCATAAGAGTTGGCTCCTATATACCCACGCCGGATGTAATAATCGACGAAACCGCCCGTTATTTCTCAATAACGGCCATGGATATCCGCGGCCAGCGCCGTTCCAAAAACGTCGCAAAGGCCAGGCAGGTCTCCATGTACCTCATCCGCAGCCTGACAAACCTCTCGCTCGTCGATATAGGCAACCTCTACGAGGGGCGCAACCACTCGACTGTGCTCAACTCTATCCGAAAGATCGAAGAACTCCTGAAATCCGACCAAGAGACCGCAGCAACGGTCCGGGATATCTCATCCAACATCAACTCCAGAAGCTGATTTTGCACAGCTTATTTGTGCGTTGTTTGTTTTTTCGTGTTGAAAGCTGTTCACAGTCCATTTTAGTATTTTTTTCCTGTTCATAAAGGTTCACAGCGGTGCAAAACTGTGTGGAGATATTTTGCCTGTATTTCCAAGGCTTTCAGAGGTTTTCAACAGTTCGCCGCTACTACGGCTTCTCTCACTACATATATATCCTATCCTGCTATCCTGTAAAGGCGCGGGGACATCCAAGGAGGACAAAATGAAATTTTCCTGCGAAAAGCATCTGCTTCAGGCCGCAGTCTCTGCGGCGTCCAGGGCGGCTTCCGCCAAGAGCCCTATAAGCGTCCTGGAGGGCCTGCTCATACAGGCCGGCGCCGGAGTCCGTGTGACCGGCTACGACCTAAAGAAGGGCATCTACATGAATATAGAGGCGGACGTGGTCCAGCCCGGTTCCGCCGTCCTCATGACGGCCAAGCTCTTTTCCGAGATGATGCGTCTGCTGCCGGACGGCATCGTGACCGTCGAGGTCGGTGATGACAGCCGCGCCACAGTGAAATGCGGCCAGAGCGAGTACAGCTTTATGGCACTGCCCGCCTCTGACTACCCCGAACTCCCCGATGTGGACGTAAGCGAAGCAATTGCTATCCCGCAAAAAACGCTCAGAAGTATGATAGACGAGAGCATCTTCGCCGTATCGACAAACGAGAGCCGCCCGGTATATATGGGCAGCCTCTTTGAGCTCGAGGGCGGCAGGCTGACGATGGTCTCCGTGGACGGATACAGAATGGCTATCCGCCGCGAGGACGTAAAGGGCGGGACCGACGGTATGCGCTTCATCATACCCGGCTCCGCGCTGCTGGACGTTGAGCGCCTCTGCGGAGACACGGACGAGGAGGTCCTTCTGAACGTCGGAACAAAACACAGCTCCTTCACGATAGGCGGTACGGTGGTAGTGTCTCGAAAGCTCGAGGGAGACTTCCTGAACTATAAGAAATCCCTTCCGGAGAATTTCAGACATACCGTTACAGTTCTGCGCGAGGACATGCTCGGCGCAACGGACAGGGTCTCGCTCGTCGTGGACGAAAAGCTCAAGAGTCCAGTCCGCCTTATCTTTGGAGACGGGAGAATAGACTTTTTCTGCAATACTCCGCTTGGTAAAGCTGGCGACGTCTGCCCCTGCGATGGAGAAGGCGGGGAGACGGAAATAGGTTTCAACGACAAATATCTGAGAGACGCGCTCCGTGCAGCGCCGGCAAAGGAGCTTTGCGTCTGCATCAACACCGGTTCCTCTCCCTGCGTCATCAAAGCTGCAGACGGGGGCGACGGTTTCGTCTACATGATCCTTCCCGTCAGGCTCAAGGCCGGAGAGTGAAAATGGACAAGGTGGAAATAACAACGGAGTTTATTAAGCTCGACGCCCTGCTGAAATTTGCCGGACTGTGCGAGACGGGCGGAGAGGCAAAACTCTGCGTTGAGGAAGGGCTCGTGAAGGTAAACGGAGAAACTTGCCTGCAGCGAGGCAAAAAAATCAGGCCGGGAGATACAGTGGAATTGGACGGAGAGACCATAGAGGTGGTCTCCGCATGAGGGTCTGCCGGATAGCGCTTTCGGGCTTCCGCAATTACGAATGGGAGAGCTTTGAATTCGACGCCGGTACAAACGTCATCCGAGGCAAGAATGGTCAAGGCAAGACGAACCTCCTGGAGGCCGTCTTTATGCTGACAGGCGGAAAGAGCTTCAGGACCAGGTTCGACAAGGAAATAGTCGGCTTCGGCTTTTCTTCAGCGGAGATATTGGCGGACGTGGAAGCCGCAGGCCGTGAGCAGACAGTCAAAATAACGTTGGCTCCGGGCCAGAGAAAACAGATATCCGTGAACTCCGTCAAAAAAAGCGCGGCGGAGCTAGCCGGAACGATGACGGCGGTCCTCTTCTGCCCGGACGACCTCTCACTTGTGCGCGAGGGAGCGGCGGTGCGGCGCAGGCTTATGGACAGCGCAATAGTCCAGCTCAGACCAGGATACGCCGCGATATTGGGCGACTATAACCGCCTTTATGAGCAAAAAAGCGCGATCCTGCGCGACTGGAGGGAAAAACCCAGCTTGCTGGATACCCTGGACGATTTTTCCGAGCGCATGTGCAGGCTCACCGCAAAACTGACTCGCTACCGTGCCGCCTTCGCTCAGCGCCTTTCAGAAGCGGCGGCGCCAATAAACAGAGAATTTTCAGGTGGAGCGGACGAGCTTGGAATAGCATATCGTCCGGTTTCCACTGTTACCGACCCTTTTTCCTCCGAGCGGGAGATATATTATGCCGTGTGCGACCATCAGGAGAAACACCGGGAAGCGGAGCTGGCCTCCGGACAGTGCCTGACCGGCGCCCACAAGGACGACCTGGAACTCAGCGTCAACGGAAAGAGCGCGCGCAGCTTTGCATCCCAGGGCCAGGCCAGGACGGCCGCGCTATCCGTAAAGCTCGCGGAAAGAGAGATATTCCTTGCCGAGACGGGGGAATACCCCGTCCTCCTTTTGGACGACGTACTCTCCGAGCTGGACGCGGAGAGGCAGGAGTTCGTCTTGAACCGCATAGGCGGCGGGCAGACCCTCATCACCTGCTGCGAGGACGACGGGGTCGCAAAACGGACCGGAGGCCGCGTGATCACGGTCTCGGGAGGCAGGAGGCTGTGATGTATCTGAATATCGGCGGCGGAAACGTAGTCAGAAAAAACTCCATCGTAGCCATCTGTGATATTGATAATACAACCTTTTCACGCTCCACGCGGGAGCTGCTCGCAGCCTCAGAAAAGGCAGGCGAGGTCATAAACGCCGCGGAGGACCTGCCGCGATCTTTCATCCTCTGCGAGGAGCGCGGGACGCGCAGAGTCTGGCTCTCGTCCCTCTCAAGCGCGGCATTATCCAGAAGATAAGGGGAAGCTATATGTCCGATATTAGCGAAAAGATCACTCAGGAATACGACGCAAGTCAGATCCAGGTACTTGAGGGACTGGAGGCTGTCCGCCTTCGTCCCGGTATGTACATCGGTTCGACTTCCGCTTCCGGCCTGCACCACCTGGTCTACGAGATCGTGGACAACGCCATAGACGAATCGCTGGCCGGTTATTGCGACAATATCGAGGTCGTCATAGAGCCGGGGGACGTCATCTGCGTCTCTGATAACGGGCGCGGTATACCTGTGGATATCCAGGAACAGACGGGCAAGCCCGCGCTCGAGGTCGTCTACACCGTACTGCATGCGGGCGGCAAATTCGGCGGCGGCGGGTATAAGGTCTCCGGCGGACTGCACGGCGTCGGCGCCTCGGTCGTCAACGCCCTCTCGGATTGGCTGGAGGTCAGCGTCCACAAAAACGGCAAGATCTATCAGATGAAGTTCTCCCGCGGGGAGATAACCCAGAAAATGACCGTCGTCGGAGAGACGGACCGTACCGGAACGGTGGTCAGGTTCCACCCGGACCCGGAGATGTTTGACGAGACGGTCTACGACTACGATACCCTGCATACCCGTATGCGCGAGCAGGCGTTTTTGAACGCCGGCCTGCGTATAAGCACCGAAGACAGGCGCGAGGGTAAAGAGCAGAAGGATGTCATGCACTACGCCGGCGGCATCCGCGAGTTCGTGAGATATATAAACCGAAACAAAAACGCGCTGCACGAGGAAGTCATATATATGTCCGGCGCAAGGGAAGATTCCGAATGCGAGGTCGCGCTGCAGTATAACGACGGATATAATGAGATTCTGGTATCCTTCGCCAACAATATCCACACGCCGGAGGGCGGCATGCATGAAACAGGCTTTAAGGCCGCGTTGACGAGGGTGCTGAACGCCTACGGGCGCAAGACCAACATCCTCAAGGAGGGAGAAAGCGTCTCCGGCGAGGACTGCCGCGAGGGCCTTACCGCCATCATCTCTGTCAAGCTGACGAATCCTCAGTTCGAGGGCCAGACCAAGGCAAAGCTCGGCAACTCCGACATGCGCACGCTGGTGGACAGCGTGGTGTCCGACAAGTTGGAGCAGTTCCTCGAGGAGAACCCGGCGGTGGGCCGGACAATACTGGATAAGGCTATGACGGCCTCGAGGGCCAGAGAGGCCGCGAGAAAGGCACGCGAAAACGTCCGGCGCAAGAACGCGCTGGAAGGCTCCACCCTCCCAGGCAAGCTGCGCGACTGCAACGAGCGTGACCCGGCTCTCACCGAGCTCTATATCGTCGAGGGCGACTCGGCAGGCGGCTCGGCCACAAGCGGCAGGGACAGCCGCTTCCAGGCCATTCTCCCCCTCTGGGGCAAGATGCTGAACGTCGAGAAAGTCCGCGAGGAAAAGGTCTACAGCAACGACAAGCTGAACCCCGTTATCACCGCACTGGGCGCCGGTCTCGGCGAGGACTTCGACCTCTCGAAGCTCCGCTACCACAAGATCATTATCATGGCCGATGCGGACGTGGACGGCAGCCATATAAGGACCCTGCTTTTGACCTTCTTTTTCCGCTACATGCGGCCGCTCATAGAGCACGGCTATGTCTATGCCGCCGTGCCGCCGCTCTTCAAGCTGACGCGCGGCAAAACCGTGCGCGTAGCCTATGACGAAAAGGAGCGAGACCGCGTGAGCGCAGAGCTGCGCGGAGACAACCCGAACGCCAAAGTCGAGATAAGCCGATTCAAGGGCCTCGGCGAGATGGACGCCCACGAGCTCTGGGAGACCACCATGGACCCGGAGCGCAGGACGCTCAAGCGCATAGAGCTGGACGACGCCGTCAAGGCCGACGAGATCTTTACAATCCTCATGGGCGAAAAAGTCGAGCCGAGAAAGGAATATATCGAGAAGAACGCACAGTATGTCGTAAATCTGGATATATGAGCCGGATAAGCCGGTCAACAAGAGATTTAAAATCAACACCTAAGGTGGTAACACAATGGCAAAGGATTATAAACCCGAGGATATAATGTTCCCTAATCAGAAGATCGTCACGAGCGAGATCGTTGGCGAGATGAAAGAGAGCTACATGAGCTATGCCATGAGCGTCATCGTGGGCAGGGCGCTGCCGGACGTGAGGGACGGGCTCAAGCCCGTGCACCGGCGCATACTCTACACGATGTATGAGGGCGGACTTACCTCGGATAAGGCTTTCAAAAAATGCGCCACCGCAGTCGGCGACGTGCTGGGTCACTACCACCCGCACGGCGACCAGTCGGTCTACGACGCGCTCGTCAGGCTCGCGCAGGACTTCTCCATGCGTTACCCGCTCATAGAGGGCCACGGCAACTTCGGCTCTGTGGACGGAGATCCCCCGGCAGCCTACCGCTACACCGAGGCCAGAATGTCCAAAATCTCGGACGAGATGCTGCGCGATATTGAAAAGGACACCGTGGACTGGGACCCCAACTTCGACGAGAGCCGTAAGGAGCCAAAGGTCCTGCCCGCGCGTTTTCCCAACCTGCTCGTGAACGGTTCCTCCGGCATAGCCGTCGGCATGGCCACCAATATCCCGCCCCACAACCTAACCGAGGTCATCAACGCCTGCATCTGCGTCTTGGACGATCCGGAGGCCGGGCTCTCCGACCTTATGGAACACATAAAAGGCCCGGATTTCCCTACAAAGGGCATCATCATGGGCCGCAGCGGCATCCGCGCCGCCTACGCCACCGGCAGAGGAAAGGTCATCGTCCGCGCCAGGACCGAGATCGAGGAATACGGCCATGAGCGCTACCGCATCATCGTCACCGAGCTGCCCTACCAGGTCAACAAGCGCCAGCTCATAGAGAACATAGCCGACCAGGTCCGCGACAAGCGCCTCGAGGGCATCTCCGGCCTGCGCGACGAGTCTGACCGCAACGGTATGCGCATCGTCATCGAGATAAAGAAGGACGCCAATACACAGGTCGTTTTGAACCGCCTCTTCGCTCAGACCCAGCTGCAGACCTCCTTCTCCATCAACATGCTCGCCCTGGTGGACAACCAGTCCCAGCCCAAGATCCTCTCCCTGCGGCACATCATTGACGAATATCTCTCCTTCCAGGAAGAGCTCATCACCCGGCGCACGAAGTATGACCTCAGAAAGGCCAGGGAGCGCGAGCACCTCCTCGAGGGCCTGCTCATTGCCCAGGACAATATAGACGAGGTCATCCGTATCATCCGCCAGAGCTATGACGACGCCAGGGAAAACCTCATGGCCCGCTTCGGCCTGGACGAGATACAGGCCCAGGCCATCCTAGATATGCGCCTCAAAGCACTCCAGGGTCTTGACCGCGAGAAGCTGGAAAAGGAATACGCCGAGCTCGAGGAGCGTATCGCCTATTACGAGAGCCTCCTGGCGGACCCGGAAAAGATAAAGGGTGTCCTAAAGGACGAGCTCGCCGCCCTGCGCGACAAGTACGGCGACGCGCGCAAGACAGATATCCAGGACGTCGAGGACGAGATAGACGTCGAGGACCTCATTGAGGAGGAGGAGTGCGTCTACACCCTCACTCACGGCGGCTATATAAAGCGCCTGCCCGCCTCCGAGTACCGCGCCCAGGGCCGCGGCGGCAAGGGTATCCGCGCCATGGCCACGCGCGAGGAGGACTATGTCGAGACCGTGTTCACCGCCTCGACTCACGACTATATCCTCTTCTTCACGAGTTTCGGCCGCGTCTACCGCAAGAAGGGCTACCAGATCCCAGAGGCCGGCAGGACCGCGCGCGGAACCAATATCGTCAACATCATCCCCGTGGAGCCGGGCGAAAAGGTCAGCGCAATGCTGCATGTGCGCGAGTTTGGAGACATGTATATCTTCATGGTCACGCAAAACGGCACGGTAAAGCGCCTGCCGCTCGACGCCATCAAAAATATCCGCAAGAGCGGAATCCGCGCCCTGTCCATCGCCGAGGACGACAGACTCATAACCGTTCGCCTGACGGACGGAAAGCAGAACATTCTCATCGCCACGCACGAGGGCTACGCCATTTGCTTTGACGAGAACGACGTGCGTCCCATGGGCCGTGAGGCCGCGGGCGTGCGCGGCATAAAGCTCCGCGAGGGCGACTACGTCGTCGGCGCGGGCCGTGCCGGCGGCGGGACCGCTCTGCTCTCCGTCACTGAAAACGGCTACGGCAAGCGCACCCTCCTGGACGACTACCTCAGAGGCGCTGACGGTGAACGTCAGCCCCAGAGCCGCGGCGGTATGGGTCTCAAAAACTACAACTGCACTGAAAAGACCGGCTACGTCGCTGACGTCAAGGTCGTGCGCGACGATGACGACCTGCTCATCATCGCGGACGACGGCACCATCATCCGCACGGCCGCTTCGGGCGTGTCCATACTCGGCAGGGCGACGCAGGGCGTGCGGCTCATGCGTCCGAACCCGGGCGCCAAGGTCATTTCCGTCGCCAGGACGGAGCGCGAGGATTCCGAATAATAATGAAAAAAGTCTGCATATATACAGACGGGGCCTGCTCCGGGAATCCCGGTCCCGGCGGCTGGGCGGCCATACTCAGCTACAACGGACACGAGCGCGAGCTCTCCGGCGGCGAACCTGCGACGACGAACAACCGCATGGAGCTCATTGCGGCCATCTCGGCGCTGGAGGCGCTGAAGGAGCCCTGTGAGGTGGAGCTGTGGACGGATTCGCAGTACCTCGCCCGCGCGGTGAACGAGGGCTGGCTCGCCGGCTGGAAGCGCCGCGGCTGGCGGCGCAAGGAGGGAGAGCTCAAAAATCCCGAGCTCTGGCAGGCCCTGGACACCCTGCTCGCCAGGCACAAGGTCAGCTTCAACTGGCTCAAGGGCCACGACGGACATGAGTACAACGAGCGCTGCGATGCGCTCGCTGTTGCGCAGAGAGACAAATTTTCGCGCCAATGAGGTATTCCATTTGAAAACGAAAGGCCAAAACAAGTTCCATAGGTCCGACCTTGCGGTCTTTTTCTCCTTTTTCAGGCCGCACATCGGGCTCTTCGCACTGGACATGAGCTGCGCGGTGGCGGTCGCCGTCATAGACCTGGCGTTTCCGTATATTACACGCATATCTATGCAAACACTGCTGCCGGAAAAGCTCTACACCACCTTCTTCATCATCATGGCGGCGATGTTCGCGGCCTATATACTCAAGGGCTTCATGTATTACCTCATCACCGTCCTGGGACACAGGATGGGCGTCTACATAGAGGCGGACATGCGGCATGCGGTGTTCAACCACATGCAGAAGCTCTCTTTCTCCTTCTTTGACAAGAACCGCACGGGTGTGCTCATGAGCCGGATAACCTCGGACCTGTTCGAGATCACGGAGCTCGCGCATCACGGGCCGGAGGACATACTCATAAGCGTCCTCACTATCCTCGGTTCGCTCGTCGTGCTCGCGGGGATCGAATGGCGGCTCGCGCTGGTTCTGGCGGTGAGCCTGCCTTTGCTAATACTCTTCACGCTCTCGCGCAGGGTGAGCATGAAAAAGGCAAATCTCGAGGTAAAAAGGCAGACTGCGGAGATAAACGCGGCAATAGAATCCGGCATCTCCGGCATACGCACGGCCAAGGCCTTTGCCAATGAAGAGGCCGAGGACGAGAAATTCGTCGCCGCGAATGAGAAATACAAGGCTGCGCGCAGCCGCTACTTCAAGGCCATGGGCGGCTTTATGAGCGGCATGGAGTTCACGACGAGCGTCATGCAGGTGCTGGTGGTCGCGGCGGGGGGCCTGCTCATAATGGGCGGACGCATGGACTATGTGGACCTCGTCACCTTCTCGCTCTACGTCTCCACATTCGTCACGCCTGTGCGGAAACTGGCGACCTTCTCAGAGGTCTATATGCAGGGTACGGCGGGTTTTTCCCGCTTCCTGGAGCTCATGCGCACGGAGCCGGATGTGCAGGATGCGCCGGACGCCGTCGAGCTCGGGAACGTCCGCGGCGACGTCGAATACAGGGACGTGAGCTTTTCTTATAACGACGCCTCCGGTCCGGTGTTGGAGCACGTCAGCCTCAAGATCGCTCCGGGCGAGAAACTGGCCGTGGTCGGCCCCTCCGGCGGCGGCAAAACGACGCTCTGCCAGCTGCTGCCGAGATTTTACGACGTGACGGGCGGCGCCGTACTGGTGGACGGAGTGGACGTGCGCAAGGTCACACAGGACTCGCTGCGTCGAAGCATAGGCATCATCCAGCAGGACGTGTTCATCTTTGCGGGGACGATACGCGAGAATATACGCTACGGCAGGCCGGAGGCGACGGACGCCGAGGTCGTGGCCGCCGCCGTGCGCGCGGAGATACATCAGGAGATCATGCAGATGCCGGACGGTTACGACAGCTATGTCGGCGAGCGCGGCGTCATGCTCTCCGGCGGGCAGAAGCAGCGGCTCTCCATAGCGCGCGTGTTCCTGAAAAACCCGCCGATACTGGTGATGGACGAGGCGACGAGCGCGCTCGATACCGTGACTGAGCAGCGTATCCAGGCCTCGCTCGACGAGCTGGCCGAGGGCAGGACGAGCATAATAATAGCGCACCGGCTCTCTACGATACACGGTGCGGACAGGATCGCGGTGATAGAGGACGAACGGGTACAGGAGCTCGGCACACACGAGGAGCTGATGGCTAAGAACGGCGTGTATGCGCAGCTGTACCGGGCGCAGACATTCACGGAGGATAAAGATGTATGAGATAAAGCGCGGCGGACATGCCGATATGAAAAGAATATATCCGATGATGGAATTTGATTTCAAAGACTGGGAGCGGCCGAGCCTTGCGGACTGCCAGATCGGAATGATCCGCGGAGCGGAGCTGCTGCTTCTTAAGGACGAGGCCGGGCTCGAGGCGGGCTATGCCTATATGCTGCGCGACGCGGCGCGGCGTTATGCCCTGCTCGGCTGGCTGTCGGTCTACCCCACCGTGCGCGGAAACGGCGTTGGCGGCGAGTTTTTGGAACTCATAAAGGCATGGTATGAGCGCTATGAATGTGTGTTCATCGAGGTCACGGAATATCCAGAGCTTGAAAAGGCCCGCAAACTTGCGGATTTCTACAGGCGCCACGGCTGGAAAGATTCCAGTGTGGGCTATGAGATTGGCGGCAGGGAGACGCTGCTGCTGCAGCGGGGAGATCCTCCGCTGCGTGCGGACCTGCGCGGAGTAATTGAGGCGGTGTATGCGCCGATGTACTCCCCCGCACGCCTGCCCAAATACGTCAGGGTAATGGCATGAAAATACCCGGCCGTCTCTCTACGGAGAGACGGCCGGGCGTCTTTTTATTCGTCGTGGCCGTGGCAGCAGCCGCCCTGGCCTTCGCCGTGGCAGCATTCGTGGCCCTCTTCCTCGTGGTGGCGGCAGTTGGGGTTCGGATCGTGCGCGAGGACGCCGCGGATTAGCGCCTCGACTGCGTAGTCCGCAAGGCCCGTGATGCCTCCGTAGACCTGTATGCCCGCCATACCGAGCGCCTGCACCGCGCCGGAGCCTATCCCGCCGCAGATGAGCGTCTGCACCCCGCGCTCCGCAAGGAAGGCGGCAAGCGCCTCATGCCCGGCGCCGGCGGTGTCCACGACCTCTGTGGAGACGACTTCGCCGTTTTCTATATCGTACAGCTTGAAATGCTCCGTGTGTCCGAAATGCTGGAAGATCAGTTCTTCCTCGTCATATGTTACAGCTACTTTCATGGCAGCCTCCTTTCGCCCCACTAATTTATACGTTTTCACCTGTTTCGTCAAGCGAATATATGTAAAATCTGTTGGTGACAGGCCGGCGGCTGCGGTGTATAATGAATTAGCATTTTTGGAAGGAGGTGCGTTCATGCCTGATATTCAGGACCTTTTGGCCACCGAGATCGGTGGGTTTTCGCTTGGAAATCTGCTTGCAGCGCTTGTAATATTCCTTGTCTCGCTCCTGGTGATAAAGCTGCTCATGAAGGCCATAAAAAAAGCCCTGGAGCGCTCCAAGCTCGAGCGGGCGATACGCAGCTTCATCCTCTCCTGCTCTCGTGTGCTGCTCTGGGTGCTCGTCGCCCTAATGATAGCGGACAAGCTCAGCATACCCTCGGCCTCGCTGGTGGCGGTGCTTTCAGTGGCGGGTCTTGCGTTTTCGCTCTCGCTGCAGAACACGCTCTCCAACGTCTTTGCTGGCTTTACCCTGCTCATGACGCGGCCGTTTTCTTCCGGAGACTTTGTTGAGCTCGGCACCACAACGGGGACGGTCATCTCCTCCGGCCTCTTTTACGTCACGCTGGTGACCCCGGACAGGAAGG
The DNA here is from genome assembly GCA_004553625.1 of Clostridiales bacterium. Lineage (GTDB taxonomy): Bacteria > Bacillota > Clostridia > Oscillospirales > Oscillospiraceae > Scatomorpha > Scatomorpha merdavium. Next base: position 118,707 of record SFKX01000014.1, on the reverse strand, counting down.
AAATACATATCCCGAACAGCGACGCCGCCGCCTCCCGCATCACGAACTACAGCACTGAGCCCACCCGGCGCATAGACCTCGCCTTCGGCCTGGAATACTCCTGCAACGCCGAGGAGGTCCGTCGCGCTCTACTGGAGGCCGCGCAGGAGGATGCGCGGGTCCTGACGGAGCCCGCACCCAGCGTCGTCGTCAGCGCCTACAAGGCCAGCAGCGTGGAGTACAGCCTGCGCGCCTGGGCGGCAACGCCCGATTACTGGGACGTATACTTTGCCCTGAACGAAAACTGCCGCGCTTCGCTGGAGAAAAACGGCCTCTCCATGGCCTTTGAGCGGCTGGACGTCAGAATAATTGAGAACAAATGACACCGATATACAAGGAGGAAACAACATGAGCAAAATAGTCATAGTCGGCGGCGTCGCGGGCGGCGCGACTGCGGCAGCCAGGCTCCGCAGGCTGGACGAGAAGGCGGAGATAATTGTCATTGAGCGCACGGGCTTCGTCTCCTACGCGAACTGCGGCCTGCCCTATTACGTAGGCGGCGTGATCAAGGACGACTGCGACCTCACCCTACAGTCCCCACAGAGCTTCTTCTCCCGCTTCAACGTGGACGTGCGCGTCTCGAGCGAAGTCACCGCCATAGACAGGGAGAAAAAGACCGTCACCGTGTTCAGCTTCGACGAGGGCAGGGAATATGTCGAGAGCTACGACACGCTCATCCTCTCCCCCGGCGCGAAGGCCATGATCCCGGATACGCCCGGCGTCCACTCCGAGAGAGTCCTGACCCTCCGCACAGTCGAGGACGCGCTCAAAATGCGCAGGCTCGTCGAGGAGGAAAAGCCCGAGCGCGCCGTAGTGGTCGGCGGAGGCTTCATCGGCCTCGAGACCGCGGAAAATCTCATGGAGGCCGGCGTGAAGGTCACGCTCCTGCAGCGCAGCGAGCAGGTCCTCCCGCCTCTCGATTGGGATATGGCCTGCGAGATACACGCCCACCTGCGCGAAAAGGGCCTGGACCTTCGCTTTAAACACGCAATAGAGAGCTATGAAGAGATAGAAAACGGCATCCGCGTCCATGTGAAGGGCAAGGAGCCCATCGACTGCGGCTTCGTAGTGCTGGCCGTGGGCGTCGTGCCGGAGTCCGACCTTGCCAAGGCCGCGGGCCTGGAGCTGGGCGCGAAGGGCTCCATCAAGGTGGACGGCCACATGCGCACCTCGGACCCGAATATCTACGCCGTGGGCGACGCGGTGGAGATAGTAAACCCCGTCACGGGCAGGACCGGACTCGTGGCCCTGGCCGGCCCGGCGAACCGTCAGGCCAGGATAGCTGCGGACAATATCTGCGGTATCCCCTCCGAATACCGCGGCACCCAGGGCTCGACGGTCATCAAGGTATTTGATATGACCGCCGCCGTCACCGGCCTGAACGAAAAATCCGCCCAGGCCGCAGGAGTCAAATACGACAAGGTCCTCGGCTACTCCGCCAGCCACGCGGGCTACTACCCCGGCGGCAGAAACATGAGCATAAAAACGCTCTTCGACCCCGATACCGGCCGCATACTGGGCGCGCAGATCGTGGGCTTCGACGGAGTCGACAAGCGCATAGACGTCATGGCAACTGCAATACGTTCCGGCCTCACAGCGGACGACCTGGCGGACCTGGAGCTCGCCTATGCTCCCCCCTATTCCTCCGCCAAGGACCCCGTGAATATGGCCGGCTTCATGATCCAGAATATCATGTCCGGCATCGTGAAGCAGCACTTCCCCGAGGACGTGCCGGCTCTGCCGAGGGACGGCAGCGTCATCCTCCTCGACGTGAGGACGGAAAAGGAGTTTTCCCACGGCTGCATAGAAGGCGCCGTGAACATCCCGCTGCACAAGCTGCGCGAGCGCCTGGGCGAGCTGGATAAGAGCAAGAAGATCTATGTGAACTGCTTCTCGGGTATGCGCAGCTACATCGCCTGCCGTATCCTCATGGGCAACGGCTTCGATTGCTCGAACCTCGCCGGCGGCTGGCGCTTCTATCAGCTCGTCACCAAGGAGAAGGCCGATAACGAGCACTTCCCCTGCGGCGAGCGCAAATAAATAACAAGCCGAAAGCGGCGCGCCTAAAAGGCGCGCCGCTTATTTTTCGCTCAGCCGAACACCGCCGTTACCTTTGCGCCGGCGCCGCTGTTTTCTATGACAAGCCGCCCGTTGTGCCGGCGGCAGAGTATGTCGCAGATATTCAGGCCGAGGCCCAGATGCTCGGAACCGCTGCCCTCTCCCTTGTAAAAGGGCGCGGATGCCTTTTCAAGCCCCTCCTTCGTGAAGCCGCCGCCGTCGTCGGAGACGGATACACGCAGCGCTCCGTCTATGCCCTCGAGCGATATCTCCACGCCCGTCCTCGCGTATCTTGCGCTGTTCGAGAGGATGTTTCCGCAGACCTGCAGCACCACCTCTGTGTCGACGAATACCTCGCCCTCGCCGCTGAACACCCTGACCTCACGCCCGGAAAACAGTATCTCCGCAGTATCTCTGAGGCTTTCGGAGAGCTCTCGCAGGTTCGTCCTCTCACGCCTGACATCAACGTCCTCCATGCGCTGAAGGCTGGACATCGCGTCCGCATAGCGGACAAGGCGTTCGATATGAGTCTGCATGACCTTTACGTCGGAAGCGGCCTCGCTTTCCGGTGGAAGCTCGGCCTCAAGAAGGGTGGCCCGGCCGCGCAGGACGGTGAGCGGCGTGCGCAGGTCGTGGGCAAAGGCGGCGTTGAGGCGGCGGCGCTCCTCCATCTGCGCCCAGTGCTCGCGGTTGAGCTCCAGCAGCGCGGCGCGCATCTTCTCAAATGAGCCGCAGAGCCTGCCCAGCTCATTGCCGCAGGGTACCTCCACCGTGAAGCCCAGGTCGTTTTCCGCTATCTTCTGCGAGGCGGCGTTCAGGACCTCGATGGGCTTTTTCAACTTCCTTCTGTAAAATACTATGGCACAGAGGATAATGGCGCCAAGGTAAGAAATGGGTATCGTAAGGGCCTGGAGAAAGCGCAGAGTGTATTCCAGGGCAGAATCCTCCGGACTGTACTCCGGCATTATCAGCAGTGCGCCGGGGTCGCTCACGAGCCTGCCCTCGCCGTAGGGTACGCTGCCCCGGCCGATCTCCACGCCCCAGGCGTCGTAGATAACATAGATCTCTGCATCATCCGTGTAGCTGTACTCCACATGACCGCCTTCAGCCACGGGGACCTCCGTGGCCATGGCCCGGTATTTATAGTAGAGTTCTATCCGCGTATTGTCCATCCAATTAATGGCGATAGCGCAGACAAAAGTGGCGGCAATGGCGGTGACGACCATGTAGATGACAAATGAGACGCGCAGCGGCGCGTCCCGAAGCCTGTGCCTGCGGTTGCCGTCTGCCGCTTTTATCTTGCCCAACGGTAACCGACCCCCCAGACGGTCTCGATGTACTGCCGCTCGCAGCCCGCGGCGGCGAACTTCGCGCGGATGCGGCGCACATGCTCGGAGATGACGGCGGAATCTCCCTCGCCGTCTATTCCCCAGACGCACTCGTAGATGCGTTCCCGGTCGAAAACCATGCCGGGGTTTTGGGAGAGGAACTCGACTATGTCGAACTCTTTTCTTACGAGCCCCAGCTCGTGACCGGCCCAGCTGACCTTTCTGTCCGAATAGTTTATGACGAGCTCGCCCTCGAAGCGCAGTTCGGCGGCGGCGCCGTGGCGGCGCTCGCGCCTGAGATGCGCGCCCACGCGCGCGGTAAGCTCGTCCAGGGAGAAGGGCTTTACCACGTAATCGTCGCCGCCCGCGGCAAAGCCGCGGAGCTTGTCCGCCTCCTCTACACGGGCGGTGAGAAAGATTATGGGGCAGGAGACGTGCCCGCGTATCCTGCGGCAGACCTCAAGGCCGTCGAGGTCCGGCATGTTCACGTCCAGCAGGATGAGGTCCGGCGCGCGCCCCGCCTGACGCACGGCCTCTTCCCCGCTTGAGGCGCGCAGGATCTCGTAGCCGCGGGAGGCAAAGCAGCGCGCCAGAGTATCGACTATGTCCGGCTCATCGTCGGCTATGAGCAGCTTATCCGGCATGGCCGTCGTCCTCCTTTTTTGCGTGCTCCTCGTGCGCACGGCAGATGCGGCGATAGATGAGAAGGCCGGCTCCGCTTATCAGGAGCGTTGCGCCAAGGGCTATTGCGGCAAACACGTAGTTCTGAACGCCGAGCGCGCTTCCGCCTATCGTTGAAGTTATTATGGACGGTATCCTCGCCACGGAGGTTATAAAGAGCCAAGTCCAGGGGCTCATCCCCGTGAGCGGGGCGAAATAACCCAAAAGGTCCTTGGGAGTCCCGGGGATGAGGATCAGCAGGAACATGAGCGTATTGCGCTTTCTGGTATCGCGCAGGAAGCGCAGGGATTCGATCTTTTCCCTTGAGAAGAAGATCTCTACCGCCCGTATCCCGAAGCGCCTGACAAAGAAGAAAACCGCCATGCTGCCCGCAACGGTCCCTGCCAGGCAGAGCAGCGTTCCCTCGACCGCGCCGAAGGCATAGCCGGCGCCAAGCTCCATGGGCTCGCCCGGAATGATGGCAAAGAACACCTGTAAAAGCTGCATCCCCAGAAAATATACCCGGCTCATTATTCCCCCAGAGTCCACCCAGGCGCGGAAGCGTTCCGGTTCGGAGACAAAACGGAGCATTGGCCGGCCTATGAACCAGGCCACGGCCAGAGTCAGGAGTATGAACACTGCGATAGAGCTCGCGGCGATTATCTTTTTGGCCTTTTCGGAGAGTTCGGGACGTTCGTGGACGGACATTTTGAGCTCCTTTGCGGAAAATGTTGAGGGCGGCTGCACACAGTTCATTTTGTTCATCTCCCGCAATAAACATAAGCGCGGGAAATCAACATTTCATCTATTCACATGAAAATTCAACACAGTAGCGAAAAAAATCTTGTAATTTAGGGAGCGCGGTGTTATCATCCTTCTTATAATCGCGGATAATATTCACACGCGAGGAGAGTTTAGTGCTATAGAGGAGGAACAAGAAATGAAGCTCAGGATCTCTGACCGCATGTCCAAGCCCGATTTTCAGGGCGATTTTACCTCGGCCATACTTAAGGCCGCCGCGTCTCCGGATGTGATATCCTTTGCCGGCGGGCTTCCCAACCCCGACTCCTTTCCTGTAAAGGAGATGGAGGCCGCGGTCACGAAGGTCCTTGAGCGGGACGGCGTGCGCGCTCTGCAGTATAGCAACACAGAGGGCTATATGCCGCTGCGGCAGTTCATCTCCGACAGATATAAGAAGCAGGGCGTGGACTTCGCCCCCGAGAACATCATTATCACGAACGGCTCCCAGCAGGCGCTGGACATGGTCGCCGCCACGCTCATAAACCCGGGCGACACGGTCGCAGTGGAAAAGCCCAGCTACCTTGCGGCGCTCCAGACCTTCCACCTGTATGACCCGAAGATCGTCTCCGTCAGCCTCAACGACGACGGCATAGACTGCGACGAGCTCGAAAAGATACTCAAGGAAAACGACCCGAAGTTCATCTACGTCATCCCCAACTTCCAGAACCCGACCGGCCTCACCTATACCCAGGCCGTCCGCGAGCGCGCGGCCGAGATCCTCAAGGCCGCCGGCACCCCCGTCATAGAGGATAACCCCTACGGCGAGCTCCGCTTCCACGGCGAGGGCGGCAGTTCCTTTGCAACGCTCCTGGGTGAGCAGTGCGCCGCCATGGGTACATTCTCCAAGATAGTCGCCCCCGGCATGCGCATAGGCTGGATCGCCTGCAAGCAGCCCGAGCTCTATGCCAAGCTCCTGGCCTTCAAGTCCACTATGGACCTGCACACCAATATCTTCGGCCAGATGGTCCTCGCCCAGTACCTCCTGGATAACGACCTCGATGATCAGATCGAAAAGATCAAGGAAATGTACCGCGAGAAGGCCGAAAAGATGATGGCCTGCATGGCTGAGGATTTCCCCGCGGACGTCAAATACACGAAGCCCGAGGGCGGCATGTTCATCTGGGCCACCATGCCCGAGGGCCTCAAGGCCGTGGACGTCATGGAGGCCGCCGCCAAAAAGGGCGTGGCCGTCTGCCCCGGCGACCCCTTCTATGAGGAGGACAGGGGCGTCCGCACGATGCGCATCAACTACTCCAACAGCTCCGATGAGGCCATAGAAAAGGGCATCAAGATCCTGGGCGACACGTTGAAGGAACTGCTTGCGAAGTAAGTAGAATATAACACAAGCCGGCCGCCCGTGGAAGAGCTTTCTGCGGGCGGCTGAAATGTCCGGGGGGTGCGGAGAAGATATGTACATATTTTTGGCGGCGCTGGGTCTTGCGCTGCTGTTGGCTCTGGTCGCGCTAGCCTGCGCCTGCCGAATGCTGAGAAACGATATGCGCCGAGGCAAGGACTGTATGGACCTTTCCGTCCCGGAGGCCGCGGCAAATACGCGCTGGGCGCCCTATGCCGCGGAGGTCTCCGAGAGCATCAAGAGGCTGCGCGCCCTGCCCTGGGAGGAGGTCCGGATAAGCGCCGCGGAGGGCTTCCCACTCCGGGCGCGGCTGCTCCGGGGGACCAGCGGGGATACGGCCATCCTCGTCCACGGCTACCGCTCCTGCGGCGAGCTGGATTTTGCCCTCACGGCGGAGCACTATCTGGAGCTGGGTTTCGGCCTGCTCATGGTGGACCAGCGCGGCCACGGCGGAAGCGGCGGCAAGATGGTGACAATGGGCCTCCGTGAGAGCGGCGACGTCCGCCGTTGGGCGGAGTTTGCCGAGCGCGAGCTGGGCGGACGCATTTGGCTGCACGGGGTCTCCCTTGGCGGCGCCTCCGTCCTTTACGCTGCCGGGCGCGGGCTCCCGGGCTCTGTTCGTGGCATTATCGCCGACAGCTCGTTCTGCAGCCCTGAAGAGGCCATACGCTGGCAGCTGAAAAAGCACAGCCGCGGCTTGAGGCTGCTCCGCTGCATGATCGGCGCGGCCGGAACGCTCTGCATGGGCAGAGGTTTCACAAAGGGCGGGCTTGAACGCTGCGTATCTCGCGCCTCCCAGCCGATGCTTTTTATCATGGGCGGAGACGACAGAAGCGTCCCGGTAGATTCGGGCGAACGCTTGGCCGCAGCGGCGGGGCAGAGAGGCAGCCTTTTGGTCGTCCCCGGAGCGAAGCACACAACTGCGTGGTTCCGCGACTACAACGCCTGCGCCGCAGCGCTGGACGGCTTCATTGAGAGAAATAAATAAAAGCGCCGGCTCATATGAGCCGGCGTCTTTTTGTGCATTATTCCATTGCGTTGAGCTTGACCGTCATGGCGCTCTTCTTGTGAGCTGCGTTGTTCTTGTGGATAAGACCCCTCGCAGCGGCACGATCGACAGACTTCACAGCAACTTTATAGGTACCGGCAGCCGCCTCCTTGTTGCCCTCCGCAACCGCCGCGTCGAACTTCTTCATAACAGTCTTGAGCGCGGTTTTCTGAGCCTTGTTCCTCGCGTTCTCGAGCTTGGACTTCTCGTCGCGCTTCATCGCAGACTTGATATTGGGCATTTCCGTTTGCCACCTCCTCCTATAAAATTGCACAGGTTACTCGCCCGCGGATAGATATTGTAACATTGTGTCCTGCAAAAATCAAGGGTTTTTTGCAATTTTTAATTGGACTTTGCATAGCTCGCCGGCTAAAAGCCAAAATATACAGCATCTTGTGTTTTGGAGATGTGAGAGAACAATGGACAGACGCTTCAGAACTGACCTCGCCGCAGAACAGCGTGAACTTACGCCGGATTCCGGCAGACTGCGCGGTGTGCGAGCCTCCGAAGAGTCTCGCAACGGCTTCGATGTGACCGTTGTCGAGATCCTCGATGAGGAGGGCGAAAAGGCATTATGTAAACCTATAGGCAAATACCTTACCCTCGGTCTCGAGCCGCTTGTCGGACGTGCCTCAGACGCATTTGAGGATGCTGCGAATTTGCTTGCTGACCTTATACGTGAGCTGCTCGGCCCCGACAGCGGCAAAGGCACCTTGGTTGCGGGCCTGGGTAACGATGAGATGACACCGGACGCTGTGGGCCCCCTGGCCGTGAACTCCGTGATCGCCACGCGCCACCTGAAACGCGGTATGCCCGAGGACTTTGCAGGATTCTCCAACGTATGCGCTGTTAAGCCTGGCGTTCTGGGAGCCACGGGTATAGAGTCGGCTGAACTGCTGCGCTCGGCGTGCAGCGCTGCAGACCCTGCCCGACTCATAGCTGTTGACGCCTTGGCCTCCGCTTCTTTGGACAGACTTTGCAGAACTGTACAGCTCACAGACGCTGGTATAGTTCCCGGTTCCGGCGTCGGAAATGACAGGGCCGCGGTCAATAAGGCCTCGCTCGGCTTGCCAGTTTTGGCTATTGGTGTGCCTACGGTCGTGGACGCTTCGGCGTTCTCAGACTCGCCTGATGCTGCTGGTATGTTTGTAACACCGCGAGATATTGACAGCTCCGTGCGTGATGTGGCAAAGTTGATCGGCTACGGCATAAATCTTGCGCTCCATGAGGGATTGACCATTGCGGATATAGACATGCTGAAGTCATGAATTGTTTCACGTGAAACAGGGCGAAGCCCGCCGTTTCACGTGAAACATATTGAATTGAGGCCGTGGAACTGCTATAATCATTGTCACAGAAAAGAGGGATTAGACATGGGCAAGATAATAGCCGTTGCAAATCAAAAAGGCGGCGTAGGCAAGACTACGACCTGCGTGAACCTCTGCGCCGCGCTTGCAAAACGCAACAGAAAGGTCCTGCTGGCGGACTGTGACCCCCAAGGCAACAGCACTTCCGGGATGGGGGTCTCCAAGGACAAGATGCCGAACGTCTATGACCTCCTGCTGCGTGGCGCGCCTGCCTCAGATTGCATTGTAAAGACAAACTTCGGAGACGTGCTGCCTTCAAACAAGGAGCTGTCTGGCGCCAGCGTAGAGCTTGTTGAAGAAGAAAACCGTGAGTTTGTGCTCAAGACACGGCTGCTCGCTCTGCGCGAGGACTATGACTACATATTCATAGATTGCCCTCCTTCACTCGAACTGCTCACCGTGAACGCCCTTGCAGCAGCGGATTCGGTGCTGATACCGGTCCAGTGCGAGTACTATGCGCTGGAGGGGATAGCCGACCTTATGACCACAATAAAACTGACCAAAAAGCGGCTTAACCCCGGATTGGAGATACAGGGCATTGTGCTTACGATGTTTGACCAGCGCACAAATTTCTCCGAGCAGGTCGCCGCAGAGGTCGAGAAATTCTTTGGAACTTCGGTTTACAAAACGCGCATACCGCGCAACGTCAGGATAGCTGAGGCGCCGAGCCACGGAGAGCCAGTAATAAAATATGACCGCATTTCAAAGGGCAGCAGAGCATATCTGCACCTTGCCGACGAATTTATACGGAGGGAGGAGTGAGCATGGCGGCAAAAAAGGGCCTAGGCACGGGCCTCGACATACTCTTCGGAGAGAGCACAAGGGCTGAGGAGGAACACGACTCAATAAAGCAGCTGCCCATAGCCAAAGTTGAGCCCAGAGAAAATCAGCCAAGAACACTGTTCGACGAGGAGGCGCTGGCGGAACTCGCAGAGTCCATTCGTGAATACGGCCTGATACAGCCTGTGACTGTGAGAAAGCTGGATTCGGGCTACTATCAGCTGATAGCAGGTGAACGCCGCTGGCGTGCCGCTAGGATGGCCGGCCTGAATGAGATACCTGCTCGGATAATAGAGGCGGATGACAGGCTGGCAACTGAGTTGGCCCTGGTTGAGAACCTGCAGAGGGAGGACCTGAATCCCGTTGAGGAGGCTCAAGGTTACCGGGCTCTGATGGAGGAATACGGCCTGACGCAGGACGAGGCCGCACAGAGGGTCGGCAAGTCGCGCCCGGCAGTGGCCAACGCGCTTAGGCTGCTCTCTCTGGCGCCAGAGGTGCTACAATTTGTGGAGCAGGGCCTGCTCTCTGCCGGACACGCTCGCGCGCTCGTGCCGGTGAAGCCGGAGGAGCTGCAGATAGACGCGGCGCGGCAGGTGATGAAGAACGGGCTCTCTGTCCGCCGGACAGAGGAGCTTGCAAAACGCCTGATGAAACCCCCGCGGCTGAAGCAGAACGAGGTCGGCATCAGGGTGGACTATGCCGCAGAGGTCACACGCAGACTGGAGCGAGTTCTCGGCAGACGCGTGCTGCTTAGCGAGAACGGCAAAAAGGGACGCATTGTTTTGGAATACTACGGCGCCGACGACCGCGAGAGGCTTATTGAGGCGCTCGCAGGCTTAAATAAAGAGGAATGAGGGGAAAGATACATGCTTGACATCAAATTTGTGCGCGAGAACCCGGAAGCGGTGCGCGAGAACATACGCAAAAAATTCCAGGACGCGAAGCTGCCGCTGGTGGATGAGGCGATAGACTGCGACGCCAGGCTCAGGGCCGCTATAACCGAGGCAAATGAGCTGAGGGCCTCGAGAAACGCGCTGTCCAAGAAGGTCGGCATGCTCATGGGCCAGGCGAAGAAGGACCCGTCCAAGCTCGAAGAAGCCGAGGCGGTGAAGGCCCAGGTCAAGGCCGACGCAGAGCGCCTGGCCGCGCTGGAAGCCCAGGAGGCAGAGCTGGAGGAAAAGCTGCGCTCCGCCATGCTCCGCATCCCGCAAATGATAGACCCCAGCGTACCGATTGGCCCGGATGACAGCCATAATGTGGAAGTTCAGCGCTTCGGCGAGGCCAAGGCCCCGGAGTTTGACATCCCCTATCACACGGAGATCATGGAGAGCTTCGGCGGCATAGACCTGGACGCTGCGCGCCGCGTCTCCGGCAACGGCTTTTACTATCTCGTTGGTGACATCGCGCGCCTGCATGAGGCCGTCCTGGCCTATGCCCGCGACTTTATGATAGACAGGGGCTTCACCTATGTCATCCCGCCCTTCATGATCCATGGCAACGTGGTGGAGGGCGTCATGTCCTTCCCGGAGATGGACGCGATGATGTACAAAATAGAGGGCGAGGACCTCTATCTCATCGGCACCTCCGAGCACTCGATGATTGGCCGGTACATCGACCAGATCATCCCCGAAGCTGAGCTGCCGCTGACATTGACCAGCTATTCCCCCTGCTTCCGCAAGGAAAAGGGCGCACATGGCCTGGAAGAGCGCGGCATCTACCGCATACACCAGTTTGAAAAGCAGGAGATGATCGTCCTCTGCCGTCCGGAGGAGAGCATGGACTGGTATGAAAAGCTCTGGCGCAACTCTGTGGATCTGTTCAGAAGTTTGGACATCCCCGTGCGCCAGCTCGAGTGCTGTTCGGGCGACCTGGCGGACCTCAAGGTCAAGAGCTGCGACATCGAGGCCTGGAGCCCGAGGCAGGGCAAGTACTTTGAGGTCTGCAGCTGCTCGAACCTGGGCGACGCTCAGGCGCGCAGGCTCAAGATCCGCGTGCGCGGCGAGGACGGCAAGCTCTATCTGGCGCACACGCTGAACAACACCTGCGTTGCCCCGCCGAGGATGCTCATCGCCTTCCTTGAGAACAACCTCAATGCGGACGGCACGGTGGACATCCCCGAGGTGCTGCGTCCCTACATGGGCGGCAAGGAAAAGCTCGTGCCGAAGAACAAATGAACTACGCAGAGGCAGAAAAATACCTGGAGGGCGTGTCCTGGCTGGGCATAAAGCCGGGCCTGGAGCGCATCTCGGAGCTGCTGGCGCGACTGGGGAATCCGGAACGGAAATGCCGCTTCGTACACGTCGCAGGGACTAACGGCAAGGGTTCGACCAGCGCAATGCTGGCATCCATGCTGACGAGCGCCGGATACAGGACGGGGCTCTATACCTCGCCCCACCTGCTCCGCGTGACGGAGCGGATGCGCGTGGACGGGGCGGAAATGCCCAGGGAGGGCCTGGCTAAGGCCGTGAGCGCCCTGCAGCGCGCGGCGGAGGGTATGGCTGAGCCCTGCACGGAGTTCGAACTCCTGACGGCAGCGGCCTTCTGGTGGTTCGCGCACGAGGGCTGCGACTATGTCGTCCTGGAGGTCGGCATGGGCGGCAGGCTGGACGCTACGAACGTCATACCCAGGCCGGACTGCGCCGTCATAACCAACATCGGCCTGGACCACACGGAGGTCCTCGGCGCCACGGCGGAGCTCATAGCCGCGGAAAAGGCCGGGATCTTCAAGGGCGGCCCCGCGGCGGCCTATCTCCAGACCGAATCTGTTGCAAGGGTGCTGATAGATGCCGCTGAGAGGACCGGGACGCAGCTGCATTTTGCGGACTTCTCCCGTCTGGAGCCGATATCGGAGGACCTGGAGGGCCAGAGCTTCCGCTTTGAGGGCGAGACATACCACATCCGCCTGCTGGGCGAGCACCAGCTGAAAAATGCGGCGGTCGCCGTGACGGCGGCGCGGCTCCTCGGAATACCACAGGAAGCGATAGCCCGCGGCCTGGAGCGGACGGTTTGGCCCGCGAGGTTTGAGATAGTTTCCAGGTCCCCGTACTTCGTCGTGGACGGGGGACACAACCCCCAGTGTGTGACAGCCACGGCCGCGGCGCTGCGGCGCTGCTTCCCCTGGAAGAGGCGCGTACTGCTCATGGGCGTCCTGGCGGACAAGGCCTGGGGCGAGATGCTGGACATCCTTCTGCCCTGCGCCTCGCAGGTGGTCTGCGTGCGCCCGGACTCCGAGAGGGCGCTGGACGCGGCGGAGCTCTGCGCGGAGATACTCCGGCGCGGCGTTCCCGCCGAGGCGGCGGAGAGCATAGCCGCCGGCGTGGACAGGGCCATTGCCCTGGCGGGGGAGGACGGCATGGTCTGTTCGGTCGGCTCCCTGTATATGTCCGGGGCTGTGCGCGAGCACATCCTGGGAAAGGGGGCCTGAGCATGAGGGTCCTGGCGGTGGACTACGGAGACAGACGGACGGGCCTGGCCTTTTCCGACCTGGGCGGCGTCCTCTGCGGCGAGGCCTTTACGGTGGAGGAGTGGGACCCGGAGCGCCTGGCCGGGCGAATAGCGGACGAGTGCCGGACTCGCGGCGCCGGCAGGATAGTCCTCGGTCTGCCGAAGAACATGGACGGCACAGAGGGGCCGCGCGCGGAAAAAAGCCGCGCCTTTGCGGAGCTCCTGCGTGAGCGAACAGGTTTGGAGGTACGGCTCTGGGACGAGCGGCGCAGCAGCGTGGAGGCGCACGCCATCCTCTCCGCCAACGGCAAGCGCGAGAAAAAACACAAGAAAAACGTGGACGCCCTGGCCGCCGCTCTCATCCTGGAGAGCTACCTCGGCTCCGCACACATATGAAAAGCAAGATCCCCCGGTCTTTGTAACTGGCCGGAGGACCTTGCTTTTTTCAGGTTTGGGGTATGGGGGGTGAGAGGAGTTTCCTGAAAGCGTGACCAATCAGGAGGGAAAAAGTATGTATGTTAAGCAGTCTAGAGCGAAACGACGGTCCTCGGCATCCTGGACACCGTGCTGTTTACCGCGGTGCTCTGGCCGCCGCGTTCATCCGCGCCGCAGCCCGAAAGCAGCGTGAGGCTCAATATGAGCGCCGACAGAAGCGCAAACAGCTTTTTCATCGCCGTCCCTCCCCTTCTTGACTGTGTGCACAGCTTACTCCCTGAATGCATCAAAATTGCATCATTTCTTTGACCGATTCGTGAATTTTTCTTTAAAATCTCTTTAATTCGCGGAAGGCAGCAAAAAACCGCGGCCCCGTAATAGTAGACGGGGCCGCGGCTAAAAAAGTCTGCTCAAGCGGTCATATATTTTCAAGATAATGTTCAAAGAGCGATTGCAAGTAAGCCGCAGCGTCCTCTCCGCGGCCTTCGTCTATCATCGTGATGATCTTCATTCCCTGCTCGTAGAGCGCGGCCTCACCCCAGAACCGGGCTGAGGATTCCCAGAGTATGCTGCCCACTCCGCGGAAGGCGTTCATGATGAGCGGAAAGAGCTGATTGCCGGAGAGAGTGCAAATCTTGTAATGGAAGCGCGCGAGCGCCGCAGCGACGGCCGGAATGTCCGGCGAGAGCCGGCTGGCCTCCTCAAATTGGCGCATCATTTCCCTCAGCTCTTCCATATCCTGCTGGCTATGGTTCCTGCCAAGGCGTATGAGCGCGCCGCCCTCTATTGCGCTGCGCAATTCAACGATGGAGACAACCATCTGCCGGTCCAGCTTGCCGCCGTTATAGCGCAGGATGGCGTTGAGCGTTTCAAGGTTGCCGGTCTCGGCAAAGTCCGCCACCACGGTACCCCGTCTTGGCGTCACGTTTATAAAGCCCATTCGGGCCAGGTCCTCCAGGCCCAGGTGTACGATGGTTTTGCTTATCTTCATCTGCTCGGCGAGGTCCCGCTCCGAAGGCAGCTTATCGCCGGGCTTGAGAGCGCCGGAGAAGATCAGGCCCTCTATGCGCTCAACGAAGAGCTCCTTTATCGTTGGAGCGACTATCTGTCCGAATTCCATGGTTCACGCCACCTTCCGCGCATGCTGGTCTAACCAATGATAACACAGAACTCCGCCCGAGGCAAGAGCGGCGTTGAAAAGGACACGCGGCAAAGCGTTCATTCTGCCGCGTGTCCTCTTCAACGTGGAATGTTGCGGGGCCGTTCAGCTCCGACTCAGACGTGGGAAGCGGCGCACAGCTCCCGGTTCCCGCAAAAAACCAGGACGCACACCGGCGTCTTTGACTTTGCTGTCACGGCAGGCGTTCTCCCGCTCGTTCCAAGCCGCGGCATACCCTTGCCCCGGAGCATGCCGCATGTTTTGAATGACAATACTGCCGGAGACGGAGTACCGCTCCGGTCAACGGGCGTGAGGTCAAATCACACCCTTTGCTAAAAATATATCACAAAGCCCCCGTGTTTTCAAGGAAAACGGGAGCTTTGCTAATTTTTGTCGATATGCACATAAGTTTTGGTCAGACCTTATACCAGGGGCTTATCCGTCCTGCGGCCCTCCAACCGGGACGCGACCGCCTCCTTCAGCAGGGCATAGAGCACCGCGCAGACGGGGACGCCCATGACGGCGCCCAGTACGCCTGCAATGTTGCCGCCGACGATGACAGCGCAGAACACCGCCACTCCCGGCAGCCCGACGGACTTGCCGACTATCCTCGGGTAAATAAAGGCGCCGTCCACCTGCTGGATGGCCAGAACCATGATCACGAAGAGCAGGGCCTTGAGCGGACTGACGATGAGGATGAGCAGTGCGCCGATGACCTCACCTATGAAGGAGCCGACCATAGGCACCAGCGAGGTCACACCAATGACCACGGAGATGACCTCCGGGTAGGGGAAGCGGAAGATGAGCATACAGATATAGCAGAGGATGCCCAGGATGCAGGAGTCTGCCAGCTGCCCGGCGACGAAGCTGGAGAAGGTCTCCGAGGCCATGGAGGCGACGCGGCTGATGGCGGAAGAGGCACGCTTGGGCAGAAAAGCGTCTATGCAGCGGCGCGTGAAGCGGCCTATCCGCTCTTTCTGCGCGAGCACGTAGACGGCGACAACGAGGCCGAGGAAGGTGTTCATGACGGTGCTTGCAGCGGCCGTGCCGACGTCCGTGGCGGTGTTTATGACGTTGCCCTCCTTGAGGTAGGTGCTGAGGTCTTTAAAGACCTTTTCCCAATCCACGGTGAACTCCTTCAGGGCTTCTATCTCAACATCGAATTTGGCCAGGAATTCATTTATCCAGTTGACGACCGCGCTGATATATTCGGGAAGCCTGGCGGCGACTTCCGTCACGGTCTGGGTGAGCTGGGGCAGAACGACGGCTATGAGGATGACTATGACGCCAAGACTGACGACCAGCGCGCAGACCAGAGAAACGGCCCGCCTGAGCCGCCGCACCAGCGGGCGCCTGTCCTCGGACATGCCGTAGAACACGCGGTCCTCAAAGAGCTTCAGCGGTACGTTGAGCACGAAGGCCATGGCCAGGCCCGTTATGACGACGCCGAACACGTTCCACACCGTCTTGACAGCGCCGTAGACCGAGGCGAGGTTCTGTGCGGCGGTATACAGCACGACGGCGAAGGCGATGATGAGCAGGATCATGCGCACGTTTTTCCGGTTGAACTCCAAGCTCTCAGGCCTCCTTTCTGAATGTTATAACCATAATACACAAAAATACCCTCCGCGGCAACAACAAACTGCGCGGAGGGCATGTGTTCAAACGATGATCCTGACTGCGGCCCGGGAGTTTTGTATCCTCACGTCCGTGTGGACTCCGCCAGGCTCTCCGTCCCGCGTGAAGGGGACGGGGTCCGCAAAGGTGAAGCGGACGCTCGAGGCCTTGGCGATCGTCATCATCTCGCCGTTGTAGTTCTTTGAAACGGCCTGGGCGACCAGAGCGTTCAGGTCTGCCAGCGTGGCGGGGTATTTCACGAGCGCGACCTCGAACTGTCCGTCGTCCAGGGCGACCATGTCCGGGTCCAGCTTCACGAGTCCGGCGACGGAGGTGGAATTTGTCACTCCGCCGAAGATATAGTCGCCCTCGACAACGCTGCTGTCCAGCTCCACCCGCGTGCGGTAGTGCGGCAGCTTGGGAAGGCGGTTCATACCCTCGAGCAGATAGGCAAGGTGGCCGAGCGCCTGCTTCGACTGCTGCGGCGTCTCGTAGCTGACGTCCGTGAAGGCGCCGAATGCCGCGACGTAGGTGAAATATCTGTCCTCCCCGAAAACGCCGATGTCCCAGGCCAGGGGGCTGCCCTCAGCTATGCGGCGGGCGACGGCGGCCGGGTCGTTCTTGGGGAGCTTGAGCGTGGTGGCCACGTCGTTGGCTGTACCGAGGGGGAAGTAGCCTATCGGCGGCCTCTCCTCCGGCGCGAGGGACATGAGACCGGAGGTGACCTCGGAGAGAGTCCCGTCCCCGCCGAGGCAGCAGACGAGGTCATAGCCCGCGGAAAGCCGTGCCAGCTCTATCGCCTCGCCCGCACGGGTCGTAAAGCGGAGCGTAGGTTCGTAGCCCGCCGAGTGCAGGGTGAAGAGCGCTTCGCCCAGGCCCTGCTTGTACATGCCCCGGCCCGCTACCGGGTTTATTATGAAAAACAGCCGTTTCATACCGCACCTCACATGATGCTCAGGTATCTCTCACCCGTGTCGGGCAGGAGACAGACGATGTTTTTGCCCTGAAACTCCGGGCGCTTCGCCAGCTCGCGCGCCGCGAAGGCCGCCGCGCCGGAGGACACGCCGCAGAGCAGCCCCTCCTTCACCGCCAGCTCGCGCATGGCCGCGAGAGCGTCCTCGTCTGTGACCGTGACGACCTCGTCATAGACAGAGGTATCCAGCGCCTCTGGGACGAAGTTCGCGCCTATGCCCTGAATGGCGTGAGGACCGGCGTATCCGCGAGTCAGCAGCGGGGAGGAGGCCGGCTCCATGGCAACAATGCGGATGGAGGGGTCCTGCTCCTTGAGGTAGCGGCCGACGCCCGTTATCGTGCCGCCGGTGCCTGCGCCCGCGACGAAGGCGGCGATGTCCCCGTCCGTATCGCGCCATATCTCGGGGCCGGTGGTCTCGTAATGTGCGCGGGGATTCGCGGGGTTCGAGAACTGGCCCGCGACTATGCTGCCGGGGTTCGCGGCGGAGATCTCATCCGCCTTCGCCACGGCGCCGGCCATGCCCTCAGCGCCCGGAGTGAGGACGACCTCGGCGCCGTAGGCCGCGATGAGTTTTATCCGCTCGGGGCTCATGCTGTCCGGCATGACGATTACGGCCCTGTAGCCCAGGACCGCCGCCAGCGCGGCGAGGCCGATGCCCGTGTTGCCGCTCGTCGGCTCGATGACCATGCCGCCCTTTTGAAGCCTGCCCTCCGCCTCCGCCGCGCGGAGCATGGAGAGGGCGACCCGGTCCTTCGCGCTGCCGGCGGGGTTCTGCCGCTCGAGCTTGGCGAGGAGGTTCATTCCCGGAGCAAACCTGGACAGCCGCAATAGCGGCGTGCCGCCGATGAGCTCAGTAATATCCGAATAAATCTTAGCCATGTGCCGCCTCCAGATGCAAATTGTGTTGAAAATTCTAGTGACTATGAGTATAATACAGAGAAGCGGCCAAAGCAAGCCGCAAACGGTAAACGAAAGGGGACGCGCCACATGGAGCGGCAGAAGATCTCGGGCATATACGCCGACGCAGCCGCCTTCGCGGACAGGGAGATAACTGTCTGCGGCTGGGTCAGGACAGTGAGGGACATGAAGAATTTCGGCTTTGTCGAGCTGAACGACGGCAGCAGCCACAAGAGCCTGCAGGTCGTGCTCGAAAGGGGGAATTTGTCCAATTACGACGAGATCGCGCGGCAGAACGTGGGCGCGGCCCTCATAGTGAAGGGTACTCTGGTGCTGACGCCGGAGGCGAAGCAGCCCTTTGAGCTCAAGGCGCGGGAGATCATGGTCGAGGGCGCCTCGACTCCGGACTACCCGCTCCAGAAAAAGCGCCACAGCGTTGAATTCCTGCGCACCATCCAGCATCTGCGGCCGAGGACGAACCTCTTCTCCGCCGTGTTCCGCGTGCGGAGCGTCGCCGCTGCGGCGATACACGAGTTTTTCCAGCAGAGGGGCTTCGTCTATGTCCACACCCCGCTGCTTACCGGCTCGGACTGCGAGGGCGCCGGAGAGATGTTCGGCGTCACCACCCTGGACGTGGCAAATCCTCCCAGGACCGAGGACGGCGCGGTGGACTGGAGCCAGGACTTCTTCGGCAAGCACATGAGCCTGACCGTCTCCGGACAGCTCAACGCCGAAAACTTCGCCATGGCCTTCGGCGATGTATACACCTTCGGCCCCACTTTCCGCGCCGAGAAGTCCAACACCCAGCGCCACGCGGCCGAGTTCTGGATGATAGAGCCGGAGATGGCCTTTGCGGACCTCGGCGACTACATGGATAACGCCGAGGCCATGATAAAATACGTCATAAACCGCGTCATGGAACGCTGCCCGCAGGAGATGGAGTTCTTCAACTCCTTCGTGGACAAGGGTCTGCTGGAGCGCCTCAACCACGTCGCCAGCTCCGACTTCGGCCGCGTGACGTATACGGACGCCATAGAGATACTCAAGGAGAACAACGACAAGTTCGACTACAAGGTCTACTGGGGCTGCGACCTGCAGACCGAGCACGAGCGCTACCTCACCGAGCAGGTGTTCAAGAAGCCCATCTTCGTCACGAACTACCCGAAGGAGATCAAGGCCTTCTACATGCGCCTGGACGACGGCGGCAAGACCGTCGCCGCAGCGGACTGCCTGGTACCCGGCATAGGCGAGATCGTCGGCGGCAGCCAGCGCGAGGAGCGGCTGGACGTGCTCGAGGCGCGTATGGCCGAGCTGGGCCTGGACCCCGCGGACTACTGGTGGTACCTCGACCTCAGGCGCTACGGCACCTGCCGCCACGCGGGCTACGGCCTGGGCTTCGAGCGGCTCATCATGTACCTCACCGGCGTCTCGAACATCCGCGACGTCCTCCCGCACCCCCGCACCTGGGGCTCCGCGGACTTCTGATAAAAGCAAAACCCCGGCAGCGCTCCTGCGCTGCCGGGGTTTTTTATTTTGCTCACATGAGCTTGCGGAAGAGGGCGGTGAGGTCCTCTACGCTGGTCTCCTTGGGGTTGCCGGGACGGCAGGCGTCGTTATAGGCGCTCTCGGCCAGGAAGGGGAGGTCCTCCTCCTTGAGGGCGGCGAGCTTCGAGGGGATGCCCACATCCTCGGAGAGCTGGCGGACGGCGTCGATGGCGGCCTTGCGGTACTCGGCCTGGCTCATCTCATCCACGCCCTTGACGCCCATGGCGCGGGCGATCTCGCGGTAGCGCTCGCCGGTGCAGTCGGCGTTATACTCCATGACTATGGGCAGCATCATCGCGCAGGCGACGCCGTGCGGCGTGTCGTAAACGGCGCCCAGGGTGTGGGCCATGCTGTGGGCAATGCCCAGGCCGACGTTCGAAAAGCCCATGCCTGCGATGTACTGGCCGAGCGCCATGCCCTCGCGGCCTTCCTTCGTGCCGGCGACGGCGCCGCGCAGGTGCTTGGAGATGAGCTCGATGGCCTTGAGGTGGAACATGTCCGTCATCTCCCAGGCGGCGAGGGTGGTGTAGCCCTCGATGGCATGGGTCAGGGCGTCCATGCCGGTGGAGGCGGTGAGGCCCTTCGGCATGGAATCCATCATCTCGGGGTCGACGACGGCGACGATGGGCATGTCGTGCGGGTCCACGCAGACGAACTTGCGGCGGCGCTCCAGGTCGGTGATGACGTAGTTTATCGTGACCTCGGCGGCGGTGCCGGCGGTCGTCGGGACGGCGATTATCGGCACGCAGGGGCGCTTGGTGTCCGCGACGCCCTCAAGACTGCGCACGTCCGCGAACTCGGGGTTGTTGATGATGATGCCGATGGCCTTGGAGGTATCCATGGGGCTGCCGCCGCCGATGGCGATTATGCAGTCCGCGCCCGCGGCCTTAAAAGCGGCGACGCCGGCCTGGACGTTCTCAATGGCGGGGTTTTCCTTGATATCGGAGAAGATCTCGTAGGCGATGCCCTCGGCATCCAGCAGGTCCGTCACCTTGGCGACGACGCCGTGCTTGAGGATGGTGGGGCCGCAGCAGACCAGCGGCTTCTTGAGCCCACGGGCCTTGATCTCGCCCGGGATGGCGCTGACTGCGCCCGCGCCGTGATAGGAGGTCTCGTTGAGCATGATGCGGTTTACCATTTTGAATTACTCCTTTCAAATACTGAGCGGCTATGGTGAAATTTTTAACTATCTGAGGGTATTTTATTCCCAAAAAAGCGCCGCGTAAAGTGACAGATGCGCAAAAATGTAACCCGTCCGTCCTCAGAGAAAGGACAGACGGGCAAAAAGCTCCGCGAGCTGTTCCGGCAGCGCGGCGACGAGCCTGCGGGCGATCTCCCTGGGCTCCTCTTTCATGCCGCCGAGCACCCATTTCACCGTCATGGCAATGGAGCCGCGGCAGTATAGTTCAAGCAGGAAGCGGATGTCCTCGTCCGGCGGCGCGCCGGTCTTTTTCTCGATGACGCCGCTGTAGAAGGACATGATCGCCTCAAAGTCGTGCTCCTTTAGGCTGTTCGTGCCGTCTGCGCGGAAGGCGGCAGTGAAAAACACTCTCTCCCGCCTTATGTACTCGAACTTGCGCTCCAGCCCCTCGGCGATGGTCCGGCCACTGCCCATGTGCTCGAAGGAGCGGTCCAGCAGCTTGCCGAAATACCAGTTTATGAGGTCATATTTGTCAAGAAAGTTGCGGTAAAAGGTCTGCCGCGTGACGCCGCAGCGTTCCGCGATGTTCGTCACCGTGATGGCGTCCACGGGCTGGGCGCGCATACATTCCTCCATCGCCTTCGCCAGCCTGTAGCGCGTGGCCTCCGAGCCGGTATCCCTGAGCCTGTCCATGTCTCGCCTCCTCACAAATGTCGTCACACAATTATATAACACAGTCAGCGCCCCTGGCAAAAGAATATTTTCATTTTCGCCCTTGACAATTGAGCAAACGTTCAACTATAATGAAAACGCAAGAACGATTGAACAACTGTTCAACTGATAGGAGGCTGCGGCATGGCAAAGGGCGAATACAGCTGCTCGGAGAACGTGGTGCACGAGGGCGCGGTGGCCGAGGTGCGCGAAAAGATGCACGACGGCGCGGCGCTGGACACGGTGGCGGGTTTCTTCAAGGTCCTGGGGGACGGGACGCGAATGCGAATAATCTCCGCGCTGGCGGTGCGCGAGCTCTGCGTCTGCGACATTGCGGCGGCGCTGGGCATGACGAAGAGCGCCGTCAGCCACCAGCTCGGCACGCTCCGCACGGCTCGGCTGGTGAAGTGCAGGCGCGAGGGCAAGAGCGTGTTTTACTCCATAGATGACGACCACGTCTATAAGATGCTGGAAGGGGGACTCGAGCATGTGCACGAGTGAGCACGAGCACGAAAGCTGTGCCTGCGGCCGCGGCCACGAGCACGGTCACGAGCACGGTCACGAGCACGAACACTGCCATGATGAGGGCTGCGGCTGTGGGCATGAGCACCATCACCACGGCGGCGGACTGAAGACTGCGGTCATCCGGCTCGTCCTGGCGGCGGCCCTTTTTGCCTGCTCATATCTGATACCGGAAGGCCTGTACCGGCGGCTGTTTCTGCTCCTGCCGTATTTCATTGCAGGTTGGGATGTGCTCTGGAGCGCCCTGCGCGGCGTGTTGAAGGGCCGCGTGTTCGACGAGAATTTCCTCATGGCCGTGGCGACGATAGGCGCGCTGGCGCTGGGCGACATGGGCGAAGCCGTAGCGGTCATGGTGTTCTACCAGCTGGGAGCGCTGTTTGAGGAGTACGCCGTGGGCCGCAGCCGCGGCAGCATTGCGGCGCTCATGGACCTGCGTCCGGACAGGGCCGAGCTGGAGCGGGACGGTGAGGTAGTAGCGGTGGAGCCGGAGGAGGTGGAGCCGGGCAGCGTCATCGTGGTCCGGCCTGGCGAGCGCGTGCCGATAGACGGAGTCGTCATAGAGGGCGAGTCCGCGCTGGACACCTCCGCCCTCACGGGGGAGAGCCTGCCCCGGCCCTGCGCGGCTGGGGACGAGATCTCCAGCGGCTGCGTCAGCCTGACAGGCCTGCTGCGGATACGGACGACGAAGCCCTTCGGCGAGAGCGCGGTCTCCCGCATCCTGCGCCTGGCTCAGGAGTCCTCCGAGCGGAAGGCCAGGCCCGAGCGCTTCATAACCCGCTTTGCGCGGATATATACGCCGGCTGTCTGCGCGGCGGCGCTGCTTCTGGCGCTGCTGCCGCCGCTCATAAACCTGGCAAGGGGCGCGGACCCCGGCTGGACGGGGTATATAGAGAGCGCGCTGACCTTTCTTGTTATAAGCTGCCCCTGCGCGCTGGTGATATCTGTACCGCTGGGCTTTTTCGGCGGCATGGGCGGGGCGTCCACGCGCGGCGTGCTGTTCAAGGGCGCGGCGGGCATAGAGGCCCTGGCCGGGACGCGCTGCGTGGTATTTGACAAGACGGGAACGCTGACCGGCGGTGAATTTGAGGTTCGGGCTGTGCGGCCGGAGCCCGGGACGTCCCGCGAGCGCCTGCTGGAGCTGGCCGCCCTGGCGGAGAGCTGGTCGAATCACCCGATCAGCCGGAGCCTGGTCGAGGCGGCGGGCGCGCCGGAGGCCCTGGAGCGCGTGACCCAGGCGCATGAGGAACAGGGCGGTGGAGTCAGCGCCCGCGTGGACGGAAAGCTGGTCTGCGCCGGGAACCGGCGCTATATGCGCAAGCTGGGCATCACCTGTGAGGACCCGGAGGACGCGGCGACCGTCGTCCATCTTGCTGAGGACGGCGCATACCTGGGCTGCATCCTGTTGGCGGACGCGCCGAAGCCGGGCGCAAAGGCGGCTGCAGCGGCCGTGGAGGCCCTGGGCGCGAGCGTGGTCATGCTGACGGGCGATTCCGAGCGCGCGGCGCGGCTGACGGCGGAGGAGCTGGGCATCACGCGCTACGAGGCGGGCCTGCTGCCCGGCGGCAAGG
The DNA here is from genome assembly GCA_004553625.1 of Clostridiales bacterium. Classification (GTDB taxonomy): domain Bacteria; phylum Bacillota; class Clostridia; order Oscillospirales; family Oscillospiraceae; genus Scatomorpha; species Scatomorpha merdavium. Next base: position 95,260 of record SFKX01000014.1, on the reverse strand, counting down.
TGGAGGCACTGGAAAAACTCATGGCCGAAAACCGGGGCCTCACGGCCTTCGTCGGGGACGGCGTGAACGACGCGCCCGTGCTGGCCCGCGCGGACGTGGGCGTGGCGATGGGTGCGCTGGGCTCCGACGCGGCGATAGAGGCGGCGGACGTGGTGATAATGGACGACGACCCGGCCAAGCTGCCGCTGGCCATGCGCCTTTCGCGGCGCTGCATGGGCATAGTCCGGGCGAACATAGTGTTTGCCATAGGCGTGAAGCTGGCCTTCCTGGCTCTGGGCGCTCTGGGCGCGGTGAGCATGTCGATGGCGATTTTTGCAGACGTGGGCGTGATGGTGCTGGCGGTCATGAATTCCATGCGCACGCTGCGGACGCGGGCTTTGTAACCGAAACTTTGTTTGACTTTGCTCGTCTAATGGCCGATAATAGGCGAGAGGTGATACAATATGTCAGGAAATAGCAAAAAGAGTCCGGCAGGCGCAATCCTTGCGCTGCTGATCCTGGTTATAATCGTCGTGGCGCTCATCTTCATCCTGCGCGGCGGCGGGGAGGATAAGGACGTGGAGACGGACGCGCCGAACGCCGGTGACGTCTCGGAAGTGCTCGACGGAAGCACTGCGCCTGAAAACACAGAACCCCCCACCGACGGCGATGACGGCGCCGACAAACCGAGCGAAGCTCCCACGGAGACCGCAGAACCCACGCCTTCGCCGACTCCGAGCCCCACTCCCACTCCGGAGCCCACTCCTAACCTGAGCGCTACGAGCGGCAGCTTCGAGAGCGACACCGGAACGGGCCTGAACATAGTCGTGGACTGGACGCTCACACCGAAGTCCGACGGCAGCGCCACTTTGAGCATGAAGGTCAGCACGGAATCCTACAGTCTGTATAACAACGCGGCCTGGCATGCGCTTAGCGTCCAGATCGGCGGGCAGACCTGGGAGTTTGATACGGAGGCCATTGAATACGCTGGACCGGGCCTGGACACCAATGAGCTGTCCACAGCTCAGATAGAGCTTAGCGGGACGTCCCTGCCCGCGACGGCAACGGTCACCTGGCATTTCCAGGGCAGCTACGGCGGGACCGAGCTTGAGAACGTCGTGGCTACCGGCACCATCAGCTGAATATGAAAGGCCGGGCAGCTTCCTGCCCGGCCAAACTTTTGTGTATACAGCGCCGTATCCCGAGAAGTCACGTCGAGAGGAATTCCCTCGCGGGCAGAGCGGGAATGTTTGCTCCAAGGTTGCTTTTTGAGAAGAAGTGAGTTATAATAGACACAGTTAGTCATCACTAACGCATGCTGCGCTCTCAGGAGGCGACCATGGGAATTCTGAAAACTTTTTTCAACAATACGCGCAAGCCGGAAGGTTTGCTGGGGAAGTGGATGGTTGGTAGCATGAACCATGCTCATGCTGCCGTTTCAGATTGGGGCATGAGCCATCTGCCTGCGGCAGGCCCTGCCGAGATAGCTGAGCTGGGCTGCGGCGGCGGACGGAATGTCAGGGAGCTTCTGCGCAGGTATCCGGCTGCAAAAATAACCGCACTGGATTATTCAGAGGTCTCCGTGGAAAAGACAAAGCGGGTCAATCGTCGGGAGATACAAAAGGGCCGCTGCCGCGTCATACAGGGGGATGTGTCCCGGCTGCCCTTCGGGGATGAGAAGTTCGACCTAGCGACCGCGTTTGAGACGGTATACTTCTGGCCGGGGCCGATGGAAAGCCTCCGGGAGGTCTATCGCGTCTTGAAACCGGGCGGGACATTTCTGATAACAAATGAATCCGACGGGATGAGTCCAAGCGATGAAAAATGGCTTTCTACCATTGACGGTCTGCGAATTTTCGACAAAGCGCAGCTTTCCGTTTTCCTCACCGAAGTCGGCTTTACCGAGGTCGTGGTGGACCATGACGCGAAGCGGCACAGGCTTTGCATTCTGGCCGTTCGGTAGGCGCGCCGGCTCCGCACCTTGGATGGAACGGAGGCAAGACATAAAGAACCGCCCGCCCGGAGGATGGGCGGCGAAGTAAGTTTTGGCGCGGACAAAAGACCCGGCGCTTTCAAAGGAAAGCGCCGGGTCTCTATGGATATCGCAGCAGTATAGATGCAGCAGCAAAAAAGTCGGAGCAAGCGATACAGAGCTTGCTCCGACGTGGTGCCGGTGGCCGGACTCGAACCGGCATGGATCACTCCGCCGCATTTTGAGTGCGGTGCGTCTGCCAGTTTCGCCACACCGGCGTGGTCTATAATTATAGCCCAAGCGGGGCCGCTTTTCAAGTACAGATTTTGTCCGGCGGGACCTCTACCGGGGCCTCGGGCAGGAGCCCGTCAAAGTCTGCGGCGGCCAGGGCGTGGCCAGGCAGCGACCAGCTGCGGCAGTATATCCCGGGCTCCGGCGCAAGCACCGCGCCGTCCCTGCGCGAAAAGCGCATGGTGCGGAGGTCTCCGCAGCCGCGCAGCTTGTAGACGGATTCGCGCAGGCACCAGAGCTCATAAAAGTCGAACTCCGCCCTCTCCCCCGGGGACATGAGCTTTCCCGTCAGGCGTTCCGCGCGCCCGTCCTTCACCTGGGCGTCCGCGCCCACAGGCCGGTCCGACACCGCCACGAGCACAAGGCCGCGGGTGTGACTGAGCGAAAAGTGCCAGTCCGGCCGGGAGGGGAAGTACGGCTTTCCGCCGGGCGTCACGCCCAGCTCCGGGAGCTCTCGCACGCCGTGCCGCTGCTCCAACGCGTACAGCAGCAGGGAATAGGCCAGGGCGCTCTCGCCCGTCGGGACGCGGCCGCGGCAGCGGGCTCGCCCGGCGTCCAGTCCGTCCGTCGCCGTATAGAAAATAAGCATGCCGAACTTGACCTCCCGATAGTGCATTTTCCCGAATTTTCTCCGCTTCGACTCAAATTATACTACATTTTGTAATCTGATGCTACCACTATTGTAATTCATGTGTTATAATATTAAAGCGTTTTTGCAGAGCATAAAAAGACATGCGAAAGGAGCGTGGGCGGCATGAAAAAGATACTGGTGCTCGAGGATGAAGCCGGCATCCGCAGTTTTGTCGTCATCAATCTCCGGCGCTCGGGTTACGAGCCCGTCGAAGCGGCTACGGGGGAGGAGGCGCTTCGCCTGCTCTCGGAGCACGATGACATCGGCCTCGCCCTGCTGGACGTCATGCTCCCGGATATAGACGGCTTTGAGATCTGCCGCAGCATCCGGGCCTCCGGCTCGAAGATGGGAATAATCATGCTGACGGCGCTCGGCCAGGAGATGGATAAGGTCACGGGCCTAATGACAGGTGCGGACGACTATGTCACCAAACCCTTCTCCCCCGCGGAGCTCCTGGCAAGAGTGGACGCGCTCTACCGCCGCCTCGGCTCAGTTGAGGAAGATGAAGAGCCGGAGCTGGAGAGCGGACCCTTTGTCCTCAACTCCAGAAACAGGACCCTGGATAAAAACGGCCAGCGGGTGAAGCTGACGCAGACGGAGTATTCCATCATGAAGCTCTTCATGGAAAACCCGGGCAAGGCTCTCTCGCGGGAGGACATACTCGAGAGCGTCTGGGGCGCGGACTACAAGGGCGAACTCAAAATAGTCGATGTGAATATCCGCAGACTTAGGATAAAAATCGAGGACACGCCGACGGCGCCGGAGTTCATCACTACCATCTGGGGCTACGGCTATAAGTGGGGCTCCTGAGCATGGAGGACAAGAACAAGCCGGGCCTTGCGGCCAGGGCGCTGGCCGCGGTGAAGCGCTTCGCCGGGGGAGAACGCCCGGAAACGCTAAAGGGCCTGAAGGGAGTCTGGCTGATAGCGAGCTGCGCGGGCGTCGTCTGCGTCCTGCTGACGCTGGTTATGGGGCTCTGCGGCGAAGCGGGCTGGGCGGGGATATTCGCCGGCTGCGCGGTGGCGCTGCTGCTGTTTTCCAACCTCTGGTTCAGGGAGAGGGTCACGAGCCCCATCCTCGGCCTGGGAGATACCGCGCGCCGCATCGCGGACGGCAGCTACGGCTCGCTCGCGGAAAAGCTCCGGGACGACGAGATCGGCCGGTTCGTGGATGCGTTCAACGACATGTCCGTAAAGATAGGCGAGGCCGGCAGGACCCAGTCCGAGTTCATCTCCTCAGTGTCGCACGAGCTGAGGACGCCGCTCACGGCGATAACAGGCTGGAGCGAGACGCTGATGTTCGACGAGGCGATCCAGGGAGACTCGAGAAGGGGCGTTGAGATAATCTCCGCGGAGGCCGGCAGGCTGACGGGCATGGTGGAAGAGCTCCTGGAGTTCACGCGACTTCGGGACGGCAGGTTCACGCTCAATCTGGAGGAGGTAGAGCTGGAGCTGCTGTTGGAGGAGGTCGCCTTCACCTATGGGGAGCTGCTCAAGCACGACGGCCTTGAGCTCATCTATGAGACGCCGGAGGAACCGCTGCTTCCCGTCACGGGAGATCCGGCACGGCTCAAGCAGGTGCTGCTGAACATACTGGACAACGCGGCGAAATACGGCAAACGCGGCAAGCGGATAGAGCTCTCGGCAAAGAACGAGGGCGAATATGTGAAGGTGATGGTGCGGGACCACGGCCCGGGCTTTGCGGATGAGGACCTGCCCCACGTGAAGGAACGGTTCTACAAGGGCCGGGGCAAGGAGCGCGGCAGCGGGATAGGCCTGGCCGTGTGCGACGAGATAGTAACAAGGCACAGGGGCCGGCTGACGGTCGGCAACTGCGAGGACGGCGGCGGACTGGTGACGGTGGAGCTGCCGGTTAAAACTCAGTGATACGAGGTAAAAATGTCAGAGAAAAACAATGAAAATGTCTGCTTCCGCACGATGATAGGCGGGCAGGCGCTTATAGAGGGCATCATGATGCGTGGGCCGGACAAGCAGGCCATCGTGTGCCGGACAAAGGACGGGTTGACGGAGAAGGTCGAGCCGCTCCGGCTCATAAAGGACAGACATCCGGCGCTGGGCTGGCCCTTCATACGCGGGCTCGTGACCTTTGCGGATTCGATGCTCAAGGGCATGAAGGCGCTGTCATACTCGGCGAGCCTCCTGCCCGAGGACGAGCAGGAGGAGCCGACGAAGTTCGACCTGTGGCTCGAAAAGAAGCTGGGCAGCGAGAAGGCGGAAAAGGCGATAATAGGCTTTGCGGCCTTTCTGGGCGTGTGCCTTGCGGTGGCGCTGTTTTTGTTTTTGCCGACCTTCATAGCGGGCTTCATCCCTGGGGTCGAGGGACATTATACGCTGCGCAGTCTGCTGGAAGGCGCGATAAAGATAGTAATATTTCTCGTGTACCTGTGGCTCTGCTCGCGGATGAAGGACATGAAGCGGCTCTTTGCCTACCACGGCGCAGAGCACAAGACGATCTTCTGCTATGAGAAAGGCCTGCCGCTGACGGTGGAGAACGTCCGGCCGCAGAGCCGCTTCCACCCGAGGTGCGGGACGAGCTTCCTACTGGTGGTCATCGTGCTGGGTATCTTTGTGGGCCTGCTGATACAGATAGACAACACGCTGCTGCGTTTTGCGCTCAGACTGCTGCTTTTGCCGGTGATCGTGTGCGTGGCGTACGAGCTGAACCGCTGGGCCGGGCGGCACGACCGGAACATAGTCTCGCGCATTTTCACCTGGCCGGGCAAGCAGCTGCAGCACCTGACCACGAACGAGCCGGACGACGGCATGATAGAGTGCGCGATACGGGCGCTGGAGCTCGTTATACCCGAGGAAAAAGGTAAAGACGCCTGGTAAGGGCGAAAGGGGATGGGGACATGCCGCGGACATACAGCGAGCTTTATATAGCGGTGCGCAACCGGCTGCGCGAGGCCGGAATAGAGGCGGCGGAGCTTGAGGGCAAGCTCATAACGGCTACCGCTGCAGGAAAAACAACGGAAAAGCTCCTGCGGGACATGCGCTTTTACGCGACGGACGAGGTGGAAAAACGCGCGGAGTCGATGCTGAAGCGCCGCCTGGCAGGCGAGCCCGTGGCCTATATAACGGGAGTTTGGGAGTTCCGGGGCCTGCCGATGGAGGTCTCGCCCGCGGTGCTCATACCGAGAGTGGACACGGAGGTCCTGGCTGAAACGGCGATAAACTGGCTGCACGGGCGGAAGATGGACGCCCGCGTCCTGGACCTGTGCAGCGGTTCCGGCTGCATAGGCTGCGCCATAGCCAACGCCCTTCCGCAGACGCGGGTGGTCCTCTCGGACGTGAGCCCGGAGGCGATGGACGTGAGCCGGCACAACGTGAACCGCAACGGCCTGGAAGGCCGGGTGAGCTTCATGCTGGCGGACGTGACGAAGGCCCCGCCCATCATGACGGGGAGCTTTGACCTGGTGGTCTCGAACCCGCCGTATATACCGACCTTCGACATACTGACGCTGGACCCCTCCGTGCGGGACTACGAGCCGGTCTGGGCGCTGGACGGCGGCGACGACGGGCTGGACTTCTACCGGGCGATACTCAAGAATTGGAAGGGCGTAATCCGCCAGGGCGGGATGCTGATGTTCGAAGTCGGAGAGGACCAGGCCGGGGACGTCAAGGACCTCATGCGCATGGCCGGCCTGCACGACGCGCAGTCCATCAAAGACACCAGGGGCGTGGAGCGGGTAGTGACCGCCCGCGCCTGAACGGAAACATTATAGATCGAGGTGCAAATATGGCAGAGAAGAAAAAATCCACGGCCTATGCGGTCCCTGTGACCGCCGCTTCCGACAAGAAAAAGGCGCTCGAGACCGCGATAGCGCAGATAGAGAAAAACTACGGCAAGGGCGCGATCATGCGCCTGGGCGACGATATCCCCGTGAACGTCGAGGCGATCTCTACGGGCTCACTCTCGCTGGACCTGGCGCTGGGCATAGGCGGAGTGCCGCGCGGCAGGATCGTTGAGATCTACGGCCCCGAGAGCTGCGGCAAGACGACGCTGGCGCTGCACGTTGTGGCCTCGGCCCAGAAGGAGGGCGGCGAGGCCGCGTACATCGACGTAGAGCACGCGCTGGAGCCGGCGTATGCGCGGGCCCTGGGCGTGGACATAGACAACCTGCTCATCTCCCAGCCGGATACCGGCGAGCAGGCGCTCGAGATAACCGAGCAGCTGGTGCGCTCGGGGGCGCTGGACGTCGTCGTCATAGACTCCGTCGCGGCGCTGCTGCCGCGCAGCGAGCTCGAGGGCGAGATGGGCGAGAGCTCCGTCGGCGTCGTGGCGCGGCTCATGAGTCAGGCGCTCAGGAAGCTGGCGGGCGTCGTGTCCAAGACGGGCTGCATCGTCATCTTCATAAACCAGCTGCGCGAGAAGATCGGCGTCATGTACGGCAACCCGGAGACCACGCCGGGCGGGCGCGCGCTCAAGTATTTCTCCAGCGTGAGGATAGATATGCGCAGGATAGAGACCCTCAAGAACGGCTCCGAGATGATCGGAAACCGGACCCGGGCGAAGGTCATAAAGAACAAGGTCGCGCCCCCCTTCAAAGAGGCGGAGTTCGACATCATCTACGGCCAGGGCATCTCGAAGGTGGGTGAGATCATCGACCTTGCGGTGAAGCTGGAGCTCATAGACAAGGGCGGGGCCTGGTTCACGGTGGGCGACACGCGCATCCAGGGCCGGGACAACGTGCGCGAGTACCTGGAGCAGAACCCGGAGGTCATGGCAAAGCTCGAGGCCCAGATACGCGAGAACGCGCACAAGCTGATGACGCCGCAGGCCAGGAAGGCGGCCATAGCCGCGGGCCGCGCGGTGGACATCTCGGCGGACGATTTCGATGGCTGAGACGCCGCTCGAGCGGGCGAAGGCGCGCGCGCTGCGGCTGCTGGAGCGCCGGGACTACTCGAAGGCGGAACTGGCGGCGAAGCTGGCCGAAAAGGGCGAGGAGCCGGAGGCGGCGGAGCAGGCTGCGGAGCGCATGGCGGAGCTCGGCTTCGTGAACGATGAGAACTACGCGGGCATGGTCGTGCGGCACTACGCGGCAAAGGGCTGCGGCAGGCAGAGGATACGCGAGGAGCTGCGCCGGCGGCGCGTGCCGCGCGAGCTCTGGGACGCGGCGCTGGAGGAGCTGCCCGACCAAACGGAGACCTTATACAGGCTGCTGGAGACGAGGCTGCGCGGAAAAGCCCCGGAGGGCGACGAGCTCAGACGGGCCTGCGCGTATCTCGTGCGGCGCGGCTTTGCCTGGGATGAGGTGCGCGAGGCCGCAGCCAGGTTGAGCAAGGGATGGGAGTTGTACGAATGAAGGTCGGGATGATATCACTGGGCTGCCCGAAGAACCGGATAGCCTCGGAGCAGATGCTCAAAAAGCTCGCGGACGCGGGCTTTGAGCTCACGAACGACGAGACCGAGGCCGAGGCCATCGTCATAAACACCTGCGCCTTCATAGAGGACGCAAAGCAGGAGGCCATAAACACCATCCTCGAGACGGCTCAGCTCAAAGAGACGGGCAGACTCAAGTGGCTCGTCGTCGCGGGCTGCCTCTCGGAGCTCTACAGGGCCGAGATAATCGAGGAGATGCCCGAGGTGGACGCCGTCATCGGCGCCGGCAGCTACGACGAGGTCGTAACGGCGCTGGAGGGCGCCGTGCGTGGCGAGACGCCGGTTATCATAGGCGACAACTGCGCGGCGGTGTCTGAGACCGGGCGGATCGTGAGCACCGGGGAGGTATGGGCCTATCTGCTCATAGCAGACGGCTGCGACAACCACTGCTCCTACTGCCTCATCCCGAAGATTCGCGGCCGCTTCCGCTCGAGGCCCATGGAAAAGATACTCGAAGAGGCCCGCGCTCTGGCGGAGCGGGGGTATAAGGAGCTCATCCTGGTCGCCCAGGACCTGACGCATTACGGCTTCGACATCTATGGGAAGCCGAGCCTTTCCATGCTCCTGCGCGAGCTCTGCAAGATCGACGGCCTGCGCTGGATACGCCTGCACTACCTCTACCCCCACGAGCTGGACGAAGAACTCATAGAGGTCATCGCCACGGAGGAGAAGATAGTCAAATACATCGATATACCGATCCAGCACATAGACGACCGCATCCTCAAACGCATGAACCGGCGGGATACGGGCGCGAGCATAAGGGCGCTGTTCAAAAGGCTGCGCGAGCGCATACCGGGGATAGTGCTCCGGACGAGCCTCATAACCGGACTGCCCGGCGAGGGCGAAGCCGAATTCGAGGAGCTCTGCGAGTTCCTGCGCGAGGCGAAGATAGAGCGGGCAGGGGTGTTCCCCTTCTCTCCCGAGGACGGCACGCCGGCGGCAAGGATGGAATACCCGGAAAAGGACGTTGCCATGGAGCGCGCCGCGTTGGTCGAGCGGCTCCAGGCCGAGGTCATGGACGAGTGGGAGGCCTCGCTTGTCGGCAGAGAGGTCGAGGCTATCTGCGACGGTACAGACCCGGAGAGCGGGGAGATGCTGGGCAGGTGCTGGTTCGATTCACCGGGCATAGACGGCGGCGCGGTCATAGAGGGCGAATGTAAGCCGGGAGACATCGTCAGGATACGGGTAGAGAGCGCCGAGGACGGGCTGCTCAGAGGGAGGATCGTATGAAGCTCACAACGGCAAGCAAGATAACCATTCTTAGGGTGCTGCTCATACCCGTGGTCATCGTGCTGATGTACCTCGATTTTGAATGGCACATGTACTGCGCGCTCGCGGTGTTCGTCATAGCCTCGGCATCGGACTTCGTGGACGGCTATATAGCGCGGCACTGCAATCAGGTCTCGAACTTCGGGAAGTTTCTGGACCCTCTGGCGGACAAGCTGTTGGTCATCTCTGTCATGCTGGTGTTTGTGGATACGGGGCTGTTTCCGGCATGGGTGGCCATCATCGTTGTGGCGCGCGAGCTCGCCGTGACGGGGCTGCGGCTCGTCGCCGTGGAGGGCGGCAAGGTCATCGCGGCGGCCTGGTCCGGGAAGATCAAGACAGCCTCGACGATGGTCTGCTTCATCCTGCTCATGCTGCCCGTGCCGGAGTGGACGGTCACGGCCTGCTGGATAGTCGTGCTTGCGACGACGGTGTATTCGGGCATCGAATACTTTGTGAAGAACGCCTCGGTTTTCAAATGAGATGGAAAAGCTCGAAAAGCGCTTAAAAATTAGAAAACTCGCGCCGGTGCGGCTTGCGATAGCCTTTGCCTGTCTCGTCGCCGTCATTGTGGTCTCAATAATGCGAAGCAGCGACGAGGCAATGCTCCGGCTTTACAACGGCGTCACCCACCCCTACCACGTTTTCATGTCGAAGCTCTGCTCGCATGTGAACTTTTCCGTGGCGGAGCTCGTCTATGCCGTGGCTATCATAGGGCTGGCGGTGTATCTGGTCTACAGTATCTGGCGGCTTATAGCCAGGCCGGAAAAGCTCTGGCAGGCCTACAGGCTCCTGCTGACGGCGGTCATGGCTGCGCTCGTTTTCTGGGCGGGGCTCACCGTCATGTGGACGCCCTGCTATTACGCTCCTAGCTTTTCAGAGCAGTCCGGCGTAGACGACGGACCTGTGGAATATGAGGAGCTGGAAACTGTGACCCGCTGGTTCGCACAGCTTGCGAGCGAATATGCAGAAGAGGTCGAAAGGGACGAAAACGGCGCCTGCACAACGGATAGAGACTCCGTGCTCGACAGGGCGGCGGAGGTTTTTGAAGGCGCCGCGGAGGCATATCCCTTCCTCGACGGGGCGCCGCTAAGGCCGAAGCCCATACATTTTTCCCGGATAATGAGTTACCTTGATTTTACGGGTTTCTTTTTCCCCATGACGGGCGAGGCAAACCTCAACATGGACTCCCCGGTGTTTCTCCTGCCGTCTACCAGCCAGCACGAGATAGCGCACCAGAGGGGAGTCGCGGCGGAGCAGGAGTGCAACTTTGTGGCGGTATTCTCCTGCCTGGAGTCCGAGTATGCGGACTTCCGCTACGCGGGCGCGGCGCTGGCTTATATCTACCTCGGCAACGCGCTGGCCGGAGTGGACTACGATACATACGGAGAGATATACTACAGCCTTTCGGAGACGGTCCGCGCTGACTTCAAGGCGCAGTCTGCCTATTGGGACCAGTTCCGGGACAGCGTGGCGCAAAAGGCGTCGAACACGGTGTACGACTCGTTTTTGAAGTCAAACGGTCAGGAATTGGGTATGCAGAGCTACGGGGCCTGCGTGAACCTCCTGGTACACTACTACATAGACGAGGCAAGGGAGGCGCTGGGATGAAGGGCCGGGCCTTTTCGATCTGGACGGCGGCGGCGGACCTCGTCGCCCTCGGGCTTCTCACCCTGCTGCTCTGCCTGCCGGTCCTTACGATCTGCCCGGCGGTGACGGCGCTCTATTACTCCGTGGCAAAGTCTGTAAGGCGCGGCCGCGGCGGGCCGTATCGTGAGTATTTCCGTTCGTTCAAGGAGAACCTGCTGCAGGGCATAGGCCTTTCGGTCATACTGGCCCTGTTTTGCGCGGTGGGCTTTTTCGCCGCGACCTACGTCGTTAACAGGCCGCTGAGCGAAGCTGTGGATTTTTTCTACAGGGCGACCTTTTTCTTCGCCTGCATTGTGGTCTTTATGATACTGGCGCTGGCCTGCCCGGTGCTCAGCCGGTTCAGATTCAAGACGGCGCAGGTACTGCTCTTCGGGCTGAGGCTGTTGGTGAGGTTCCCGCTGCGGACGCTCGGGCTCATAGGCGTCTGGGCTGCGCTTGGCGCCGGGAGCTGGTTTTTCCCGCCGCTGCTGCTGATAGCGCCGGGGCTGGGGACGCTGCTGGCGACCTTCCTGGTGGAGCCCTCCATGCAGCATTACATGCCGGAGCGCAGCCAGTTCGACGAGGGGACGGACACCTGGTATTTGGAATGATGAATATGAAGCTCAAAAGACTGATATCCGCGCTGCTCATATTGGCGCTGCTGCCTGCGGGGGCGCTCGCCGCATCGGGAGGGGAGAACTACCCCGTTTTCCTGGACAGTGAGACCGTCCTGGTAGGCGATTCGCTGACCTGCCATCTCATAGCCACGCTCCTGCGTCCGAACGACTTGCTCAACGGCGCAAGCTACATGGCCGCGCCGAACAGTGCCGTCAACTATTACTTCGAGGACTGGTGGCCGCTCAAGCCGCTCGAGCAGAACGGCTACGGCAGCGAGACGAGCGAGGGCCTGGAGGGCCTGACCTTTGCCGAGGCCGTGGAGGCAACGGCGGGGAAATTCACGAGGGTGCTCTTCCTCATGGGCTCGAACAGCAGCGAATACTCCGTTGTTGAGGACTACACCGTCGTCATCGACCACATGCTCGAATATTGGCCGGAGGCCACTATCTATATGCAGACCGTGCCGGACTCTGTCACCGGCGTCGTGGCGACGGAGAGGATAAACGGCATAATCGAAGAGGCCGTCGCCCACTATGAGGAGCTTGGCGATACCCGCGTGAAGCTGCTGGACACGAACTCCTGCTGGGGCTCGGGCTGCTACCTGCCGGACGGCGCGCACCTGACGGACGTCGGCCTCCGGGCCTGGTATGAGTTCCTGGCCGACAACCTCTCCGTGCGGGGTTATCTGCGCAACAGCATCGTGGCGGAGACCGTGGAGGAGCTGCGCCGGGCGAGGGCTGAACTGCGCGCGAAATACCTGGCCCGCTGGCAGATGCTCGTGAGCCCCCTTGAAAGATGAAAAAACCGCGGAGCGGCTTTGCCGCTTCGCGGTTTTCATTTTCGTCAGAAGCCTATAGTCCACATATAGGCGTAGGCCTGTGCCCAGGAGCCGAAGGTCTCGTGCCGGAGCATCTCCCGGAGCTCGTCCTTTCCGTACCAGCGGGCGGTTATCTCCTCGCCCGTCTCCTTGCAGGGGCTTATCTCGCCGCCCGCAACGCCGAAAACGCAGATGCACTGCTCGTTTGAGAGCCCCACGGCGCTGTAAGCCGGGGGCATGACGTGGCGGATCTCCAAGAGGTCCAGCCCCGTCTCCTCCTTGAGCTCGCGCCTGGCGGCAAGCTCCGGCGTCTCGCCCGGGTCTATGAGACCGGCGGGCAGGCCGTATATCTCGCGGTCAAGCTCAAGGCGGAACTCGCGGATGAGCAGCAGGTGCTCCCGGCTCTCGTCCGTCATGATGATCATGACGGCGTCCGTGCGCGGGTGGCGCAGCTTTTCCTCAGAGTCTATGCCGCCGTCGCGCGAGAACATCTCATAGATCTTCTCGCCGCCGGAGGGAGTCTCATAGTGCAGGTCGTAGCGGCTGAGGTATTCCCCGGACTCTTTTTTCTCTATGCTGCGGAACTTCATCTGAGCTTGAGCACCAGGGTCCTGGGTTCTCCGAAGTCCGGCAGCTCCACGCTGTTGCCCTCTGCGAACTCGACCTTCTTCGAGAGCGCGACGAAGCTGTCCACGGTGTCTATCTCCGCAAGGCCGTAGTCCTCGCCGCGGTAGTGCATGGGGATGACGAGCTGCGCGTCTATGGCGTCCGCGAGCTGACGCGCGGTCGCGGCGTCTATCGTGTAGTAGCCGCCGACGGGGATGAGCAGCGCGTCCACATGGCCGATGGCCTTTATCTGCCCGGGGGGCAGCATGTGGCCTACGTCGCCCAGATGCGCGACCCTGGCGCCGCCGCCCGAGACTATGCGGATGAGGTTGTCGCCGCGCTTTTTGCCCTGGACGTCGTCGTGCCAGCAGAAGAGGGTCTCCACGGTGTAGTCCGTCTGCTCGCCCGTGAGCGTGACCTTGTCCTCGGCGCAGTGGTCGTCGTGCCTGTGGCTGCAAAGTACCACGTCCGCGGTGAGAGCAGGCAGCTTCAAGCCGCGGGGGAAATCGTCCGCATAGGGGTCAAAAACGAGCCGGCCCGCGCGCGACTCGAGCATGAAGCAGGAGTGTCCGTACCACGTTAATTTCATAGCTTCCGCCTCCCGAAAGATCTTTGCCCAAGTATAACACAGCCGCCGCCCTGCCGCAACAGGGCGTTGACCGGGGACGGTAAAAGTGGTAATATCCGAGATGGTGATGGAAATGAGGACAAAAAGAATTATCCGGGCAGTTATCGGCCTCGTTTTGCTGGCCGTGCTCGTTTTCTGCATATACAAGCGCCTTGAAGCCGCGCCCGCGCCGACGGAGCCGGATGGAGAAACGACAACGGTCCCGACTGAGGCCCCGTCCGAGCCCAGCTCGGAGCCGGAGCCCACGCCGACGCCGGAACCCACGCCCGTTCCCACGCCGACGCCTGTTCCCACACCCGCGCTGCCGGATGTGGACGTCACGAGCTGGGAGCTGCGCGTTGCGAACCTGGATAACAACATCGGCGATTACGCGCCCGAGCTGGTAGAGGTCGAAAACGGCCAGAAGTTCGACAGCCGCGCCGCGGACGCGCTGGCCGAGTTCATCGCGGCGGCCAGGGAGGAGGGCCTTTCCGTCTACCTATCCTCCACCTACAGGGACTACGCTACTCAGACCTACCTCTACAACCGCAAGGTTGCCGAATATGGCGAGGAGATCGCAAAGACCATCGTCGCGCCGCCGGGGACCAGCGAGCATCAGCTCGGCCTCGCTGCCGACATCACGGACCAGTACTACGAGTATAAGAACGAGAGCCTCGAGAACACGGAGCTCTTCAAGTGGATGAGCGCGCACTGTGCGGAATACGGCTTCATCGTCCGCTATCCGAAGGACAAGGAGGACGTCACGGGCATCATGTACGAGCCCTGGCACTTCCGCTACGTGGGCAAGGATGCCGCGGAATATATCATGGAGCACGGCCTCTGCCTGGAGGAATTCGTCGCACTCTACGCTGAATAAAAAGGACCGGCGCCCCTCTTCGGGGCGCCGGTTTTGTTTTTATTCAAACAGATAGACACGCAGTTCGTAGGGACGGGCGGTGAAGCGGTTGTTCACAACAAGGTTCAGGTCGTGGTTCTTGAGGACCAGCTTGCCCTTGGCGAGGTCGAAGCCCTCCGGACAGGTGAAATAGGTCTCCTTATCCGCAAAGGAGCAGATCACGAGGAGCTTCCTCTCCCCCGCCTCGCGGGAGTAGACATAGAAGTTGGAGCTCTGTTTCAGGTGTTCCTTATACTCCCCTTCCGCCACGAGAGGTTCCGATTTACGGAAGGCGATGAGCTCCCGGTAGAAGTTCAGGAGCGAATCCGGGTCCTTTTCCTCGACCTCGACGTTCACGTCCCTGTAGTTTTCGTTCACATAGAACCAGGGCCGGGTCTCGGAGAAGCCTGCCCAGGGTCCGCCCGTCCACTGCATGGGCGTCCTGGCGGAGTCTCGGCAGGAGTTCTGGGCCAGCTTGAGCACCAGGGACTGGGGCAGGATCTTCGAGGCGATGCGGCAGTTGTTCTTGAGCATGACGTCCACGTACATATCGAGCCTCGGCAGGCGCAGGTTCGTCATTCCGATCTCCTGGCCCTGGTAGATGAAGGGCGTCCCCTGCTGGAGCATATAGCAGGCGGCGAGCATCTTGCCGGACTCGGTGCGGTATCTCTCGCTGCCGTAGCGGCTGATGACGCGCGGGTGGTCGTGGTTCTCCAGGTAGAGCGTGTTCCAGGCCTTGCCCGCGAGCTTTTCCTGCCAGTCCGAAAAGGCGCGCTTGAGCTTCTTGAGACTGAAGGGCCGCTGCAGAAAGTCGGTCATGACGCAGTCGGCTTCCATGTGCGCGAAGTTGAACATGAGGTCCAGCTCGCCGGGCTCGAGATAGGAGAGCGCGGTCTCAGGAGTCATGCGCGGGCCTTCGCCGAGGAGCATGCAATCATAATCGTCTGCGACGGCGCGGTATTCCCTGAGGTATTCGTGTACGTGTGGGCCGTTCACATATTTGGACATACCCGTTGCGGCGGGGAGCTTCGGGAAGGCGTTGGGCAGGCCCGGCGTCTTGGAAATGAAGGTGATGACGTCCTCTCGGAAGCCGTCCACCCCCATGTCCAGCCAGAAGCGCATGATGGACTTGACCTCCTCACGGACGGCGGGGTTGTCGTGGTTGAGGTCCGGCTGCTTTTTGGAGAAGATGTGCAGGTAATATTCGCCCGAATCCTCGTCGGGCTCCCAGGCGCCGCCTTCAAAGAGGCTGTCCCAGTTGTTGGGCGGCTTCTCCACGCCGGAGCGGCTCTTCTGGCCGCGGCGCCAAAAGTAATAGTTCCTGTAGGGGCTGTGTACGTCCCGGCTCTTCTGGAACCACTCGTGCTCGTCCGAAGTGTGGTTCACGACAAGGTCCATGAAAACGCGCAGGCCGCGCGCGTGCGCCTCGTCCAGCAGTTTCTTGAACAGCTCAAGGTCGCCGTATTCGGGGTTTATGTTCTTGTAGTCCGCCACGTCGTAACCAAAGTCTGCGTTGGGCGAGGGGTAGAGCGGGGAAAACCATATCGCGTCCGCCCCCAGGCTCTTGATATAGTCGAGCTTCGAGAGGACGCCCCAGAGGTCGCCTATCCCATCGCCGTTGCCGTCGCAGAAGCTGCGCGGCCAGATCTGGTAGACGACCATGGACTTATACCAAGCGTTGTTGCTCATAGCATCAGCCTCCAAGCCGAGTATAACAGAGAAAGCCAGGCTTGAACAGCCCCAAAAGCCGGCTCATACCCGGCTGAAGCCAAGCGCCAGCAGGAGCTGCGCCGCTATGTAGGTGAGCATGACGGCGACGTCCGCGGCGTTGCTGTCCCCGTCGCGGAAGGTCTCAAAGGCGAGGATGCCGTCTGAGCAGAGGAAAAGACAGGCCCCGACGAGAAGGTAGCCCGCTCCGGGCGCGCCGGCGCGCAGGCCGATGAAGGCCGCGGAGCCGAGCGAGGCCAGCAGCAGTCCGTAGAGCAAGCCGGGCAGCCTCAGTTCCTTTGGGATCCTGGTCCTGAGCGCGAAAAACACGCTCAGCGCGATGGCGCCCGGCAGGAGGATCGCCGCGAGGACCGTGAAGAGACGCGGCTGGGCCTCCGCGGCCAGTACGCCTATGTGCGCAACGTAGAAGATGTGGCCCAGACCGAAAGCCGCCATGCCCGCCGCCAGAAAGGCCTCCCTGTGTTTGTAGATCATGAACCAATCCCCGGCCCAGCCGCAGAGCATCGCTGCTACGACTACGAGCGAGGGCTTCCCGGTCAGGGCCATATAGAGGCCGCAGACCAGGGGCATCAGCATCAGCTTCGTGAGGTACCGCAGCCTTTGACGGCCCAAACCACAGGCTGCAAGGTGAGTGACCGAGACCGCCGCTGCGGCGGCAGAGAGAGCAATGATCATATGAACCTCCCAAATTTTATCCACTCCCATCATAACCTATGTAGCGCAGTGTGTAAAGAAGATATAAAGAAACCGCCCCGGGCGTTTACCCGGGGCGGAGCGCAGGCAGCTTATTTTGTGATCGTTGTTTTGTGACGGAGGCTGAGGCAGTCGGCAATCATGGCGATGAATTCCGAATTGGTCGGCTTGCCCTTTATGTTGGAAACGGTATAGCCGAAGAAGCGCTGGAGGGTCTCGATATCTCCCCTGTCCCAGGCGACTTCGATCGCGTGCCTTATCGCCCGCTCTACGCGGGAGGGGGTTGTGTTGAAGCGGCGGGCAACAGCGGGGTACAGGACTTTTGTCACCGCGTTGATGGTCTCCATGTCCTTTATCGCAATGATGATGGCCTCGCGCAGGTATTGATAGCCTTTTATGTGGGCCGGGACGCCGATCTCGTGGATGATCTCCGTCACCATGACCTCCAGGCTCTGCTCATTGCCTGATTCCTGTTCGGCGGGCTGAGGAGGACGAGCCGCAGGGGAGGTGAAGAGGCGGATGTTTGATATGATCGAAACTGCGTCGCAGGGCTTTAGCATGACATAGCAGGCGCCGAGCCCAAGGCACTCTGAGATCATCCTGCTGTTGTAGAGGGCGGTGACTACGATGCTGCGGGTATCGGGGCTGACTTCCGGCAGCTTTTTGAGCAGGTTGAGCCCGTCCAAGCCAGGGAGCGCCATTTCCGTCAGGAGAACATCGGGCTTGAGGTCTTCCAACATGCAGAGGGCTTCTGTGCCGTCTTTGGCGGAGCCTACCAGCTCCATGTCGTCCTCATCCCTCAAGAAAAGTGCCATCAGATTCCTGTAGTCGTCGCTAGAGTCTGCGATAAGAACGCGCGTCTTGGTTTCCATAATGCTAACCTCCGTTATTATTACAAATCACGGACTGCGATCTATTTTTAGCAGGTGAGCCGTTTCGTAGTAATAATTTAGCACAGGTCCTCAGATATTGCAACACTTAGCTGGAAATTTGCGAAGTTTTTTTGTTTACATAAATCGAGCTTTTTCGGCAATAATCGACACGGAGACCGTTTCGTGATTGGAAGGTATTAGACGATGCGCTTGAACTGCTTGTCCAGGTCTTTCCGGTTGAGCGTCCAGGAGACAGGGCGGCCGTGGGGGCAGTAGCGCACGGTCCCGGAGCAGACGGCTTCCGCCAGGCGCAGCAGCTCCTCCGGTTCGGAGCTGCGCCCTGCTTTGATTGCGGCCTTGCAGGCCACCGTTTTGAGCAGCTCGTCCCTTGCGGCGGTTTTTTCCGGGCGGCGCGAGCTCGCGAGCGCCGAGGCCAGCTCTTCCAGTGCGGCTACGGCCTCCTCGCGGCACATGCCGCCGGGGACCGAACGGAGGATATAGGTCCGCGGCCCGTAGGGCTCAAGCCCGAAGCCCAGACTGTTTATAAGGGGCAGGTCCTCGCCCAGGGCGTCCGCCTCCGCGCCGGAGGGCGAGAGCACGGCGGGTTCGAGCAGCTCCTGGCTCATGACCTCCGCCTCCTGGGAACGGAGCCTGTCGTATATAATCCGCTCATGCGCGGCGTGCTTGTCTATGACGATGAGAGAGTCTCCCTTCTGGACCAGGATATATAGCTCAAGCGCCTCGCCTATAAGGCGGAGCGGCTCGTCCTGCTCCGGAGCCTCGGGGACGAACGGAGGCTCTTCGCGCTTCTCGGCGGCGGGACGGGCGCGGACGGGGCCAAGGTCCAGGCGCGTCTGGCGGACGGGGGCCGGCGCCGGAGCACTCTCCCGCTCCTGCGGGCGGCTGACCGGCGGCAGAGGCCTTTGGACATGTGCGGACGAAGGTCGAAAAGCCGTGGGGCTGAAGGATGCAAAGCCGGCGCCGCTCCACTGCTCCGAGGTCCGGACCATCCGCGGAGGCGACGGCTCCGGTTCCTTCTCCTGCTCCGGGGCGGAGCCGGGCTTTCTTGGTTTCTCCAGGGCGCCGAGGACGGCGTAGTGTACCGCGTCGAAAACGCGCCGTTCGTCAGAAAACTTGATCTCCGTTTTGGCCGGGTGTACGTTCACGTCCACCGCGGCGGGGGAGAGCTCCAGGTAGATGACGCAGGCGGGGAACTTGCCCGTCAGCATAGTGCCGCGGTAGGCCTGCTCCACGGCGGCCTGCAGGAGCTGGGACTTGATGTGCCGCCCGTTGCAGAAGAAAAACTGGGCAGAGCGGCTGCCCCTTCCCGCGGCGGGCGAGCCCGTGAAGCCACGTACGGCGATGGGACCCTCCTCCGAGCGCGTGGGCAGCATGGCCGCGGCCAGCTCGCGCCCGAGCAGGGCATAGACGGCGCTTTCGGGCTTTCCGTCTCCGGGGGTGAAGAACTCCTCGGCCCCGTCTCTGATGCACCGGACGCTCACTTCCGGGCGGCCGAGCGCGCAGCGCAGCGCCGCCTGGACGCAGGCGGTCCCCTCAGCACGGTCCGACTTGAGGAATTTGAGCCGCGCGGGCGTGTTGTAGAAAAGGCCGCGCAGGGTGATGCTGGTCCCCTCCGGGCAGCCGGCCTCGTGCATATCGGTGATGTCGCCCCCGTCCAGCAGAAGGCGGGTGCCGGTGAAGGCGTCCCGCTCCCGTGTCAGGAGTTCCACGTGCGAAACGCTGCCGATAGCCGCAAGGGCCTCGCCCCGGAAGCCCAGAGTGCCGATGGCCTCCAGCCCGCGCTCGTCCGCGAGCTTGCTCGTGGCGTGCCGGAGGAAGGCTATCCCGGCGTCCTCTGGGGACATACCGCAGCCGTCGTCTGTGACTCTTATATATTCCGCGCCGCCGCCGCGTATTTCGACGGTGACGTTCCTGGCGCCGGCGTCCATCGAATTTTCCAAAAGCTCCTTCACGGCGGAGGCGGGCCGTTCCACGACCTCGCCGGCGGCTATGAGATCCGCCACAAAGGGCGAGAGTATATTAATTTTGGGCATGTCGCACCTCTCTTCCGACTGACCATTATAATGTAAAGGCGTTGAACTTTCCAGAGCAAAATGTTAAAATGTATTGTTATAAGTGTTTATACCTTGGAGGCAATATGGCATACAAAAGAGTAGAGATCCCCGCGGCGGAGCTGGCGCGGCAGAGGGAGATATGCGATAAGATACGCGAGGGCCTGAGCGGAGCGCGCCCGCTGGCCTTTGTGGATACCTACGGCTGCCAGCAGAACGAGGCGGACAGCGAAGCGCTGCGCGGTTATATCGAGCTCATGGGCTTCGGCTTTACGGAGGACGAGAACGAGGCCGAGCTCATTGTCGTGAACACTTGTGCGGTACGCGGCCACGCGGAGATGCGCGTTCTGGGCAACGTCGGCGCGCTCGTGCACGCCAAGGCGAGAAATCCGCGGCTCATCGTTGCGGTCTGCGGCTGCATGGTCCAGCAGCCGCACATGGCGGAGAAGATCAAAAAGTCCTTCCGGGTGGTGGACCTCTGCTTCGGCCCGCACGAGCTCTGGCGCTTTCCCGAGCTCTACGAGCGGGCGCTCAGACGCCGGGGCCGCGTGTTCGAGACTTCGCCCTGCGAGGGAGTCGTGGCGGAGGGCCTGCCCGTACACAGGCAGGGCAGCGTGAAGGCCTGGCTTTCTATCATGTACGGCTGCAACAACTTCTGCACCTACTGCATTGTCCCCTACGTCCGGGGCCGGGAGCGCTCCCGGCAGCCCGAGGACGTCGTGGCGGAGGCAAGGCGGCTCGTCGCGGCGGGGTATAAGGACATCACCCTCCTGGGCCAGAACGTCAACTCCTACGGCAAGGACCTGGGTTCGGACGTAGACTTTGCGGACATCATAAGAGAGATAAACGACATCCCGGGCGACTTCCTCATCCGCTTCATGACCAGCCACCCGAGAGACGCCACGGAAAAGCTCTTCCGCACTATGGCCGAGTGCGAGAAGTGCGCAAAGCACATCCATCTTCCCGTGCAGTCGGGCAGCAGCCGGGTGCTCAAGGCCATGAACCGGCACTATGACCGCGAGAAATACCTCTCTCTCGTGGACATGGCGCGCTCGTATATGCCGGAGCTCGTCCTGACGACGGACATAATAGTCGGCTTCCCCGGCGAGACGGCGGAGGACTTCGAAGAGACGATGAGCCTGGTGGAGCGAGTGCGCTACGACGCGATGTTCACCTTCATCTTCTCCCCGCGAGAGGGAACTCCCGCGGCCGCAATGCCGGACCCGGTGTCGAGGGAGGAAAAGCAGGCCTGGTTCGACCGCCTGGTCGAGACGGCAAACGCGATATCCGGCGAAAAGCACAGGGAGTACATAGGGAAAAGACTTCGTGTCCTCGTGGACGGCGAGACGGGCCGCGGCGAGTACAACCTCTCCGCGCGCACGAACGGCGGCAGGCTGGTGCATCTCAAGGGCGGGCCGGAGCTCGTCGGCAGCTTCATAGAGGCTGAGATAACGGACGGGAACACCTGGGCGCTCTACGGGGTCCCGGCAGAATGAAGGAGGCGGGCACAGTGGACGAAAAGCAGACTCCGATGAAAAAACAATACGACGAGATCAAAAAAGAGGTCCCGGACTGCCTGCTATTCTTCCGGCTGGGCGATTTTTACGAGCTATTTGACGAGGACGCGATTATCGCATCTTCCGCCCTGCACCTTACGCTGACGACGAGAGACAGGAACAAGCCCAAGGACAAGCAGATGCCCATGTGCGGCGTGCCGTATCACGCGGCGGACAGCTATATCGGCAGGCTGCTCGCCCAGGGCTACAGGATCGCCCTCTGCGACCAGTTGGAGGACCCCGCTACGGCCAAGGGCCTTGTGAAACGCGGGATCATCCGGATAATCACGCCCGGCACGGTTACGGACGACGCCCTGTTGGACATCAACCGGGCAAACTACGTCTGCGCCGTTTACATGGACGTATCGGGCGGAGCGGCGGCCTTCTGCGACGTGGCGACGGGCGAGTTCTGCGTCGCGGCCTTTGAGGGAGGCTGCCTGGCCTACATCGTGAACGAGCTGGGCCGCTTCGGCCCGAAGGAGATACTGCTCTCCCGCCAGGCGGCGGAGTCTCAGGATCTCAGGCAGTTCATTGAAAACATGCTCGGCTGCCCCTGGCGCGAGGAGGACAAGCTCTTCAAATACACGGACTGTGCGGAGCGCTTCTGCCGCCAGTTCGGTGTGGAACGCCCGGAAGAGCTGCTGGGCCGCAACGCCGCGTCGGTCTGCGCATGCGGCGCGGTCCTGGCCTACGCGGCGGACACGCAGCGCAGCGACCTCTCCTACATCAGGAACGTGGACGTCATCGAGGGCGGCAAGTACATGGAGCTCGACTACTCCACCAGGCGCAGCCTGGAGCTGACGGAGCCCATGCGCTCTGCGGAGCGGCGCTTCTGCCTCTTCGGCGTGCTCAACCACACCAAGACCCCCATGGGCGGGCGGATGCTCCGCAGCTGGCTGGAGCGCCCGCTGCTCTCGCCCATAGGCATAAAGCGCAGGCTGGCGGCGGTGGACGAGCTGACGCGCAACAGCGTCCGCCGCGCGGAGATCATGCGCGTGCTGGCGGACATCGGGGACATACAGCGCGTCTCGAGCCGCGTGGTCAGCAGGACGGCTCTGCCCAGGGACCTTGCCGCGCTGGACCGCTACCTTTCCCGCCTGCCGGAGCTCGCGGACCTGCTCATGCCCAGCAGCTCCGCCCTGCTCTCCGCCTTTGCCAACCTTGACGACCTGCGCCAGCTGCTCTGGCGGCTCTCCCGCGCCTTCGGCGGGGACTCGCAGGAGACTCAGGACGGCGTGGGCTTCCTCCGGACGGGCTGCTCCTCCCGCGTGGACAGGCTGCGCGAGATGCTCTCCAGCGCTGGGAGCATGGTCGGCGAGCTGGAGGCCCGCGAGCGCGAGCGCACCGGGATAAAAAAGCTCCGCATCAGCTACAACCGCCTGACCGGCTACTGCATAGAGATTCCCAACAGCGTCAAGGACGCGCAGCTGCCTTCCAACTACAGGCGCGTGCGCAGCCTCGCCAACAGCGAGAGATACCACACCCCGGAGCTCAGCGAGCTGGAAAACGGACTCAACACCGTCAGCCGCCAGCTGGAGGAGCTGGAGCGCAGCTACTTCAACGTCATGCTGGAAGAGGTCGCCGGTTATGCGGAGACGCTAGTGGACGTCAGCGGGATCGTCGCGCAGGCGGACGCGCTCTGCTCCCTGGCCGAGGCCGCGGCCCGCAACAACTACTGCTGCCCGGAGATAGACCTCTCCGGCACCATAGACATAAAGGACGGGCGTCACCCCGTCGTCGAGCAGGCGCAGAAGGATTCGCTCTTCGTCCCGAACGACACCTTCATGAACCTCGGGGACGACAGACTCGCCATAATAACCGGCCCGAACATGGCCGGCAAGAGCACCTATATGCGCCAGACGGCGCTCATCGTGCTCATGGCCCAGATAGGCTCCTTCGTCCCGGCAAAGAGCGCGACCATCGGCATCGTGGACAGGATCTTCACGCGCATCGGCGCCTTCGACGACCTGGCCGCCGGCCAGAGCACCTTCATGGTGGAGATGAGCGAGGTCGCCTCCATCCTGAAGAACGCCACACAGAAGAGCCTGATAATCCTGGACGAGATCGGCCGCGGCACCTCCACCTATGACGGCATGGCCATCGCCCGGGCGGTGCTGGAGCACTGCGCGGACAGACGCAGGCTGGGCGCCAAGACGCTCTTCGCCACGCACTATCACGAGCTGACGGAGCTGGAGGGCAGCGTCAAGGGCGTGCGCAACTACTATATTTCCGCGCGCAAGCAGGGCGGAAACCTTATCTTCCTGCGCAAGATAATCCGCGGCTCCGTGGACGAGAGCTACGGCATCGAGGTCGCAAAGCTGGCCGGAGTGCCGGACAGCGTCATCACCAGGGCCAGGGAGTGCCTGGACGAGCTGCTGGAGTCTGCAAGGGCCGTACCCGTCCGGAGTTCGGCGCCGGCGCCGCAGCCGGAGCTGCAGCTCAGCCTGGCCGACACCGCCTCGGACGAGGTGCTTGACCGCCTGCGCTCCGCTGCGCTGGACACCATGTCGCCCATAGAGGCCATGAACCTCCTCTACGAACTGAAGAGAAAGTTGGATACCTGATGAATACGAGACCCATACAGACCCCCGGTTTCACCAACCTCATGTCGCGCGGCGAGATCATCGCCGCCGTCATATACCTGCCCCTGCACGTCGTGGGCATACCGCTCGGCCTGGGCTACCTCTCCCAGGTGTGGCCCGCCCTCGCCGCGATGACGGATACGGAGATAAACCTCGCCTACTACGGCGTCGGCCTGGTCTATATGCTGGTGCTGCTTCGGGGCTTCCTGCGCCGGAGCTTCGACGCGGCGCTCGACGCAAAGGGCAACTTCTTTGTCGGCGTCGCCGGAGGCTACGCTGTGGACATCGGCCTGAGCTTCATCCTGAGCTCGGTGCTGCTGGTCCTGAGTCTGGACCTGGGTATGGCGCCGAACAACGAGGCCATCCTGGCCGGCGCTGCGGCGGACCGTGGGAAGCTAGCCGTCATGTCTGTCGTGATGGCGCCGATCGTGGAGGAACCCCTCTTCAGAGGCCTCCTCTTCGGCTGCATAAGGCCGCGCAGCCGGGCCGCAGCCTACATCGTCTCCGCCCTGCTCTTTTCGCTCTACCACGTCTGGCAGTTCGTATTCATCTCCGGGGATTTCTGGGCGGCAATGCTCATGCACGGCATAGTCAACGCCGTCAGTCTCTCAGTCCTGGAGAGCGGAATGTTCGGATATTGAAAAATTTTCTTCATGTTTACAGAAAATGCGTTGTATCCTTTCCACCGCGGTGATACCATTGCGTATATATAAAGGAGGGATCGCACAATGGGCGACTTTACACGCGAATATCTGGAGCTTTTGGCTGAAAAATACCCGAATGAGGCGGCCGTCTGCTCCGAGATCATAAATCTGAACGCTATCCTCACCCTGCCCAAGGGGACGGAACACTTCATAAGCGACCTGCACGGCGAGTACGGCGCGGTCCGGCATATCCTGAACAACTGCTCGGGCGTCATACTTGAGAAGGTCCGCCGGCTGTTCGAGGAGACGGAGGGTGAGGCCAAGTGCCGCGCGCTCTGCTCAGTCATCTACTACCCCCGGGCGGAGCTGGCCTGCCTGCGCGAGCGGGGCGAGCTGGACAATTCCCGCCTGCGCGAGATACTGGAACAGCTCTGCCTGCTGGCCGAAACGCTCTCGGGCAAGTATACGCGCGGCTACGTCCGCCGCCAGATGCCCGCGGACTGGGAGTTCGTGCTGGACGAGCTGCTCCACATCCAGCGCGACGAGGACGCCAACCAGCACAGATACCACGATGCCATCCTGGACAGCGTCATCGCTACGGGCTCAGCGGACAACGTCATCGCCGCCCTGGCCGAGCTCATAAAGCGCCTCGCGGTAGACAGGCTCCACGTCGTGGGCGACATCTTCGACCGAGGCCCCGAGCCCGCGCGGATTGTGGATATGCTGATGCAGCACCCGAATATCGACATACAGTGGGGCAACCACGACATACTCTGGCTGGGCGCGGCGGCGGGCAGCCCGGCCTGCGTGTTCACCGTTCTGCGCATAAGCTCCGATTACGGCAACACGCTGACCCTGGAGCGGCGCTACGGCGTTTCGCTCCGCCCCCTGGCGGAGTTCTGCGAGAAGGTCTACGGCGGCTCGGACAAAAAGACCGTGCACCAGGCCCTCTCCGTCCTCGGCTTCAAACTGGAGGGACACATCATCCTGCGGCACCCGGGCTATGAGATGAACGACAGGCTGATGCTCAACCGAATAAACTATGACGACTGGACAGTGGAGCTGGACTCCGGCACCTACCCGCTCAACACGCACCAGTTCCCGACGGTGGACCCGAAGGACCCCTATCTCCTCACGCCGGAGGAGGAAGAGCTGGTGGAGGAATACGTCTCCGCCTTCAAGGAGAGCCAGCCCCTGCGCCGGCACCTGGACTTCATCTACAAAAAGGGTAGCACCTACCTGTGCTGCAACGGCAACCTGCTCTACCACGGCTGCATACCGATGACGCCGGACGGCAAGTTTGCAAGCGTGCGCCACGGCGGACGCTGGTATTCGGGACGTGCGCTGATGGACTACGCGGACGCCGTGTTGAAGAGCGCCTGGGCGCGGGGCGACGAGTCCGCGCTGGACATGATGTGGTATCTCTGGTGCGGGAACAACAGCCCCTTCTCGGGCCGCGTGTTCCACACCTTCGAGCGCGCCGTGGTGGACGACGAGAGCACCTGGGCCGAGCCGAAGAACCCTTACTTCAACCACTGGGAGGACGAGGCCGCGGTCCGGATGATACTGACCGAGTTCGGCCTGGACCCGGAGACGGGCCACATAATAAACGGACACACTCCGGTGAAGGCGAAGAAGGGCGAGAGCCCGGTCAAGGCCGGGGGCAAGCTCTTCATAATAGACGGCGGTTTCTGCAAGGCCTACCAAAAGACGACGGGCATCGCGGGCTACACGCTCATCTACAGCTCGCACGGCGTCCGACTGAAGAGCCACAGGCCCTTTGAGGGCGTGGCGAAGGTCCTGAGCGAAAATGCGGACATGGAGTCCGATTCCGTACCTGTTGAATTTTTCCCGTCGCGGCGTTATATACAGGACACGGACGAGGGTCCGCGGCTCCTGAAGAGGATAGACGCGCTCAACACCCTGCTGACGGCGTACAGGACGGGCCAGCTGCAACAAAAATAACGAGGGGGCAAAGAAAAAATGAGCGGAGCGTATGCTCAGGCGGCGGAGGCCGTCTGTCCGCACTGCGGCGCGGCCGTGTGTGTGGAGGACAACTGCTGCTGGCACTGCGGGGAGAGGCTCCCGAAGGGGAAGAGCTGGTGCCCTGAATGTGGGCGCAGGTTCACGGGAGGGGAGCAGAACTGCCCGAACTGCGGTACGGCGACCCTGCCCGGAGAGCCGCCGCAGGCCAGGCGGCCGGAGCCGGAACCGGAGCCCGAACCTGAGCCGGAGCGTGCGCAGAGACCGGGACGGGGCGAAAGCTACGACTATGACGCCAGAAAGGGCTGCTATAACTACGAAGAGCGCCGCGGCTACGATCAGGGTTACGGCCGGGGTTACGACAGCGGCTTTGAGCGGGGCTACCGCGAGGCGCGCAGGCGCGGCCTGAGCTCGCGGAGAAACTGGCTCCTGGCGCTTATCCTCTCGGCAGTCCTGGGTGTTTTCGGCGTACACAGGTTCTACGTCGGCAAGATAGGCACGGGCATACTCTGGCTGCTGACGGGCGGCTGCCTGGGCATAGGCTGGCTGGTGGACCTGATCGTCATAGCCTGCGGCCGCTTCCGCGATAAAGAAGGCTTCCTGCTTACTCCGGAAAAGTTATAAAACCCCCTTGACAAGAGCCTGGATAGATGGTATTATAACAAGGCTCAATATCGCGGGGTGGAGCAGTCCGGTAGCTCGTCGGGCTCATAACCCGAAGGTCAGTGGGTTCAAATCCCCTCCCCGCAACCATGACGAGTGTTCTTATGGCATTTGAAAGGCTGTAAGGACACTCGTCTTTTTATTTGTTTTCATCCGGCGATGGTGGATGGGATGTAGTTGACAAACACGCCCTTCCGGGTGTTGACGGTCACGTCAGGGATCGGCCACACACCGCCGATTTTCTCAAACCTCGCTCTTCTCAACCAACTCGCCCAGCATCCGGGCGTGAGCTTGCGTGCGCGGGTGTGTTTGCGTACCAGAGAGATGAACATATCCGTGGTCATGGCCTGGCTGCTCTGTTTCTCGATTATGGAAGCGAAGATTGGACAGCCGAGCAGCGTATATCTTGTATTCCCAATACAATTATACCGATGCCCTCTGCCAGTGTCAGCCGGGTAATGAATCCCACCCAGGCTGTCGGCAGGCACTGAAAGGGAAAAACCTCCGCCGACACTTGGGCTGGTGCAGTTATTTCCGAACGACAGCCCGGACCAGTCGGATTTCCAGACAGCGCTTCATATGGGCATCCAAGCACACATGAGGGGTTCTGTCCTTGTCATAGAGGGTGGGGTATACAGGCGGCTCATATAGCAGTCGTAGTACCGCAGCGCTTTCTCCAGGGCCTCGCTGTCACCGCTGGAGGCCGCGTGGATCACCCAAACGGGCGGCAGGTCCTTTCCCTTGTGGATGGGCTCTGTCATGTTCCTCAGCCTCCTTTCGGCATCAGCGCCCACAATTGTATAGTCCCCCACGATAATGCTGGGGTCAGTGACTACATTTTTCAAATAAACCGTTTCCCGATCCTTAGAACGTGGATAGATTTTTAGCTTGTTCATCATAATTTGCTGTTCTCCTTTTGGATTTGCGCATTTGCCTTAATAACAATTGGTTTTCTTTACATTTATCAAAGTCTCCTGCTTACATTTTGGGCACAGGGTTCCCCTCCTTACGGCTTTTTTGTATAAGGCTCTTGCGTTTCCATATTCCACTTTTGAAGTAGATAAATCCGACAAATGCTGGCAGGATTGGCGAAAGCGCCTGTCCAAAATAGATTCCGGGGAATCCCATGCCCAGCGTAAAAGCCAAAGTCCAGCTTGCGGGCAGACGGACCACAACTGCGTCCAGCAATGCATTCAACATAGCGACATTTGCTGCGCCCACTCCAATGGCAAAGGAGTCCAAGGTATACATAGCCGCATAGACCAAACTATTGACACCGCAGCAGACTCTCAGGTAATAAACTCCGTCGGTTACAGCTTCCCGGCTATTATTGCCAAAGAGTAAAATCAACTGCTCGGCAAAGACCTGTACGCAAAGCACAACAACGAGTGTCATGGCTATATTCACCAGAAGGCCGATTTTCACCACTTTTCGGGCGCGTTCTGTTTGCTCCGCTCCCATACACTGACCAACCATAGCCGTGACTGCCTGACCCACAGCCCAGCAAGGCATACCGGCAAAGGTGTTGATTTGCAGGCCGACTCCGGACGCCGCAGATACAGAGGTTCCAAATTGATTGAGCATCCCGGTCACCAGCAAATAAGCCGTGTTGACTATGACCATCTGGATTGCCGTAGGCAACCCGATTTTCAGAATAGCAACGATCTTATCCCACTGAACCGCTAGCTTTTTGCATTCCGCAGTGCCAAAAAACACACGATACCGTTTCAGGTAAAAAAGCGAAATTACAAAAGAAATCCCCTGTGCTGTGACCGTTGCGTAGGCCGCTCCTATTGTTCCCATCCCCAAAGGACCCACCAATATGATGTCTAAACCAACATTGATGATAGTTGCAATGCCCACAAAGCAGAGCGGAGATTTGGAATCTCCCAACCCTTTGAGGACAGAACAAACGGCATTGTATCCGAAAACAAATACAGTTCCGTAGCAAATGATTTTCATATAATCACAAGCGTCCCCCAATGCATCCGCCGGAACTTTTAACGCTCGAAAAAGGGGCTGATAACCGGCCAAACTTATAACAGTCAAAAGGATCGACGCAGCCAGGGAGAGCATGGACAGCATTTGAAAAGTCTCCGCCTGGTCTTTTTTATTGTTCGCCCCTTTGTATTGAGCAATTAACACTGCTCCACCCATTGTCATTCCAATGCAGATGGAGTTGATGATGTAACAAAGCTTTGAGGCGTTGCTGATGGCCGCAAGACCTGTTTCACCAACAAACTGTCCGACCACTAGCATATCCACCACATTGTAGAATGACTGTAAGATATTCGCTAAAAGCAGCGGGAGGGCAAAAGCGATCAGTTTTCCGGGTACGCTCCCGCTCATTAAATTTTGCTCTTGTGTCATAAAAAATCTTCCCTTCAAAAAGACAGAGGGCAGCACAAGCTGGTGCGCCCTCTGTCTGCTTACTAAATAAACATAACAAAAGGCCACAGACAAAACATTGTCTGTGGCCTCAATAGTTTATCTTCTCATGTCAATTCGCAAAAAGGGCATAAAAACCAAAGGCAGCTGTTCTCTGCCCTGGCCTCCCCGTTTTACAAATCAACTTTCCGAAAAGGCTCCGCACAATGTTTCGTGGTATAAACTTGTGTGGAGCCGAACTCAATGCAGAATTTCCCGTACAACATCGTGCTCACCTCTTTTCGCAATTAATTTTAAGCATTTTAGCTGCCATTGTCAAGGCACCGGGACATACAGCTTATCAAAGAGCGCGGACTTCCCGTGGAACAGTACTTAAATCCAGAAGTCATGCGGGAGGAAAGCGCACAGCGACAGCGTATCAGCACAAACCGAAACTTTGTCCGGAGCAGAGAGGCGCAAGAATAAGCAAATAAAACGGAGGGTGTGCGAAGACATCCTCTATTTGTATATAATGTATATAAAGGAGGAATTGCCTTGAACAAACATTATCCATTTGAAAATACGCCGCTGCCGTATGCGTATGATGCTTTGGAACCGTACATAGATGAAAAGACTATGCAGCTGCATCATGACAGGCACCTGAAAACTTATATAGACAACCTGAACAGCATCCTGAAAAAGTACCCTCAGCTTCAAACATTGACCCTTGAGCAGCTCATTTGCACCGCCGGGCAAATGTCGGGGAAGGACTGTTTGGCAATTGCCCGCAATGCCGGCGGAGTATATAATCACCGATTCTTTTTCAATGGCATGTGTCCTGATGGGAAAAAAGCGCCCGAGGGCGCTTTGGCCGCTGCCATTGACCACAGGTTTGGCTCCCTGAACGCTTTCCAAGAGAAATTCACAGAGTCGGCCTTGTCCGTTTTCGGCTCGGGATATGTTTGGCTGGTCAATGGCAAGCGTGGCCTTTGTCTCGTGACAACCGCCAATCAAGAAACTCCGGCAGGCATTGTAAAGCCGCTGCTTAATTTAGACGTGTGGGAACATGCATATTATTTAAAACACTATAACAAGAGAGCGGACTATATCAACGACTGGTGGAACGTGGTAAACTGGGATCTGGCGGAGCAGAAGTACGGGGGCGGCTGCCCTTCGTTGAGAACCGAGTGAACGTCGTCTTATATGACACTCATACGGACATACTAAGTCCATCCCTAAAAGGAAGGCTGTGACATGAGTATGTCGGGACAGAAAGGCTTTGAGGGCTGGTATTTTAAGCATCAAAAAGGGGATGACATGGTCGCGTTCATCCCCGGAAAGGCAGAGAGCGGGGCGTTTATCCAACTGATTTCGCAGGAAGGCGCCCGACAGTTTGAGATATCCAATTTGACCGTCCGTGACAGCGTGATACGAGCGGATGGATGCTGGTTTTCAAGGCAGGGGTGTCATATTTCGTTGCCCGGGATCAGCGGTGATATTACCTACGGACCATTTGCGCCGCTCGGTTCCGATATCATGGGGCCGTTCCGGTTTTTCCCCATGGAGTGCCGGCACGGCGTTCTCAGCATGGCGCATACCCTCCAGGGCAGCGTCATTATGGACGGACATCTGCACAGCTTCGACGGTGGTTTGGGCTATGCAGAAAAAGACAGCGGAACCTCTTTTCCACGCTCCTACCTGTGGATGCAGTGCAACGATTTCCCAGAACCATGTTCTATTATGGTATCAATTGCCCATATTCCATTTTGCGGATGTTCCTTCCGTGGATGCATCTGCGCCATCTTGTACCAGGGCCGGGAGTATCGTTTGGCAACTTACAGGGGCGTTAAGGTTCGATCATTTTCTCCAGAACATATCTGTCTGTCTCAGGGCAGGGTTCTGCTGGAACTGGACATGGCGCCCTCCCATGTGGGACACCCCCTTCGTGCGCCACAGTGCGGGAAGATGTCCAACACCATTCGGGAGAGCTGTAATGCGCACCTGCGGGCGAGGCTGTGGAAAAGAGGAAAACCGATATTTGATCTGCAAAGTGACCATGCTGCCTATGAATTCGTCCCAAGTCATGGGGCGTAAAACAAGAAAAAACATACTTTTCTCCTTTTGGATAATACTATCATCAAAACAATCATTGGGGAGAAGCATATGGAATCACTGTGGGAGCAAACCTGGGAGCGACCGAACTTTTCAGCTCAGGACGGAGATCTAAACACAGATGTGCTGATCATCGGCGGCGGTATGGCGGGCGTTCTGTGTGCCTATGAGCTGCACTGTGCCGGTGTGCCTTATGTGCTGGTGGAAGCGGAGACAATATGCAGCGGCATCACCAAAAACACCACCGCCAAGATTACCAGCCAACACGGGCTTATCTATGACAAGCTGATTTCGAGGTTTGGAATCGAGCGGGCAAAGCAATATCTTTCAGCCAACGAGGCAGCGCTTCAAACATACCGGGAGCTGTGCCGGAATATTGACTGCGGTTTTGAGGAAAAGGCGGCCTACACCTATTCTCTGGACGACCGGAGTAAGATCGAGCGGGAACTCAAAGCACTGGAAAAACTGGGCTTCCCGGCTGGATTTGTGGACAAGCTACCGCTTCCTTTTCGCGTTGCCGGTGCGGTCAGGTTCCCCAATCAGGCACAGTTCCATCCGCTGCAATTCGTCTCCGGCATTGCTAAGGGCCTGCACATCTATGAGCATACGCGGGTAAGGGAGCTGATCGGCACCACGGCTGTGACAAATCATGGCCGGATTCGCGCCAAAAAGATCATTGTGACCACCCACTTTCCCTTTCTCAACAAGCACGGCAGCTATTTCCTCAAGCTGTATCAGCACCGCTCTTATGTCATCGCTCTCCAAAATGCACCGGATGTGGACGGCATGTATTTGGACGAGGCGCAGACGGGTATGTCCTTCCGCAATCACAAAAACCTGTTGCTCGTCGGGGGCGGAGATCACCGCACCGGCAAACAGGGCGGCGGCTGGCAGGAACTGCGGGATTTTGCCCGGCGGCATTACCCGCAAGCGGAAGAGGAGTACAACTGGGCCACGCAGGACTGTATGAGCCTGGACGGGGTGCCATATATCGGGCCCTATTCCGCCTCCACCAAAGATTTGTATGTGGCCACCGGTTTTAATAAGTGGGGCATGACCAGCTCCATGGTATCCGCTATGATCCTCACGGATCTTGTGCAAGGAAAGAAAAACCCGTACGAGGAGGTGTTCTCACCCTCCCGTTCCATCCTTCACCCCCAATTGGCCGTCAACGGGTTTGAAGCTATGGTTAGTCTGCTGACGCCCACGACCAAACGCTGTCCCCATCTGGGCTGCGCACTGAAATGGAATCCTGTGGAGCACACCTGGGATTGTCCTTGTCACGGCTCCCGCTTCACCGAGGAAGGGGAGCTGATCGATAACCCGGCAACTGGTAATCTGAAAAAATGAGGTGAGGATTTGAGCAATCATCTTAAAAATCAGACAAGCCCGTACCTTCTCCAGCACGCGGAAAACCCGGTGGACTGGTATCCCTGGAGCGAGGAGGCTTTTTCCAAAGCAAGGGCGGAGGATAAACCCATCTTTTTGAGCATTGGCTACAGCACCTGCCACTGGTGCCATGTCATGGCGCATGAAAGCTTTGAAGATCTTGAAATTGCCGATATCTTAAACCAATACTACGTGTCCGTCAAAGTAGATAAAGAAGAACGCCCCGACATTGACAGCATTTATATGGCGGTCTGTCAGGCTTTCACCGGGAGCGGCGGCTGGCCCGCCAGCATTTTTATGACCGCAGAGCAGAAACCGTTTTTTGCCGGAACCTATTTTCCAAAGACCGCCCGGTATGGGGCGGTAGGGCTGAAAGAACTGTTGCTCATCATTCACCAGAAATGGAAGAACGAGCGGGACACTCTTCTCAACTCCGCGGATGAGATCACGGCGGCATTAAATCAGTATCATGCTCCTGCGTCACAGGCAGATGAGACTTTGCTGGACGCTGCCCTGCAATGGTATACGCAGAACTTTGACGCATCATTTGGCGGGTTCGGCGGCGCGCCGAAGTTTCCCACGCCGCACAATCTTCTGTTCCTGATGCAGCAATACGAAAAGCACGGGAACAGCCGAGCCTTAGACATGGCGGAAATAACCCTTCAAAAGATGTATGCCGGCGGCTTGTTTGATCATATCGGATACGGTTTCTGCCGATATTCCACAGACCGCTATTATCTAGTCCCCCACTTTGAGAAGATGCTCTATGATAACGCGCTGCTGATTCTCGCCTACTGCAAAGCCTATGAACTCACGGGACGGTCATTTTATCTGGAAGTTGCGCAAAAGACAGCATCCTATATTCTCTCCGAAATGACTGCACCAAACGGAGGCTTTTACAGCGCCCAGGATGCGGACAGCGATGGCGAGGAGGGGAAATACTATGTATTTACCCCGGAGGAAATCATCGGGCTGCTTGGGCAAGCCGACGGCGCCGCTTTTTGTAAACGGTTCGGCATTACAAAAGCGGGGAACTTTGAAGGCAAGAGCATCCCCAACCTTCTCCACACAAAAAACCTGACAGATGAGAGTTTTGACCCCTTCCTGCCAACACTGCGTGAATACAGGCGGGGACGCACCCGTCTGCATACGGACGACAAAATTTTGACCGCATGGAATGCGCTCATGATTGCCGCGTTGTGCCGACTGTACCGGTGCAGCCGGAACCCCGGATATCTGGAAGCTGCGAAAAAGGCTCAAGGTTTTATAGAAAACAGCCTGTGCGATCAGGATACGCTTTATGTAAGCGCTCGGGACGGCAAGCTTGGGGAGCACGGGTTCCTGGATGATTACGCAAGCTATATTTTTGCCCTGCTTTTTCTGTATGATGCCACACTCGAACGCACATTTCTTTATCGTGCAGCACAGTTAACCAGGGAAACTGTCCTCCAGTATTACGACCCGGAGCATGGCGGCTTTTATCTCAGCGGCACAAAAAATGAAACGCTGCTTTTTCGCCCGAAGGAGTGCTATGACGGGGCGCTTCCCAGCGGCAACTCCCTAATGTCCTATGTTCTTGTACGCCTGAACGCGCTGCTTCCGGAGCAGAGCATGGAGAACACCCTGAACAAACAGCTTGCCTATATGGCGGGAGAGGCGGAACGATCTCCTGCTGGCTTTTCAGCGTTTTTAATGGCGCTGTCGGATTTTTTGGAACCACCGGTTCTGATCACTGTGGTTCCAAACGGGGAAGACCTGAGCGACATCCCGCTTGCGTTGCCTTCTGACGCCATAGTCAAGGTTTTGGAGCGCCCATTGGAAGGATATAAGCTGTTGAACAATGAAGCCACGTTCTATGTGTGCCGGAATCAGTCCTGCCTGCCACCGATGAATAAACGGCAACTGATGATGGAGACGCTAAAGCGGGACCAAAACTAGGAGGCATTTTTATGGATAGCGAAAATGGTTTTACAATTACCACCCGCGACCATGTACTCAGAGCCTGGAAAATTCAACTGAACTTGTGCTGGACTGTCAGACCTATGCCCATAAACTAAAGGAAGATAACAAGGAGCTTGCAAAGCGGCAGGGAGAGCAGAAAGAAAAGCGAAAAATTATTGCCCCCTAGCGCCAGACCCAATTTGACCAAAAAGGGCGGCTGCTTCAAAACAGTCGTCCTAAAATGGGGGGACATACAAATAATTTTCTGTTCGGATGCCCGCAAACTTTTTTATTACTGGGCTATTTAAAAAGTCCTGTATCGCCACTCACACCATAGACCCGGCGCTTTCCTTGGAAAGCGCCGGGGCTTTTTGTTTGCCGGCGTGCCGCGCTGCGGGCGGAAACTTGCGAAATCACTTTCTTTGAGCTCCCGGGCAGAAGAGGACGCGTTTGTGCCTTTTCTGCAAAATGTGTGCGAATATACCGGGCAAATACCACAAATAAGCACAAGATTTATTGTCGAATATCGCGGTAAAGCGTGGGAAAATGCTTTCTCAAATCTCCGTTGACTTAGCTCGGAAACGGATGATACTATTTCCCCAAGGTTCGATTTCCCGCGTTAAAATGTGAAATGGAGGTCTTGGAATGAAAAAGCTCTTTGCGCTCCTGCTCGTCTGCGCCTGCCTGCTGTCCCTCGGCACCGCGGCGCTGGCCGAGGGTGAGGAGATGGTCCCGGTCTGCGTGAGCGTGCCGGAGACCTGGGAGGCGCCCTGTCTCTGGGCTTGGGCCGACGACGGCACGAACGCCTTTGCAGCCTGGCCCGGCGAGGAGGCCGACAAGCTCGGCGACACCGGCTGGTATTACTGCTACGTCCCCAGCTTTGTCCAGAACGTGATCGTGAACGCAAACGCCGGCGCGGTGCAGACCGAGGGCGTGGTGGTCGAGGCTGGAAAGCCCGTCTGGATCACGGTGGCTGAGGACAACACGGCGACGGTCAGCTACGACGCGCAGACGGACGCCGAGATACCCGAGTATGTTGAGAAGATAACCGTTCACGCCTACGTACCGCTCGAGTGGAAAACCGTGAACCTCTGGGCCTGGCTGGACCCGGACGGCACAAACGCTTTCGAGACCTGGCCCGGCAAGGCCATGACGGAGAATGAAAACGGCTGGTTCACGGCCCGTGTCCCCGCCTGGGTGAACAGCATCATTGTAAGCGGCAACGAGGGCTCGGTCCAAACCGAGGACGTGACGATAGAGCCGAAGGAGCTTTGGATAACCGTCTATGACGACTTGAGCTACGAGCTCGCCTACGAGGACCCGGAGACGGCGGGCGTGGAGAACATAACGGTGTATGCCCAGGTACCCGAGGACTGGGCGGGTCCCTGCCTCTGGGCCTGGTCGGCGCCCGACGGCACGAATGCCTTTGCAGCCTGGCCCGGCGAGGCCATGACGGAGACGGACGGCTGGTACGCCCTTGAGGCGCCCGGTTGGATAAACTCCGTCATCATAAACGCAAACGAGGGCAGCGTCCAGACCTCCGACCTCACCGTTGAGACGGGCAAGGACGTCTGGGTGATCGTGAACGGACCCGAGGACGCCGTTGTGAGCTATGAGCAGCCGACAGGCGACGCAGCGGAGCCCGAGGCGACGCCGGAAGCGACGCCCGCTCCAAGCGAGGCTCCGGCAGAGACGGAGAGCGGCGGCAATGCGACGGTGTGGATAATCGTCGCCGTGGCGGTGGTAGCTGTTATCGTCATCGCCGTGGCGGTGTCCAAGAAAAAGAAGAAGGACTGATATCGGCCTGTAACAAGGGCGGGCGTGGATATAACCGCGTCCGCCCATAACGGGTTTTTGGAGGTGTGAAATGAAAAGGACTGTTGCAATGCTGCTCATCGCCGCGCTGCTCATCCCGCTGGCGGCCTGCGGAGGCGGGAGCGTGGAGGAAAACAAGCTCGTCGTCTGGCACGACAAGGAGGACGCGGTCATCGAGGCGCTGACTGCCTACCTCACGGAAGCCGCACCCGGCATAGAGGTCGTATTCGAGAAAAAGACCAGTCTCACGGACTCCCTGAAGCTCGTGGGGAACGACCCCTCGTCCGCGCCGGACATGTTCATATTCGCTCACGACAAGATAGGCGTTTTTGCCGAGATGGGCATACTCGCGGACGTGAACACGCTGCTGAACGAGGGCGCGCTGGACAACTGGCTGCCCATGACGCTTGAGGCGGCTAGCTACAAGGGTACGCTCTACCAGCTGCCGCTATATTTCGAGACGCTGCTCTTCATGTACAACAAGCGCTACATGCAGGACGACCAGGTCCCCGCTACGACGGAGGAACTCCTCGCATACATGGAGCAGAACACTGGCCGCGGCCGCTACGGCTTTGTGGAGCAGCACTCTACGGCGTATTACTCGGCGGCCTGGATACACGGCTTCGGCGGGTCCATCATCTCCGAGGACGGGACTCCCTTCCCGGAGCCGGAGGCTGTGAAGGACGCCCTGCGCTATCACCTCAAGTTTGTGGCGCTTATGCCGGGCGAGACGGAGTATTCGACGGTGAACACGCTCTTTCTCGAGGGCAAGGCGGACGCCACCATCGGCGGGCCGTGGATGGTGCCGAGCGCACGCGAGGCGGGCATAGAGCTGGGGATAGCGCCCATGCCGACGGTGGACGAGACGGGCAAAGCGCTTGCGCCATACTCGGGCGTACAGGGCGTGCAGGTGCTCAAATACGCTGCCGAGAACAAGACCGAAGCGGTCAAGACCGTGCTCGGAGCGCTTTGCTCGCCGCAGATAGGCATTGACCTCGCCCTGGCGAGCGGCTGCGCCCCCGCGAACGCGGACTGCTACGACGAGCCGCAGGTCGCAAGCGACGAGCTGGTGCAGGCCATGCGCACGACGGCGGAGATAGCCGTACCCATGCCGAACATCCCGGAGATGGACGTCATGTGGACAGTCGTCAGCAACCTGCTCACAGACGTGAACCTCTCGGGCGCGGACGTGGATGCCGCCTTTGACGAGGCGCTCGCTGAGGCCGAGGGCCTCATCGCCAACATGAAATGATGGAAAACAGGATCAGAAAACAGCGCCGGGGCTGGCTCGTGAGCTACCTCTGGTCGGCCCCCTCGCTGCTGCTTATCGCGCTAATCGTTGTTTTTCCGATACTCTATACCTTTTTCATCTCGCTGACGAACATGAACGTCTACCACTGGTTCGACTTCACGGTCATCGGACTGGACAACTATGTGAAGGCGCTCTTCGTGTTCGACTCGGGCTTTCTCTCGGCGCTCTTGAGCACGCTGCTCTGGACTATCGTGAACATGGCCGTCCAGCTCGTCCTCGCCTTTGTGCTGGCGAGCCTGCTGAACATACAAAAGCTCCGGCTGCGCAAGCTCTACAAGACGCTTTTGATGTTCCCCTGGGCCATGCCGGGCTACGTTTCCATCCTGCTGTGGAAAACGGGCATGTTCAACTCCGAGTTCGGTCTGCTGAACCAGTGGATGGAGAAGCTGGGGCTCGAGGCGCAGCGCTGGCTTTCGACGGACGTTTCGGCCTTTATCTGCTGTACGGTGGTGAACCTGTGGCTGGCGCTGCCCTTCATGCTCATGATAATGGACGGGGCGATGCAGAGCATAGACCGCAGCTACTACGAGAGCGCCCTGCTCGACGGCGCGAGCTGGTTCCGCCGCTCCCTGAGCATCACGATACCGTGCATAAAGCCCATCATAGCCCCGGCGGTCATCATAACGGTGTTCACGACCTTTAAGCAGTTCGACGTCATCTATCTGCTGACCCAGCAGATGGGCGCCAAGACCGGCTCCGGCCTGCACACGATACTGACCTACGCATATGAGAACGCCTTCATCACAAACAACTACGGTTACAGCTCCGCGATATCCATAATCATATTCCTGCTGCTGCTCGCCTTCTCGGCGCGTTACCAGCTTGGAGGGGAGGGGGAGAGATGAGAGGGAGAAAGCTCCGCGAGGGGATAGGGCTGGCCGCCCTGAACGTCTTTTTCGTTGCGCTCTGCTTCGTGACGCTCATACCCATACTCTACGCCCTGAGCGTTTCGCTGAACGGACAGAACGCGCTTTTGAGCTCGGACTTTTCCTTCATCCCCGAGGACTTCACGCTGGAGAACTATTTGGCGGTGTTCACGGGCGAGGACATACTGACCTGGTTCGGCAACAGCGTTATCCTGGCGGTCTCGACAGTTGCAGTCTCGCTGGCGGCGGCGGTGCCGGCGGCCTACTGTTTCTCGCGCCGGAGTTTTCCGGGACGGAGGCTGGTCCTGCGCTGGCTGGTGCTGCTCAACAGCTTCCCTGCCATCCTCAGCATGTTCGCGGTATACAGACTGCTGCGGCCCATGGGGCTCGTCAACCACCGCCTGGGTCTCATCATCGTCTATACAGGCACCATGGCTGTGTTCAGCCTCTGGAACATGAAGGGCTATTTCGACACCGTACCCCTGGAGATCGAGGAGGCGGCCCGCATGGACGGGGCTACGGACCTGCAGGTCGTGACCCGCATCGTACTGCCGCTGGCAAAGCCCAGCGTCGTCGTTACGGCGCTCATGGTGCTCATCTACGTCTGGAACGAATATATCTACGCCACGACCTTCATGACCGGAGAGCAGAACTACACCCTCGCCGCCGGGCTCTACGCTCTGCAGGCCACGGAGACCAGCGGCTCCTGGCCGGTATTTGCCGCGGCGTCCATAGCTGTGTCGCTGCCGGTGCTCGTGATCTTCTTCCTCTGCCAGAGGCACATGACCTCCGGCCTCACCGCGGGAGGCGTGAAAGGATAGCATGAAAAAAGAAGCCATACTGCACATACCCATGTCCGAATACGCCCACGGGCTGGACGAGAAACGAATTGTCCTTCGCCTGCGTGCCGCGCGGGGGGACCTTGCGCGAGTCACGCTCTGGTACGGCGACACCGCCTGCCGCAGGACGCCCATAGACTGGTTCCCGGAACCCATGGAGCGCATACTCTCGGACGAATATCACGACTGGTGGGAACTGACGCTCGAATGTCCCTACCACCGCATCTTCTATCACTTCGAGCTCTCGGACGGGCGGGAGACCTGCTTCTATTACGGCGGGGTGTTCACGGATGAGCTGGTGGACGACCGCTCGGAGTATTTCAAGCTCCCCTTCAACCACCGCGCGGACATTGCCCGGGCTCCGGACTGGGTCCACGGGGCGGTGGTCTACAACATCTTCCCGGACAGCTTTGCGACCTCGCGGCGGCACATCAGTCTTGAGCCCACCGAGCGCGAGTTCGGCGGACTCAGGACGCGCGGCAAGCTCGGCGGCACGATAAAGGGCGTCACGGAGAACCTTGACTACCTCGCGGAGTTGGGAGTCAACTGCATATATCTCAATCCCATATTTGCCGCGGGAGAGTACCACAAGTACGACCTCATAGACTACTATCACATCGACCCCTGCCTCGGCACGAACGAGGACTTCCGCGAGCTGGTGGACAGAGCGCACGATATGGACATGCGCGTCATAATAGACGGGGTGTTCAACCACTGCGGCTGGCGCTTTTTCGCCTTCGAGGACGTCGTGCAAAGGGGCGAGGCCTCGCGGTATAAGGATTGGTTCTACCGCCTGAGCTTTCCCGTGACGCGGCCCGAGGACCCGGAGGAGATACCGGGCTACGAGTGCTTCGGCTACGAGCGCCTCATGCCGAAGCTGGACACGGCAAACCCCGAAGTGCGCGAATATTTCTGCGCCGTGGGCGAGTACTGGCTGCGGGAGTTCGGCATAGACGGCTGGCGGCTCGACGTGGCGAGCGAGGTGGACGACGCATTCTGGCGGGAGTTCCGCAGGAGAGTCAAGGCTGTGAAGGACGATGCCATACTTATAGGCGAGGTCTGGGAGAGCGCGGGCCACTGGCTGGCAGGGGACATGTTCGACTCCTGCATGAACTACGAGCTCAGGCGCCATTGCCGCCGCTTCTTTGCGGAGATGAGCGAGGACGCCTATACCTTCTCTGGCCGCTGCACGGGGATGCTAATGCGCTACAAAAAGCAGCTCGTCGCCGCGCAGCTGGGCGTGCTGGACACGCACGACGTCAGCCGCTTTCTCTCCCTCTGCGGGGGCGATCTGAGGCGCTACAGGCTTGCGGTGCTCTTTCAGCTCTGCTTCCCGGGCGTGCCGAGCATATTTTACGGGGACGAGCTGGGCGTTAGCGGGGTGCTGGAGGAGGACTACCGCCGCCCCATGCCCTGGGGCGCAGGCGACGCGGAGCTGTTTGAGTTCTTCAAAAAGGCCGTTGCCCTGCGGCGCTCACAGCCGGCTCTGCAAAGGGGAGAATTCCGCGTCCTGAGCGCGGAGCGGGGCTCCGGTCTCTTCGCCTTCGCCCGAGAGCACGCTGGAGAACGCATAACGCTGGCGCTAAACTGCTCGGAGCGCGAGGCAGCCTTCACGCCGCCGGGAGAAACGCTCTGGTCGGAGGGCACGTCCGGTGGTATGATAGGTCCATACGGTTTTGCGGCGGCGCTTTCAAGGGGGTGAGTCGGGTGCCGGTGACGATAAAGGAAGTGGCCGCGGCCGCGGGGACGTCCATCTCCACGGTGTCCAAGGTCATAAACGGGCATTACAGCATCTCGGAGGAGACGGCGGAGCGGGTGCGCCGGGTGATGCAGGAGCTGGGCTACTATCCGAGTGCCAGCGCCCAGAGCTTTGCGCGCGGCAGCACGCGGACGGTGGTGTTTCTCGCGGATCTGAGGCCTAACACGGCATTTGAGAACCCGCACCTCTTTGAGATCCTTTCCGGGGTGGAGGAGGCGCTGCGCGCCCGGGGCTATGCCCTGCGGCTCAGCTCCGCGGACACGACCTCCGCCTGCGAGACGGCGGCAGAGCTCATAAACCGCCGCGGCTGCGACGGGCTGGCGGTCCACGCCTCGGTCATGTCCAGACCGCTGGCGGCGCTGCTTACGCGGACACGCTTCCCGCACATCGTCCTGG
Source organism: Clostridiales bacterium (assembly GCA_004553625.1). Classification (GTDB taxonomy): domain Bacteria; phylum Bacillota; class Clostridia; order Oscillospirales; family Oscillospiraceae; genus Scatomorpha; species Scatomorpha merdavium. The sequence continues at coordinate 52,957 of SFKX01000014.1, read as the reverse complement.
GCCTGCCGAATTTTGAGAGCCAGGTCTGCTGGATAGACATAAACAACGTTTTTTCCGGCATGACCGCGGCGGCGCACCTGGTGGACGAGGGCTATGCGCGCATTGCCTTCATCGGCGGCAGCGAGCACGACATGATCTCCGCGCACAGGCTGGAGGGCGTGCGCCAGGGCCTGGAGAATGCGGGGCGCGAGCTGCCCGAGGGCTATATCTGGCTCGGCGAGTCCACAAGGGCGGAGGGCTGCCGCATGATGCATGGGCTGATGTCGGCAAAGCCGGCGCCGGACGCCGTCATCTGCGCAAACAACCTCGTGGCGCTCGGCTGCGTCGCGGCGCTGGAGGAGCTGGGGCTCCGGATACCTGCGGACGTGGGCGTCCTCACCTTTGACGACTACCCCTTCTCGCGCCTGACCAGCCCTGAACTGACGGTCGTGGACATAGACGTCCGGGACATGGGCGCGCAGGCGGCGAAGCTCCTGACGGACTGCATACGCCGCCCCAATCTCCAGACGCAGTCCTACACCACTGCTTCAAACCTCATCGTCCGGGCGTCCACGCGCAGGCGCTGAGCACGCCGGGGACGGCAAAGCCCGCCGTTTTCTCCTCATGGAGAAAACGGCGGGCTCTCTATTTTGAAACAGACTCAGTATGCGACGCCCCAGACGACCATTTTTTTGGCGGCGCGGCCGCAGACGGGGCAGGTGTCGCCCAGGTGCTCCTGAGCGAAGGGCATGCAGCGGCTGGACACGCCGGCAAGCTCTTTCATCTTGAGCTCGCAGGCCTCGTCCCCGCACCACATTGTCTTTATGAAGCCGCCGCCGCGGTTTTCGACGACGTCCTTGACCTCCTCGACCGTCGAGGCGGTGTAGGTGTGGTCCTCCAGGTTCTTTTTGGCTTTGTCGAAGAGGCCCTGCTGCACGGCCTCGAGCAGCTTCGGCACCTCGGTCTCCAGCGAGTCGAGCGACACGGTGAGCTTTTCGCCGTTGTCTCTTCTCGCGGCGACGCAGACGCCCGCCTCGATGTCCCTGGGGCCGAGCTCCAGACGCAGCGGCACGCCTTTCATCTCCCACTCGGCAAACTTCCAGCCGGGGGAGTTGTCCGAAAAGTCGCCCTTTACGCGGATTCCGGCGGCCTTCAGGCGCTCCACGACCTTCTCTGCGGCCTCGGTCACGCCGGGCTTGTGCGCGGCTATCGGCAGGACGACGACCTGGATCGGCGCGATCCTCGGCGGGAGGACCAGACCGTTATTGTCGCCGTGGGTCATGATGATGCCGCCGATGATCCTGGTGGACATGCCCCAGCTCGTCTCGTGCGGGTTGCGCAGCTTGTTTTCCTTATCCGAGAACGTGATGTTGAAGGCCTTTGCAAAGCCGTCTCCGAAGTAGTGGCTGGTGCCGGACTGCAGGGCCTTGCGGTCATGCATCATGCACTCGATGGTATAGGTGTTTTCCGCGCCGGCGAACTTTTCTTTCTCGGTCTTGTCGCCCTTGATGACGGGCATCGCCAGCCAGTTCTCGCAGATGTCGGCGTAGATCTCCAGCATCCGAAGCGTTTCCTCCCTGGCCTCTTCCTCTGTGGCGTGGATGGTGTGGCCCTCCTGCCAGAGGAACTCGCGGCCGCGGAGGAAGGGGCGCGTCGTCTTTTCCCAGCGGAGCACGCTGCACCACTGGTTATAGAGGCAGGGCAGGTCCCGCCAGGAGTGTACGACATGGCTCCAGTGCTCGCAGAAGAGAGTCTCCGAGGTGGGGCGTATGCACAGCCGCTCGGGCAGCTCCTCACTGCCGCCAACCGTCACCCAGGCGCACTCGGGGGCGAAACCCTCTACGTGGTCCTTCTCCTTCTGGAGCAGGCTCTCGGGTATGAGCATGGGCATGGAAACATTCGTGTGCCCGGTCTCCTTGAATTTCCTGTCCAGCGCAGCCTGGATGTTTTCCCAAATCGCGTAGCCGTAGGGTCTCAGAACAAAGAGCCCCTTTACGCCCGAATAGTCCACGAGCTCCGCCTTGGTGCAGACGTCTGTGAACCACTGGGCAAAATCGACTTCCATGTCGGTTATCTGTTCTACCTTCTTATCCTTCGCCATATCTGATCGGCAACCTCCCCGCGAATTCTCGTTTGCTGAACATTTATTGTATTTGAATCTGCTCCGCTTGTCAAGACGCGGCCCTGCGTTTTGGCGCTTGACCGGAGGTGGTATAATCATTATAATAACAATGTATGCCCACATCCCGTCACTCGGAGGTGACTTTCCTTGGACAGACAAAAATATGTAGCGGAGCTGGGAAAGCTCCTTTCCGGCATGGCCCCGGCGGACAGGGAGGCCGTGCTGAGAGGCATAAACCAGCGCTTTGACGAGGGAGAGAGCGACGCCGACGTTATTGCCAAGCTCGGCAGCCCCACCTTTGCCGCGGTGAGCGTCCTGCGCGGCTATGTCCCGCCGGAGGAGGACGAGCTCGCCGAACAGGCGCAGGAACCCGAACCCCTGCCCGAACCCGAACCTGAGCCGGAGCCTCTGCCGGAGCCGGAACCCGAACCGGCCGCGGACGAGGCTGAGCCAGAGCCTGAGCCCGCTTCCGAGCCCGAGCAGGCGGAGGAGCCTGAAACGCCTGAACCGGAGCCGGGGACAGAGGACGGCACGGATATGGCGGACCCTGTTTCCGAGACCGAGCTGGAAGAGACGGCGGACGAAGCCGAGCCCGAGACCGAGCCCGAACCCGAGAGCGAGGATGCCGGCGAGCCGGAGCCGGCCGGAGAGAGCGCCCCGGAGGAAGCGGAGCCGGAACCTGAGGGAGACGGCGGCGATGCGCCCGCAGCGGAGCCCTTGCCGGAACCGGAAACGGACGAGGAGGAGCCTCCAGAGCTTCCGCCCTTCTGGGACGGGCCGCCGGAGCTGCCCAGGCCGCCCAAGGCGAAGGTGGGCCTGCTGATCGTATACGTCTTTTTCGGCATAGTGCTGGGCATCCCCGTGACGGCGGCGCTGGCCGCCGTGGCCCTGGCGCTGCTCTGCGCGGGGGCGCTTGTGATAGGCGCGGCGGCTCTGCTCGTTTCCTTCTGCTTTTTGGGCATGAGCGTTGTTGCGGATATCCTGCTGCTTGCTGGCGCGGGCCTGGTATTGGCGGCGCTGGGACTGCTGCTGGTCTGCGTGGCGATCTGGTTTTTCCGGCGCTGCGCGGTCGGCTTCGTGGACCTGCTGCTGCGCAAGGGCCGGGACTGGTGCTATGAGCGCGGAGAGGAGGAGCGCGGATGAAAAAGCTCTGGAGCCTTATACTGACCGTAGTCCTCGTGCTGGCCGCGCTCGGCTGCGTGGTCTTTGCCCTGGGCCTGCTGATGGACGCGGACCTGGTGCGCATAGCGGACGTGGTGTTTTCAAATTACGACTTGGCCAAGGTCATAACCGCTGTCGAGGACAGCCTGGGCGGACTTATGAATTACCTGCCGGTCTGAGCGTTTGGAGGCGCGATTTTTGAAGAAAAAGGTAGTTAGGAAGCACAACAACAGCGGCAACTGCTTTGTCTGCGGGCTGAACAACCCCTTTGGCCTGCACAGCCGCTTTTACGAGCTCGAGGACGGGACGGTGGCCGCCCTGGTGGAGGCCAAGCCCGAGCACCAGAGCTACCCCCAGCGCGTACACGGCGGCGTCATCACGGCGCTCCTGGACGAGACGCTCGGCCGGGCGATAAACGTCCCGGAGCCGGAGACCTGGGCGGTCACCGGGGACATAAGCGTCCGCTTCAAAAAGCCCGTGCCGTACGGCGAGCCCCTGCTCGTCACGGGCAAGGTCACGCGCAACACCCGGCTCATCTTCGAGAGCGAGGGCGCCCTCTATTTGAAGGACGGCACGCTCGCCGCCTCCGCTCACGCGCGCTACATGAAGCAGCCCCTGGACGTCATCGGGGACCTTGAGTCCAACGGCGACATCTGGGTCTGCATAAGCGAGCCGGACGACCCGGCCGAAATAGACATCCCAGAATAACGAAAAGCCCCGGTCCCATTGAGGACCGGGGCTTTTATTAGAATTTCACGAAGCCGGATTTGCTGTTTTCCGGGTAGCCGAGGGTCCAGGCCTGAGCTCCGCAGGCGGGGCAGGTCTTTTTTGCAGCGTTCAGCTCGTCGATATATGCCTCGGCGCGCATGACGTACATATTGGTCTTTTTCATCTTCCCGCACGCGCCGCAGAAAACGAGGTAGTTTGCGTAGCTGTCGAACACGCCGCGCGCCCTGGCAGCGAGCTCCTCGTCCGTGAGGCGGCGCGGTTTTATATTGTCGTTTACGATCATGTCCCGCCTCCTTATATGACGTGCTCGCGCTTTTGCTTGTCGTAGTGCTTGTTGAGGAAGGGCAGCACCACGCTGCGCATGAGCTTCATATCGAGATTGAGCATATACACCGTGAAGAGCAGGGCAAGCACGGCGGAGAGCGCCGCGAAGATCTTCCAGAACAGTTTCATAATTACCTCCTTACCAGCCTTCGGAGTCGTCAAAGTCCATGAGCGAGGGGTCGACCGGCTCCTCGTGCAGGACGGTGGTCATATAGTCGTTGACGACCTTGCGGGCCTCGGCCGTCGGCACGGTGCGGCAGTCCATCAGCGCGTGAGGCATCCACATGATGTGGAACTCGGGATGTTTCCGGAACTCCTCCTCCAGGAGGCCCTGGCAGCCCGCCATGCCCTTGCAGCCGATGTCGTCGTACATGACGATCATGTCGCAGTTGAACTTCGCCGCCGTCTCGAACATCATCAAAATGTGCCGGTTGCCGCCCACCGTGTGCGTCCGCATGGGGGAGCGGGCGTAGAGGTCCGCAATGTCGCTCATCATCTCGTCCCTGTCCTCCGTGTCCACGATGTTGTGGCCGGTGAGAGAGTCCATGTTGATGACCGTCAGGATGCCCCAGCACTGGTACAGCCAGCAGGTCGCGTTGTCGTAATACGTCGAGCCGCAGCTCCAGGCGAGAGCGCGGTGCCTGTACTTGAAGGGCTTTATATCCTTCTTGAGGCATTTCTCGAAGTACTTCCAGATGACCTTCGCCTCGCGCTCGAAGTGCTTATTCGCGCCCTGCTGGTACATGTAGATGCGCCAGAAGGCCTGGGCCATGCTGTTCAGAGCGATGTTGTCGCACTTGGCGTAGACGTCCCACTTGTTCGTCTCGTGGATGTTCAGCTCGTTGAAGCGCCTGATGCCGTCCGCAAAGGCGTCCCAGTCGAACTTCTGCCCGAACTGCTCCTCGAGGAACTCGATGGCGGAGTAGATCTCGTGTATGCCCAGCTCCTTCGTAGTCGGGTCGTCGTACATGAGCGGCGTCACGAAGGCATGGACGGCTTTCTTGCCGTCGCCGGAGAGACGGCGGTACATGGCGGCATTGTCCATCATGTTCGCGTCGCAGGGGTTGTTCGTGGCGAGGTAGCAGTTGCCTATGTCCGGGTATTCGTCCTCCACCGCGACACCCACCTCGACGAGCGGCAGCGTGCACATGTCCTGGGGTATGCCCGTGGACACGGCCTGGTCGATGTAGTAGCAGCCGTAGTGCTTGTTCATGATGGGTATCATGAAGGCCGGGTGCTGCTGGATGTTTATGGCCTCATAGCCGGGGAAACCGAACATGATGTGCTTCGGCAGGGTGTAGTCGAAGCCTATGGTCCGCTCGGTCCACTTCGTCTCGCCGAAGCGGCGGTCGGCCCGGATGAGCTTCCAGATGGTGTCGATCGAGTCAGACACCATGGCGTTTATGGCATGGTGGTCTGCGCGGAGGGGGATGCCCCGGTCTCCCGAAGTCCACCTGTCCACCATTGCCGGCGTGCAGAGGTAGCCCGAGAGCCAGCGGTAGCGCCAGAAGGCCCGCACCATCCTGATCGGGTCGCGCATTATGAGCCCGGACATCTTGGCCCAGGTTCCGAGCCACCAGGCGAAGTCATAGGCCGTATCCACGAAGCCGCGCCACTCGCGCCTGTTCATGATATTGGTCTTTTCGATATAATTGTCGCCCATGAAGGCGCAGAGCGGCTCGCCCTTGGCGAAGTTTTTGAAGCTGCCCCATTTTTCCTTAAAGCTGTGCTTCTGCTTAGCCATCTTACGCGCCCTCCTTCTGCTCTGCGGCCTGGATGCGCTTTATCTCGAGCGATTCCACGAAGGCCTGGAACCTTGTCCTGAGCTGGCCCGAGGCCGCGCAGGTGTAGTCCCGCTCTATCTGGCAGACCGGCAGCGTACCGGGTACCTCGAAGCCCTCCGTCAGCCAGGCGGCGTCCTGTGCGCGCTCGTAGCCCCAGTATTCGCAGAACTTCATGCTCTCGACTATGACGCCTTCAGCCCCGTATTCGAGCGCCTTTTCATATATATACTGTTTTCTTGCCTTCAGGTTTTTCGGACCCATCGCCCTGGGGCAGTGGTTATTATAGAGGTAGTGCCTGGCGATAGCGTCGAGCGCGGACTCGCCTTCCCTTATCTCGATCTCTTCCCTGCCCGGCATGGAGCCGAAGCAGTAGCGGTCCGCAACGACCATGGCCCCGCACATCTCCAGCATCTTTGTGAACTCCGGGTCGTCTATCTCCGCGCCGGTGACCATGACACGGGCGCGGAACCAGGGCTTCGGTTCGGGCTCCCGAGCCTTTAGCTCCTCCAGCGACTCGCGCAAAAGCGGCAGGATGAGGTACTTCGGGCAGGTCAGGCTCACGAGCTGCATGACGTGGAACTCGTAGCCCGTGATGACCGGGTTTTCCGCCTTGCGCATGTCGCCCATTTCACCGATGATGCGGCAGAGCTCGTTGTGCTCGGCTATGGCGGCGCGGAGTTTTTCCTCGGAGAAGTTCACGCCGTAGGTCTCCTCGAGCGGGGCGAGGATCTTTTTCTCCATCTGCCTCCTGTAGTAGCCGACGTGCCAGTCGCTTCGGTTTATCGGCATGTCTATGCAGGCGACGAAGAACTTTTCCTTGGGGATGAGGCCGCAGTAGTCGAAATACTGCTCCATCCTGTTCATGGTGCAGCAGCATTCCTGGCCGATGAGTGCATCCAGGAAGTTGTAGCCGCCTTCAAAGGCGCGCTCCAATATGCTCTTGGAATAGGGACATGAGCGGTTGGTCATGTAGTAGGTGGCCATGTCGGGACTGGTGCAGCCCGGCGCGCGCAGGCGCAGTCCGCAGCAGCCCTCCACGTCCAACAGCACCTCTGGTATGTAGGAGCAGTTGTAGCCCAGCGCCAGCTTCCCCTCGGCGCAGGCCTGCTTCACCAGCTCGTTGTTCGCGGCGCGAAGCAGCTCCTCAAAGCGTATCAGGTGCTTCAGGTCTCTCAATGTATTTACCCCCCTCTGCCAAATTGTCATATAAGTGCATAAGTTCCAGCTTCATTATAATTGCATTGTATAAAATCGTCAACCACATTGTGAAATAAATGGCGCTATCCTACATTCGGGGGCGAAAATGTCCGGGGCTGTGCGAAAATTGACGACACAAAAACAAACTCGCGGTTGAATAACGCGCATAAGTCGTTTATAATAAACTTATATGGATGCTGTGCACGATATTTTTGGATATAGTCAGGAGATGACGAAAATGGAAGAACCGAGGACGGACCGCCGGGTACGCAAAACGAAGAAGCAGCTCCGCATGGCGCTGACGACGCTGATGATGGAAAAGAGCGTGGGCGAGATCACAGTTCGGGAGATAGCCGAGCTGGCAGATGTCAACCGGGGTACCTTCTATGCTCACTATAAGGACGTTTACGACCTGCTCACCCAGCTGGAGGAGACCATTTTCGTGAGGCTGGAGGAGATAAGCGTTATAAACAGCTCGCCGGACTGGGACCAGTCCACCTACCACTATCTCGAGGACGTGCTCAAGCTCTGCTATGACAGCGCGGACGTCTATAGGGCGCTCATTTGCCGCAACAACGACATGGATTTCCAGCAGCGGCTCTTCGAGACGCTTAAAAACCAATACATGCGCAGTTTCCTGGAGCGGACCTGCACCGCGGACCACCGGAAGCTGGACCTCTTCTGCTCCTTCGCGGTCCAAGGGATGCTGTCCATAACGAAGGAGTGGATGAATTCCGGGCTCAAGGAGTCCCCGGCGGAGATAGCAAAGCTGGGCGGGGACTTCATAATGCGCGGGGTGGCCTCCCTGCGGTGACAAAAATTTTTGGAGGTATTAAATGAAATCCTGGTTCGGCAGCTTCGGCAGCTTCACTCGAGACGCAAATACCGGCGAATACAGCTGGGTGCCGCCGGAGAGAGCGGCTAACGGCGGCGGAGGCGCTCGCAAACCCAGAAAGACGCGCTCGAGAGCGGCCAGTCTCGGCATCAGCCTGGTCATCACGCTGGTGTTCGGCTTTTTCTACTTTTACTTCAAACTGCCCGCCATAAACATACACTCGGGCGACCTCTACGTCTTTATAATCCTGCTCTGCGTCGTTTACTGCGCGAGCGTTTTTGTGCTGGAGGGCTTCAATTTCCAGAGCGCCGGAGTGAAGGGCTATGTTACCGAGGCAAGAAAGAGAGCGGCGATACCGTTTTATATCATCTGCCTCTGCGTGGCGGTGGCTCTGGTAGGCAGCCTGATAGGCTGGAAGCTCTTCAGAGCAAGGGACTACGCGGCGCTGCTGCCCGTCGAGGACGGGGACTTCGCTACGGACGTGGCGGAGATCTCCTTCGACCAGATCCCCATGCTCGACTCCGCCTCGGCCAACGTGCTGGCAAACCGCAAGCTGGGCGAGCTCTCCGACCTCGTCAGCCAGTTCGAGATCTACGCCGACAGCTTCCAGATCAACTACCAGAACCGGCCCGTGCGCGTCACCTACCTGAATTACGGCGACTTCTTCAAGTGGTGGAACAACCAGAAGGAGGGCATACCGGCCTACATGGTCATCGACATGGTGACGCAGGAGGTCACGGTGAAACGGCTCGAGGAGGGCATACGCTACTCGCCCTCGGAGTATTTCTTCCGTGACATCGACCGCTATCTGCGCTTCAAGTACCCGACGAAGATGTTCACGGACGTGAACTTCGAGGTAAACGAAGAGGGCGAGCCCTACTGGGTGGCCACGGTCGTGACCAAGAAGGTAGGCCTCTTCGGCGGTGAGGACGCCATAGGCGCGGTGCTGGTGAACGCCGTGACGGGCGAGAGCACCTATTACGACGTGGCGGACGTGCCGCAGTGGGTGGACAGGGTCTACACCGCGGAGCTGATACTCGAGCAGTACAACTACAAGGGCCTCTACCAAAACGGCTTCTGGAACAGTCTGTTCGGCCAGAGCGGTTGCACGGAGACGACGAGCCAGTACAACTACATCGCCCAGGACGACGACGTGTGGCTCTACACGGGCATCACCTCGGTGACCGGCGACAGGGGCAATATTGGCTTCATCCTCGTGAACCAGAGGACGAAGGAGTCCAACTACTATCCCTGCGCCGGCGCGGAGGAGAGCTCGGCCATGGCCTCGGCCATGGGCGCGGTGCAGCAGTACGAATACCAGGCCACCAGCCCGCTGCTGCTCAATATCGGCGGGCAGCCGACCTACTTCATGGCCCTCAAAGACGCCAGCCAGCTCGTCAAGATGTACGCGATGGTGAACGTCCAGCAGTATAACGTCGTCGCAACGGGGACCTCCGTCTCCAGCTGCATAGAGAGCTATGAGCGCCTGCTGGCCGAAAACGGCATTTCGATTGAAGGCAGCGTGAGCGTTGACACGAACGAGGTCGAGGGAGTCGTCGAGGACGTCCGCAGCTCGGTCATAAACGGCAACAGCGTGTACTATATCCTGCTCGAGGGCGGGGACGTCTACTACAGCGTCAGCGCAGCCGATTGCCCCGAAGCCGCTATCCTGAACGTGGGCGACAGGGTCAGCTTCCACGCGACTCAGACAGAGGGCGCCATCGTCCCAGCCTCGGGTTTGGAAATTAGCTGAAACGGACAACAATAAACGGAGCGCATCGCGTGATGCGCTCCGTTTTGCCGTCTGTTGATATTCAAGTCAGCTCTATGGTCATCAGCAGCCCGAGCGAGGAGCCGAGGCCGCCGTCCAGCTCGAGGGTGACGACGGCCGAGGGCAGCTCCAGCCTGAAATCTTCCGGCTCCGAGCCGCCGTAGTTCGCCATCTGCCGTATATCTATGAGCTGCATGTGCCGCTCGTAGAAGTCCAGCACGCCGCTGCCCTCGCGGCCCCAGACGCTGCTCCTGAGCGCCAGTTCCAGCTCCTGCGTCGAAAAAATCAGGCCGACGCTCCCGGGGATTCTCTCCATGCGCAGTTCGAGCCTTTCGAGCACGCCGCCGGTCTCGTAAAAGCTGTACTCCGCCTCGTAGCCCTGTACCTCGAGCCGGGTCGGGTTCATGCTCGTGCGCTCCCAGCCCCCGGGCGTGAGCGAGATGTACGAGCGCAGATAGCCGTCCATGTGCGCGAGGCCGTTGTAGTTCTCGCAGAACTCCGCCGCCGAGATGTCGCCGCGGTTTTTCGGCATCTGCGAGAGCTCCTCGTTCACGAAGCCGAGAAAGCCCGCAAAAACGGCGAGGGCGACGAAGCCGGCGGTGAGAAGGCCCAGGTGCTTCCGATGCAGCCGCAGCTCCGAGCCCTCCTCCCAGCGCAGGGGACGGCCTTCCTTGTGCTTGTGCCAGCTGAGTATGCAGAGCACCAGGGACAGGATGGGCACATAGAAACCCAGGCCGTAGGTCAGCACGTCGAAGGTGCGGCGCGCGGCTTCGCCATAGCTCAGCCTGCCGCCGTCCGGGCGCTCCACATAAAGGCCCAGCAGCCGCTTGCCCGGCGTCGTACCGAAAAGGTGCAGGCAGAGCGGCTCAAGCAGCAGCATGAGCACGATGCCGCCCACGGTGAGGGCGAAGTTGAAGCCGAAGCCCGAAAAGTCAACGTTCGGCCGGAAAATCAGCATGATGGGTGTGAGCAGCAGCTGCTCGCATAGCGCGAAGTCCAGGGACCGGGCGAAGAACCGGCGCCAGGGGCAGATCAGCTTCGGCTCCGCGTCCTCCTCGGGCAGATCCATGCCGGCCCGCAGCTCGCCGAGCCACCTGTCGACGTCGAGACTCTCAAAGCTCTCGCCCGAACGGAAGATGTCCCGGCAGACCGTCTCGGCGCGCTGCAACTGGCGGCGCTCCTGTGCGAGACGGCCCATGTGCCGCTCCAGCGCCGCCGACAGGCCCAGCTCGCCGCGCTGCAGCTCGCGTATCTCCGCCAGCGGCAGGCCCAGCGCCCGCAGCAGCTTCAGCCGCAGCAGCAGCTCCAGCTCCGCCTCCGAGTAGTCCCGGTACCCGTTCTCCCGTCTCTCGGGCCGGATAAAACCCTCCGCCTCATAGAACCTTATATTCGCGCGGGTCATCCCGCTCCTTGCTTCCAGCTCCGCTATCGTCAAGGCTGCCGCCCTCCCCCTGTTTCGTCTTGACGCTATGGTAGACTATAAAGGGGCTTTACAGTCAAGCGTTATTTAAAAAACCAGGCAGGCCGATCGGGCCTGCCCGGTTTTCTTTTCGCTTTATTTGTGATAATATAGAACTCCCATGCACCAGGGCCCGCAGTGGCCGCTTATTGTGCAGCCGGCCTGGTTGTTATAGACCTCTTCAAAGGGCTGGCAGGAGAGCACGACCTCGCGGAGCTTTGCCCGAACTTCCTCGGGCAGGCCCGAGTCCGTTATGAAAACGCGCCTGGTGTCTATGTCGTCCCGGTTTGCGAGCCTGTCCTTTATGTATTGGACGTAGGCGTTTTCGATCTTGCCGCGGTATTTTTTGCCGACGGTCATCTTGCCGCCCCGGACCTCTATGCAGGGCTTGAGACCCAGGAGGTTCGCACCCAGGGCCTGCACGGAGGTGCAGCGCCCGCCTTTGCGCAGGTAATCCAGCGTGTCCAGCACAAAGCTGACGTCCATCTTAGGCACCATGCGTTCGGTCTCCGCGGCGATTTCCTCGGGGGCCATGCCGCGCTCTGCCATGAGCGCCGCGTCCAGCACCAGGTGGCCGAAACCGGTGGAGAGGTTCAGCGAGTCCACCACCCAGACTTTGCCCGGCAGGTCCATCGCCGCGAGCCTGGCGTTGTTGCAGCTGGCCGAGAGCTCGGATGAAAAGGCCACATGGACGATGGCGTCATATTCCTCCAGCCAGGCCTTCCAGGCCGTAAGGTAATCCGTGATGGTGACGGCGGATGTGCCGCAGAGCTTTCCCGTCTTTTTGGTGTAGGCGTAGAGGTCCTCGGGCTTCACGTCGATGCCGTCTCTCAGCGCTTCCTCATCCCGGATGATATACAGCGGCATAACGCCGATGTCGTGCGCGGATATAAGCTCAGAGGGCAGGTCGCAGGTGCTGTCCGTCGAGATCTTTATTTTCATGAAATGATTTGCCTCCTTATCATATGGCCAATCTATCATAACACATTACTTCAAAGAATGGAAGTGTTTTTATGCCGGACAAGATAGTGGTTGTCACAGGCCCGACGGCGTCGGGAAAGACGAAGCTCGGCGTGCTTCTGGCAAAGCAGCTGGGCGGAGAGGTGGTCTCCGCGGACTCCATGCAGATCTACAGGGGCATGGACATCGGTACGGCCAAGCCCTCGGCTGAGGAGATGGATGGCGTGCCGCACCACATGATAGATGTGGCCGAGCCCGCAGAAAGCTGGTCCGCCGCAAAGTTTGTGGACGCGGCGCAGGCGGCCTGCCAGGACATCCTTGCCCGGGGGAAATTGCCCATAGTGGTCGGCGGGACGGGGCTGTACATAGACTCGCTCGTCCAGGGCCGCAGCTTCGGCGCGGTGGATGAGACGGGCCTGACCAGGCAGGAGCTGGAGGAGCGCTACGATGAGATGGGCGGCAAGGCCATGCTTCGGGAGCTGGCCCAGCTGGACCCGGAGCGCGCGGCCAAGCTCCACCCCGCGGATAAAAAGCGCATCGTCCGCGCCTACGAGGTTTATCTCCTGACGGGCAGGACCATTACAGAGCTCGACCGCGAGAGCCACGAGAAAGACCCGGCCTTTGAGGCGGCGTATATCATCCTCGGCTGGAAGGACCGCGAGGAGCTCTACCGCCGCATAGACGCCCGCGTGGACGAGATGGTCGCCCGGGGGCTCTTCGAGGAGGTCGCCGGGCTGCTCGCGGGCGGCTTGGACTCCGGTTCGACCGCCATGCAGGCCATAGGCTACAAGGAGGCCGCCGAGACCCTGCGCGGTGAGTGCTCCAGGGAAGAGGCCGTGGACAAGATAAAACGAGAGACCAGGCGCTACGCTAAGCGCCAACTCACCTGGCTCCGCCAGAGAGAGGGCGCCCTGCGCATAGACTGGGAGGGTACGCCCGATTTTGCCTCTGCCGTCCGGGATTCGACAGCATTTCTGCTCCGCTGCGGTATAAGATAGTATTCGTACAAGGCCGGGGAAAAACCGCGTTTTGTACAAATTTACTATTTAACGGAGCGAAGGTATGTGGTATTATGTAAATCACCCTCCCGCTCCGGCAAGGAGCGAGAAATGGAAAAGACAAAGAACCTGCAAGACGCCTTCCTCTGCCGCGCAAGAGCCGAGCGCGTGCCGCTGACGTTGTTTCTCATGAACGGATTCCAGCTGCGCGGCACTCTGAGAGCCTTCGACAGCTTCACCGTAGTGCTGGATTCCGAGGGCAAGCAGCAGCTGATCTACAAGCACGCGATCTCGACGATAGCGCCGCTGCGGCCGATCAGTCTGGCTGAAGCGGATGCGCAGGCTACATAAGCCGGGCAGGGCGGAGATACTGCTATGGCTCTGTTCGGCGGCCCTGCTCTGTACCGCGGCGGCCTGGCCCGGGGCTCTGAATCGGAGCTTTGACGGCGGCGGTGCGGGCGAGGAGGCCGCGCCTTCTCCGCGCGTGATAGCCGGCAGGGCTCTGGTGATCCGGGACGAGCTGGTCCTGAGCCTTCCGGAGGGGGCGGTTACGCTGGCCGGGGACGGGAAACGGCTGCCGGCCTATGCGGCCTATGCCGCTCTGTCCTCGGACACGGGGGACCTGCTCCGCAGCCTGGAGGCCGCGCGCCTTGCCGGCGAGGACGACCTGCAGCTGCGCCTGGCCGAAGCCAGGCAGTCCGGTGACGCGCTGCTCATGGAGGCGGCGCTGACGGGCGAGGCGCCCGAGCCGGAGCTCGGAGGGGCGGAACCCCTGTTCGCCGGAGTCTCCGGGCTCTACGCCGATACGGTGGATGGCCTGGAGGAGCTGGGCGCCGGTGAGGCGCTGGCCTTGGACGCGGAGAGCCTGAGCGCGCTGCTGGCGGAGGACGCTCAGCCGCAGCCCGGCGCGAGGCTCGTGACGGGCTGGCGCTGGTACTGCGCCGTGCTGACCGGGGAGGAGCTCGAGCCGGGAACAGAGGTCCTGCTCCGGCTGGGGGAGGAACAGTTCACAGCCCGTGTGGAGCGCTCCGGCGAGGGCGTCCTGCTGCTCTCCGGCACGGATGGTATGGACAGGCTGCTCGGACTCAGGCAGGTCCGGGCGGAGATAGAGGTCCCATGAAAGGAGAAAGAGACATGGGCATAGCCGAGAACGTCATGAGGGTGCGCGAGCGGATAGAGGCCGCGGCGGGAGGCAGGAAGGTGCTGCTGGTAGCCGCGAGCAAGATGAACGACGCGGAAAGAGTCCGCCAGGCGGTCGCCGCCGGGGTGGACGCCTGCGGCGAGAACCGGGTGCAGGAGCTGGTCGAAAAGCGCGAGGCAGGAGCCTATACCGGCGCGCCGCTGCATTTCATCGGCCACTTGCAGAGGAACAAGATAAAATATCTCGTAGGCTGCGGGGTGGACCTAATAGAATCTGTGGACTCCGTGGAGCTGTTGCGCGACATAGACGCCAGGGCGAGGAAGCTGGGCGTCACGCAGGACGTTCTGATAGAGGTCAATATAGCCGGCGAACTCTCCAAAAGCGGCGTGGAACCGGAAAAACTGGAAGAACTTCTCAATTATGCCGCAGAACTGGCGGCCGTCAGGGTGCGCGGATTGATGTCGATACCCCCGATCTCGGAGAAACCCGGTGCGAACAGGCCTTATTTTGCCAGAATGAATGAGCTTTTTGTTGACATCGGGAGAAAAAAATACGATAATACCTCTATGGATCTGCTGTCCATGGGTATGAGCGGCGACTTTGAGGACGCCATAGCGGAGGGCGCGAACATGGTTCGGGTCGGCTCCGCCATATTCGGGGCGCGAGACTACGGCGCGAAACACTGAGGAGACTTGGCGATGGGATTTTTCGACGAACTGAAAAAGCTGGCCCAGCCCTACGGCGGGGATGAGGAGGAGTTTTTCGACTCCGGCACTCCGCAGGAGGAGGCCGGCCCGCCGATAGTTCCGGCGGAGCGGAGGGAGAGCTTCTTCACGGACGAGGAAGAGGCGGAGCCCGCAAACATCAGCCTGCCGAAGCCGAGCTTCCACCTGCCGAAGCGGGGGGAGCGGGTACAGACCAAGCGCGAGACGGCCCAGCAGCCTGCGGCACAGGCGCAGAGCGGCGGTTCCGGTTTCATGCTGGCCAAGCCGAAGGAGTTTGCAGACTGTACCGGAATAGCGGACAGCTTCGCCCTGGGCAAGACGATAATGCTGGACCTGAGCCAAGCGGACAAGGTCACGTCGCGCCGCGCGCTGGACTTTCTCTCCGGCGTAGCGTATACGAGAAACGGCAAGCTCAACCGCGTGTCGGGCATGATATACCTCATAACCCCCGCCGGAGTGGATGTGACGGGGGAAATGATGTCACAGATAGAAAGCGGCGGCCTGTACTTCTGAGGCGGCCGGGCAGAATACATAACAAACAGGGGAGGATACGGATATGACGCCTCAGGACATCAGGGAAAAGACATTTGAGAAGGCCATGTTCGGCGGCTACGACATGGGCGGCGTGGACGACTTCATGGAAGAGGCCGCGGCGGAGCTTGAGGCCGCTCAGAGGGAAAACGCTACGCTCCGCGCCAAAATGAAGGTGCTGGTGGATAAGATAGAGGAATACCGCGCCAGCGAGGACGCCATGAGAATGACGCTCATGTCCGCGCAGAAGCTCTCCAGCCAGATCGAGTCCGAGGCCAGAGCCAGGGCGGACAAGGTCGTGGCTGAGGCGCAGGCGACAGCCGCGAGGAGCCTGGAGTCCCTCAAGGCCGAAACCGCCAAAGAGCAGGCCAAACTAAAGGAGGCAAAGGACTCCTTCGGCCGCTTTTTTGAGGAAGCCAGGGCCGTATGCACCAGGCAGCTTGAGAGTCTCGAGAGAATATCGAAGTCCGCCGCCCCTGCCAGGCAGGAGGAGGCTGTGGACGCCACGGTCAAAAGCATTGAGGATTCGGTCGCGCGAATACCGGACGAGCCCGCTCCGAAGATAGATATAGGCCCCGTCATGGGCGAGACCGCACCCCGAGAGACCATCACGCCGGAAGAGATAACCCGCCTTTTCAGCATGGGCGGCAACTGATTTTACCGGAAACGACGGGGCGGCGCAGAACCGGCGCTGCCCCTTACCATGTTTATAAGCCTATAAAGGGAGAGAAAAGATATATGGCACAGGACTACAATTCCACCGTCAATCTGCCCAAGACCGAGTTCCCCATGCGCGCGGCCCTGCCGAAGCGCGAGCCGGATATGCTCAAGGAGTGGTATGAGCTCGACCTCTACCATGAGATGCTCAAAAGGACCGAGGGCAGGCCCATCTTCGACCTGCACGACGGCCCTCCGTTCTCCAACGGCGCCATCCACATGGGGACCGCGCTCAACAAGTGCATAAAGGACTTCATCACGAGATATAAGTCCATGTCCGGCTGGCAGGCCATCTACTACCCCGGCTGGGACAACCACGGCATGCCGATAGAATCCGCCATCATCAAGGAGCAGAAGCTCAACCACAAGGAAATGACGACGGCCGAGTTCCGCGACGCCTGCCAGGCCTTCGCCCTGCACTACGTGGACGTCCAGCGCGACGCCTTCAAGCGCCTCGGCTGCCTCGGCGAGTGGGACAAGCCCTACTTCACCATGAACCCGAAGTTCGAGGCCGAGGAAGTCAAGGTCTTTGGCGAGATGTATAAGAAGGGCTATATCTACAAGGGCAAAAAGCCTGTCTACTGGTGCCCGCACGATGAGACCGCCCTCGCTGAGGCCGAGATCGAATACGCTGAGGACGAGTGCAAGTCCATCTATGTGAAGTTCCAGGTCAAGGACGACCTGGGCAAGCTCTCGAAGTACTGCCCGCTCGACAAGCTCTATTTCCTCATCTGGACGACGACTACCTGGACCATCCCGGGCAACCTCGCCATCTGCCTGAACGCGGACTTCGACTACGTCCTGGCCAAGGCCCCGAACGGAGAAGTCTATATCATCGCCAAGGAGCTCATGGGCCGCGTTGCCGAGATAGGCAAGGTCGAGGGCTTCGAGGTACTGGCGGAGATGAAGGGCTCCGAGTTCGAATTCATGACGGCCCGCCACCCGCTCATAGACAGGGAGAGCATCATCATCCTGGGCGAGCACGTCACGCTCGACGCCGGTACCGGCTGCGTCCACACCGCGCCCGGCCACGGCCATGAGGACTACGACATCTGCCGCAAGTACGACGCCGAGGGCAAGACCCACATCGGCCTCGTCGTGCCGGTGGACGACCACGGCAAGATGAACGAGGAGGCCGGCAAGTACTGCGGCCTCACGACGGACGAGGCGAACGTCGCCATCTTCGACGACCTCCAGGCCTGCGGCGCACTCTACGCCTCCGAGGACATCATCCACCAGTACGCCCACTGCTGGCGCTGCAAGAGCCCCATCCTCTACAGGGCGACGGACCAGTGGTTCTGCTCCGTGGACGCCTTCAAGGAGCAGGCCTGCGCCGCGTGCGACGAGGTCCAGTGGATGCCCGAGTGGGGCCACGACAGGATGATCGCCATGATCCGCGAAAGGGCGGACTGGTGCATCTCGCGTCAGCGCCGCTGGGGCCTGCCCATCCCGGTTTTCTACTGCTCCGACTGCGGCAAGCCCGTCTGCACGGACGAGACGATAAAATCCGTATCGGATATTTTCCGCGAAAAGGGCTCGAACGCCTGGTTCGAGCTGGAGGCGGAGGAGCTGCTGCCGAAGGGCTTTGTCTGCCCGCACTGCGGCGGCGTGCATTTCACCAAAGAGACGGATACGCTCGACGGCTGGTTCGACTCCGGCAGCACGCACATCGCGTCCATGGAGCTCGACAGCCCCGGCCGCTGGCCCGCGGAGATGTACCTCGAGGGCGGCGACCAGTTCCGCGGCTGGTTCCAGTCCTCCCTGCTCGTCGGCGTTGCGACGAAGGGCAAGGCCCCGTATAAGAGCTGCCTCTGCCACGGCTGGACCGTGGACGGCGAGGGCCGCGCCATGCACAAGAGCCTTGGCAACGGCGTCGACCCGGCCGACCTCATCGCAAAATACGGCGCGGATATCGTGAGACTCTGGGCCTCGAGCGCCGATTACAGGGTCGATATGCGCTGCTCGGACGCCATCTTCAAGCAGCTCTCCGAGAAATACCTCAAGATCAGGAACACCGCGCGCTATATCCTCGGCAACCTGAACGGCTTCGACCCGGATAAGGACATGGTCGCGTATGCGGACATGCCGGAACTCGACCGCTGGGCGCTCTCGCGGCTGAACGCGCTGGTCGAGAGGTGCATAAACGCCTATGAGAAATATGAGTTCTTCGGTGTGACGGCGGCGGTGCACAGCTTCTGCGTCGTGGATATGTCGAACTTCTACCTGGACGTCATCAAGGACAGGCTCTATTGCGACGGGGCGGAGAGCCTCTCGAGGCGCAGCGCCCAGACTACGATCTATATGATACTGGACGCCATGATGCGCCTGCTGGCCCCCCTGCTCAGCTTCACCTCGAACGAGGTCTGGCAGGACATGCCGCACGGCGAGGGCGCCGACCCCAGGCACGTCATGCTCAACGACATGCCGAAGCCGAACGACGCGATGAAGCTTAGCGCCGAGGAGGAGCTGCGCTGGTCGAACCTCCTGCGCATCCGTGACGACGTGAACAAAGCTCTGGAGCTGGCCCGCGCCGAAAAGACCGTTGGCAAGCCGCTGGACGCGAAGGTCACGCTTTATGTCGGCGAGGACGCGAAGGCCGCCTGGGAGAGCGTCAAGGGAGCAAATCTCGCGGAGCTCTGTATAGTATCCGAGCTTGAGGTTTCCGAGGCCCCGGTCGAGGGCTGGGCTGGCGAGAGCGTGCAGGGGCTCACTGTCAAGGTCGAGGCCAGCACGCTGCCCAAGTGCCCGCGGTGCTGGACGCACAGCGCCGGGATCGGCACGGACGAAAAGCATCCCGAGCTCTGCCCGCGCTGCGCGAAGGCAGTAGGCTAAAGAGAGATACAACAGCTCCGGCTGGGAGGGTTACCTATGTATTACGCATTGGCCGTGGTCCTGGTGCTCATTGCAGACCAGTGGCTCAAATATTGGGTGTCGCTCAATATTCCGCTGGACGTGGGCGAGAAGGCGCTCATACCCGGCGTCATCAAGCTGGTGAACATCCACAATACGGGCGCGGCTTTCGGTTTTCTGAAGGGCGGCGACTGGCGCTGGGTGTTTGTTGTGATCGCGGTGCTCTTTGCCGCGGCGGTCATATACGCGCTGAAAAAAGACCTTATTAAAGGCAAGCTCGGCCGCTGGGCAGCCGTCGGCGTGCTTGCGGGCGCCATAGGCAACTGTATAGACAGGGTCGCCTACGGCTACGTTGTGGACATGTTCAAGTTCGAGTTCCTCGGCTCGTCGAGGCTGAACGCGATATTCAATATTGCGGACATGTTCATCTCCTGCTGCGGCGTGCTGTTCTGCCTGTACATCATCTTCGGCGGAGAAAAGGATGCCGATGCGGAGGATGAGGACGAGGAGCCCGCAAAGCGGCGCTCCGGCGGCAGCCACAGCAAGAAAAAGCCTCAGCCGGCAAAGCGTCAGCAGAGGCCCGAGCCACGGCGCGAGCCCGTGCAGGAGCGCACGCGCATCCCCGTGAAGGAATATACGCCACGGCCCGCGGGAGCGAGACCTGCAAGGCCGGTGGAGCCCCGGCAGATAGACCCCAAGAACCCATTTGCCGAGTGGGAGGACCAGCAGAAGAAGCCCGCAGCCCAGGCCAGACCGGCTCAGGACAGGCCGGTCCAGACTCAGGCGCAGCCCCGGCCACAGGCGCAGCCCCGGCCACAGGCGCAGCCCCGGCCCCAGTCCAGACCTGCGCCCGCGCCGCAGCCGAAGAGGGCTGCGGCGGAAACGGAGTTCTCCCTGGAGGACATTTTGGCGGAGTTTTCGGATAAATGAGCGCTGAAATTCTGAATATAACTGCGGAGGAGAGCGGCGAGCGGATCGACGCTCTCCTCGCGCGCTCTCTGACAGAACTGAGCCGTTCCGCCGCGCAGCGGCTCATAGAGGAGGGCCGGGTCACCCTGGACGGCAGACCCGTGAAGAAGAACAAAAAGACCGAGGCGGGAGAGGTGTATGAGTTGGAGCTGCCGGAGCCGGTGCTGCCGGAGCCGCTGCCGCAGGACATCCCGCTCGAAGTCGTGTATGAGGACGCGGACCTCATCGTCGTGAACAAGCCGCGAGGGCTCGTCGTACACCCGGCTCCGGGCCACCCGGACGGCACGCTCGTGAACGCCCTGCTCTACCACTGCGGGGCAAGCCTTTCGGGAGTGGGCGGTGAGCTCCGGCCCGGTATAGTACACAGGATAGACAAGGACACCTCCGGCCTCATCATAGCGGCGAAGAATGACTTCGCGCACCTCGCGCTCTCGGCGCAGCTGACGGACCGGAGCCTCTCGCGGGTGTATGAGGCCGTGGCGAGAGGCGAGTTCCGTGAGGACAGCGGTACCGTGGACGCGCCCATAGGCCGCCACCCGACGGACAGAAAACGCATGGCGGTGACGGAAAAAAACTCGCGCCCCGCAGTGACTCACTGGGAGGTGCTGGAGCGCTACCGGGGCTATACGCATATAAGGTGCCGGCTCGAGACGGGACGTACTCACCAGATAAGGGTACACATGGCGCACATCGGCCACCCCCTGCTGGGGGACATGGTGTATGGGAACCTCAAAAAGCCGGAGCGCGGCCTCGAGGGCCAGTGCCTGCACGCGAGGACGCTCAAGTTCGTCCACCCCAGGACGGGTGAGCGCGTGGAGCTGACGAGCGAGCTTCCGGAGTATTTCAAAGAGATCTTAAATTCACTGCCCAAGATGTGAGAAGGAGCTGGACGCGATGGACTACAACGAAGCCGCGATGCGGATGCACAGGGAGCACCGCGGGAAGATTGAAGTGAAAGGCAAGGTGCAGGTCCGGGACAGGGACGGGCTCTCAACGGCCTACACGCCTGGGGTCGCGGAGCCCTGCCGTGAGATAGTGCGCAGGCCGGAGGCCGTGTGGGAGCTGACCGCCCGCGGCAGCTTCGTCGCGGTGGTATCGGACGGTTCGGCGGTGCTGGGGCTGGGGAACATCGGCCCCCTGGCCGCTATGCCGGTCATGGAGGGCAAGGCCCTGCTGTTCAAGGAGTTCGGCGGGGTGGATGCCGTACCCATCTGCCTAGACGTACACGAGCCGGCGGAGATAATCGCGGCGGTCAGGGCGCTCGCGCCCAGCTTCGGCGGAATAAACCTTGAGGACATCTCCGCGCCCAAGTGCTTCGAGATCGAGGAAGCGCTCGAGCGTGAGCTGGACATACCCGTTTTCCACGACGACCAGCACGGCACGGCCATCGTCGTCTCTGCGGCGCTGACGAACGCGCTCAAGGTCGCCGGGCGGCAGCTGCCGGACTGCCGGATAGTCCTGAACGGCCCCGGCGCTGCGGGTACGGCGATAACGAAGATGCTGCTCACCCTGGGCGCGCGGGACATAACGGTCTGCGACAGGGCGGGCGCAATATTCCGCGGGCGCGAGGGGCTCTCTGGCCACAAGCTCCGGCTTGCGGAACTGACGAACCCCGAGAACAGGCGGGGGACGCTGGCCGAGGTTCTGCGGGGCGCGGACGTGTTCATAGGCGTGTCCTCGGGCGGACTGGTTTCAAAGGACATGGTGCGCTCCATGGCGAAGGGACCTGTGGTGTTCGCCATGGCGAACCCGACCCCGGAGATCGCCTACGAGGAGGCGCTCGAGGCGGGCGCCTGCGTCGCGGGTACTGGCCGGAGCGACTGCCCGAACCAGATAAACAACGTCCTGGCCTTCCCGGGCGTGTTCCGGGGCGCGCTCTCCGTGCGGGCGCGGGACATAAACAGCGCGATGAAGGCCGCAGCGGTGGAGGCACTGGCGGGGCTCGTGGGAGACTCGCTCGCGCCGGAGCACATCATACCGGACCCCTTTGACGAGCGCGCGCCCCTGGCCATCGCTGAGGCGGTGGCGAAGGCGGCGGTGGAGAGCGGGGTGGCGCGGCTGTGAGGAGGATAGAGGCCGAAGCCGTCACCGAGGCGGTGCGCAGGCTGTGCATGTCAGCGAACCGCTATCTGCCGGCGGACGCGGAGCGGGCGCTCCGGGCGGCGGCTCAGTCCGAGACCTGGCCGACGGCGGCGGGGATACTGGACGAGCTCTGCCGCAACCTTGACACGGCGCGGGAGACGGGCCTGCCTATCTGCCAGGACACCGGCCTTGTCACCGTCTTTGCCGAGCTGGGCGAGGAGGTGCAGGTCCCGGGTTTTGAGGAGGCTGTGCAGGAGGGCGTCCGGCGCGGCTACAGGGACGGATACCTCAGAAAGAGCGTCGTATCTGACCCGCTCCGCCGCGTGAACACGGGCGACAACACCCCCGCCGCGATATATCTCCGCCTTGTCCCCGGCGACGGGCTGAAGCTGACCCTTGCCCCGAAGGGCGCGGGCAGCGAGAACATGTGCGCCCTGCGTATGCTGACCCCGGCGGAGGGCGAGGCCGGGGTGAGGCGTTTTGTGCTGGACGCGGTGAAGGCCGCCGGAGGCAAGCCCTGTCCGCCGGTGGTTGTGGGAGTTGGCATAGGCGGGAGCTTCGACTCCGTAGGGAGGCTTGCAAAGGAGGCACTGCTGCGTCCGCTGGACGAGCCGCACGAGGATGCGTTTTATGACAAAATGGAGCGCGAGCTGCTGGAGGAGATAAACAAAACGGGTATCGGCCCGCAGGGCCTGGGCGGGCGCACAACGGCGCTGGCGGTGCGGATAAAGGCTGCGCCGACGCACATCGCCATGCTGCCCGCGGCGGTCTGCCTGAGCTGCCACGCGCTGCGCCACGCGACGGAGGTGCTCTGATGGAGACCAAAAAAATAAGCGCCCCTCTGGACGCCGAGACGGCGCGTTCCCTGCGCGCCGGGGACCGGGTGCTGCTCTCCGGCACTGTTTACACCGCGCGAGACGCGGCGCACAAAAAGCTCTGCGAGCTGCTGGACTCGGGCGGGGAGGCTCCGTTTGATTTGAAAGGCGCGGTGATCTACTACTGCGGCCCGGCGCCTGCGCCGGAGGGGATGCCGATAGGCGCGGCGGGGCCGACCTCGAGCTACCGGATGGATGTGTTCGTGCCGGAGCTGATGGAGGCAGGAATGCGCGGTATGATAGGCAAGGGACCGAGGTCGGAGACCGTCAGGCAGTCCGTTATGGAACACGGCGGGGTATATTTCGCTGCGACAGGCGGCGCGGGGGCGCTGCTGGCGGGCTGCGTGGAGAGTGCGGAGCTCGTGGCGTACCCGGAGCTCGGTCCGGAGGCCATACGCCGCCTGGAGGTGCGGGACCTGCCCCTGACAGTGGCCCTGGACTCCGAGGGCGGGGACCTCTATCTGAGCGGGCCGCGCGCCTATCTGGAGAGCCTGAAGTGAAAAAAGCCGGCCCGGCAATTTTGCCGGGCCGGCACTTTTTAGCGGGGTCAGTTCTTCGCGTATTCTACGGCTATCTGCGCCGCCACGCGGGCGTTGTTCAGGGCGAGCTCCACATTGGACTTGAAGCTCTCGCCGCCGGTCAGCTCCTTGACCTTGGCCAGGAGGTAGGGCGTGATGTCCTTGCCGTGCACTCCGGCGGCCTCTGCGGCCTCCAGCGCGACCTTTATGACGCCCTCCATGTAGTCGAAGTCCAGGCCGTATTCCTCCTTGATGGGGTTGGCGATCAGCACGCCGCCCTCCAGGCCGAGCTTCCACTTGGCCTTGAGTATGGCCGCGATCTCGGCCGCGTCCTTTGCGGCGTAATCCAGCTTGTGGCCGCTGCGGCGGCAGTAAAAGGCCGGGAATTCATCCGTCCCCACGCCGATCACGGGGACGCCCATAGTCTCGAGGTATTCGAGGGTCCGGCCGATGTCCAGGATCTGCTTGGCTCCGGCGCAGACAACGGCGACGGAGGTGTGGGCCAGCTCCTGCAGGTCGGCAGAGATGTCCATTGTGACCTCGCCGTGCCTGTGTACGCCGCCTATGCCGCCCGTGGCGAACACGCGCACGCCGGCGAGCGCCGAGATGAGCATCGTCGTGGCGACGGTGGTGGCGCCGTTCCTGCCCGTGGCCAGGTACACCGGCACGTCACGCCGGCTGACCTTGCCCACGTTCTCGGCTCTGCACATGACCTCGAGGTCCTCCGCCGAGAGACCGACCTTCAGCTTTCCGCCCATTATCGCCATCGTAGCCGGGACGGCGCCCTCGGCGCGGACTACCTCCTCCACGCGCGCGGCGAAGTCCAGGTTCTCCGGCCAGGGCATGCCGTGGCTCAGGATGGTGCTCTCCAGCGCCACTACGGGAGCGCCGGACTCCAACGCTTCGCGCACTTCAGGCTTTATGTCCAGATATTCGTTCATGTCTCTTCCTCCATTACAGTAGTATTGGTACCAAGCATCTGCTGCATCGTGCTTATTGCGGGCCGTCTGTTCGTTCCAGGCGCGCCGAAAAACTCGAGGTCTATATACCGCGGCTCCAGGCTCTGGAAGAGCCTGCGGATTTCTATTCTGCGCATGGCCTGCCGTTTTCCCGAAGCAGACGGCGGACGTTCGCCTCGGACATCTCCGGGTTTATGGTGAGCTCGCTCGCCACGGCCAGGGAGCCGGCGCCCAGAGCGAAGTCCAGCGTGTCCTCGGGGCTGAGGCCCTTTACGTAGCCGTAGACCAGCCCGGCCATGAAGGCGTCTCCCGCGCCGTTGGCGTTGGCCATGAGCTCAACGGGGTGCAGGGCGCGCAGAAGCCTGCGTCCCTCGGCGTCCGCGTAGTAGCAGCCGCGCTCGCCCAGGCTGACCGCCACGCGCCGGGTCCCCTTCGAGAGCAGGGCGGCGCAGGCGCGCTCGATATCCTCGGCGGTATCCGTATCCGAATCAGCCAGGACGCCGAGCTCTATCCTGTTCGGCTTCACGCAGTAGAGCCCGCCCGCGAGCTGGCGCACCTTCCTGGCGTAGCTCGTGCTGACCGGGTCCAGGAACACCGGAACTTCCCCGGCCTCGCGGATGATTGCGGCGACGGTCTCCGCCGGGAGGCAGGGGTCGCAGACCACGGCGGCAGCGCCGCGCAGCTCCCCGCCCAGGGAGCGAACAAGCTCCGGAGTGATGTTTTCGAGTATGCCCATGTCCGACATGGCGACGAGCATATCGCCTTTCTGGTCCAGGACGGAGATATAGCAGCTCGAGGCCGCGCCCGGAATGGTGACGACGCCGGAGATGTCTATCCCTGCGGCGGCGGAGCTGCGCAGGACCATCTCGCCGTATAGGTCCGCGCCGACGGCGGAGACCAGCTTGGTCCTCACGCCCAGGCGGGAGAGGTTTTCCAGCACGTTCCGCGTGACTCCGCCCGCCGAGGTGCGCAGATGGCCGGGGTTTGAATCCCGCATGACGATGGGTACGCGGCTCTTGCCGTGTACGTCCATATTCGCGGCGCCGATGCCGAGCACATATCCTTCTGCCATCAGAACACCTCCCGGGTCATTTCCCATCGGCCAGCTTGCGGCGCGTTTCCTCCGCGGCGATCTCCCGCAGCTCGCGCAGCAGGGGGAAACGGGCGCAGTCCTCCGTGCCGTACTCGAGGTTCAGGGTCCTCTCGAGCTCTATCCAGGTGTCGAGCGGGGCCTCGTTGTGCTGGATGACGGCCTCTATCCTGTCCAGGGCTTTGTAGAGCCTGGCCTCCGGGGTCTCCAGCGCGAGCAGCTCGGCAAAGAGCGAATCCAGCTCCTCCTTCTGCTCCGGCAGCAGGGCGGTCAGCCCCTCCACGGCGCTGTTTTCAACGGTCTCGTCCGCCTCCGTCTTGAGGAAGGAGGGGATATCCCCCGTCACGGCCTCGCCCCAGTCGTGGACTATGCACATGCGCAGGACCTTGTCCATATCCAGTTCCGGGAACTCGTTCCGCAGCAGAAAGGCCATTGCGCAGAGCCTGTAGCTGTGCTCGGCCACGGATTCGCGCCGGCCCGTACTTGTCCAGCCGTGGCGCGTATTGCATTTGAGCCGCTCCAAAATGTGCAGGAAGTCCATGAATTCCCTTGCCGTCATCCTATCAGCCCCTCTCGGCCGTATCTTACCACGGCGGCGGCGCTTTTGCAATTGACAGCCGCGCCTTTTGGGTGATAATCTGGTATGAAGGTAATATCCTGCCAGGGAGGCGAAACACATGATTAGGCTATATAACGCCAGAATAATGCCCATGCTCCGGCAGAATGACTGCTCCATCACGGAGGGCGAGCTCTGGACCGAGGGCGAAAGGATATGCTATGTAGGCCCGGAGACGCCGGAAAGGCCCGCTTTCGAGCGGGAAATAGACCTGCACGGGGACCTGATCGTACCCGGCTTCAAGGATGCGCACACGCACATACCCATGGTGTTCCTGCGCTCCTTCGCGGACGGGCTGCCCCTGCAAGACTGGCTCTTCCAGCAGATCTTTCCGCGCGAGGCGAAGCTCTATCCGGAGGCGGTCTACGCCTTTACGCGGCTGGGCATATTGGAACTGCTTTCCGGCGGCGTGACGGCCTGCTTCGACATGTATTACCACCGGGACGCCTATGTCCAGGCGGTCATCGACAGCGGCTTCCGTTCCGTGCTCTGCGGCGCCGTGGCTGCCGGGGACGCGGACTGGTCCGTGGCAGAGCGTGACTTTGAAAAATATAACTCCATGGGTCCCCTAGTGGGCTACAGGCTCGGCTTCCACGCGGAGTACACGGCCAGCGAGGAGCTGCTCAGATACATCGCTGAGCTCTCCCGCGCGCACAAGGCCGAGGTCTGGACCCACAGCAGCGAGACGAAGTCGGAGTATGAGGGCTGCATAGAGCGGCACGGACTGAGTCCGACCCGGTACTTTGAAAAACTGGGCCTCTACGACTACGGCGGCGGCGGCTTCCACTGCGTCTGGTTCGACGAGGAGGACAGGCGGATCTTCAAAGAGCGCGGGCTCTGGGCGGTCAGCTGCCCGGGCTCGAACGCCAAGCTGGCCAGCGGCGTGGCCCCGCTGTGCGAGTTTTTGGACGGGGGCGTGAAGCTCGCCCTGGGGACGGACGGGCCCTCCTCCAATAACGCCCTGGACATGTTCCGGGAGATGTACCTCGCCTGCGTCCTGCAGAAGCTCAGGCGCGAGGACGCGGCGGCCTGCCCCGCGGCGGACATCCTCTACGCTGCCTGCAGCGCGGGCGCACGGGCCATGGGCCTGCCGGACTGCGACTGCCTGGCCCCCGGGAAATATGCCGACCTCGCCGTAATAGACCTCTCGCGCCCGAGCATGAGGCCCATCATCGCGCCGGCGGAGAACCTTGTCTACAGCGGCTCGAAGGACTGCGTCCGCCTGACGATGGTGGCGGGCAGGATACTTTATGAAAACGGAGAATTCCACGTCGGCGAGAGCGCCGAAAGGATCATCTCCGAGGCGGAGAAATATACAAAGGAGTTGATCGCATGACAGTGAAGGAACGCATCTCTCAGTGGGTGGACGCCCATGAGCAGGATATGATACGCGATATAGCCAGGCTCGTCGCAGTGAAGAGCGTGCGGGGCGAGCCGGAGCCGGGCGCACCCTTCGGCCCCGGCCCCAGGGCCGCGCTGGACGAGGCCCTGGCCCTCTGCGCGGAGCACGGCTTTAAAACCGCGATGTACGGCGGCGCCGTCGGCACGGCGGACCTGAACGACCTGCCCTCGCGCGTGGACATACTCGCCCATCTGGACGTCGTGGCGGAGGGCGCGGGCTGGGACACACCGCCCTATGAGGCCGTCCTCAAGGGCGACGGCTGCCTCTATGGCCGCGGCACCGACGACGACAAAGGCCCCGTGGTCATGGCGCTCTATGCCATGCGCTGCGTGAGGGAGCTCGGCATCCCCATGAAGCAGGGCTGCCGCCTCATCATGGGTACGGACGAGGAATCCGGCTCCGGCGACCTGCCGTATTACTATTCAAAGCACGCCCCGGCGCCGAACACCTTCACGCCGGATTCGGGCTTCCCCCTCTACAACGTGGAAAAGGGCAGCTACAAGCCCGTCCTGAGACGCAGCTGGGCCGCGGAGTCCGCGCTGCCCCGGGTGTCCTCCATAGAGGGCGGCTTCAGGATAAACGTTATCCCCTCCGACGCAAAGGCGACGGTGCTGGGCCTTGACGCGGCGGAGGTCCTCCGCCTCGGCGGCGCGGAGGCCGGGCGCTGCGGCGTCGTCCTCTCCGCCTGCGACGTGAAGGGCGGCGCGGAGCTCTCCGTCCACGGCCGCCAAGCCCACGCCGCCACGCCCTGGGAGGGCGTGAACGGCAATACGGCGCTGCTCTCCATCCTGGCCAGCCTGCCCCTGGCGGACTGCGATTCGACCAGGGCAGTACGTGACCTGGCGGCCCGCCTGCCCCACGGAGACTGGCTCGGCCAGGCCTGCGGCATCGCCCAGAAGGACGAGCTCTCCGGAGAGCTGACCTTCTCTCTTGACCTCATCAGCCTCTGCGGCACCGGGCTCGAGGTCCAGCTGGACGGGCGCGTCCCCATCTGCGCCAACGAGGAAAACTGCAAAAAGCCCTTCGAGACCGCGCTGAGCTCCCTGGGCTTCGAGGTCGAGGGAGATATGCAGAGCGCCCACCACACCCCCGCCGAGGGCGAATTCGTCTCCACCCTGCTGGCCTGCTACGAGTCCGTCACCGGCAGAAAGGGCGAGTGCCTCCACACCGGCGGCGGGACCTATGTGCACGATATCGAGGGCGGCGTGGCCTTTGGAGCGGGTATGCCGGACTTTGCCTCCAACCTGCACGGGGCGAACGAACGGATAAATATACGCGATTCGCTGGATGCATGCAAAATATTCGCACTGGCGATAGCCGAGCTGTGCGGAGAGTAAGGAGGAAGGAAACATGGTAACAAGAAACGAGGACAGGCAGGTAGTGTGCATGGAGAACTTCAAGGGCGGCGAGGGCCGGGTAGTGAACCGGGTCATCCTGCCGGCGGAGGGCATGTACGGCAAGGGCCGCCTCTTCAATCTGGGCAGGTTGGACAAGAATTGTGAGATAGGCTGGCACGTCCACCAGGGCGACGGCGAGACCTTCCTCATCCTCTCCGGAGAGGGCGAGTTCAACGATAACGGAACGGTGACGACGGTGCGCGCCGGAGACGTCTGCTTTACGGGAGACGGCGAGGGCCACAGCATGAAAAACCTTCGGGACGAGCCGCTCGAATACGTCGCTCTGGTGCTGTATAACTGATGGAAATGGTTGAAAAAGACGCGCTGGAAACCAACTTCCTGGAGGTTTATGACAAGTTCAAGTTCAGCTTTTACCGAAAGGTCTTTTCCATGGTCAAGGAGCGGGAGGGCTCGCTCACGGCGATGGAGGTCTTTTCGCTCGAGGTGATAAACCAGCTCGGGAAGCCGACGATAGGCAAGTTTGCAGAATTTTTGAACATCTCGCAGTCCAACGCGACCTACAAGGTGGGCAGCCTGATAAAGAAGGGCTATCTGCGCAAGGAGAACAGCGGACCGGACAAGCGGGAATATTATCTCGTGCTCTCGGAAAAATATTATGGCTACATCGGCCTCATGCGGGACTATGTCTCGACGGTCATGAGCAGGATGAGGGAGCGCTTCCCGGCCTCGGAGCTCGAGCGGGTAGCGGAGATGCTGAAGGTCATGTCCAGCGAGCTTATGCCGGAGGCCGGAGCGAACGAATAAAAATTCGCACTTGACAAAATGGGCAAGCGGTGTTATGGTGACATGGAAGAAACCTAGGACTGAGAAGAGTAGCCGGATGTCAGGGCTTCCAGAGAGCGGCGTGTGCGCTGTGAGCGCCGCAGCTTCGGGCGCCGGTGAATGGACTCAGGAGGGGAGCGAAGCTAACTCCCGGGTGTGCGCCCGTTACAGCGCCGCCGCGTGACTGCGCGGGCAGAGCCGGCGGAGCTCGTCTCCGCAATTTGGGTGGCACCGCAGATTTGTTTATCTGTCCCAAATGACCTTCTGGTCATTTGGGACTTTTTTATTCTTAAAAGGAGGAAAATACCATGTCCGAGAACAAGATCCCGTACAAAATTTATCTGAGCGAAGAGGAGATGCCCCGGGCGTGGTACAACGTCCGCGCCGATATGAAGGTCAAGCCCGCGCCCCTGCGCAACCCCGCGACGGGCGAGGTCATGAAGTTTGAGGACCTGCGCGGTGTGTTCTGCGACGAGCTCATAAAGCAGGAGCTGGACGACGAGACCCGCGAGATCCCCATTCCGCAGGACATCCGGGATTTCTACAAGATGTACCGCCCCTCGCCGCTGGTGCGCGCCTACTGCCTTGAGGAAAAGCTCGGCACCCCGGCGCACATCTACTACAAGTTCGAGGGCAACAACACCTCCGGCTCGCACAAGCTGAACTCCGCCGTCGCCCAGGCATACTACGCGAAGAACCAGGGCCTCAAGGGCGTCACGACGGAGACGGGCGCCGGCCAGTGGGGAACCGCTCTGTCCATGGCCTGCGCGTACCTGGGCCTGGACTGCAAGGTGTATATGGTGAAGTGCTCGTATGAGCAGAAGCCCTTCCGCCGCGAGGTCATGCGCACCTACGGCGCCTCCGTTACGCCGAGCCCCTCGATGGAGACGGAGGTCGGCAGGAAGATACTCGCGGAGCACCCGGGAACGACCGGTTCTCTGGGCTGCGCGATCTCGGAGGCGGTGGAGGAGGCCTCGACGCACGAGGGTTACCGCTATGTTCTGGGCAGCGTGCTCAACCAGGT
This sequence comes from Clostridiales bacterium, assembly GCA_004553625.1. Lineage (GTDB taxonomy): Bacteria > Bacillota > Clostridia > Oscillospirales > Oscillospiraceae > Scatomorpha > Scatomorpha merdavium. Next base: position 21,959 of record SFKX01000014.1, on the reverse strand, counting down.
GCTGCTGCACCAGTCGATAATCGGCGTGGAGACCAAGACCGCGCTGGACAAATACGGCATTGTTCCGGACATCATCATAGGCTGTGCGGGCGGCGGCTCGAACCTCGGCGGTCTCATTTCCCCCTTCATGGGCGAGAAGCTGCGCGGCGAGCGGGATTACCGCTTCATCGCGGTGGAGCCGGCCTCCTGCCCGAGCCTTACGCGCGGCCGCTTTGCCTATGACTTCTGCGACACGGGCAAGGTCTGCCCGCTGGCGAAGATGTACACCCTGGGCAGCGGCTTCATCCCCTCCCCGAGCCACGCGGGCGGCCTGCGCTACCACGGCATGAGCCCGGTTCTCTCCCAGCTCTACCACGACGGCTATATGGAGGCGCGTTCCCTCACCCAGACCCAGGTGTTTGAGGCGGCGACGGTCTTTGCCCGCACGGAGGGCATCCTGCCTGCGCCGGAGTCCAGCCACGCCATCCGCGCGGCGATAGACGAGGCCATGAAGTGCAAGGAGACCGGCGAGGAAAAGACCATCCTCTTTGGCCTGACCGGCACCGGCTACTTCGATATGTACGCCTATCAGAAGTTCAACGACGGCCTGATGGACGACTACATCCCCACCGACGCCGAGCTCGAAGCAGGCTTCGCCGGCCTGCCGCAGATAGGCTTCTGAAAAAGAAAAAAAGAACTGACCCGCCCGATGTCATTCGGGCGGGTCAGTTTTGTGGATTGTCGGACAGGCCGGCGAGGTAGTCCAGCGTTACGCCATAGAGCACGGACAGTTTTATCGCAAACTCCAGCGGCAGCGCGCGCTCGCCGCGCTCATATTTTGAATACAGGGACTGGTCACAGTGCAAGTATTCTGCCACCTGCCTCTGGGTCATGTCCGCGTCCTCTCGCAAGTCGCGTATTCTGAGCTTCACTTTTATCACCAAGCAAAATATATCAAAGGACGATGTGTCCTATTGACTTTTTGGACTATATGTCCTATCCTTTCCTTTGAGGTGATAAGAATGACAGATTACAAGAAATTATATCTGACGATGTTTCGCGCAAGCGAGAAGGCAATTGAACTTCTGATCGAAGCTCAGCGCAAATGTGAAGAGGAAGTTCTGAGGTCTGGCGAGGACGAGAACTCCGAAACAGAAACGATATAGCCCGCCTTGACACATAAGACTCCCGGGGATATAATATGCTTAAAATATTTTAATTAATTTATTTTAAGTACCAGGGAGGCGCTTATGGACCTTTTCGCCAAATGCGCGGCTTATACGACCGCGAGGGAGTGCAGGGAGAAGGGGATATACCCCTATTTCCACGCACTGGAGTCGAGACAGGACACCGAGGTCATCATGGAGGGCAAGCGGCGCATAATGCTCGGCTCGAACAACTACCTGGGCCTCACCGCCGCGCCGGAGGTCGTTGCCGCGGCGGAGGCTGCGCTGGCAGAGTACGGCACGGGCTGCTCCGGCTCGAGATTCTTGAACGGCACGCTCCGCCTGCATCTCGAGCTCGAGCGCGAGCTCGCGGATTTCGTACACATGGACGGCGCCGTGACATTCTCGACGGGCTTCCAGTCGAACCTCGGCATCATCAGCGCTCTCGTAGGCCGCGGCGACTACGTCGTCTGCGACCGCGAGAACCACGCCAGCATCTACGACGGCTGCCGCCTCTCCTTCGGCAAGATGCTGCGCTACCGCCACGCAAACATGGACGACCTGGAGGCAAAGCTCCGCGCCGTGCCGGAGTCCGCGGGCTGCCTCATCGTCACGGACGGCGTGTTCTCCATGGGCGGCGACATCGCAAAGCTGCCGGAGATCTGCGAGCTGGCGTCGAAGTACGGCGCGCGCGTCATGGTGGACGACGCCCACGGCCTCGGCGTCATAGGCGAGGGCGGCCGCGGCACGGCCAGCCACTTCGGGCTGGAGGACAGGGTGGACGTCATCATGGGGACTTTCTCAAAGTCGCTGGCGAGCCTCGGCGGCTACATGGCGGCGTCCGAGACGGTCTGCGACTATGTGCGGCACAATTCGCGGCCCTTCATCTTCTCTGCATCCATCCCGCCCTCGGCCTGCGCGGCGGCGCTCGCGGCGCTCCGCCTCCTGCGGGAACATCCCGAGCTGCCGCAACGTCTGCATAGCCTGGCGTCCTATGCGCGGGCTGGGCTCAAGGCCCGGGGACTGAGGATAATCGAGTCCGAGACGCCGATAATACCTATCTATACCTACGAGATGGAGCGCACGCTTGTGAGCGCGAAGCGGCTCTACGACGCGGGCGTGTACGTGAATCCCGTACTGCCGCCCGCCGCCGCGCCGGGCGAGTGCCTGCTGCGCATGAGCTGCATGGCCACGCACACGGAGGCGCTGCTGGACGAGGCGATGGACATAATTGCGGAGGTCCTGGGGAAAGATGAAAACGCATAAGGTAGCGATAGTCACGGGCGGCTCGGGCGGCATTGGCCGCTGCACGGCTATGGCGCTGGCAAAGGCCGGCTGCCGGGTCTATGAGTTTTCCCGGCATGAAAAGGGCGGGACCGAAGGCGTCCTGCACATCTCCGCCGACATGACGGACGAGGCGAGCGTGCAGGCGGCGGTCACGGAGGTCGAGCGGCGCGAGGGGCGCGTCGACATCCTCGTGTGCAACGCGGGCTTCGGCATTTCGGGCGCGGCGGAGTACACGAGCCCCGAGGACGCCCACGCCCAGCTCGAGCTGAACCTCTACGGCGCGGACCGGGCGGCGAGGGCGGTCATCCCGATCATGCGCGCGCAGGGCGGCGGGCGCATCGTGTGCATGAGCTCGATAGCGGGCATCCTGCCGATACCCTTCCAGCTCTGGTACTCGGTGTCCAAGGCGGCGATAAACGCCTATGTGCTGGCCCTGCAGAACGAAGTGCGGCCCTTCGGGATAAGCGTCTGCGCGGTCATGCCTGGGGACATCGCCTCCGGCTTCACGGCAAACCGAAAAAAGACCATCCGCGAGGACGCCTACGGCGGGCGCGTGGCCCGGAGCGTTGCCCGGATGGAGCACGATGAGGAGACGGGCATGAGCCCCGAGGCCGCGGGCGCCTTCATCGCCAAAACGGCGCTCAGAAAGAGCAGCCGCCCGCTCATCGCCCTGGGCCTGCCCTACAAGGCGGCAGCCGCGGCGGCAAAGCTCCTGCCGAGGCGCTTTTCCAACCTCATAATCGGCAAAATGTACGCGAAATAGGCAAAAAACAGAGACGCAACCGTGGGTAGCGGAGATTCCAGCCCACGGTTGCTTGTCATTTCCGGGCGTAAAATGCTATACTCGTGGCACAATAGCCGGGAGGTAAAGACAATGAAATTGCCTGAAAAGATACTCTATTGCAGAAAGCGCGCGGGCCTCTCTCAGGAGGCGCTGGCGGAGAGGCTGGGCGTCTCGCGCCAAGCCGTGAGCAAGTGGGAGACCGGCGAAGCCCTGCCCGAGACGGGAAAGCTCGCTGCGCTCGCAGCGGAGCTGGGTGTCTCCGTGGACTGGCTGCTCTCTGAGGCGGAGCCGGAGGAGTCGCAGGCTCGGTCCGGCGACTGGACGGAGGGCCTGCCGCGCACGATAGGCCGCATGGCTAAGCGCTGGGGCTGGCTCGCGGGCGTGTACATGGCCGTCGTCGGCGCGCTCCTCGCGGGCATGGGCCTGCTGGCGAGGTATATCGTCTCGCGCATGTTCGGCGCCTTTGACACGGGCCTCGGCTACGGCTCGAACTTCGGCTTCGGCATGGGCGGCTTTTCCGACACGATGGGCAACATCGCTCAGAACAACCCCGTCAGCATAATGGGCGGCGCGATCGCCATCTTCGGCGGAGTGCTTTTCGTCGCGGGCGTAGTTCTCGCCATCTACCTGAAGCGGCGGAGCAGGAGATAAAGACGATGAAACTGCCGGAGAAGATACTCTATTGCAGAAAGCGCGCGGGCCTTTCCCAGGAGGCGCTGGCGGAGAGGCTGGGCGTCTCGCGCCAGGCCGTGTCCAAATGGGAGACCGGCGAGGCGCTGCCGGAGACAGGAAAGCTCGCGACCCTCGCGGCGGCGCTGGGCGTCTCGGTGGACTGGCTGCTCTCTGAGGACGAGTCGGAGGCGCCGCAGACGCAGTCCGGCGATTGGACGGAGGGCCTGCCGAAGCTCCTGAAAAAGGCGGCGCGGCGATGGGGCTGGCTCGCGGGCGTATATTACGCGCTGCTGGGCCTGTTCACGAGCGGCATGGGCGCGCTCCTCCTCTCGCTCGCGCTGCGACTCAGGCAGGATGTACGCACGCCTTTCAAGGAGATCGGGCTGGGCCACTTGTTCGACCAGCCCGGTATCATGTATTACGACATTGCGCACAACAAGACGTATATACTGTGCATCGTCCTTATAGCCTTGGGCACGGCCATTTTCATTGCGGGTACTGTGTCAGCCGTCTGGCTCAAGCGGCGGAGCAGGAGATAACATACCGGAATATATGGAATTCCCCGGCCGGGCGGCGTCCATGCCGTCGGGCCGGGGCTTTTTATGTCTGTTCCATGCCCGTCCAGAGCGGGGCTTCGGGTGAACTGATGCCGAACTGCGCGAGCAGGCGCGCGGCGATCTGCGCTTCGGCCTGGGCCATGGTCTCCGGTTTGGCGTACCAGGCGGGGACCGGCGGGACGATGACGGCGCCGAGCCGGCTCAGCTCGTAGAGATTGCGCAGGTGCAGGGTCGAAAGCGGGGCCTCCCTGGCCGCGAGCACCAGACGCCGCCGCTCCTTTAGCGCCACGTCCGCGGCGCGGAGCAGGAGGTTGTCGCTGTAGCCCGTGCAGATGCCAGCGGCGGTCTTCATGCTGCAGGGTACGACTGCCATGCCCAGCGAGGGATGGCTCCCGGAAGCCGGTGGCGCGGCGAGGTCGTCGTTATCATAGACGGCGTCGGCGTATACGGCCAGGTCCTGCGGCTCCAGGCCGCACTCCTGACGCAGTGTCAGCGCTCCGCCGCGGCTGACTATGAGCTCCGCGCCCACGCCCGCCGCCCTGAGCCCGCGCAGAAAGGCCAGGGCCAGCGGCGCGCCGGATGCGCCGCTTATTCCGACTATCAGCCTCGGCTCCATGCTCAGCCCTCCCAGCCGGGCAGCCAGTGCGCCGGGTCCGCCTCCAGGAACTCCGCCCGGCGGAAGCGCGCCTTCTGCGAATAGGGTACCGTGCAGTCAAAGATCGTCTTACAGGAGACGCCCCGGTCCGCTATGCCCGGGCTGTACTCCGGCCCGGCGCTGGGGTCCAGGGGATGGCAGCGCACGCCGGGGATGAACACCGTGTCGAGGTTGCCCTGATAGCGGGTGTTGAGCGCCCAGAGCACGTCGTCCGTGTCGAAGATGTCCACGTCCTCGTCCACCAGTATGACGTGCTTGAGCTCCGGAAAGGCGGAAAAGGCCAGGAGCGCCGCCTGCCTCTGCCTGCCCTCGTCCGTGGGCGACTTCTTGCATACCTGCAGGACGGCCATATACTTGCCGCCGCCGGAGCGGTGGGCGCAGACGTTCAGGACCCGGCCGGGCATCGCCCGCTCCAGCATGCCCAGGATGCTGGCCTCCGTCGGGATCCCGGCCATGTTCACATGCTCCTCGCTGGGGCCTATGCAGGTCTGGAGGATGGGATCTTTCCTGTGCGTCAGGGCCTTGACCTTGAGCAGGCGGCACTCGGAGCTTGCCACGCCGTTGTATCCGGGGAACTCGGGCATGGCGTAGCCCGTTCCGGAGTTTTGGTCCTCCTGCACGCGCACGCCGGGGACGAGCTCGCCTTCAATGACGAACTCCGCCCGCGCTATGGCCCGCTCGTCCACAGAGACGCAGCGGCAGAGCTGCACGGGCTCGCCGCGGAGCGCACCGGCTATCGCCAGCTCGTCATAGCCCAGGGGCGTCGTGGGCGGCTCAAAGCAGGAGCAGACCTCTATCGCCGGGTCCACGCCTATGGAAACGGAGATGGGCAGCGGGCGGCCGAGCTCCTCCGCCCTGTCCGCCATGGCCCCGATGTGCCGACTGCCCGGCTGAAGAAAGATGGAAAGCTCGTCCCGGCCCTGGATACAGAGACGGTGTATCGTAACGTCGGAGCGGCCCGTGTCCGGGTGCGTGGCGTAGCACATGCCGAGCGTGATATAGGGTCCGGCGTCCAGGGGCGTGTTCTTGGGTGCGGGCAGGAGCCTGCGCAGGTCGAAGTTGGGCTCAGACGCCAGGTGTACGACCTCCTGGCAGGGCGCGGGCGAGTCCGCAAGCACGGGCTCGACAGGCCCATCGACGCAGGAGCACAGCAGCTTGCCCAGGTCCGTGCTCTTGCAGCCGAGCAGGGCGGCCACCCGCTCGCGCGACGCCAACACTCCAATGGCGGCGGAAACGCCGGGGAAGCCCCGCAGATTCCGAAACAGCATCGCCGGACCGTTGGTCCTCGTCGGGCGCATGACCGTTCCTCCCGCCCCCACGCGGCGGTATACGCCGGAGAGCTCCGCCTCCGGGTCCACCTCCACCTCCGTCTCCGCCAGCTGACCCGGCCTGCCGCGCAGGAATTCCAGGGCCGAGCGCAGATCGTACACGCCGTTTTCAAACCTCTCCATGACGCTGTCCCCCTTTTCAGGCTGAATTTCCTCAGCCCCAGTATAGCCTGGGCGCGGGGGGGCTGCAATTCGTTTTCCGAGCCATAGATTCCAAAACGGAATCAATCTCCGCCGCGGAGCAGACCGCGCAGCCAGCGCGAGGCGAGCCCCGCGGCAAAGATCGCGGCGGCGGTGGGCAGCAGGACGAGCTGGGCCGCGGCCCCGGCGAGGTCGAAGAACAGGCCGTAGGCGAGCTGGCCCAGGGGCTGGGAGCACATGGACAGCCCGGAGCTGAGGGCCATGACCTTCCCCGTCATCCCCTCCGGCGTGCGCCGCTGTATCATGGAGACGGCCAGGACGGAAAAGAGCGTGCACACGAGCTGGCCCGCGCAAAAGGAGGCCGTGAGCAGGATAAAGGCCGGGATGCTGCCCAAGGGCAGCGCGAAGGCCGCGGCCGCCGGCAGCAGCGCGAGACCGAAGGCGCAGATGAGCAGGTCCCAGCGCCGGAGCTTAGGGCCAAGTATGCCGGCGGCCATGGCGCCCAGCACGGCGGCGGCCGCGAGCGCGCTCTCCGCCGCGCCGTAGTGCTCCGCGGAAAGGCCGAGGACGTTGCGGACAAGGTGCGGCAGGCCCACGAACACCGCGCCAGCTGCGCAGAAGCTGAGCCCTCCGGCCAGCAGCAGGAGCCGGAGCACGCCGGGCTCCTCACGGCGCAGGAAGCGCAGGCTTTCCGCCAGGTCCGCCAGCAGGCCGCCCTCCCGACCCGGACCGCTCCCGGCGGGCCTGCCCAGGCGGATGAAGAGCTCCAGCCCCGCCGTCACGAAAAAGCAGAGTCCCGCGGCAAGCAGCACCGGTTCCAGACCCAGAGCCGCGTACATCAGGCTGCCCAGGAAGGGCGTTGCCAGGGCGGCGAGGGCCGAGATCTGGTTCACCACGGCGTTGCCGCGGAGCACGTCGTCCCCGCTCAGGAGCTGGGGGACGCAGGCCTGCACCGTGGGCGACTCAAAAGCGCCGAGCGCGGATAGGACAATGAGCAGCGCCGCCGCCGGGACCAGCCCGCCGAAGCGCCAGAGCGCTGCCGCCGCCAGGAGCGCCGCCCCGCCGGAGGCCGCGTCCAGCGCGACCATGAGCTTCCTCCTGTCGCACCTGTCCGCCAGCGCGCCGCCGAAGGGCGTGAGCAGTATCGCCGGGAGCGCCGCCGCAGCCAGCAGTCCCGCAAACAGCCCCGCCGAGCCGCTCTGCTCCAGCACGTACATGGACAGCGCAAACCTCAGCCCGCAGTTGCCCACCAGCGAAAAGGCCTGGCCCAGGGCCAAAAGCGTGAAATCCCTCGTAAACAGTCTGTTCTTTGCCATGTCTACCTCCTTTTACATACATTCATAAGGTATGTATATTGCCAAAACAGAGCTGCCCCGCGGGGCAGCCTGTGAAACTACAGCTTGGAGATATATTCGTCGGCCAGGCTGAGGACGGACTCGTCCACGAGCGGCAGGCCCAAGGCTGTGAGCATTTCGCCTATGAGCCGAAACTTGCGTCTCAGGCCCTCCGCCGTGGCAGGGTAGACCGTCGGCGCGAGCCAGAGACTGGTCAGCAGCGGTATGAGCTCAGCGAGCTCAGGGGCGTAGTCCGTGCGGATGGAGCCGTCGGCCCGGCCCTCCTCGATGAGCTTGAGAAAGCGCGGGCTGAGCTCGCGGCGGTTCGTCTCCAGCATCTCGGCCAGGACGCGCGGGTTTTTGAGCATGGGGATGGACTCGCGGCTGAGCTGCTGCTGTTCCGCGTCCGCCTGGTGGAGGCGCACGACCTCCCGGAGCTTTTCCAGCCCGTTCAGGTCGTCCCGGCCCTCCACGGCGCGAAAAGGGTCATTTTCCGCAAAGAGCTTGTCGCCCAGGGCGTTCATTATGTCCGCTTTGGACTTGAAGTGGTGGTATACGGCGCCCTTCGTCAGGCCGCCGAGCCCGTCCACGATGTCCTGGATAGTCGTCGCCTCATAGCCTTTTTCCAAAAACAGCCGCCGCGCCGTCTCAAGGATGAGCTCGACGGTCTGCTCCGGGTATTTGTTGCGAGCCATGGACCCGGCCCCCCTCTTTTACATTCGTGTGGTATGTATATTAACACGCGAAAACGCCCGCGTCAAGCGGTCGGACGCGGGCGCGGGGTTATTTTGCTTGGGCCTTGACGGCCTCGACCAGCATGGGGCCGGCGGTCTCGATGATCCTGCGGCGGAGATCCTCCGGCCCGTCGCCCTCGAGGACGCGGACGGGTTCCTGCAGGAGGATGTGGCCGACCTCGCCGGACTCAGTGGGCGCGTAGACCGTTGCGCCGGTCCATTTGACGCCGCGCTCCAGCGCGGCCCGGCAGAGCTCTGGCTCGCGCACGCCGTCGAAGGCGGGGCAGAGCGCGGAGCGCAGGCCGAGCATCCGGCCTCTGTAGGCTCGGGCAAGTCCCTCGGAGAGCTTGGGCGCGAAGCCCGCCAGGATGACAAAGTCTATGTCCAGGTCCCGGAGCTTGTTGAGCAGCGCGAGCGAGAACGAGGCGCCGTTCGGGAAGATGTCCTCTTCGACCACATAGCCCGGGACATGCGCTCCCTCCGCCCTTGTGAGCGCGAAGGAGTCTCTTTTAGTTGCAATGACAGCGGCCAGCGTAAAGCCCGGTATCTCCCCAAAGAACAGGCTGTCCAGCAGGGCCTGAAGTTCGGCCCCGTCTCCGGATACGAGCGCGGCGGCATTAAGCATCCTGGCCGGCCTCCTTTCCCAAAAGCCTTGCGGCGGTCTCCCGGCTCCTGTGCTCTATGGCGCGCAGGCTCCGGACGTTTTCCTCCAGGGCGGCGGCGTCGCTCCTGCGGGCATAGGCGGCGTCGATGAGGCGGCAGAGCGCGCCGGCCTCCAGTTCCTCGAGCCTTATGCAGTCCGCGTCCACGCAGCGCAGGAAGGCGGTGACCTTCGGGTCATAGCTCACGCCGACGAGCGGCACGCCCTGGCCCGCGGCGAATATCAGCCCGTGCAGGCGCATGGAGACGACCACCTGCATCCGCGACATCAGCCCTATGGCGAGCGCGGAGCTGAGCGGACCCTGCAGGGCGACGCTGGGCGTATCCACCAGCTTCGCCGCGACCAGGGCGGCTGCCTCGACGTCGTCCCTGTGATTTATGGGCAGGTAGAGCGGAACAAGGCCGTACTTGCCGTAGGCATATTCCGCAGCGGCAGCGAAGACGGGGGCCTTTTCCTCAAAGCCCTGCCAGTGCCTGAGCGCGAAGCAGAGGTACTTTCCTTCCGGCTCCGCGCCGGCCTCTCGGAGCGCGGCATCCACCTGCTCCGCCGGGGCGGCGGGGAGGGTGAGCGCGGGGTCCGAGGCCAGGATTATCTCAGGCTGGGTCACGCCGAAGCGGCGCAGCTCCTCGATACTGTCCGGCTCCCTGAGCGTGATGGCGTCCACGCAGGAGTTGAGCGTTTTCCTGGTGCGTTTCACGCCGCCGGGCCTGGTCACGGGGCCGATGCCGCAGCCGTACATCATGACCTTGCAGCCCAGGCGCTTGGCCGAGCGCAGGGTGAAGAGGTAGTACCAGAGGCTCCGGCGGCTGGTGACGTCCTGAATGAGACTGCCGCCGCCGTTCACATACAGCGCGGACCGGCGCATAGCGTGCATAAAGCCGGGAAAGTTGAAGGTGTGGACGGCGGCGCAGTCCACCCTCGCGGCGGCGCCGGCGGGGTCTCTGCTCATGACGGTGATGGGCATGAGCCTGTCCACGGAGCGCAGCTCGGCCACGATGGCGTCCAGGATGGCCTCGTCCCCGGAGTTGCCCATGCCGTAGGCGCCGCAGATGACTACGCCGGAGCGGCCCTCCTTTTCGCGCCGGAGGATCTCTTCATAGACCTCACGCTGCTCGCGGCAGGTGGCCTCCACGGAAAAACGCTCCGCGGCCCGGCTGCGCACGGCGTTGCCCAGCCTCTGCCTGAGCGCGGGGTCCGCGGCCAGCTCCGAGAGCCGGGCGGCCAGGGTCTCGTGGTCTCCGGGGCGGAAGAGGTAGCCGGTCTTGCCGTCCTCTATGAGCTTTGGTATCCCGCCGACGGCGGAAGCCACGGTGGGCAGACGGAAGGCGGCGCCCTCCGTCAGCGCGTAGGGGAAGGTCTCCGAGAGGGAGCTGAGCGTGTTTATGTCGAGGGCGGAGTAGAACTCCTCCATATCATCCAGCCAGCCGGCGAGGCAGACGGCGTCACGCGCGCCGAGCTCTTCGGCCAGGCGCAGAAGGTTGGGGCGCTCCGGACCCTCGCCCGCGATGATGAGCTTGAGCTCCGGGTGCTGCCGCCGGGCAAGTGCAAAGCCTCGCACGAGCGTGGCCAGGTCCTTCACGGGGTCCAGCCTTGCGGCCGCGCCTACCACGACGTCGCCCGGGCCGACCTGTGCGCCGACCCTCTCGCAGAAGGCGGCCCTGTCCAGGCGCTTGGGCTCGCGGGTGAAGTCCAGACCGTTGTAGATTGCAAAGGTGGTCTCACGCGGGAAGCCGCGGGAGATGAGCAGCTGACGCATGGCGTCCGAGACGCCGACGTGGTATTTGATCCGCCGCAGGGCCAGGACGTTCAGCACGCCGTAGGTGGCCCCGGCGAGGGGGCGGCCCATATAGTCCAGCCTGTAGTCGCTGTGCACGGTGCTGACGACAGGCCTGCCGCAGCCCGAGCGCAGGATGGCCCCGGCTAGGTTGGCCCTGGAGCCGTGGGTGTGGACGAGCTCGAAGCCCTCTTCGGCGATGAGCTTTTTGACCTGGCGCAGGGCGGAGAAGAAGCCGCCCTCGCAGACCCGGGTGTCTATCCCCAGCTCGGCGGCCTCCCGCGCGAAGGGTCCGTCCCGGAAGCAGACGAGCGTGACGTCCATGCCCCGGGAGAGGTTGCGCAGCAGGGAGTGGACGTGCGTCTTTGCGCCGCCCGTATCGCCTCCGCTTATGAGATGTATCACTTTCAAGTTCAGGCCCCCTGTTATCCTTGTAACCGGCGGAGATTTATTGTAAAATGTAACTCAATCATTATAGCCTACTCAAGACCTATGGTCAACACACAACGGGATTGGACGATGAAGCGCATATGACAAGTATATATCTCATACGTCACGCAGAGGCGGAGGGGAACCTCTTCCGCCGTGCTCAGGGCCACTGGAACGGCAAGGTCACGGACCGGGGCAGGCGGCAGATAGACGCCCTGGCGGAACGTTTCCGCGGGGTAAAGATAGACGCGGTGTATTCCAGCGACCTGGACAGGACCGTTGCAACGGCGGGTGCGCTCCTGCGCGGGCGGGAGCTCGAGCTCGTCACGACGCCGCGCCTGCGCGAGGTAAACATGGGCGTCTGGGAGGGCGAGCCCTGGGGCAACATCACCTACAGGTGGCCCGAGCAGATGTACCTTTTCAACAACGAGCCGGAGAGGTGGTTCGTACCCGGCTGCGAGAGCTTTGGGGAGGTCCAGGAGCGGATGACTAAGGTCATCCTCGAACTGGCCGCGAAGCACGAGGGCGGCACGATAGCCGCCGTGTCCCACGGCATGGCGATAAAGATCTTTCTCATGGGCGCCATGGGCGTACACAGCGGCGAGGGCGAGCCCATGCTCCATGGCGACAACACAGCTGTCAGCCTGCTGGAGGTGGAGGACGGGCGCATAAGCGTCAAATACTACAACGATAACAGCCACCTGGGCGAGGGGCTTTCGACCTTTGCGCAGCAGCGCTGGTGGCGCGACACCAAGAAGGACGACCCCACCAGCCTGCGTTTCGAGCCGCTGGACCCCAAAAACCCCGGCGACGCCGAGTTCTACACCCGCTGCTATGCGGACTCCTGGGCCGTGGCGCACGGCTCCTCGGCGGGTTTTGTGCCGCGTGTCTACCTGGCCTCGGCGCGCTCGCACTCGGCCAAGGACCGCGACTGCCTCATGAAGGTCATGTACGGCGAGAGGCCCGTAGGCGTTCTGGAGTTGGACCCGAGGCGCGGCAGGGACGAGGGCTGCGGTTGGATAAGCCTGCTGTATCTCGTCCCGGAGTTCCGGGGCAAGGGCTACGGCGTGCAGCTCATCGGCTGCGCCGCGGCATATTTTGCGGACAGGGGCCGGAGCGCGGTGAGCCTCCACGTCGCCGTGACGAATGAGGCGGCCATCGGCTTCTACAGGCACTACGGCTTTGACGAGCTGGCCGTGGAGCCGGGCGTCTCCTCCGACCAGCTGCTCATGGAGAGGAAGAACTGATGAAGGCCGTCATACACAAGCTGGAGCTGCCCGCGGCCGGGCGCATCATCGCCATCTCGGACGTACACGGCAACCTGCCCTATCTCCGGGGCCTGCTGGACAAGCTGGACCTGCGCGGGGAGGACACCCTGGTGTTCTGCGGGGACATGGTCGAAAAGGGCGGGCAGAGCCTTGAGACTCTGCGCTATATCATGCGCCTGGCCAAAGAACGGCGGGTCCTGGCCGTGCAGGGCAACTGCGACTGCTGGCAGGATGAGATCTACCGCGCCACGCCGCGCTCCGACATCTACACAAAAAAATATTTGCTGGCCAACAGCGCGGGCTGGGGTCCCGGCCTGCTGGCCCAGATGAGCGCCGAGATCGGCTTCGAGGTCCGGGAGGACACGGACATGGCCGAATTCCGGCGCCGGATAGGCGAAGCCTTCGCCCCGGAGCTGGACTTCCTGGACAGCCTGCCCCATGTGATAGATGCGGGGCGCTACGTCTTTGTCCACGGCGGCCTGCCGGAGGGCGAGCCGGAGAGCTGGGACGGCTGGAGCTGCATGAAAAACGACAACTTCCTCGGCCAGGGCCGCTCCTTTGACCGCTGGGTCATCGTCGGCCACTGGCCCGTCATGCTCTACGGGGCGGACACCGTCTGCGCAAACCCCATCATAGAACGGGAGCGCAGGATAATCAGCATAGACGGCGGCTGCGTCCTCAAGGACGACGGCCAGCTCAACGCCCTCATCATCCCCAGAAACGGCAGCGAGGACTTCCAATCCGAGCATTACGACAAGTTCCCCGTCCGGCGCGTCAGGACCAGGCAGCGCGGCTCGGAGCGCAGCGCCTATATCCGCTGGGGGGACAACATCGTCCGTATCCTGGAACGGGGGGAGGAGTTCTCCCGATGCGTCCACGTGCGGACGGGCTACGAGCTGGACATACTCACGAAATACCTCTACGGCGAGAGCGGCGAGGTCCGCTGCAACGACTGCACGGACTACTACCTCCCCCTGGAGCCCGGGGACGAGGTCTCCGTCGTGGAGGAGACGAGCCGGGGCTACCTTGTGAAGCACAATGGCGTCAGCGGCTGGTACGGAGGTGAACTGCTGTGATCGACAGGGCCGATTTCCTGCCGGTGTCCGCCGAGGAGATGCACGAGCGGGGCTGGTGGTGGTATGACTTCCTCGTCGTCGGCGGGGACGCATATGTGGACCACCCGAGCTTCGGCACGGCGGTCATCGCCCGGGTGCTGGAGGCCGAAGGTTACAGGGTCGCCGTGCTCTGCCAGCCGGACTGGCACTCGGCGGAGGCGTTCAAGGCCATGGGCGCGCCGAGGCTGGGCGTAATGATAGGCGCGGGGAACCTGGACTCCATGGTCGCGCACTACACGGCGGCAAAGCACAGAAGGCGCGAGGACTTCTACTCGCCCGGAAAAAAGATGGGGCTGCGTCCGGACCGGGCCGTCATCGTCTACGCCAACCGTGCAAGAGAGGCCTTCGGTGCCGAGATGCCAATAGTCATCGGCTCGCTGGAGGCCAGCCTGCGCCGCTTCGCGCACTACGACTATTGGGAGGACAAGGTGCGCAGGAGCGTCATCTTCGACGCAAAAGCGGACCTGCTCGTCTACGGCATGGGCGAGTACGCCACGATAGAGATAGCGAAGGCGCTCAAGAAGAAAAGGCCCGTCTCCGAGCTGCACGACATACGCGGTACCGCCTATATCGCCAAGGAGGCACCCGCGGAGGCGGTCATGCTGCCCTCCTACGAGGACGTGTGCCGGAGCAGGAGGTCCTACGCCGAGGCGACGCGGATAGAATACGCCGAGCACGACCCGGTCAGGGGTCGGGCAATGGCCCAGGCGCACGGGGACCGCTACCTCGTTGTGAACCCGCCGGCCATGCCGCTTTCCACGGCGGAGCTGGACCGGGTGGCCGAGCTGCCCTACACGCGGGAGGTCCACCCCATGTACGAGGCCCTGGGCGGCGTCCCGGCGATAGAGGAGGTCCGCTTTTCCGTCATACACAACCGGGGCTGCTTCGGCGGCTGCAATTTCTGCGCCCTGGCCTTCCACCAGGGCAGGATGGTGACGAGCCGCAGCCACGAGAGCGTCATCCGCGAGGTCACGGCCATGACGAAGCACCCGCTCTGGAAGGGCTACGTCTCCGACGTCGGCGGGCCCTCCGCGAACTTCAGAAAGCCCTCCTGCTCCCAGCAGCTCAAAAACGGCATGTGCGCGAACCGCAGCTGTCTCGCGCCCACGCCCTGCAAAAATATAGAGGCCGACCACTCCGACTACCTCGCGCTTTTGCGCAAGCTCCGGAACATTCCGGGGGTGAAAAAGGTCTTTGTACGCAGCGGGATAAGATACGACTTCATGCTCTGCGACAAAAAGGGCGACTTCTTTGCCGAGCTCGTGAAATATCACATCTCCGGCCAGCTCAAGGTCGCGCCGGAGCACTGCATAGACTCCGTGCTAGACTACATGGGCAAGCCGCACATAGACGTCTACGAGCGCTTCATGGAGAAGTACCGCAGCCTGAACGCGAGGTACGATAAGGAACAATATGTCGTTCCCTATCTCATGAGCTCGCACCCGGGCAGCACGCTGGAGAGCGCGATAGCCCTGGCGCAGTACCTGAAAAAGACCGGGCGCAGACCGGAGCAGGTGCAGGACTTCTACCCGACGCCGGGGACGGTCTCGACCTGTATGTACCACACCGGCCTGGACCCGCGGACGATGGAGCCGGTATACGTGCCGCGCTCGCCCGAGGAGAAGGCGATGCAGCGCGCGCTCTTGCAGTTCCAGAACCCCGCGAACCGCCGCCTGGTCCTGGAGGCGCTGCGCAAGGCGGGCCGGGAGGACCTCATAGGCTTCGGCAAGGGCTGTCTCGTCCCGCCATACGACAGAAGGCGGAGGAAAGGCAAATGAAGCTCCTGCTCATACTTTTGGGGGCGTATCTGCTCCTGATAAACCTGGACGCGTTCATCCTCATGGCCTCGGACAAGTCCCGCGCCCGGCGGGGGAAACGCCGGATACCGGAGGCGACGCTGTTCCTTGTGGCAGTGCTGGGCGGCTCGCCCGGCATCATCGCCGGCATGTACGCCTTCCGGCACAAGACCCAGCACGACAGCTTTACAATAGGTATGCCGCTCATACTGTTCTTCGAGGCCGTGCTCATCGCGCTCGCCCTGTACTTTGCCCGTTGAGCGCGCCGCAAAGCAAAAAGCCGCCCTTTCGGGGCGGCTTTTTGGCGTTCCGGCGGCCGTCTCCATTTAGGAGGCGGCTGCTTGCTTTTTTCAGAAGATCGGCACGACGGCGCCGTCGTAGGTGGATTCGATGAACTCGCGGCAGGTCTCGCTCGTGAGGGCGGTGATGAGGGCCTGGGTCTTGTCGGTGTTCTCCTCGCCGGCGCGGACGGCCAGGATGTTCGCGTAGGTCTGCGCGGCGTCGGACTCGGCGCTCTCGCTGGCGAGGGCGTCGTTGCCGGTGAGGCCGGCCTGCAGGGCGTAGTTGCCGTTTATGACGCCATAGGCCACGTCGGGCAGGCTGTGCGGGATGTTCTGGGCGGACATCTCAACGATCTCGAGGTTCAGCGGGTTCTCGGCGATGTCGAGGATGGTCGCGGTCTCGGTGGAGGCGTCGATGCCGTCCTTGAGGGTGATGAGTCCTTCAGCTTCGAGAAGGAGAAGGGCGCGGGCCTCGTTGGTGCCGTCGTTCGGGACGGCGATGATGTCGCCCTCGGCTATCTCGTCGAGGCTGGACTTGCTGCTGCTGTAGATGCCCATGGGCTCGTAGTGGACAGCGACGGCGGAGACGAGCTCGGTGTTGTTCTCGGCGTTGAAGTTGAGCAGGTAGGGCTCGTGCTGGAAGTAGTTCGCGTCTATCTCGCCGTCGGCGAGGGCGAGGTTGGGCATGACGTAGTCGTCGAAGATGGTGACCTGGAGTTCGTAGCCAAGGGTCTCGAGCTCGCCCTTGAGGGCCTCGAGTATCTCGGCGTGCGGGGTGCTGGAGGCGCCGACGACCAGTTTTTCGAGCTCGCCGGAGGGAGCGTCGGTGGCCGGGGCGGCGTCGGTGGGATCGGGAACGTCGGTCGCGGGGGCGGCGGAGGGTTCGGAAGCGGGGGCGCCGCAGGCGGCGAGGCCGAGCACGAGCGCGGCGCACAGCAGGATGGAAAGCAGCTTTTTCATTTTCATTATCTCCTTCAAATTCAAATTATCTGAGTCTGCGGTCTTTCAGTCTCACGGAGGTCTTGCCGAGGGTCTCTATGAGCTGAACGACGATCACGATTACGGCGCACATGGTGAGCATGACGGCGTAGTTATATCGAGAGTAGCCGTAGTTGATGGCGATAGCGCCGAGTCCGCCGCCTCCGGCGACGCCGGCCATGGCGGAGTAGCCGAGGATGGTGGTAGCGGCGATGGTCGCTCCGGATAGGATGCTGGGCATGGCCTCGGGGACGAGGACTTTGACGACGACCTGCCAGACGGAGGCGCCCATAGAGCGGGACGCTTCGATGACGCCCCGGTCCACCTCCCTTGCGCTGGATTCTACGAGCCTTGCCACAAAGGGGAAGGCGGAGACGAAGAGCGGCAGCAGCACGCCCTTGGTGCCTATCGCGGTGCCGACGACGAAGCGGGTGACGGGCAGCATGGTGTAGATGAGGATGAGGAACGGCACGCTGCGCAGGACGTTGACGACGGCGCTGAGCGCAAGGTATACGGCGCGGTTGGGTCGGAGCCCATCCTTGGCGGTGACGGCAAGGACGAGGCCGAGCGGCAGACCGACGACATAGGCGAAGAAGGTGACGGCGACGGTCATGTATATGGTCTCGCCGAGGCCCTTGAGAACCAGATCGAGCATGTTCATTCCTCCTCCGTGAAGCTGATGCCCTGGCTTTCGAGCCAGCGGCGCATTTTATCTGCGGTTTCGGGTTCGCTGGGCAGTTGGAGGACGGTGTGGCCGTAGAGCCTGCCCTCGATGCTGCGGGTGTCGGCGTAGACAATGCTGACTGGTGCGCCGAGCGAAAGGATCATGTCCGCGATGATGGGGCGGTCGGTGGTCTCGCCGTCGAAGGCGAGACGGATAAGGCTGCCGCGGCACTCGTCCACAGCGCGATTCTCGCCGTCCCTGGAGAAGCCCTCGAGCTTGCCGGCGCGGGAGGGGAGGACCAGCTTTTTGGCAGCCTCGGTGCGCGGATGGAGGAACACTTCCTGGACGGGGCCGAGCTCTGCGATGCGGCTGTCTGCTATGATGGCGACGCGGGAGCAGATCCTCTCGACGACGCGCATCTCATGGGTTATCACCACAACGGTGACGCCGAGCGAGCGGTTGAGGTTCTTGAGCAGTTCGAGGATGCTCTCGGTGGTGGTGGGGTCGAGGGCGCTGGTGGCCTCGTCGCAGAGCAGGACCTTGGGGTCCGTGGCGAGGGCGCGGGCGATGGCGACGCGCTGCTTCTGGCCGCCGGAGAGCTGGGCAGGGTAGGCGCGGAGCCTGTCGCCGAGGCCGACGAGCTCAAGCAGTTCCTGCGCGCGCTTGTTGGCTTTCGCGCGGGGGACGCCCGCGAGTTCGAGCGGGAAGCGGACGTTGGCGAGAGCGTTGCGCTGCATGAGCAGGTTGAAGCTCTGGAAGATCATGCCGATCTCGCGGCGCTGGCTGCGGAGCTCGCGCTCGGAGAGCGAGCACATATCCGCGCCGTCCACCGTGACGGTACCGCTTGTTGGCCGCTCCAGGAGGTTGATGCAGCGGACGAGCGTGGACTTGCCCGCGCCGGAGAGGCCGATGATGCCGAAGATCTCGCCCGCCTCGATGTCCAGCGAGACATCTTCGAGCGCGTGGACGGCGTTATCGCCGGAGCCGAAGGTCTTGCAGAGATTTTTAATTTCTATAAGCGCCAAGGCTATCACCCCGAATAAAAAAACCGTCCCTGATGCAGAATAGCATCAGGGACGATGAAAGATCGTGTTACCACCCTAATTCACCCATGCCTCACGACAAGGGCCTCACGGAGTACCATCATACTCCTGACGCGATAACGGGCGCACCCGTCGCAGCCTTACCGCAAAACGGTTCGGTGCGCGGCTCCGGAACCATGTTCACCCGCATCTGCGCGCCCCGCTCCCACCTTGCCGGGGCTCTCTGCGCCGCATCCGACGGACTACTCTTTCCTTCACAGCCTGTGACTGAATATGAGCATAGCACCTTAATTCGGACCTGTCAACCGTCACAATGCACAAATTCTGGGGCCTAAACCACATAATGTCTTAGCAAAAAGTTCAGTATTTGTTCATTCACAGTTCTTAAACGTCCGTATAATGAAAAACCCGCCCCCCGAAGGGGGCGGGAAAACCGTTTGGTTTATTTAGATAATTCTGCGCTGATTAGATGCCCACGGCATCAAGGCTCTCGTCAATAAAAGCAAAGTCGCGGAGCTGGAGGCTGTTCACCGTGGGAAGGAAATCCTTTATGGTGAACACGCCGTTAGCAGCCTTGATAGCTTCAACAGAGTAGCAGGTGAAGTCCAAAGAGGTATCCTTGTCAGAGTAGAGAACGACGGACAGGATGTAATCATCGTTGGTCTCGCTGATGGTACCAGTGCTCTGCAGCTGCATGCCGGTGATCATCTGTCCGGGCTCAAGCACATAGGTCTTGAGGTCAGCATTGGCGTTGGAATCGGGGTTTTTGAAGTTCCAATCCATAGCGGCCGGAGAATCAGCACCATAGCCGATCTCAACAACGACGGTGACGCTCGTGTTGATCACGAGGTCGGTGTCGCTGGCGATGAGCGCGAAGCTCTTGCTGCTGTCAGTCCTGTTGAAACCGACCGTCACGCTGTCATCGGCGCTGGTAACAGAATCGTCGCAGGCCTTGCCGTTGACGGTAACGTCAACAGTCATGCCGGCGGGAATGCTGGTCTTGTTGAACTTGACATACAGGTCCTCACCAGGGGCGAGGTCGTTAACAGTCAGAACATTGGCGTCGTTGGCACCGCTGATGGCCAGGGAAGTCGTGGTGCTGACCGTGAACGGAGCAAACACAACGTCGGCTACCTCGACCTTGTAAGTATACCTGCCGGAGTAGACGCCCTTGTCAAAATCAGCAATGCTGAAGGAGACTTCGACGTCGCCGTCAGCCGCGACCTTACCAGGAACCTTTACCTCAGAAGGATTGCTCAGCTCGCCGTCAGCCCAGACGAGGCGGAGAGTGACGACCATGTTGGCACCAACAGCGGGCTTGTAGCCGTTGGTGAAGTCGGGCTTAAGCACGAAGCTGACTTCGTCCTCATACTCGTGCGCCCAATCATTGATGCAGGCAACTTCAGCAATCGTCCAGCTGCCGGCTTCAGCCCAATCAGCAGCTTCGTCAACTATCACGCTGCCGAGGTTCTCCTCAACAACGTAGCAGACATCGATCTCGCCGGCGGCGTTCACGGTGTAAGCCAGCTGCAGGTTCGGCTCGTTGTAGTAGTTGAAGAGCTCGAGAGCGGTGATGGCGTCGAGCGTGGAAGCCAGGACACCCTTGCGGAAATCAAGGATCTTCGCATCGGAAGCAAACTGCCTCAGCTTGCCGTTGAACTCCTGAGCGTAGTTGTTGCCGCTCTTGACAACGTTCTCAGCCTCATAGAACCACCTGGCAGCATCGCGCAGGACGGAGTAACCAAGAGCATTGACCTGCACGGAGTAGAAGCCGCGCTCGATGTCCTCAGGTACAGTGGTGTAGATGGTGATGAGGTCGCCGTTCAGGTAAGCGCCCTTCTCATAGTAGTACAGAACGGTGCCGTCAGCGATCTCGCCCATGGAGGTCCACTTGGACGCGGGGATGTCGTACGGGACAAAGACGTACCTGGAGGTAGCGGTGGCATTATACGCAAACACGATGGTAGTGTCGACGTTGCCAACAGTCGTCGTGATGGTGGTCAGGGCCATATCACGGAGAGAGACAGTGCCAGTGGTAGCGCCGGTGGCGTTGAAGCCGGCAAGCAGCTCGGCGACGCTGTTGTAGGTGGCGTAGCTGTAGGTGCTGCCCCTGCCGCTGGCGATGACGAACTTCACGCTGCCGGCAGTGTAGTAGACGGCAGGAGCGCCGGTGCTGTCAACATTGGGCATGGTCTGCACGCCAGTGGTCGCTCTGAAGGTCGCGCTGCTGGAGTGGACATAGCCGGCATCAGTCGCATAATTGGGATTCCAACGCGTGAGCGTGTAAACGCCGTTCAGGTTGGGCTCGCCCAGCCAGTAGTAGCCGGCAGTCATGTTGACGGTGTCAACCACGGGGCCATTTACGTTGTTCTTCCAAGCGCCGTCCACGCGGACGTTGGTGGCAACGCCGGTCTGCACATCGGCGACCTGAACGTTGTAGACCTCTTCGCCGACGTAGCTGCCGGAGACGCGCTCGTAAGCGCCGGTGTAGTAGACGAGGGTCAGGTTCTCGGCAGTGCCATAGTAGTGGCCATGGGTGTCGAGCATGAAGGTGTAGGAGTGACCGATGTCGAAGCGGCCGAGATCCGTCTTGGCGAGATTGCTCTTGCCGATGACAGTGCCGTCACGCAGGGTGATGGTGCCGTCGTTCGCGATCTTGCTGACAACGCCGGTGGTAGCGGTCGGGGAGTAAGCGTGGACGGCATAAGCATCCGCGTCGCTGCTCTCGATCACGCTGTGGGTGTAGATGTAGATGACAGGATCAAGGTAAGCAACCTTGCTGATGTCGGTGAGGATCTTGGCATTCTGGTACTTCGCGGTGTCGATGACAGTGGTCTTGTCGGCGTTGGAGACCGGGCCGCGGTAGCCGAGCTTGTAGTAAAGCACCACGTTGGTCTTGCCGGCGTCGATAGCGCTGTTGTCAATGACGTCGAGCTGATAGGCGACGGAGTCGTTCAGGCTGTTGCCGATCTTCTCGTACTTGGAGGGCAGGGTCTTGGGGCAGTTGGTGGTCTCGACCTTGGCGAGGTCATAGGTGAACACGCCGGTGTTGGTCTTGCCGGCAACGTACCAGACGCGAGCCGCGTGGTACATCAGGTCGAGGTCGGTCTTAGCAGCGACCTTGACGGTGCCTTCGGAAGCAACGACGGAGTCAACATAGGTAGCGGAAGCGCCCATGCCCTCGTTGTCAACGATAACGCCGACAACTTTGTCGAGCTTGAACACGGTCTCAGCGAGGGTGCCCTGGGGGGTGTAGCGGTCGACGAACCAGGAGTTGTAGCCCTTGATGTAGTCGCCGAGGGACTCGGAGTAG
>SFKX01000043.1 GCA_004553625.1 Clostridiales bacterium | reverse complement strand
TAGGCGTCGCTGTTGGTGTCCTCCACATTCCAGTCGGCCTGCACGTTCTTCTCGGCGTCGGCCGGCGCGTGCTGCGCCTGACTGTGCTCGTATGCCACCTTGCCACGGTCGCCGCGGTATGCGGTGTTCTCAGTCTCGCCGAGGGCCAGATCGTTGCCGATCGGCGCGTAGACGGTGCCGCTCCAGCGGTAGGTCTGCGCCTCGTACTGGCCGGCCGTCAGGATGATGTAGACCTTGCCGGACTCGGGCGTCAGAGCTGCGCCGCCGTCGCTCGCAGACAGCCAGCCGGAGGAGAAGGCCGTGGCCCCGCTCACGATGTAGGCGTCGATGACGTCGTCCACATAGCTCGGGAGCTGATCGGCAGGAACATGGCCGGAGCTGTCCAGCTCTGCCACGCCGCCAGCTGCGCCCTTCTGGCTGGTGGGAATTGCACCCACGTCAGACGCCTGCGAAGGGATCGCGGGCTTGTTCTTGATGAAGGCGTCGCTCGTCGAGTCGGTCACGTTCCAGTCGCTCTGGACGTTCTTCTCAGCGTCGGCCGGCGCGTGGCCGGCCTGACTATGCTGGTATGCGGCGTCGTAGTTGGCCTTCAGGGTGGCGGTCAGGTTGTTGTCGGTCTGCTTGTCAGCCGAGAGCGTGCCGTCCGCGGCCACGCTGAGGCGGTCGCCTACCTTGATGCCGCCGAGGGCGGTCTTGGTAGCAGCGGGCAGCTCGTAGCCCTTGCCGACGGGTTTCCACTGTGCTCCGTCGTACTGATAGAGCAGCGAGTCCGAGCTGTTGTAGTAGATCTGGCCGAGCTTGGGGTTGGCCGGAGCCGCCGCGAGGGGCTGGATGACCGCGTTCTGGATCTCGTTCTGGCTGAGGTCGAGGTTGGTCAAAAACTTCATGCTTTACCTCCTTAGTTGCAGTATGCAGTCCCGGAAAAGGCAGCGCAGAACGTCAGGCGCACGGTGTTGTCGTCGAGGTATTCGATCTCCCCGATGACAGCCGTGCCGGCGCTGTCCACGACCGTCACAGACGGCCGCTTTCCGAGCCCGTGGGTGATTGTCCAGACCTTCGCAGCCTGCGCCTGCTTGTGCGTGTAGTGCTGGTCTGAAGTGATGCCGAGATCCTCGGCTGTCAGGTCTCCAGAGAGCTCGACGCCGTTGATCTTCGGTTTATTGCGCAGGGTTTGGTAGTTGGAGGCGGTGCCGCCGCCGGTCTCCTTCATGGAGGCCGTCATGCCGGCGGGCGCCTCGCTCATGGTGGCCGAGAATGTCTCCGCGCTGCCGGAGAACTTGGCCTTAAAGTCGACGCTCACGGTCAGATCTGCCCGTCCTTCAGGATCCGGCTGACCGGCGCCGTCATGATGTTGCTGGCGAAGGCCCTCCCGTCTGCCGTCTTGCCGCGGATCTGCACCTCCACGGTCTGATCCGTTTCGGGATCCAGCGAGCCGAGCAGCAGCGTGTCGGCCTGCGTGAGGGTGATGCTGATGACCTGACCGTCGACGTCCACGCCTTCGTCCTCGAGGCGCTTGGTGATCTCGACTTCCTGCGGCTGGCCGTAGGTGCTCCGCTTCTGGACGCGGAAAGTCACCCACATGGCCGCGAACTCGCTGGCGTCGATGTCACAGTTGATGGTGATGGTCGGTGTGGTGCCTCTATACATTCGCAGCCTCCTTTCGTGTGATTTCTGCCGGCAGCCTTAGCACTCGAGCCGCTGGAGTGTAGCGTTCCAGATGCCGGAGCTCAGGGTGATGCCAGACAGATCCACAAATGTGATCTGGAAGGGGTTGCTCGTGATTTCGCTGAAAACGGCGTCCCACAGGGTTTGGATCTTGCTGGTGTTCTGCGTCACGGCCTTGTTGAGGTCGATCGTGGCCTGCTTGGCTTCGTTGGCCGTCTTTACGGCCTGCCGGGCGATCTCAATGGCCTCGTTGGCTATGGCCTGCGCTGCGAGGGCGATGGCCTTGTAGGTCTCGTAGTCCTCCTTGGTGGCGTAGGCGTCGGCCGGGATGTAGGCGGTGACGTTGGTGGCTGTGCCGATCGCGGTGACGATGTCGATGGTTTTCTCGACGATGGTGGCGCCGCCGGTGGGCGGGATCCACTCAGCGAGGTCGCCGCAGTTGCCGTAGCAGTACAGCACCTCGCCGACGGCCGGGTCGGGATCCTCTGCATAGAGGCCCAGCTCGCGGTAGAAAAAGCCGTCGCTCGTCTGGTCGTTGGTGAAGATGCCGCCGACCGCCACGGTGCCGTCGGTGTTGACCTTCAGCTTGGTGATGTCAATGACCGCCTTCGGGCTGACCACGCCGGTGAGGGAGCGGGGCGTCTGGCCCTCCTCGAGGTAGCCGTCGCCGAGGACGATCTTGGTGTAGGTGATTTTCTGGCCGGCTGCGCCCTTTGCGAGGACGATCAGACCGGCAGCCGTGATGTCGTTGTTGATAAATGCAGCCATGCGCTTCTCCTTTCTGCGTTATTCTGCGATGAGCTCGCCGGTGCCGATGGTCACGGTCTCCCGGTTGTTGTCGTGGACGACTGCCCCGGTGTAGAGGTAGATCTCGTCGCAGCCCATGACGTGCTCCTCATGGGAGTGCTCCCGGACAGCCATGCCGGAGGAAAGAAACATTTCGCCGGTGAGGCAGATCAGGATCGCGTCGAGCCACGAGCTGCGGCGCTTCACGACGCCGAGCAGCTTCAGGAAAAGCTCGAGGTTATTGTTGACGAGCTCGGGGTTGTCGCTCAGGACTTTGAAATGGTGGGGCTCGCCGCCGTACTCATACCACTCGCGCACCTCGCCGGTGCGAAAATAGTCCCGGACGATCTGCTCCACAGCGTAGCGGGTGCCGAGCTTGGAGTAGACGAGGTCGCTGTTGCGGATGACGGCCCGCTTGGCCTCGATCGGGGCCGTGCTGTCATACCACTGGATGTTCAGCTCCCACGCCATCTCGTCGAGGGTCTGCTCGTCGAGCTGGTCGATCTGGTTCCACCTGCTCATGAGCTTGATCCTCGCAGCCAGAGCCCGGGTGACTTCGTCGGTGCCTTCAGCGAGTCCCTTGACGCTGCCGTCGTCCCTCATCCATGCTGGCAGCAGTTTCAGGATCTCGGCTTCTTGCAGCTTCATCAGACCACCCCCGTGACGCTCTTGTGGCTGACCGTCAGCCTGCCGCTGAAGGCTGCGACCTCTGTGTCGGCGACTGCGGTGTGCTCAGGCTTGACCACGTCGACGCGGATCGCGCCCTCGAGTCCTTCGGCCCACCTCGGGGAGAGGATCAGGCTCCTGAGCTTGTCGGGGTTGATGTCGCGGCCGAGCGCTGTGGTCTGCCATTCGTTGAAGCGGACGATCGCACCGTCGGATCCCTCCACATTTGCCACGACCTCGGCCTCGGTGTCCGGCGTGGTGTAGTAGGTGATCTCGATGTCATAGGGCACGGTAGTCGGAGCCACGGCCCGCACCTTGTCGGTCATGGGGCGCGTGTCCTTTGCGTTGACTGCCTCCAGCACCTTGCTCAGCATGGCGCTGTCCGGCGTCTTGCCGCCCTTCAGCAGCGGCACGATCTTCACGCAGCCCTCGAGGGTTTGCGTGATCTCAATGTCGATGCTCTCAGCGCCGGCGAGACTGCCCTTGACTTCGATGGTGAGCAGGTCGTCCGTGTAGTCGATCGCGTAGTCGACGTCCTTCACGGCCGCGGTGCTTTCGCCGTGGGCCCTGACGATCAGCGTGTCGGTCAGCAGCGTGGCGCCGCCCTTGAAGGCGTGGCCGTCGTAGACTGCCAGTGTCCTGCTGATGGTCTCGGTCTCGCTGACCGCCTTGACGTCGATGATGGAGCTGTCGGCCGTCATGGCCCAGTAGATATAGGCCAGCTCAGGGCCGGCCGTGGATCTCTTGGCCGGGGCCAGTCTGATCCGCTCGCGCAGCCGGTTGTCGCCGGCCTCAGTGTAGGGCTCGCCGTCGTCGCCTCCTGCGGTCTCGGTCAGGTTTGTCACGCTCTCGATGTACGGGATCAGGTCGACCAGCGTCGTGATCGTGCCGGCTGCGTAGCCGTTGAACTTGACGCCGTTGCCGACCGCCGACGTGGGG